>LNDU01000039.1 GCA_001464735.1 Nitrospira sp. Ga0074138
ACATGAACAGCTCCAGGGGTACCAGGTGGGGAAGCAACTGTGGACGGGGCGCAGTATAGCAAAACGTTCAATCAACGACCCTATTATTCAACAGGCCCGCATCACAATCCAGATAAGGCGACTCACAATAGAAGACGTCTGCGCCACGAGCAAGTGCGACGATCTTGGCTTCGTTTTCCTCGTCGTAGCGTACATCAACCACGTAGGCGATCTTTTGTCCCCGCGAGATCGTCAAGAACCGTTCTTTCACTTCTCCCAGCATAAATTCCTGCTCTGCCCGTCGATGTTCGTCGTAGAGCGCTACGGTGAAGCGGAAATCGTCTGGCCTGCCTTGCCAGATATGCTGCTTCACGTCTTTGAGCCAGGCGCCGACCCTGAGCCCTGCCTCATGCAATCTCTGTTTGTTCACATTGATGTGGAACTGTTCCTCAAGCACATAGGCAAATGAGGGGATGCGATGGTTCAAGGCCACGGCCTTGACGGTGAAAATTGGGTCTTCCATCACGGTGAAGAGTGGGTCATCAAGTTGCTGTGCGAGGTGGTGGGTATGTTCCGGTTGTTGGAACCCATTACTTGCCAAGAACGTTGCTTGCCGTCTCTCACCTTTGTGGAATTCCCAAACTACGATCGTGAGGGGGTAGCCATCCACGAGATTCCAGGTATAGCCCCTCAGTTTGCCTTGCACGTTGTCGATCAACCCGGGAGGGCCGAAGAGCCTGAGCGTCTTGCCTCGCCCCAGCGCGACACGAAGAACGGCGTCGAATCCGATGAAATGGTCCATGTGGGTATGAGAGACAAAAATTTCTCCGGCCCTGAGCAATCTGGTCGGCCCCAGACCTTCGTTGTGCCCGAGATCAAAGAGCAACGCTCGCTTGGACCAGCGGACCTCGACATAGACACCAGGATCGCCGAAGACATCGTTGATCAGATAGCTGGAGAAAGAAGGATTCATGACAAACTATTGATGGGATTCTACTCGATCGCCGCTCTGACCGCACTGTACATGATGATGACTTCAACTGCATGTGCCACGATCGTGATCCAGAGATTGCGTGTTCGGAGCCAGATGAAGCCCCAGATCAATCCGTCCCACAGCGCGATCCAGTGGAGATGTTGGAACGTATTCACCAGGAAGGGGTCGCATGCAAATGTGAGTGAGCTGACTGCGAGGGCGAGGAGCGCCGGCCGTTGGCGTGAGTCGGTCCCCCGCCAATGCGATTCGAGTTCGGCCAGTCGGCCCAAGAGAAAACCGCGAAAGTTCACCTCCACGAACAGCGCAATCCCGCAGATGAGCCATGGCACCATGAGCAGGACAGGAAGCCGGCCATGGGGCGTCTGCTTTAGGAATGTGATGTCGTAGCCGAGATGCGGATAGACTGCCAGAATCACGAAGGTATTCAGACTGCCTAAGGACAATCCCGTCAGAACTCCCCACTGCAGGCCGCTCCGTATCTTTTCTTTTTCTAACCCGAGTTGAATTGTGACCTGCGTGGCACGCGTAGCCCAGAGACCAAGTGCGATATAGGCGAGGACTTGCGGCGCGAATTGAACGAGGAGCTGTTCCCTGCAAGATTCTGGCAGACCGTAGTAGCCGAATGTTGCTGCGATGGGGAGCAGCGGTAGCGCAGCTCCCACAGTGAGAATGTGACTTGGAGCCAGCCGATCTGGCCCGGACGCCATGAGAAGGTTACGAGAGCTCGAGGTGATAGCGGTCCAACGTGGTCGCTTTATGCCGTGCAAGATTGGACAGCGACTTGTTGTAATCGACGACGGCCCGTAGTTCGTTCCCCTGAGCCGTGGCCAGGTCTCGTTGAAAATCGAGCACAAAGCGAGTCGTGCTGAGGCCGACCTTCAGCCGTTCCTGCTCGGCTTGCAGCTGTTTTTCCGCCATGATGCGTGCCGAACGGGTGGTCTCGATGCGCTTGAAGTCGGTTTGGACTCGACGCACAGCCTCACGAATGCCGACGATGATTTGTTGGCGCACGTTGGCGAGGGCGACTTCCGCATTCTTGGCCTCCAGCTGACGTTTGGAATAGGTGCTGACCGCGGCGCGGTTGCCAAGCGGATAACTGAGCACCAGTCCCGCTCCATAGTTATAGAAGTCGCCGCTGAAGTTCCTGGTAAAAGCTTCGCCGTAGTCGCCGCCGAGTCCGGCGAGTCCGAGGGTGCCTTGAAACGACAGCGTCGGCAGCAACTGATTGCGGGCGAATTGCTTGTTGAGTTCACCGGACTCGATCTGTTTTTTGGCCTGGGTGATTTCCGGACGTTGTTCGATCGCGATGTCGATGGCCTCCTGGAGGCTGAGGGGCTCCAGGACCGTGACGGGGGCATCGGCGGGTGTCAGCCGCACGTCTTGACGCAACTCTTCCTCGCCCGGATTCAAGAGACGCCGTAATTGATCTTCCTGGTCACGAATGGCTTTCTCCGCCACCACCACCTGCTCTACCCTGGATGCCATCGCGGCTTCGGCTTGCAGAACGTCGACGATCGACATGATCCCCGCTTTCGCCTTGGCGCGGTTTGTGGCTAAGAGTTCTTCGGCGGCTTTCAAGGCGGCCTGTGCAACTTTCAAGTTTTCGTTCGCAAACACCAACTCCCAATAGGTTTGCTCCACAGTGGAGACAACGGTCATCACACGATCTCGAAACACATGCTGCTCGACCTCGGCGTTGTTTTGAGCGACCTTGATGAAGGTCTTGTTGATCGCGATCCCGGCGTTTCTGAGCAATGGCTGCGTGAAGGTGAAGGCCAGGCCGCCCGTCCACGAGGGATTGAACAAGAACCCTCCGGCGACATTTTGATTGATACTGCTTCTTGCCGGGGCATAATTCACATCGAAATTACCCCCGGTAATCAGGTTGGTCGAGGCGTCTACGGTCACGGAATGGCTGCGTTGATCAAAGATTGTGATCTGACCGAGGTTCTGAGCGGTTCCTCCAAATACAGGTCGATTGAGCGGGTTCACCGTTCGGTTATATTGACCGTTGATGCTGAGGTTTGGGTCGAACTTGGATTGTTCGATGATGATATCGGCCAGCCGACTTTCACGATTCTGACGGCTGATGCTGATGTCGAGATTGTGTTGCAGTGCGCGGATCGCGGCGTCAGCCAGGGAGACAGTTTCACGTCGTTCAACGGAGATAGGCTGAGTGACATCGAGGCTCCAACTTTGAGATGGTGACAAGACGCAGCACAAGCCAGCGATCACGAGGTTCGCGAGGTTGTGGCGAGGTGGAGATGTGCGATTCATACATGCCTCCTTGATCGACGATCTGGGCAAGAGCATACTATAATGTGTCCCGTGGACTCTGTCATGAACATTAATGCTCGTCTCATCCAACAAGCATGCAACCGCTTGCGACGTGTGACCGTCATAGGTGGTTTGCTGGGTGTACTGGCGGTTGTGGCGCCCTATGTTGATCGGGCCGCCCTCGCGCAGAGTACCGCGGGCGCATCGAGCGTCCGGTCGTTTGGCGGAGGAGTCTCTCCGCTGTTTAAGTTCGGCGGCGGCAGTCTGTACATCGATAACCAGGGAACCCAAGGGTTTCTCTACACACCAGCCCCGAACTTTCAGTCCTTTAACTTTCGCAATCCAACAACTGGTCAGGCGTGGAGTGGCGCGATGATGACCTTCGGACCACAGCTGTCCATTGGGCTTATTCAAGGTGCGAATCAAGTAGGTAGCCCCACCGTTCTTCCTGGGCCGCCACGCGAAACCGCTCCGTTGCCTCCGATCGAGTCTGGGTTACTCGACGAGATGCCGTAGGTGCGCAAGCTGGTTGCCCCTGCGTTGTTGTATTTCCTGCAGCACCATCAATCGTCGATTGCAATGGGCGGATTGACCGATGTTTCTGAATCTATCTTCTTGGCCCTTGACGATCGCTGCCGGTCGTTTGTGAAACGATGTGCAGCCGTTCATGGCCCGTAGGCCAGCTGCCAGGTCATGGCCAGCACGTACCGAGCGGTGGCTGTTAAGACTCCTGACTCGATGGTCTCGGCGGTATCCGTTGGTTGGTGAAAGTGTGGATGCACCCCGCCACTCACCACCGTGACGGTCGGTACGCCAGCTTCTTTGAACGGCACATGGTCACCGCCGGGGAAGAATCCATAGAGATCCAGCGTGTTGTGAATACCCGCGGCTTTCCCTGCCGCGAGAGGGACGTCCTTCTCTAACCCTGTTACGCCGACAGTGAGTCGTCCATTGCCGACGCCCGCATGGTCGATGTTGATCATGGCCCTCGTGGTATTGAGGGGAATGATCGGCCGAGAGGTATAGAGGCGTGAGCCGAGCAGGTCGAGTTCCTCACCACTAAATGAGATGAAGAGGATTGTTTGGGAGGGACGCACGTCAATCTTAGTGAGCGTCCGCGCCACCTCCAAGATGACTGCCGTTCCGGAGGCATTGTCATCCGCGCCGGGGAACAGCACCCCTCCCGGGCGACCGAAGTGATCGCGATGGGCTCCGATAATGACGGTCTCGGTTCCGGTTCCAGGGATCATCCCCAGCACATTGACCAGGAGGCCTTCCTCTATGGCAGTCTCCCAATGAAGCGAGGCAAATCGGTGGGTGCGTGTGGCCTGTGATGACGCTGCATGGTTCAGTCGTTCCTGAAGCGTGCGAAGGCGATCGGGAGCCGCTCCGTTCAATTCGGTGAGAAGATCTTGGGCGAGTGCCGTGCTGATCCAGGCACCGGGAATGGCTTGATCAGGCGGCAACTGTCCGTAAAAGGCGCTGGGGTTACCAGTCACGCCCCGGCGGATTTCATAGGGGTGGAGAAGTGGGCCGGTCGCCGTCAGATAGCCGACCGCTCCATGTTCCCGTGCAAGCCGAACTTTGTCGGCATGACTGACGGGACGTGGATAATGCTCCGGCTTGCCCCGCAGGAACAGCACGATGCAATTGTTCACGTCGACTCCGGCATAGTCGTCAATGCCGTGCGTTGTATCGACAATGCCATATCCGACGAACACGATTGGGGCCTGGATGTCAGCCGATGGCGCATCAAAGATCGGGAGATAGTCTGAGCCAAGGTTCCTGGTACCCAGCCGATCGGCGGTACCGACTCGCAACGCCGGATCTGGCGCCATGAGGGGAGTGGGTATTACGGCTGTCATCGCGCCTGATGAGGTGTCGTCCTTTCCACTTGGGAGAGAGAGTGTGCGTGAGTTATTGCGAATGAGTGGCAGCCTCAGGCCGGCCGAGCGAAATTCTTGCGCCACCCACTGTGCCGACCGCAGGTCGTCAGCCGTGCCGCTTTGCCTTCCATTGAATGCTGGTCCGCTGAGGGTTCGGATATCTGCGAGCATCCGATCTGCCGAGAGCGATTCGATGGCAGCCTCAAGAGTCGACATCGATAATTGAGCCAGACTGGACGGAGGCTGCACTCCCAGCGCCAGCGCGGTGCAGACCAGGACCCAAGCGTGCCAGGCATGCGTGAGAGCACAGACACGTTTCGATGGCGAGCGTCTGATCATGATCAGGCCATTGCGTTTATGTAGCCGATCATAACACAGTGGGCAACGCCGCTTGCAGAGCTGCATTGAGCCCAGGTAGTATTCGCTGCATCAACGAGTACGATCGATTCAGTGCGATGTATCTGAAGGGACGTGAACGAGCTGGAATACAGTGAACGCTTCAATCAGTGATGGAGTGGATATGGCAGGTGGTGAATCAGGGAAAGGCTTGTACGATCATTTGTACCGGCGATTTTTCGAGCAACGTGACAGCCATGACGGCTATTCGTTTCAGGAGGCTCCCGGCGGTAGCGCTTCGCCGCCGACGGTGAGCTTTAGCCAGAAACTGCGGTGGTGGATCTGGACTCGGGGTCAACGGAGGAAGAAGATACTGGCCGAGCGGGACCGGCTGCAGCGCGAGATTCTCCAAATCAAGAGCACGGGAAAATCGAAGTAGTGCGGATGCTGTCGGTGTGTGAGCCAACTCGACCCTGTGTCGTTATGAAACGAACTCCCAGGACAGTCTGTGTTTCCCTTGTCACCGGCCTTAGTCTGATGCTGGGCTCTATCTCGGCGTACGCAATTCAGAATGAAACACGCGAGGAAAAAGCTGCCAATCTGAGGAAACAGGCGGTGGGGGGGCTTTTCCAAAAGTGGACGTTCGACCAGGATCTCCCCAACGCTCAGCCCACCAGCTTCGTCAAGGAGATTTCCACTGACGAACCGCTTGCGGAGTGGGTGGTCCAGGCTCATGCGACGGCACCTTCTCCGCCGCAAGTGGTCACTGGCTCCTCGACCTGTACCCAGAATTGTTACCAGCTTCTGTTGGCCGAGGGAATGCAGTATGAATATCCTGACTTGAGCGTTCGATTTCATATGCCGGAAGGGGCCGTTGGATCAGGGGGGGTTGTCTTGGGGGTGCGTGATGCAAGGAATTTTTATACGGCAATCGTCGACCCTCTCGCTCGACAAGCCCGATTTGTTCGGCTTTCTGACGGACTTGCAACGGTTCTCGGTCAGGCACCGGTCACTCTGAAACCGGTTGAGTGGCATTCACTCAGGGTGCAGCGAAATACCATTATCAGCAAGGACTTTATCGAAGTGTTTGTGGATGGAGTGCTCGTTCTGTCTATTGAAGACCAAGCGTTGGGGTTGGGGCAGGTCGGGTTAGTGGTTGCTGGAACATCGACGATGGGGTTTGATAGCTTTCATGCCGTTCCTCTTTTCTCCCACCGGCCGTTTTCCGCGCCACCGGCCTACTAAGGTAGGCTCACTACCGAGCCGGTTTGGCCTCAAACTGTAGATCGCAAGTTAACTTGTCCGGTGTGAAGGAGCCCAGGATCTGTCGGGTGTTCCCTCTCCAGGAATTTCAGCGCGGGGCCGCTTCGTGCGGTGCGCCCCACGCCGCGGCGCGCGGACTAGGAGCGCGTCCCATCGTGCTCGGCGCGTCAGCGCTCGTGGAAGTGAGTCACGGTCCAGCCCGTATGGCGGGTCTCATACAGGGGCACCATCTGCAGGATCTCTTCCGCCGGCACCGCGTGGCCCGGCTTGAGGGCCCACCCTAACCCGGACACTTCATGTGCTACAAAAACTGGACAGATGATGTGCTAGCTACAGGGCTATCTACAGAAATTGACGCGTCTTAGGTGAGATGTTACAATCCCGGCTATTCCTGTGCTTCCAAAGTGCGGCTACGACTCGTAGCTGCTCATATATACAGGGTTGCAAGAACAACAACGCGAGCGAGTGAAGGAGAACGGAATGGCTGTTCCGATTTCCCAGATGTATACAGTGGCGACGTATGTGCTCTCCCAGAAGTTGAAGGGAGTGAAGCGATATCCCTTGGTGTTGATGCTTGAACCGCTCTTTCGATGTAATCTAGCCTGCGCAGGCTGTGGGAAGATCCAGTATCCTGATCATGTCCTCGACAAGCGGTTAACCCCTGAGCAATGCTGGGCGGCGGCTGAGGAATGCGGAGCGCCCATGGTGAGTATTCCTGGTGGGGAACCACTCATTCATCCTGAAATCGCAACGATCGTAAAGGGTTTGGTAGATCGGAAGAAGTATATTTATCTCTGCACGAACGCCATCCTCTTGGAGCGGAAGTTGGACGAATATCAGCCTTCGAAGTACTTGACCTTTAGTATCCACATGGATGGACTCAAGGATGAACACGATTTGGCTGTCTGTCGCGATGGGGTGTATGAGGTGGCAGTCAAGGCGATCAAAGCGGCACTGAAGCGCGGTCATCGCGTGACGACCAACACCACCTTGTTCGATGATGCGAATCCAGAGCGGGTCAGAACATTTTTCGATGAAATGATGGCCCTCGGCGTCGAGGGGATGACCATCTCCCCAGGGTATAGTTATCAAAAAGCTCCAGATCAGCAACATTTCTTGAAGCGGGAGCGGACTCAAGAACTCTTCTCCAAGATCCTTGCTCGTCCCAAGCCAGGTTGGCAGTTCAATCAATCGCCCCTGTTTTTAGATTTCCTTATGGGGCGACGTCAGTACGAATGTACGCCCTGGGGGAATCCAACGTATAACGTCTTTGGATGGCAGAAGCCCTGCTATTTACTCCAAGAGGGGTATACCGCGACCTTCCGGGAGTTGATGGAGTTGACGGAGTGGGAGAAGTATGGAACTGGTCGAAATGAGAAGTGCGCCGATTGCATGGTCCATTGCGGCTATGAGGCCTCTGCAGTTGAAGATACGTTTAGTACGGCCTCTGGATTTGTTCGGACGGCAAAACTGACATTATCGCCTACCTCTCGATAACAGTGCTCGTGATGCCCGCTTCGCCCGCTCAGCGAGGCGAGGGTCATCCATAGTGCGTCAGGGTGGACGGCGCTTCACGAAATATATGTCGCGAACGAGAACCTCGCCATGACCGACACGAAAAACCATATTGCCGGTATAGCCGGTTCCCTTGAAGGGCGTGTTTTTACGCCGAATTCTACTGCCGAAATAACGGAAGCTGTCGAACTCGCATTCGACTATCGTGGCGATGTGACGTTAACACTCCGTTCTGGCGAGTCGGTCACCGGATATATCTATAATCGACATGCCGGAACTACCGGTCCTTATCTTGAGCTATTTTCCGCTGACCGTCCGGATGCTCAACGCATTCCGTATGCAGATATCACCACGATCGCCTTCACCGGGGAAGACACCGCAAACGGAAAATCGTGGGAGACCTGGGTGTCTAAGAAAGAGTCTGAGCGTCGAACGGAAGCCGAGAAAATCGAGGCGGTCGCGCGTACAAAGGGCTATCTCTGAAGCTCCTGCCCACTTCCGCTGGTTGTGAAAAAGAGAAATTGCGAAAGACCTTTGTGTGTCAGCGAAATCACCTCCCTTTTCGTTGACAAAGGTGGAGTGCTGTGTTAGAAACGCCTGCCCGAATCCTAGCGTGCTCGTTATACAGCGAGTGAGTATTTCTTCAAAAGAGCGAGCGACGAATCAGCGGTCAAGTTCGAAGCTTGCTAGGCGAAGTCTAGCGGCACTGTCCGTCCTGACCTGCTGTCTCATAATGAGCGTAATATTTCCACAGGTGGCTCCAGCCACGCATGAAGCGGACCATCGTTTCATGGTCGAGGGTTATGTATGCGGGCCAGATGGGAAGGGGATTTCGAGTGCAGAGGTTCTTGTCAAGGACACAAAGATTTCATACGGTCAGGTTGTGCGGACAGATGGAGATGGCTACTATAAAGCAATGTTTCATCTGCACAATGACAATTTTGGCGATCCCCTTTTGGTAGAGGCGAGAGGGGAGCAGCAACACCATAAGGTTGAATTCGACAAAAAAGATTTAGAAAGTGACCGGAAGATCCGCGTTAACTTTGGAACTGGTTGTGAGGTGAGTGGGCCTCCCGTGTGGATTTGGTGGGGGGGCGGAGCGGTGGTTGCAGTAGCTGGCGGTGTTATCGGGATGAAGCTGGCCCGTTCTCAGCGGAAGCGAGAGCGAGGCAAGGTGAAGGCGCAGGGAAAGAGAAAGTCATAATCGCCGATAACAACCATGAGGGCTACAGGGTGTCTCACCGAATCGATTTATGTGTGGCGGGGCCTTAGTGCAGAGCTGTCGAGAAGGGTGTAATCAGAACGCTTTTGTTAGAGGGGAAAGACCTCGGCAGAAGCGTTTTTCGTTTGTCTGCCACTTCCTGGATCGCGTTACGATCTTGAAAAGGATCGGTCTATAATGAACATGAGGATACGATCGATTCACGCTGTGTTGGTCATGGGTCTCGGACTATTGTCGGGTTGTAGTGGAGAGCAAGGCGGAGAGGGGCCGATTGTCCCGCCGCCCCCAGCTCCGGCTGAATACGCCGATAAACATATGCCGGCAGATTGGTGGAGCGATGCTCAGAAGCTGGAAGAGGGCCGCAAACTCTTCATCGGCGAGACAAACCCTGATGTGAACTGTGCCAGCTGTCATGGGAAGGACGGAAAGCCCGTAAAGGCAGGTGCCACGGATTTCCGAAATCCTGAACGCATGAAACTCTATTCAGACGCTGTGTGGTTCTGGCGCATCTCCGAGGGTGTAGCCAATACCAAGATGAAGGGTTGGAAGAGCAAGCTCTTAGAGGAAGATCGATGGAAGCTTGTGCTTTATGAGCGGAATTTTGCACTGATGGGAAAGTCCTGGAGCGAAGAGAAAAAGCAATGGGTTGATGCCGGTGGTATTGCGGTGGCCTCGGCTGACACCAAGTAGCTGTATGATCACAGGAAATCGATTTTGCGAAAGATTCCAGCGTCGGTTATTCTGTTATTGAGTAGAACGAAAAGAATAGGGGGCATCGAGGCATCGTGAAAAAGCTGTCGAGCGGTCTCCTGGCTCTCGGTGTGTTTTTCTTGCTGTGTGTGGCAGCTGCCACCAATGTCTATGCCCAGGAGTCTGGGCTATCTTCGGTGGAGTTTCCCTATACGGGCAATCGGACGGCAGTATGGGTCGTTGCTCAGCTCCATATCTTGTTTGCTGCATTCATCCTGGGTGCACCGATTTTCGTCGTGATCTCCGAATGGCTGGGGTATCGCAAGCAGGACCCACGCTACGATCGTCTCGCGAAAGAAATCACCAAAATCACGGTGATTCTCTTCAGCATGACGGCGGTGACCGGCGGGTTATTTATTTTCGTCCTTCTGGCAGCCTATCCACAGTTCACCACCTCGTTCATCAATCAATTTTATGTGGTCTTTGCGATTTTGTATCCGGCATTGTTTATCGCGGAGACCATCCTGATGTACGCCTATCTGTATACCTGGGATGTCTGGAAGGGGGAAAAGAAAGGGCGGCACATCGCCCTGGGTGTTGTCTTGAATCTTGTGTGTTTACTCATCTTGTTCGTGATCAATGGCCCCACGTCATTCATGAATACTCCGCCAAAGGCTGAGGGGGTCTCGCCGCAAGATTTTCTTGCGGTAGCAACCTTGTGGGATAAGATCGCCAATCAAAGCTGGTTTCCCCTCAGTCTTCACCGGATTGACGGGAATATCGCATTCGGAGGGTTTATCACCGGGATGATCGCCGCCTATATGTACATGGGGGCGAAGACGCAGGAGGAGAGAGCCTACTACGACTGGATGGGCTTCGCCGCCATCTGGATTGCAGTGGGTGGGTCGCTCTTGCAGCCTTTCACGGGACTCCTGCTGGCCTATGAAATGTGCGATTACGATTTCTCGTTTTGTCCGTACATGATGGCCGATCAGCTCTCCATGTTTTTTGAAACGCAGGGCATGATGATCGGGCTCTTGTTTTTGGGAATCAACTATTACAGTTGGCTCAGTGTCAAACGAATCGAAGGAGCTGAGAATGTGCGGATGACCATTCTGGCTCCGATCGTTCTCGTGGTTCTCCTTCCCGCCACCATGTGGGTCATGAATAAATATTGGATTCCCGATCCAATGTCGTTGGCGTTTTTGCTACCCCTTGCACTGTCGCCATTTCTGTTCGGTCGGTTCATTCCAATGACTGTCTCGGCGCGGACTGTCATCAAGATCGGCTTTATCGTCATGCTCGCGAGCGACGCCGTGTGGCTGACTCCTGCCGGATTTGTGGCGACGGGAACCGATATGCCTGATGAGCTGAAACTGCCTGAAGGGTGGGATTTTCTGTCGTCGATGCCAGCAAAGCTGTCTGCAATCTTGACGCTGGTATTCGTGACGGTTGTCAACTTCGTCTTGTATAACCGAACAATCAAGCAAGGCACGATTATCTGGGGGAAAATTGATTTTGCAGCACAGTTTGTGCTGATTTTTCTGGCTTTCACATCCACGTGGATCATGGGTTTGATGGGAGCAGTCCGGTCGTTGCTCAAAAAATATTTCCATACTTATAGTTTGGTGTCGGATCTCGGCCCCGAGTCGTTTACCCCGACGCTTTCGTATTCTGCGGGATGGATTACGGCGATTACCGTCGTGTTTATCGCCGTCGTCAGTCTGGCTGCGCTTGTGGCTCTTCGGACTTCCGTCGCGCGGGTGCGAGAGCCGGAGGGAAGCGTCGTTCCCATCGCGGCCAAATAATCACAGTTTGGAGCGCCTGCCAAGGCAACGGGAATTCGCATGGGGAATATATTCAAAAAGCTAGGTATTGGATTGGCGGTCGGTGGAGTGTTGGCTGGTATCGCGCGATCGCAGGCAGTGCCGGCTGACTTTCAAGTGCTGTTCTTTGTCATCGCGCTGATTGGGGCGATCATCTTCATGCTGCTTGACGCGCAGCCGATCGGAACCATGAGTGGTGGGAAGTCCCTTATTTCCGTCGTGGCGTTTTGGGTCCTCCTGATTACCGTTTGTGTAGCCGGGGCCTCGTTGTTACCGCAGTTTGATCCGGAAGACGAAAAGGCAAAAATCAGCAAACTTCTCGAGAAGGAGCGAAAGCAATCAACACAGGGGAAGGCGGATGAACTGATTGCTCGGGCTAAGGCTCTCGATGCACAAGTCAAAGCGCTTGAGGATCGGCTCAAGGGTATTGGCGGAGTCCAGGCCGCGTCGACGCCTCCGGTTGGGGAGAAACCCCCTGCCGCAGCCAGTGCGAGCGCAGGCGATTTCATGAAGGTGGGTGAGGAGCAGTGGCAACTGCAGGAATGTTACAACTGCCACAAGCTTCGGGGTGAGGGTGGAAAGAAACGAGGCCCCGAATTGGATAATATCGGCACGTTGTTAACTGTCGATGAGATTCAAGAGAAAATTGCGAATCCCAAGAGTTTTATGGCCGAGGGGTATGAGAAGGAATGGCAGAAGGGTATCATGCCCAACAAGTTCAAAGACCTCATGGATCCCAAAGAAATGTTGGCGCTCGCCACCTGGTTGGGTAGCTTCAAAAATACCTCGATCAATACCCCGAAGCCGATCAAGAAAAACTAATGCTGCAACCGAAGCTGAAATCCAAGGTCCGGTGCACCGACCTCGACATCGGCGAAGTCTCGAAGGTCGTGCTTGATCCGCTCTCCCACGAGATCAGCCACATCGTCGTGTCCATGAATGGTAGTGGCGAGCGACAGGTCGCGATCGGGCATGTACAAGCCGTGACGGAAGATCTTGTCCAGCTCCGTGCGCCATCCGCTGATATTCTGGCGTTGCCTCCCTTTAAGCGAGAGGACTATGTCACCACACATGAAGTAGAGATTTCACATCTCGAAGACAGCATTCATGTCACGCCGGGCGAAGTGTTGGTGCCCTTACCCGATCTCGAAAAGAACGTGAAACGTCGCACGTTCTTCATGAATTTCACGCATGTGATCGGATTTTTGATCGGTCTGCCGCTTGCCTATCCGATTCTCCGTTTTCTCATGAAGCCCATGTACGCAGAGTTCGATAACCAATGGCTGAAAGTGGGAAACGTGGGCAAGATCAAACAGGACGACGTCGGTGTGCAGTTTCAGTACAAGAAAAAAGTCAAAGAAGTCTATATGCCGGAGGCTGAAATCCATAAAAATGTCTGGGTGTTACGCGCCAGTCCGGAGCTTCTTGAGAAAGTGTATCAAGGCAAGGATGCCGAATTTCGGGATGCCAGAGGGAAGGCCATCTGGACGAACAAGAAAGATGTTCCCTACGTGGCGTTCTCGGGCAAGTGCCCACATTTGGGCTGTGGGTTTAAGTGGCGGCAGCATAAAGCATTAGGGCAAGTGTTTCTCTGCCCATGTCACTTGAGCATCTATGGTGCATCTGGAAAAGTACTTGATGGCCCAGCCCCACGTGGCCTTGACGCGTTACCTGTAAGGGTATCTGCCAGTGGAGAGGTTGAGGTCATCGATATGGAGTTCAAGGCTGGTACGAAGTCGCAAGTTCGAATTGTGTGACAGTTAGCGGCATGAACATCAAGCAATCGGCCCCAACAACGGTTCACAATCCACATCAGCCGACTGCGGTTGAAAAGCTTGTGGCCTTCCTTGATGAACGGATGGGTCTCAAGGAAATACAGGCCAAGATGCTCAATGAGCCGATTCCTGGCGGCTCTCGTTGGGCCTACGTGTTCGGGTCTGTGCTGTTGTTCATCTTTGCCATGCAGGCCCTGACGGGCATGTTGCTCATGTTTTATTATGTGCCGACGGCCGACCACGCCTATGACAGTACGCAATATATTATCCATGAAGTCGACTATGGCTGGTTCCTGCTAAGTTACCACTTCTGGGGATCCAGTGCGATGGTAGTCTGTGTTTTCGCACACATGTCCCAAGTGTTTCTCTGGGGGGCCTACAAAAAGCCCCGAGAATTGCTATGGCTTGTCGGTCTTGCCCTGCTTGGCATCGTGATCACCTTCGGCTTTACCGGATACCTCCTGCCCTGGGATCAACGGGCGTTCTGGGCGACACTGGTGGGTGTAGAAATCTTGGATAAGGCGCCCCTCGTTGGTGATTTTATCGCGCGGTTTCTGAAGGGAGGGCCGACTCCTGGTCAGATGACCTTGAGCCGATTTTTCGTGCTCCATGTGATGATTCTTCCGGCAGCACTCATGGCATTGGCTGGCCTGCATCTCTTTTTGTTCCGGGTCGCGGCTCCTGCCGGGCCGTTCAAGGGAACGGTTGAGGAGATTAAAGCGAAGACCGATTATTTCTTTCCTCGTCAGATTTGGAAAGATATTGTCGGGATGGCTTTTGTCTTTGTCGGTATCTGTGCCTTAGCCCTCTGGGAACCGGTCGTTTTATTGGACAAGGCTACGCCGGATCCGGGTGACTATCATCCCGAGCCGGAATGGTATTTCCTCTTCTACTTTCAGTTGTTGAGACTCAAGCTATTTGCCGGCCAGTTCGGTCAATTTATGGGGGCTGTTGCGTTACCGGTTGTCTTCATGGTATTGCTCGTCGCGCTGCCGTTTATGGACAAGGATCCTGAGCGGAATATTTTCAAAAGGCCGATCGCTCTTATCAGCTGGATTGCGATCATGGTGGTGATCGTGTTGTTCACAGTGGCGGCAGTCATTAACCGTGAGTTCCTGGATTAGTTGATTAAATGATTGCGGAAGAACGTGAATCGATGTCTCCGACAAAGATAGGATTCGGCATCCTTTGGCCAGCCTGCTGGACGGGTATCCCTATCAAGGCCGTGATTGCTGTCATTGTTATGACGATGGGATTGGTGCATTTCGAAGGAAGATTTGGACTTGCCGTTGTTATGTTGCTGATCAGTCCGGTCACCGTCTTTGCGATTCCGATCATCATGGCCGTCTTCGGGACACACTTTGGTGAAGGGATCGGCCTCGAGATCCTGTTCTGGTTCTCGATTCCAGTCGATATTTGGGCGCTCGGCTTGGTTGGTCGAACATTTTTTCTTGAGCGACTCAGAAAAGAGCCGCCCGACGAACTTGGACTTGCCATTTGGTGGAGAGCGGCTCTCGTTGGAGCCTTCTTTCTCCCGGCACTCTGGGGTGCCGTGAGCTTCGTAACGGATAACGCAATTACTGCGTCTCACTCGATGGCCGAAATAGAAAGCCTGCGGCAAATCTTTGACAACGGTCTGCCGATAGCAGAACGGATAGGTCTTGAACTGACCATCTGGGGAACCATCTCTTCGGCCTTACTGATCGTCCTCTCGCTGATCGGAGTATCCATTTTTGGGCAAATTATTCGGCGGATATCGGAAAATTGCAAATCGACTTTAGAGAATTACCAAGGACTCATTACGCGCTGGGACTTGATGCGGGTGCCGACCGATCAAGGGCTACTGTTGGGTTCATTGGCGGGAGTGGGTGTGGTCATGTCGCTGGTATTTTGGACCGGCCTTCCGGTGACCACTCCGCATCCTCATGAGTGCTGTAAGAAGCCTGAGGCGCAGGCCGAACCGGTATTCAAACCAGCGGAAGCATTGAACAAGAACGCCCAACGTCTCGCATTACTGACGGCGCAGGTTGAGGCGATGGAACAACAAAAGGCAGAAACCAAAGGTCAGAAAGAAAAGGGCAAGGGGAAGGCCGAAGGTGAATCGGCCAAGGACTCCTCTGCCAAGACGAAACCGTAACTTACGAGGTGATGAGGTGAGGGTCATACAACAAGGGGTTAGCATAGTTCAACGGGCTCTCCGGGCCGTCGGAAGTCACGGCGAATGGCTCGCAGGTCTCTTGTTGATGGCGGGATGGCTGGCCCTTCCTTCAGTCGGGATTGCAGCAGAGGGGACAACCGCGGGTCCTACAGAGTATCGTGATATTCCTTACGTCGGCAGTCGGAATCTTGTTTGGATCGTTGCCCAGTTGCATCTTCTGTTGGCCGGGTTCGTTTTAGGCGTGCCGATCTTTGCCTGGCTGTGCGAAGTCATTGCCTGGAGGGGAGGCGAAAAGCGTTATGACAAGCTCGCCAAGGAGTTTACCAAGCTCCTGACTTCCGCCTATGCGACCACCGCGTTGTTCGGCGGCATTCTGTTGTTCCTGTTGGTGGCGTTCTACCCCAAACTGATGAACTATTTGACGGACGTCTTTTTCCCCTCCTTTTTGCTCTATTGCTTCCTGTTCTTATTAGAAACAGCGACGCTGTATCTGTATTGGTATGGATGGGATGCCATGCAGCATGGCAGGAAAAAGACATTGCATGTGTTTCTCGGGTTTCTCCTGAACTTCTTTGCCTTATTCATTATGATTGTCCCCAATGCCTGGGCTACGTTCCAGTCCAGCCCGGTTGTGATTGCAGACGGGACCGCCCTTGAGAGGGCCTGGGCGGCAACGTGGAATCCCACCTGGTGGCCGATCAACATCCATCGCCTTATCGCGAACGTCGTCCTTGGAGGTTATATCTGCGGGGCCTATGCCGGTGTCCGGTACTTATCGGTGAAGAGTCCTGAAGATCGAGAGCATTACGATTGGATGGGGTATGTCGGCAACTTCATTGGCGTGTTCGGCCTACTGGCCCTGCCGTTTGCCGGCTATTGGCTCATGCGGGAAATCTACCAGTACAACCAGCAGATGGGCATTACCCTGATGGGAGGATTCCTGTCCTGGCTCTTCATTATCCAGGCCATGCTCATCGGGGTCCTGTTCCTCGGCTCGAACTATTATTTCTGGCTGGGGATTACCTACCGAATTCCAGGGTCAGAGGGTAAATATCGCCGGGCCATGTTGATGATGTTAGTCAGTCTGTTGCTGTGCCTTGCCGTGTGGATGACCCCGCACTCCCTTGTGGCCAGCATTGAAGAGGCCCAGAAAATGGGAGGGGCCCACCATCCCTTGCTTGGTGTCCTCGGTGTCATGTCGGCAAAAATGACGGTCTCCAACCTCATGATTCTGATTACGTTCATGAGCTTCGTCATGTATTGGCGGGCAGGGAAACAGGATACAGCTGGGTGGGCGAAGCTGGGGAAGGCAGTCATGGGTGCCGTATTGGTGTTGGCCAGCATTGCTGTCATTGTCCTCGGCGTCTGGGGGTACTTCGTGCCGGCGATTGTCCGTATCAATTATTTCTCTACGTCCCAGGTGCTGATCGTCATCTTTGTCATTCTGACGATCACGCCCTTGACGGCGCTGTTGCTCAAGAGCGCAAAAACGACGACAGAGATGGTATGGGGGAGCATGCCGCCACGCGCCGGGTATTCCTTGGTCCTCAATGCCGTCATGGTCATCCTCCTCATGACGCTGATGGGCTATGCGCGGTCCTCGTCCCGTGTCCACTGGCACGTATACGGAGTCATGCGCGATACCTCGCCCTATGCCTATTCGCCGGCGCTGGGCAGCGCGTCGTTGATTATGGCCTTCTGTACGTTTTCCTTCTGCCTCCTCGTGGCGTTTATCTTTTGGGTCGCGACCATGGGCGATAAGTACAAAGTGGCTCCAGGACCGGGGAAGGGAGAGCTGCCGCACGGCATTCCGGCGATGGCCGGAGGGGCTCCAGAAGAGCGGTCATAGAGATTAAGAGAATTTTGAGTTTTGAATTGTGAGATTTAAGTTAGGAACGAAACACAAAGAACTCAGCACTTAACATTCGAGGGCCCATGAGTGAAGTCGCACAACTACAACTAATCGCACTGTCCATCATTGGGATCGGTATTCTGATCCTGTTGTTCATCAAGGCCGTGTTTGTCAGGGTGACGGGGTTCGTTGCCATCGTGCTGGGGTTGTTTGCACTGATGTCGCTTGCCGTACCTCAGCTGGCCTCTCTGCCTCCCGCCGAGGAGAAGATCGATATTGCCAGCATCAAGACACCGACTGACATTGCCGCAATCGGCCAGACGGTTTTCTTCAGCAAAGGCCAATGTGCACTGTGTCATTCCATCGGACCGAGTGAATCAGCTCGTTGCCCGGATTTAAAGGGAATCGGCGCTAAATTGAGCAAGGATTTCCTCTATGAAAGCCTGACGGATCCCCAGGCGTTCGTCTATAAGGATTACCGCCATGGTGGCGTGCCGAAAGAATATCCAGCCACGATGCCCGCTATCAATAAGGATCCGATCGGGCTCTCGAAGAATGAAATCTTGGCCATTATTGCGTTTTTGCAGCAAATGAGCGGGGAGCCGATCTCTGTCAGCACGTCGGAGCTTGATATGCCGGGAAAGGCGCCGTCTGTGCCGGTGAAGGCCGCGCAAGCTGCGCTTGTTGCCGACGCACACACGAATTAGGAGGAAGGATTGTTATGGGAGCGTTAGGGACGCCAATCATTCTCATGGTCGCCATGTATGCGTTTCTGAAGTTTGGGTTGCCTAACATACCTGGCTCTGCCCCCCTTCCCTCGAGCCTTATATTTCTATATCTCTTGCTGACAGCAGGCGGCATTTTCATGTTTAAAACATTGAGCGGTGAATCGAAGGATGCCTTCTGGGGTCCGATTCAACGATTCCTGACCGGAGAGAACATCGGCGGTCTGCAAGCACTTCGTTATGGCGTGTTCATTCTGTTTCCGTTGCTGGTGGGCTGGCAAACATACGGAAGTACGGCAGTGAGCGACCTCCCTCCGACGGAAAGCCGCACGATTCATCCGGCACCGCCTGGGGAATACACGGGCCTGTCTAATCCTGTTCCCAAGACTCCTGAAAATATTATGCAGGGGAAGGGCTTTTATGCCGCTTATTGCTCACCCTGCCATGGTGGAAACTTTGACGGGAAGGGACCGGCGGCTCGTGGATTTATTCCGGCGCCTGCCAATTTTGCCGACCCCACGACGATCGCCATGTTGCAAGAAAGCTATCTATTCTGGCGCATCAAAAAAGGTGGCGTCGGTCTTCCGATTGAAGGTGCACCATGGAAGTCGGCCATGCCTCGTTGGGAAGTCGAGTTGCCCGATGAATGGATTTGGAAAATCATCTTAGGTGAGTACGACGGCGCGCATCAATCCCCACGAACATGGGAGTAGCGGGAAGGAACAGCGTGGATCGATCTAGTTGTGGAGGGAGCACGAGGACAGCATGAAACCGGCGAATCGCATCATGAAACGGGTTTTGCGGGGTGGAACGGCAGCAATCGCAGCCATGATTATTGGTGGAGCATCGCTTGGCTATGCACAGGAGAGTGTCTCGGTTCGAGCGACGCTTCTGACTGGAGGCGTACCCGTGGACGATCCAAGCGCGGCCGTCTGGAGCAGTGCGCCACCTGCTACATTTCCAATGTCACCGCAAGTCCATTGGCAGAATCGCATTCAGGAAGTGACCGTCAAGGATGTAATCGTGCGTGCCTTGCACGACGGTACACAAGTGGCGGTGCTGGTTGAATATACCGATCCTACTCAGGATCCCGATGATGCAGCGGCACTGGAGTTTATGGTGGGCGATAAGAAGGCACACTTCGCCCATGGGCAGCCGATGCTCCAGGTAGAAGGCGGGCCGGTCAATATTTGGTTCTGGAAAAATAAGACTGGCAAGGCCATCGACATGAGTGCGAAAGGCTTTGGGACGTTAAAGCCACAAGAACATCAGGATGTGACAGCCAAGGGCGTCTATTCCAACGGGACATGGAAAGTCGTATTTTCAAGGAAATTGTTGACCGGGCATGCTGATGAGGATGTGCAAATTACGGCGGGACAATTCATGAGTATCTCCTTTGCGGTATGGGACGGACGAAAAGATGCCGTCGGTGAGTTGGTGGAAAAAGGGTCTCAAAAAGCCGTCTCGTCTTGGTGGTATTTCCGAGCCGATGCCCCGCCGGACTATTCCGGCTATATGTATGCGGCGATCGCTGCTGCATTGGGCTTGGGGTTTCAGTTTGTCCTGATCCGAAAACTCAAGAAAGGGCAGTGAGCATGAAGGCGCCAAGGCTGGGTATCATAGGATTGGCAGTGGGAGTGATCGGAGGCGTGGCTTTCATCACCGGTGGCTGCGCGAACGAACAGGAAAAGCGTGGCCATGAACTCTATACCCACTATTGCAGCGATTGTCACGGCGAGAGCGGGAAGCAAAACCAAGGGTTTAATTGGTCGGCCATGCCCGATCCAAAGCCCAAGGATTTGTCCAATAAGTCAGAGATGGGCACGTTCAAGGATGAGGAGCTCTTCGCAACTATCTCGCGGGACATGCTGGACACCAGTGAGGAAGGTGGCGATACGATCGGCGACGACGACTTTGCCGTGCCTACAATGCCGACCTTCAAGTATACGCTCTCTGAGGATGAACTCTGGTCAATTGTTGGATATGTGCGCACGTTGCACGGGACGAAGATGGAATTTAACGTCGCGGCACGCAAGACCTCCTTGGAAGAAGGACTAAAGACCGCACAGGCCAAGTTTGAACAGGCCAAGCAGGCCTACGAAGCCGCCGAGAAGAAAGCCAGCGATGAAGCGGAGCGGAAGAGCGAGCAGTTGAAGAAAGATGTCGATGTGGATGAATCCGCCTATGCGGCCGAACAAGCGGCGATGGGGCAAGCCAAGAAAGAGATGGACTTGGCCCAGGTTGCGCTGAACAATTTCTCTACGAGACCTGGCAAAGGGCTCAGTGTCGCAAGGCCAGATCTGACGGTCAAGCCTGCAGACACTGCAAAATTGGTCGATCGTGGCAAACAACTCTATGAAAATAAGTATGGCTGCAACGGGTGTCACAATGTCGGCGGTGAAGGCGGTAAGATCGGTCCCGCGTTGGATCGAGCTGGATTTCGGTTGAATGCCACGTGGGTGTATCGTTGGCTCAAGAATCCACAGGCGATGGATGCGCATACGCGGATGCCGGCCTTGGGTTTGAATGATGCGGATGCCAAAGCCGTGACGATGTATGTGGCCACCTTACGGGCGCCAAAGACGGAGCCTGTAGTCGAGAAGCGAGTCGAAAAACCCTAATCCGCTAACCCGACGAGCAATCCCAAAAGGATGGCAACGCCCGCCCAGACGTGTGCGCGAAACATGGCGAACGCGTGAGTTGGTGTCATCGGCCTCTGCAGGCGCATGACTTGGAGTATAAAAAATACCGACACGCCCAAGATCGCTGCAAAATATGGCCACCTGAGCTGAGCGAACCACCCTGCGGCTGTCAAGCATGCCAGCATGATACCCAACGCCAAGCCCACGCCTTGGTGAATTGAAGCCCCGAAGTACAGGGCGGCGGACTTGACCCCAACGCGCCGATCATCCTCCTGGTCCTGGATCGCGTAGATCGTATCATAGGCTACGGCCCAGGCCGCAGTTGCTCCAAAGAGACACCACGCCGGGGTCTCCAATTGCCCTCGCACCGCAGCCCAGGCCATGATCGTTCCCCAGCCGAACGCAATGCCAAGCATGGCTTGCGGGATATGGATCCACCGTTTGCAATATGGGTAGAGGGCGGCAAGAAAGACCGCAATGGGGGCGAGCCAGGCCACGATCGGCAGAAGGAAGAACAGGAGGCTTGCCGCCACAACAAGTAGCACACTGAGTAGTATCAGCGCATGGCGACGCGACAATTCGCCAGAAGCCAACGGCCGCGTCTTGGTCCGGGCGACTTGCCGGTCGAACGTTTGATCGGCCAAATCGTTCATGATGACGCCAGCGCTTCTCATGAGGAACGATCCGCCGATGAAAATGGCTAAGAGGTGAGGCGGAGGAATTCCTCGGGCGGCCAGTACGAGGCTCCAGAGCGTGGGCAGGAGTAAGAGATAGGTACCAGTCTGGTTTGGCAGCCGGATCAATCGGGCTAGCGCAGACCAAGAAATCCACGAGGAAGCGGATGATGACGCGGCCGGACCGGACATGCCGCGACCTTAGCCCAGGGGAAATTGGCTGTCAATGCGGCTCCCCCCGGTTGTGACGCCAGTATGAATTCGGTATAACCACAGCGTGAACAAGCTACAACCTATACTGACTGGTTATTCCCAGTCATGCAGCTACATTATTATCTCCTGCGTGGTGCTGATACTCGTCCTATCAGGTGTCGGCTGTTCGCTGCTCAAGCGAGGGAAGGAACCGGTCAGTACTCAACCGATTCCGCTGACGCCGGTGATCTGGTTCTCCCCCAGTGTGACCACGGCTGAGGTGCCATACCATGATGGTTGTGGCGAGGTGAGATCCTTGTCCCTGACGAATGCGCTTGTCATCTCCGTTCCGAGGAAGTTGACGGGAGTCTTTACCGGCGTCGCGGCCCAGAGCCACTCGGATGAACCCATCGCCTCAGACGGAGTGGTTGAAGTTGGAGTGGGAGTGAGGCGGATCGAGCTCGCCGTTCCAAAGCAAACGCCTGGAACCTATCCCGCAAAGGTCACGGTGGGAATTGAAATGGTGTTTTTGGCGCGCGAGGGAACGTTGCTCTTCAATAAGAAGTTCGAAGGTACCGGCCTTGGTATGGTAATGGTCGGAGAACAGCCGTGTCAGGTGGAGGGGCTGGAGGCGATAGTTCAAGATGCCATTGACTCCGCGACCAACGGATTGGCTCAACAGATCGGGCAATCGGCGCAGATCCGGGAGTACGCTGCTCAAAGAGATACATGGGTTCCAGTAGCATCAAGTCCACGCTCCTCCGTGGAGCCGTCGGCAGCGGGCCTTATCACGTCGCTCCCCACGGTGATGGAGGCAACGGAAAGACCACCGCAGGTGGCTTTGAGCACGACAGGTAGGCCAGCGCAACTGAGTTTTCGTGCCATTATCCGAGATGAAAACGGAGACCAATTCCTTCAGCCTGACGAATCCCTCACGATCCAAATTGAAGTCAAAAACGAGGGCCTGGGGGAGGCAAAAGATGTGATCGTGATAGTTGAAGGAAAAACCGACTTAGCGGCCTTGTTTCCCTCTGAAGTCCACCTCGGCACGCTCCAATCGGGAGAGATTAAACGGACCTCGATGACACAGCGGGTGACTGTCTCTCAAGAGGCCCTCCAGGGAGAATTAACGCTGAACTTGCGGACGACTAGTCCGGTGACATCCGTTCCGCCACCCAAGGTCTTTAGTTTTGGGGTCAAACCTCGAGGGATCAACCCGGCTCTGGTTCCGAATGTCGACAACCTGCCGAATTCTCTGGCGGCGTTTCATCAGCCGAAGGCCATCATCATTTCGATCGGCATCGGGACGTTTCGAGACGAACAGATGCCGGCGGTCAAGTATGCGCGCCACGATGCGGAAGTCATGGCTGAATATCTGCGTATCATCGGAGGTGTCCCAGGCGAGCGCATCCGCATATTGCTCGACCGACAGGCCCTCGAACGGGACCTGGAAGACACGTTTGAGCGATGGCTTCGAAAGCGGGCGGACCGAGAGACCGTTGTGTATATATTCTTTGCCGGGCGAGCACTCGTAGATGGCGGGACCGGTGCGATCTCGCTTGTGCCATATGATGGGACACTCTCCGAGGCGAAGCAGCAGCTGTACCCACTTGCCCGTCTTCAGGAAGCGCTCTCTCGATTGCCAATCCGGCGGGCGATTCTGATGTTTGATGTCTCGATGGACCCGTCTCCGGGCGCCGGTCTTGCCGACATCCCTTCGCCTGCCTGGGAATCCCCTGTCAGCGAGGCCCGGAAAGATGTGGAGATGTGGATGGTAGGTAATCGAAGCTTGCAAGAAGCCGATCCGTATGACGAAGGCAAGCACGGGTTGTTTACCTATCATCTGCTAAGGGGTTTGCAAGGTCTCGCTGATGTGGATCGAGATGGAACGGTCATCGCCGGTGAACTCTGTACCTATGCTCGTGGACAGGCGGCTCTGGTGGCTCGTGAACAATTCGGGAACAAACAAGATGCGCTCTGTCTACCCGCGACTGGGCGGGGAGGCATGGTGCGAATCCATCCGGTGGCGAGAGGTCATAACCCAAAACCTAGTCCGATACAGAAGCCTCCACACCTGCCTGCTGATTCATCAGTCCCAGGCCCCAATCCGATGCAGATTGGGCCATAATGATTTGGGTGAGCCCAATCTGCTTTATTGACAGGCTCGCCGGTGGCCGTTATCATGCCGGACTAAGATTCAGTCCCCCCTTCAGTCTCACCCAGGTGCCGGCGTAGCTCAGTTGGTAGAGCAGCGGTTT
The DNA here is from genome assembly GCA_001464735.1 of Nitrospira sp. Ga0074138. Classification (GTDB taxonomy): domain Bacteria; phylum Nitrospirota; class Nitrospiria; order Nitrospirales; family Nitrospiraceae; genus Nitrospira_D. The sequence continues at coordinate 24,265 of LNDU01000039.1, forward strand.
CGTAAACCGCAGGTCGCCCGTTCAATCCGGGTCGCCGGCTCCACACCGTATTTCGTACTCTCCCGCAGATTCTTCTTCGTCGCATTATCATTGACGTCGGTGGATAAACGTCTCCCATGATTCTCATTTCTAACTGAAATGACTTACCGGTGCCGTCCGTAGGGTATTCGGCCCTGCGGCAAGCTGAAATGGTGAGGCTAGGGATGAATGTGAGGCGAGGGGGCTCCACATTCTTGCTTGGCGAAGAAGAACCTGCTTTGGCGTGTAATGCCGAACAAACCTAAGGAACCACACCCCCCGCTAGGGTTATGGAGCTTTCTTCGGGGAGTGCGAGCCGATCATTGTGAGATCATCGCTCGTCTGATGCCACTGATCAGAGAATAGATTGTCAGCAATGAACGGATCGCACGAGTGAAGCTACTTGCCCTTCAGATATACGATCACACCGCCGATCCCGAGCGCAATAATTACGGCAAAAAAGGTGATGGTATTGATGTCCATAAGTTCTCCTTATCATTTAGTGGGATAGTTATCTCATCAACATGCTGACTCCTTATGGAGCAACCAGTCCGTGCTGAGTCAGGTGCAGTCCAGAACATACGGTTTCGATTCAGTGAACTACCGTCGGCAGGCATCCCAAGGAAATCATGTACGTGCAGACTGTCCATTTAATAGAGCGGATCTTGAGGCCCCCATTGTAAGCCCGCGAGGTCAGGGTCTTCACCCTCTTGCTCCGGACGGTTGAGTTTGGCGGCCTTCCGTTGCACACGGCGCTCTTCCTTGTCCCGTTGCTTCTGCAGACGTGCTTTCTCACGGTCCCGCTTAGCGGGTGTGGTTTTGCCTGTTCCTCCGATGATGTCCTCCTTTCAGGCGTGACACGCCTAGGTCAAGCTATTGCGAGGTGGTACCACGCTTGCGGGTAGCCGCCGACGCCTTGGCCCCAGGTTTTTGGCGTCCCTCTTTCTCGCGAGAGCGAGAGAGTGTATCAGCGCTCAATCCCTGACTTGCGGCTGAAGTGATCTGGCGACGAATGTCCTCGATCGACGGTGCCAATGAGGACTGGGTAGGATCTTGAAGTCCCAGCATCTCCCAACGGACCTTGGTTCGAAGAATAGCTCGCTTCCGCCGGTGTGGGGCTTTGGTCCCCCATGATGTATTCATTGCTTCTCCATCGTCTAAGATTGAAACCTATGAAATGGGCAGTAGGATGTTCGTCTTTCACTCACTGCGACTTCTCGATAGACGCAGGCACTTTAGACGCAGGCACTTTGCCCGCAGGGGTCACGAACCGATCCTCCTGAAAAACTGCTCGGAGCCGGTTGGTCACCGACTGCCGATAGAGTTCGGATTCACGGGCCAGAAGAACCATGTTCTTGCTGTCGACCAGAATATTGAGGTGATCTTCCGAGACGAGCAGTCGCGTACTGTCGCCCACATTCACGCGATACTGTGTTTTCCCGTCCGGATTTCGTTCCGATCCGGATACGATCTCTGTCAGGCCGTCAATAACCCCTTCATAGGCCTCCGAACGATGACGCACTTTCGTGCCGTCAGGGATGCGAACCCAACGCTCAACCGATGGCGGTTGGTTTGTTTTGCCGTTACTCATGGACGCTCACTTTGCTTGTGGGTATTCATCTGTATGTTCTCCTAGATGCGAGGGCACAAGGTTGCTCGAGTAGGGCCTGACCAGCCTTCACCGATTCCCAGTGCTTCATATGACGATAGAGTACCATCACGACGTCGATGTTGGAGCCTCCGTCGCGTCCACTGATAACTTGAACACAAAGGTCGTCGTCCAACAAGCTCGTCACAGACTGACCAACACAATCGCGCATGAACGAAACAGGGAGGGAGGAGCGCGAGGATCAGGACTCCTATAGCTTTACTCTACCATATGCCGATCTAGATTGCGAATCCTGTCGCCCCGACTAGTGCTCATTGTTAAACCTTGTTGGATGCTGGTTTGCTCTGCTGACCGAGGATTAAATTAATGCGGTTGCCATCAAGGTCCACATTGGCGCGGGATCATTGGGCACCCCAAGCCGTTGGTGACGCTGGACAGGCTCTCGTGGACGGTCTTGGTCGTGGTGCGTTTTCGTCCACGTACATCTAACTCGGGCGCCTACAAGGTGGCTCGCTTGAGCGCATTCTCTCGTGGTTATAAGACGATAGGTCACGATCGCTCTGACGATTGCGGTCCATGCCAGATCAAGTACGGCGGTTTCTTCATGGACTCGGCTGCGCTAGGGTAGAGCCGGAGGGTGTAACTATAGGCCTGTTCTTGGGCCGTCAAACAGGTCGGTGCCGAGAGAAAGTGGCTGGCAATGTTGTGGAAGGCTGTGCGATCCCCCTCCTCTAGGACCGTATAGACTGAGCAGGAGAAGTGACCTTCCTTTGAACATTCCGTGCTGATTGCCAAATACGATCCATCAGAAAACGTCATCAGGGGTTGTAGATTCAGACGGCTCATCGGGACTCCTTCCGTTTCACAGCAAGGACAGGGAGTGCTGAGATGCGGGTGTATGGACCTGCGCCGGTTAGGAAGTACCGCAACCGTGTGGCTGGTCATACGCATAGAGCTGAAAGAGGTACCACTTACCAGCTGCTGGATGGTACTGGTCACGGTATCGTTCGCGCGAACGCAGCGTGAGAAGAAAGGCGCGAAGGATGGGATGCGTATTAATCAAGTATACCATATTGAGGCCCATGATAGCGAATCGGTACGCATTGCCTGTGCATCGAGAGCCACATAACGCTGGTGTGAAGCAGAAAGGGAAAGTCTGAGCGAAAGGAGGTCTTGGAGGTCTATGCATGATGAGGAAGGAAGGATCGACCGCCGGAGCCGTCGTAGAACAACGGCTCCGCCAGACGTCTGAAATTTACACATAGCTGTTCACCTCCTTGATTGAAATAAGACGCTATTCGACTCAGGGGGTTGGACCGTCCTCTGTATTCGTCCACATCCTAGAATACGAACAGTTTCCCTGCTATCTCCTCGAAGGTGGAATTGCGCTCTACATCGATTGGGTGAGAGCAAAGGCTGGAGAAAAATACGAGTTACTGAGTCTGGAGGTAGGTGAGAATGGCCTCGACACGTCCGTCGACGGAAAGTTTCTGATAAATATGATGCAGGTGTGTTTTGACGGTATCGATCGACACACACAGCTGTTCGGCGATTTCTTTGTTGCTTCGGCCAGCTGCTGCGCAAACTAATATCTCTCGTTCTCGCTCAGTCAGGCTGAGGAGCAGGGTAGTGTGGTTCTCGTGGGGTGGTCTGACTGTGCCAGGAAGGTTGTGAACGAAACCGGCTGATATGAGCGGTGACAGGATACGTTCTCCTTGAGCGGTGGCCCTAATGATGCGGAGGAAGTCGGTCTGGTCGGTGTCCTTCAAGATGTAGCCGAATGCACCGGCCCGCAGCGCGGTCACAATCCGGATGTCTTCATCATATCGGGCCAAGAGTAATACTCGTGTATCGGGTCTGTGTTGATGGATGAGCCTGGTGATTGATCCCACGTCGAGAATCGGCATATCGATGTCGAGTAGAACGATAGTGGGCTGGTGTTCGATCACCAGTCGGTAGGCCTCTCGCCCATCTGTCGCCTCAGTGACAGCGGAGACGTCTCGTTCCTGTTCCAAGAGCAACCGAAGACCTTGTCTGAATAGTCGTTGCGCCTCCACAATCAGGACTCGGATGGCCCCGCGGCTTGTGCTACGAGTGATTCGATTGGGTGGATGTCTCTGGCGGCGGTTGGAGGTAACGCTTCCCTCTTTCATCTGAGTGCCCCTTGCCGGTGCTCGAAGCCATGCCTCTTCGGCTGATGGCGCGGCTGGGTACCGGCACAGTCTTTTTGTTTCTGGGCTATGCGGCCATACGAAACGCCCAGCGGTCCGCATCGCGTCGTATCTGGTCAAGAGCCCTTGTCTCCCTGTGTTGCGCCGCCATGGAAAGACCTCCCAAAAAGACGGTGGCCAGCATGAGACCGGCAGCAATCAAGTAGCTCATCGGGATCTCCGGCCATGATGCTGGTTCCGTAGAGGCGACGGCGATCTCTTGAGAGGTCGCGGGGATAGTCGTCTGTACGGCGACCGCTGCCGAAGTCGTATGGCGTACTGAGGCAAATATCAAGCTTGCCAGCTGCTCTTGTTGGACCGCGCGTCCTTGTTCGGATCTCGTTTGTACCTGAACTACTTGAACGAGAGCCGCCCCGAGTCGCTCTTGGATTGTTCGCGCCTGCAGCCAATCCTGCTGGGCAGCCTCGACAATGTGGTGTCCAAGCATGGCTTGCCAGGTCGAGGTGAATTCGTCATGCAAACGTAGTCCTTGGGTTTCGACCGCGCCGATCATCTTCATGTTGTAGATTGTGCCATACTGATCACCCGACAAAAGGCCATTCCGAGAGCCGCGTTTCGTGAAGTTGACGATAGAACGTCCCTTGATACCCTCGACGCGCGCCAGGTGATTGGCTGGCACGGTCTGAGCGTGGTGTATCACGGATCCCAAAGCACTTCTCGACCCAGACACAAACTCGTGGAACGCGAGCGTCGCACGATTCCACTCGGATACAGATTGAGCCATGGCCTGATTGGCTCGGCGCTCGAAGACCGCTTGATCGAGGAGAGCTTGACCAAAGGTCGGCTGGAGCGTTCTCATCCCGATCTCACTGTTTGCCGGTTGTTCCGACACGAGAGCCTGCGGCCGGACGACTTGATAGGTGCCATTGGCCGCGGCGAATACTAGCAGTGCTCCACACAGAATGGCACAGAGTCCGACACCCACGATGATATCAATGGTGTTGTAACGGTAGGACATAACGACCTCCTTGCCATATCGGACAATCGCAGGTGTGCGACATGTCACGTTGGAATAGGGTCCACGGGCTCACAAGCCCGAGGACAGTATGTGAGAAGAGTCTTACGAGATGATTAGTCAGGGACGAACTGGAGAAGAGGGCACGTGTACCCTCTTCATTCAATTGCATCTCAGGTCGACGGAAGGTCATGGTCACCACCTCCGAGACGAAGGCGGTTGGAATCACACTATTTACTCTACGCTCCGATGGTAGACCGGTCAAGGGCGTATGAACCGGTAGTGGGGTCAATCTGAACTGGTATGGTCGCATTTGCATCAAACAAAGACTGGTCAATAGTGAACAGCGCTCAATTCAGCCTAGGTGGCATACAATCAGTATGAAATGTACATGCGGTTGCATAACTGAACTCAAACTGATCCACCACCATTGCGCCACTACTTCCTGTCCGCAGTTTAATCGGGGCCATCACAGTGAACTTGTTCTGCGAGGCGAGGAAATGCTAGTGTTAATTAGGACTGCGCCCATCTCCACCGGGTATTCACCAGTGCGTCTGAGGAGCTGACCATGCGCGTGACGGAACAGCAGACGCCAGGTAACGATAGCGATTCCACACTAGACAGACGCCAGCCACCCGATAGTGCCCGAAAGCGGACTGAGCAGGCGAAGGTGCCGCCGGGTAAGACATGGCTCTGGTTCGTGCTCATCCTACTCGCCAACTTCTTCCTCGGAAAGTTTCTGATCCCGAGCCCGGAAACGCCAGTCACCGTCCCCTACACTTTCTTTAAGCTGGAGGTAGGGAAGCACAATGTTGCGGCGATCTACAGTCAGGGGGACACCATCACGGGCCGCTTCACGACAGCTATCACCTATCCGCCGTCGGGCGAAAAGGGTACGGCGTCCAGTGGCGAGGCCAAAACCACAGACGAGCGTGGTGCGGTGTCCGGCAGCGTGCCTAAACCCATCAGTGTGTTCACCACGACACTCCCCTCCTTCGTCGATCCCAGCTTGGAACAATTCTTAATCACAAATGGGGTTGAGATCAGTGCGAAACCGATTCAAGAAGGCGGCAACCCATGGGCGACGATCTTTCTTAGCTTCGGCCCGGGTCTGCTCTTCATCGGCTTTTATATCTGGCTCTTCCGTCGGGCTGCGCAGCAAGGCGGTGGCATGATGGGCGGAGGATTGATGGGCATGGGCAAGAGCCGAGCTCGCCGCTATGACCAGGAGCAAACTGCGAAGGTGACCTTCGAGGATGTTGCCGGCATCGACGAAGCTGAAAACGAGTTGGTCGAGATCGTGGACTTTCTCAAGGATACCAAGAAGTACACCCGCCTCGGAGGGACGGCTCCTAAAGGCGTGCTGCTGGTGGGCGCGCCGGGGACAGGGAAGACGCTTCTCGCAAAAGCTGTGGCAGGAGAGGCGGGGGTGCCCTTCTTCTCGATGAGCGCCGCGGAGTTTGTGGAGATGATCGTAGGAGTGGGCGCAGCGAGGGTACGAGATCTCTTCAAGGAGGCGCGCGAGAATGCCCCTGCGATTGTGTTCATCGACGAACTGGATGCCATCGGGCGCGCACGCGGGCAGGTGGCGATTGGCGGATCCAGTGAGCAGGAGCAAACTTTGAATCAAATCTTGACCGAAATGGACGGGTTCTCGAGTCGGCAAGGTATCATCGTATTGGCGGCAACCAACCAGCCTGACGTATTAGACAAAGCGCTCCTGCGCCCCGGACGCTTCGACCGGCGCGTCGTTGTCAATCTCCCAGACAGGACAGGCCGAGAGGCGATCCTGAAAGTCCACACCCGCAATGTACCGCTGGCGAGCGACGCAATACTGGGAAACCTGGCCGCCATGACGCCGGGGCTTTCGGGGGCCGACCTGAAGAATCTGGTCAATGAGGCTGCATTACTGGGAGCTCGCCGCGAGCAACAGGAGGTCCGGCACAAGGACTTCCTCGATGCGCTAGAGAAGATCGTGCTCGGCCCCGAACGCCCAATACTCATGAGCCGGTCCGACCGGGAACGCATCGCCTACCATGAGGGTGGACATGCCATTCTCGGTCTCGTGGTCTCTGGGGCCGATCCAGTGAACCGGGTTACGATCGTGCCACGTGGGCAGGCGCTCGGCGTCACCTATCAGCGCCCAGACAGCGACCGCTACAACTATCCGGAAGCCTATTTACGCGCGAAAATTGTTGGCATGCTGGGAGGGCGGGCAGCCGAGGAGCTTGTCTACGGGACCAGGACCACTGGGGCCGAAAACGACATCGAGCAAGCCACCGGTCTCGCCCGCCGAATGGTCACCCGTTGGGGCATGAGTGATCGGCTTGGCCTCGTGCAGCTCGCGCCAAGAGAGAACCCCTACCTGAGCGGCCTAACCGGGTATGGAGATGCGAGGCCGTTCAGCGAGGAGACGGCTCAAGTCATCGACGCTGAGGTGCTTAAGATTATTGGCGAGAGCTACGACGAGGCTCGGCGGCTTCTCAGCAGGTATCGCAAGCAACTTGATTTACTTGCCGAAGCCTTGCTCGCGCGCGAGACCCTCAACGAACAGGAGATTCTTGATGTGACGGGGCTCCCTCATGCGCCGGCCCTAGAGACTGGAATGTTGCCTCAGCCCGGCGCTGGCAGCAGGAGTGCGGACTCCTCCCGTGAGGAGTCCGCAGCGCGAATATCATAGAAAGCCTCACCTAGCTTGCTTAAGCGGACCGAGATCCTCCGTGAGGATCGGACCAAAAGGAGGGCTGCATACCAAGGCCCTCGTCACACTATCGAACAGATCCTTACTCAGCTGCGTGAGGTCACGACTCTCGTTGCTTCAACCATTAGTTGGCGGGACTTTCTTGAGTGTCAACCAGAGCACCACATAACCGGCTATTGCGGAGAGGAGTGATCCAAGCAGAACACCAATGCGCTCATCAAATAATGCAGGTCGCTGCAGTTCCTCAAAGGCGAGCGCACCGATAAATAGACTCATGGTGAAGCCGATTCCGCACAATATGGCGACCCCGTAAAGCTGTATCGCTGTGATCCCCATCGGCAGGCGGGCAATCCCCAGCAGAGTCCCCACTATGCAAAACAGAAAGACTCCCAATTGCTTGCCCAGAAACAACCCCAGTGTAATGCCGAGGGAGACCGGGTGGGTGAGACTTTCCATGGACACCTCATTCAGGGAGATTCCGGCATTAAAGAAGGCAAAGAGTGGCAAGGTGACAAAGGCCACCGCCGTGTGAAGTTCATGCTCCAGGATGCGGAGCGGTGAGTGAGCTCGATTCTTGGGGTCAGTGAGTGGAATAAACATCGCGAGAAGGACGCCAGCAAGGGTCGCATGCACACCGGACTTCAGCACGGCGACCCACATCACGAGGCCCACTAAGGCATAGAGGGGAATGGCCGTCACGCCACTACGGTTCAGAAGCAGCAGGACCACGAGACAGCCGCCAGCGGTCCACATCATGGCCGGAGAGAGATTCGCGGTGAAAAAGAGCGCAATGATGATGATGGCGCCGACATCATCAAAAATCGCGAGCGACACCAAAAATACTTTCAGCGAAAGCGGGACCCGTTGACCCAGCAGGGAGAGAATTCCCAAGGAGAAGGCCGTATCAGTGGCGATGGGAATCGCCCAGCCGGCCATACCGGCCGGATTCTCAGAGTTGACCCACCAGTAGATAAATCCAGGAACCACCATCCCACCCAGAGCGCCCATGGCTGGAAGCCCAACGTTGGCTGTATCGGACAGTTCCCCTTCTATGATCTCCCGTTTCAGCTCCATCCCGACCAGAAAGAAAAATAGCACCATCAGGCCATCGTTGATCCAGAGCAGAAGAGGTTTGTGAATCTGCAAGTTCCCAAGCTGAACCCCGACTGGAATCTGCAGGAGGCTGTCATACAGATGATTCAGACCGGTATTGGCGCAAATCATGGCGAGTCCTGCGGCCAGCATCAGCAGAATGCCACTGGCGGATTCCAGTTTAAGGAACGTGCGAATATTACTCATCATTCCGGTGCCATCGCGTTCGGTGTCCAGAATTTTCCGATCGTCTCGGGTGCCGTATTCCAGCTCCTACTATGGCACTCTGCACATACCACGACCGCTATGGCAATACGAGAGTGTTGCGGCGAGAAGGACCTACCGACACCGACGATCTGATAGTCAGGTCATCCCAACAAGATGATTGATGAAGGATGAATTCGAGAGAAGACCACCTTAGTCTGTTTCTTGTCGAGTGGGTTTCATGTTTCGATCATGGACGTGGCCTCCCAATGCGGCTTTTCACTGATCGCATGAATATGGGCCATACATCGCTCCATTGACACAACCAGGGTAGATCTGTAGGCTCATCACATGACGTACTGAGCCATCGCTGACTATCATATCCCTCGCGCAAATCCTTCCTATACCGTTCTTGCGCGTCTGATTCCCCGGTCGTCGCCGCTTCTACGCCTGAGTTTCCACGATTGTCTCTCTGCCGAGCACGCCAGAGGGTCTTGCCGTCGAGAGGAGTGGAGACCTCATCTTCTCACCAAGGAGTCCATATGAATAAGGAGCAATTCGGGCAATTCTGGGAGCAACTTAAAACGCCGCTCAAGGCCAAGTGGGTGAACATCACTGATGCGGATCTCATTGAAATTAAAGGAGATCTTGACAGGTTTGAGACAGTCATCCAGAAGCGGTATGGGGAACTCCAGAAAGATGAGGTGGCGACATGGGCGAACCGTCGCTACTCCCATTGGACGGGGAACTATATTGGATATAAAGATGCAGCCCCGGGGGTGTAGGCAAGCAGTTATTCGACGGCAGGACAACGGCCGTATTTACTGAGGGAGCGAACATGAAGCGAATCGTGATTAATAGGAGTTACGACGAATTCTGCATCAGCCATAAGGCGCTGATTCGGCTGCGGGAACTAGGCCAACCTCAGGCGCTGGCGGAGACGGATCGCGGTGCCTATTGGCCGCAGGCAGCAGGGCCGCGTGAACCAAGCTTGAATCAGTATGGAAAGCTCATCCCGCGGGATGATGAGAACCTGGTTCGTGTGGTGGAAGAACTTCTGGAAGCAGCCGATGGACATGCGGCCAAGCTCAAAGTCGTATCCATCCCTGACGACGTGAACTGGGTAATTGCCAAGACCGAGGGTGGTGAACAGGTGAGCGAAGTTCACCGTACGTGGGGATAAGTGTAGGAGTCAGATTCGACGAAAACTGCATTCCGAATGGATTAAAGGGGCGCTTCGAGTGAAGCGCCCCTTTCATATTCAGACAGAATGTGTAGTGCGATTAATAGCGGTTTCGGTCGCGCCCTCCACCACCGAATCGTGAGCCGCCTCCACCCGCACCGCCGCCGGAACGTGGCTCCATTGGCTTCGCTTCATTCACGGTCAATGACCGTCCGTCCATCTGTGACCCGTTCAGGGCAGTGATGGCTGCCTTGGCTTCTTCGGCGGTCGCCATTTCAACAAAGCCGAACCCACGTGACTGCCCCGTGAATTTGTCCGCAATCACGCGGGCCGATTCGACCGTGCCGTGCTCAGCAAACAGGCTGGTGAGTTGAGATTCTGTTGCCGAATAGGGCAATCCACCGACATACAATTTTGAACCCATGGGGGTTCCTCCTTCCAAAATGACATTGTCCGAGACACGAGAAGGACTTCTAGAGGGGAAGGAGAGGGCCGAAGACGTAGTTGATGAACGACTCAGGTCAGGCTTCCAATCAGATTCTCGGCAGGAACAACATCGGTGACAGGCCGTTGAAATTCGTGTTTCATGCGAGGCCCTCCGCAGTGAAACATCGACATCCTAACAGGTGTATACAGGAATAGCTACCCTGAGTACTCGGGGAGGTCAGGACCGTTATCCACCAGCAGGGGCGTGAGGGTTTGACGCATTCCCCGCAAGACCATCGTGCATCTGTACTCCAAACGGAAAGCATCTCTGTCGCAAACTCAGAAATGATTGGCTGAATGGGTTACCGGCAGTAGCATACAAAATCATGATGAGCCGTCGTATCGTAACAGTCCTGGTGCTGGCGTTGGTCCTCGTCTCTCCTGCGCTTGCCCTGGCCGAGTTCGTCGCGCGGGTCTTGATCGTCCACGAAGGAGATCGCCTCACCATCTATCATCAAAGCCGAAAGGACATGGTGTATCTTCGCGGGGTGGATTGTCCCGAGCTGAAACAACCCTATGGAAAACAGGCGAAACATGCCACAGCTGCTTATGTCGCCAATCGCGAGGTTGTCGTACGGGATATGAAACGGGATCGACAGGGTCGGATTACCGCCGATATTTTGTTGCCGGACGGGCGACAGATTGCCCATGAGTTGATCAAAGAGGGATTGGCCTGGGTGCAACCGGGAGGGGCTGGCGATCAAGCCCTGAAAGACATGGAAGAACTGGCCAGAGCCGCAGGGACAGGCCTGTGGTCAGAACCCAATCCCATCTCACCGTGGAAGTGGAAATCCACGAGGCCTGCTCGCCACAAGTAGAATTCTTATTCCACATCTTCTGTGGATAACCATGTGAGCAAGTCTCAGTATCTTGCGAAAGATGGTGCATATCGCCTGCGTATTTAGCGAAGTGCCTGTTTTATAGGCATCCGCCTCATCTTGATTGAGCCACAACTAATAGTGGTACTAGCCTAAGTTACTTGCTTTCTTGCATATTCCTAGGAATATAGCTTGACATGATCTAGGCGACCCACGCCAATGTCGGTGCGCCTGCCACTAATCCAATGGTTATGCACAGGTTCGACAGCTTTCTGGGGATGACGGCTCTCAGCAACAGGAGCGACGTTTCATCTCTGTCAAGGAGACGAAGAGGAAAAGATGGCTCCAGTGAATGGGGGAAAAGATCCAGAGACCAATTTCTCACAGCCAGAGCCGAATGACTGGTCTCAGGCACAATCGTCTCCTTTTCTGAGGGCGAAACGGTTTGTGAGAGTCCCTACTTCCATCGGTCAAGGAGTCGACCCCTCGTTTCTGATGGAACACCTCGTGTCTGGCATACAAAGAATAAATCCTTTCGAAAACCAATGTTGAGATAGGTGTTTGTAGGGGCGTTTTGAACGACGTGTGCCGTGAGCATGTTGACGCATGAAGGACCTGTTTGGAGGCACGCGCTCTTCGACAGGCAGAGAGCGAACCGACTCGGACACGAACGTTCGAAATGCTCGACTGGCCTGAGCGCCGCCAGCTCTCTTCTGCAACCACCACGTACCTCAAATGGCCCACCAGGCGTCATCGCATCAAACGGGTAGCAGATGACGAGGACGAGCCTAGGCTGTGAGGGATCGAGTGTAATGGTTCCGGATCACGAATCTACGATGCGGCGCTCTGAAACCATGTAGCCTAGTTCGTTCCACCGTGCCGTTTGGATCACGAGTTCATCCTCACGAGTCAATTCCTCCAAGAAGAAAAAGTGTGTATCGCGATGGCCGGTGAAGATCGTCGTGCCGACCGAACCGGGTAACACGCTCGATTCGACATGGCCAGGGCCGAAGGCAAGCGTGCGATCGTACGCGCCGTTCAACACGAGCAGATCGATGTTCTTGGAAGGGACGGTTAAGCGCGCGACGGGCTGGAGAGCACGGCAGTGTCGTGCCAGGAGCGATTCGTTGAGCATGATGTCCTGTCTGGTTAGGCTAAAGAGGTTGAGTACAGCAGCAGAGGCTTGGGGACGACCTCCGTCAGGCTTAGGAATGAGGGCTGGCTCGGACCATGAGGGAGGAAGGCTCTCTCCTGTCGTGCCATCTTCACCCATGGTGGATGACGAGTCGATAGTGGTCTCGGGTGAATCGGACGGAGTGGTCGGGGCGGATGGCAATACCATATGTTCTTGGCCGATCTTGCGGACTTCGAGATGCGCCCGTCGATTCATGTGCCGGCAGACATCGCTGGTGTCGACACAGAGGACACCTTCTTCGCCTAAGCTCACGGTCTTGATCCGATGTTCGGCAATGCCGGCATTGACCAGTACCGCCTTCACCGTTACAGCTCGCTTCATGCCAAGCTGCATATTGTAGCTCGCCGACCCCTGCTGATCGGTATAGCCCTGGATCAGCACGCCATAGTCCTCATGTTGCTTCAATATGTCGGCTTGTGCGGCGAGCTTGGTTTTCCCCTCGTCGGTCAGCCCCTTCCGACCGACTTCGAAGTAGACATCGGCATGGATGATGTCCGGGATCGATACGATCGGCATCGCCACCTGGGAGAAGGGGGTGGTCGAAGCCTCGGCCTGGTTGACGATCGTAGCAAGGTTGGTTTTTGTCTGATCGCCGGCCTGGGTGTAATACCAGGCGGCAAGTAATCCTCCGAGGAAGAGGACGACTGTGCCCAGGATCATGACCTCTTTCGTATCCCTCTCCGGCCCCAGAATCTTGGGGGCGATGTTCTCCGACGAAACCTGCGTTGACCCGTGCGACATGATGGCAATCCTCCTTATGATGAAATGCACACAGTGAACTCACGATTTGACACTCAGTTCTCAGCACTCAGCACTTGCTTGGGCTTGTTGCGATCCACCTCCTTTCTGGCCTGCTGCGCCGCCCGCCGACGGGCCTATGCTTGAGCAACTGGAGTGCCGGTGGGAAAGTGCGAAGGAATTGAGAAAGATATGAGGAAAATTGAGGGGTTCAGAAAATGAGGGAGAGATGCCGTTGATGCGGGGAGACTCAGTCCATCATGGGATGCGGGGATAGCCCCGCATGGGAAGAGGGGTAGCCTGGTTAGTCCTCCGTTCTCACGGAAGGCGCACGCCAGAGTTTATCGTATTGTCAGATTGCGGGCGGTGCTCCTTCCACGTGCGCAATAGAGGACCAATCCAGGCTACCCCTAAGGGTAAGGGGAGAAGCATGCTTAGATGGACCATCATGGGCGGTGCTCGCTCGACGCGCGCGCTAGAGGATCAACTGGGCTGTCCCCAACAGAGGTAGGCGAGGAGAGCTTGGAAGAAGAAGGAATGAAGGCTGATGGGCTTCTGTGCTCACGCAACGCGTGGGCTCAAGAGGGTAAAGGGGAGTCGCTAGGCGGTAGTGGTCGTCGGAGGTGTAGAATATAATTGGTTCGTATCTGCTATCCTCAAAATCACTATAGAAAGAGATGAAAGGGAGGGCGGGAATTGGCTGAGTGGGTGACGTATAAAAATCATCAGATTAAGGCATGCTCCCAACATCTCGGAGATGACCGATGGATGCCTAAGGCGCTCGCGTGGCTTTCAATAGGCGGCCGAGCGCCAATGAAGACCATCCAGGGTGAGTCGCATGAGGTCAGCAATACGGAAAGTAAGGCGAATGTGATCGCGCTTGGGAAAGCCAAGAAGTGGGTCGATCAGCGCCAATAGGGTAAACCTGATTCCCCCTCCCATCAGACTATTCTTCTAGTTCGCAGACCCCCCACGATAAAATGGCTTGAATGACACTGGTGCGGATCCTTTGCTCCTGGAGCAGAGGGACCGGAGAGCCGCCAGACCATCTTTCTTGCTCGCGGAACCCCCAAGATGAAACGGTGGTCACTCAATGCGCGCAGTGAAGGATGGTCTGACACCTTTCTTGTGGGGATGATAGATGAATCATAAGGAATGTAGTGTCAGCGGTCATGCCATAATCCCAGCTGTGGTCATTGAATTCTCCCCACCCTCTCATGAGAGGAGAAGGAGAATGGCGCTTGACGAGACGAGAGAGACGACCATCATGCCACCTCAGAGTCATCACACGGGGGAGGTCTGCATGGTGGATCAGGAGCGATGGACGGAGATTCGACGGTTGCGTCAGTAGGAGCGGGCTTCGCTGTCCGAGATTGCACGGCGATTGGATCTGGATCGGAAGACCGTACGACAGAGTCAGCATTCTTGACAGGTTACGGAAACGCTGTGTAGAGTTTGATTTTTCTACAGTCTTTTTGGGCCGTGCATTCTAACCATGTCGGGGGAAATATATGATCAGTAGATACTACCGTGCCATCCTCATCGTGGTTGTGCTTGGAGCGTTCGTGAGTGTACACATGGTGCATGCCTATCCGACCGCAGCGGGTAACGTGAGCCAAGCCATCGATCACGCGAAGCAAGCAGTGGCCCATGGTAAAGAGGGGCATGTTGACGAGCTTGTGAAGCATGCGGAGACGGCGCTGGATTTTGCGGAGATGGGTGGCAAGGGCGTGGAGGTGAGAGAAGGGATTCATCACCTTAAAGAAGCCATCGCACACGGTAAAGCTGGTCACTCTGACGTGGGAGTCGAACACCTCGAGGCCGCCCTCAAGCATTTGTCCGAGATCAATTGATGGGCATTTTCCAGAGCGGAAAAATAGGTACTTGGGTCGAGTCTTGATCTGTGCATGCCGGTGAGCAATAACTTGAAGGTTCCGGATCTCGGTTCTTTGGATCAGCTCGTTCTGCAGGTACCCCTGAATCAGTATGATCCGAGGATCTGGATCGTGCTTGCCTGGACTCTGGCATCACACGGAGCCGCACTTTTCCGCCAGCACTAGCCCCGTCACTCGTACCCAAACTCCATCCTTCGGCAACCCCTCAACCACACCTGGCGCCTGTATACAAAGCCAGACTTGCGAAGTTAAACCCCGGTCGTCTCGCTATCAGACGATACCAAGAAAGACGGCCAGTGAGCGATCCACCCGCACCATGAGTTCGTGGTCCAACGCTCCAATGCGGGAGCCGATGGTATCTCGCGGGACGATGACGATCTTGTCGATCATGATCTGTGAAATATGCTGAAGGCCATTGGAGGAGGAGGGCTCAACGGTCAGTCGGAATAGGGGAGTGTCAAGCATGTTGGTGGTCAAAAGGCAAATCGTGACGCTGCCGAGGGCGGAGAAGAGATCGGATTGTAGAACGAGGGCAGGGCGTGGTTTACCGCTATAGCGACATTTGGTCGCGACGGTCGCGACATCGCCACGTTTTACGCGCTGTCCCTGTCGGTGGTCTCCGAAATGAAGTCAAGAGTGGGCTTTCCCTGGGCCGAGCGTGCAGCGAGCCGCGCCTGTCGTCGACATTCGCTCGCGAAACCCTCGGTGCGAGTATCAGGTACCCAAATTTGCACTGGCCGCAACCCCTTGCGGCGCAAGCGTCTGCGATAGCGGTCTTGCTTCTCCTTCGGAGTCAGGTTCGTCTCAGTAGACATGGAGAGTCTCCTCCTCGTCCGTTCTCCATAGTACGGGTATCACATTTCTCGGTAACATGTGACTAAATTCTGACGAGCACGCCTAGAAGCGGGCCGAGTTTGTCTCCGAAGAGAGGAGGCTTGGGGCACGTTTTGTTCTGTGTGTGCCAGTGTCAATGACAGGATGGATCAGGCTGCGTATCCTACGCACGAAAGGAGATCTGGTCCCAGCCCCTAGGGTACTTCCTTACTTGGCCTGAACCTTATTGCGGAGTTATGTGAGAGCCGGTCGGTGAGCTGGAGAAGGTGCCCGGCTCGACGAGCGTGCCTGCATTGGTGAACGGCAATCGCCCGTCTGTGCTATACAACACGCCCTTGATGTCGTAGGTCAATTCCTGTTTCTGAGAGAGCTCGAACAGTTGGCGTACGATGTCCAGTGTCGAGGTCGTGGTGTCGATTGTCATCACGGCATCACCTAACCGGGGAATCGTCACCTCCTGGCTCCCCAGGCCACGGGCCAGACGTTTTCCGTTCAGATTCAACGTGAAATCGATGCCCGTCAGGTGATAGTCGAAGTCGTTAGGATTGCGGACCCGGAGGTCGACATGGAGACGCTGTTCGAACAGCGTCGCGTCCAGCGGCGTAACGTTGATGACGAGCACCTCCGGAGGCTCGCCTTTTATGAACCAGGAGGCACAGCCGGAAAAGAGTAGGGCTACGGCGAATAGGAACAAGGAGACTCGATGAAGTCGCATAGGCGACATCATAACAAGAATATTTACGGGAAATCGACGCTCAGCGCATGGTGTCAGGATATTCAGGGGAAGGGCTGGCGGTGGGTTTGTATTGTGCGTGTGACACTGAAGGGGTATCGAGAAGGAGATAGAAGAGGTCAGACTTTTATGTTGCCCAGGTTGTGTATTCGGTCTGATTCGCCAGCCCCTTTCCTTCCTCACAATCCTTCCTGTTAGGAAAAGACAAAGTTCTTTGACGAACGTCATCCTGCGGCCATACTACGCGGTGTATCTCTTGGAGTGAGTGATTGAGTGGAGGAAGTATGATCGGCCCAGCCAAGATCGTCGTACGATATGCGAACGGCAAGACACTGAAGGGGTACTCGCAGGATTTTTCCCCTACGTCTCCTCATTTTCATGTCAGGCGCAATGAAGCCGTTGGGTCCGAACCCGGGCAACAAGTGGCGCTTCGTGACCTCAAAGCTGTCTTTTTCGTCCGCAATTTTTCAGGGGATGATTCCTACGAGGAACGGAAGACGTTTGTGGCCGGGAAGGCCCTCTCCGGAAAGAAAATCGAAGTAACGTTCAAAGACGGGGAAGTATTGGTCGGTACGACTACGGGATATGATGCCCAACGCCCTGGATTCTTTCTCTTTCCCGCCGACGACAAAACCAACAATACGCGAACGTTCGTAGTGGCGGCCGCGGTCAAGAACGTCCGGTTTCTCTAGCCTGCATCATTCACGAGCGTTTCTACTGCAACCGCCGATACGCCGCTGCGACAAGCGTGGCCGCATGCTTTTCGCGGCCAGCAGGCGGGCTCGTCCCTCGTAACCTCAACATACTGTTTCAAGTATGCCTCGGCTTCTCGGTGCTCCGCATTCCCGTCTCGCCTGGCGTCTTAACGGTTTCGTTACGAACCCCCATAAATAATGCAGGCTAGCCTCAATTCCCCACTTCACATCGATCCACGACGTGATACCTGGATAAAGGAAAAGTGGGGTCGAATCTTGAAGCGTGCATGCGACACAGAATGGGGATTGGAAATCGTTTGGATTCGAGGATCAGGAGAAAATGAGGGGTTAGAGAGTAATTCTGGGGATGACCCAAGGGATCGGATCGCGTTGATTCGATCCAGATGGATGTGCAGTGCTAGTGGCTCTTCATCGTTTAGTCTGTAACTCTACGTTCACGAGTTTTATCTCTGAGAGATCTTGGAGTCGCGGACACCACCGTGTACCGGCACGCCACAAGGCCGAGTCCAGTTGGGCATAGATCGTTCCTGGGTGCTCATAGTGAATGCCATATGCTTGTGTGGCCGCGCATCGACACGGAAACACGAACGACTTCCCCGAGTCGTCGGACTCCACCTCGAGTCGTGTCACGGCCAGATCAAAGGTGAGCCGGATCTTGAACCAACAATGCGCATGATAGTCCTCGACCTGCATCGATTGCTGGTAGCACTGCAAGACATCACGGACGGTCATCATGGGCCACGACGTGTTTCCCGAGAAGACCTCGGCTCGCTTGTCGAGCACCAAGGCCTTGGCCAGGGACAAGGCGTGTCCTACGTGAATCGGGTTGAGGAGGTCGAACGCCGACTCATAAATGGTGATATTGGGATGTACTTTAAATTCGCGTAGAGATCCACGCTTGGCCAGCTCCAGGTTCCAATAAAAGTCTACGGCCTGCGATTGGCGGAAGCGAAAGGTCACCAGGTTCATCGTTCAATCCCCATCATCAGGGCTGACTGAATCTGAAACCTTCAAGCGGATCTGTCACGGTTAATCTTGGCTCACCATTGTAACATCTTCTATTGCTGTTTAAAGGGGACCTTGAACGTGACCCGACCACTAGGGATACCTGAGGCTACTCGAAGCTGTACAATCTTGTGCATGTCGCGCTCCCTAATAGCAATTCGGAGAGGAAGGCCAACTCCCTGGGGAAGGCATACAGTTTATTGGACCTTGCAGAGGGAGCCTGGCCGGACCTTCCGGTCGTGGTTCCGCCTCATGGCGGTATCCGTTCGCCAGCGCCTCATTAACTAGCGTCTCGACTTTCGTATCGCTTAACTCGGGGTGTTCGTGTCGAAACTTGCGCTCAAGGACTGGGCGAGTAGTCGCGATATACCGTTCACGAGACTGTCGTAGACCCTCGCTGGCCTGCTGACACAGTGCCTTGCGTTTCCCGGTCCACAAACTGTCCGTTTGGTCGGAAGCATGATCAGTTCTAGACTCGAGATCCATTCCCTGGTCGAGCCTAGATTCGGCACATCCAGTTAACAGGTTGAGTAGTACAGCCAGAGTGAGTCGCATGACGCGACCTCGTAGGGGGGGCGATCGGTCGCCCCTGTTTGGACGAACAATCTAGCGTAATCAGCTCGCGCACTACTTGCCGTCACTGGTGTGGTCGCGGAGGAAGTCCGCACGCAGGAAGACGCCAAGAAACTGGCTGATGAATTGAGCGGCAACGCACCTGGTAAGGCCGGTAGCAATCCGGTCTGTAACTTATTTCGGCAGGCGGAAATTGCCAAGTATCTCGGTGTCGACATCGGACCAGCCGAGAACCGGAATGTGCCCAATGGAATTGGCTGTTCCTGGACGACGAAGGATTACGAATCGTGGGTGGGGATCTCCATGTATGGTGTTGCCCTACCTGGTTTACCCAAGAGGGCCATGTCACTGCCTGCTTTCGGCGCGAAGGGCTACGTGCTTCGCCACGTGGACAGCTGGGAGACCGGCCCCGATGATGGCAATCAGGGCATCGTGGTACAGGTCTATGGGTAGACGGCCACCGAGGTAGCTGCTACGTCGATCTTGCAGGAACGATCAAGCGCAGAAGGTACTAACAAGCTCTTGATGGTTCTTCACAAAGGACATGAAACCATATCTGCGAGTTACCCGGGGATGGTACGTCATGAGTGCTGCTGGCACGAAACCGAGATGCCATGGAAGGACGACGCTGGATGCTGAACCTCCCGACACAGGCTGGCCCAGGCTCTTGCTCAAAAACCGGTTGCAGGACGCTGAGGACTGTAGGGCGGGTGTTATGACCGGGGGCCCTCTGACGACACGCCCACGAAGTAGAGGTGCTTCTCTCTGGTGAGATGCTGCGGTTGGACGATGTAGTCGCCTGTCATCGAAGGAACCCAGACGGACTTTGCCACCGCCATATTTCCTCCCGTCACCGCCCAAGCGAAGCCGCCCACAATGCCCCCGCCGATCGCATAGACCATTTTCGCGGCACCATAGGGAATGGTCAGTGCCCAGCAGGCTGCTTGGAGTTGGGCTGCCTCGGGGCTGGATAGATTTGATGAGCTGGACGGGATTGAGTGCGACGGACTCGGCTCGGATAGGTCCTCACCATGAGCCTGTACTGATTCCTCTGTCAGGGCTAGTAGCGTGCAAAAGGCAGCTCCAACAAGAAGTACCCGCCCGGCCTGCACCCATAGAAAACGATTTGTGCTCATGGCTGTTCTCCAGTGGTGAGACCTTCAACGTGCTAGACGAGCACGAGTGCTCGCTTACGTGCTCCTGGTTTCTGGGCGACGGGAACTCTGTGATCGAAATGCGTTTTTGGAAATGTTGGGTTATAGTTCGTCTTTGGGGGACTCCTCGCTCTGTTTGAGCCAGAGTTCAAGCAGCCTGGTCTCGCGTTCAGACTGGGAAATGTGCTCCAGCGCAAACGCGCCCGTCAAGCGATCTTCATAAAACGCGCGTTGCTTCGCGTAGGTTTTCTTAAACGCGTCCCGTTTCAGGCTTTTCCAATTCGCATCGGATATTCCCGCATGGGCGCGCAAGAGGTTGATCTCGATGGCTTGGAACGCAAAGACTTTTGCCAACACCTTGATGACGGTGGCATTGGTCAGAAATCGTGGGCCCTTCTCAGCCATGACTCAGCCTTTCGGTGAGGCCAAGGCACACATAACTGCATCAGCGACGTTCTCAGCAACCCGGAATGGTATGGGACCTCTAAGCGGAACGATTAGTTCCGCACGCCGCTCCACACCTTTGCCGGATCGATAGTCTTGTCAGGATTAAGGGTCTTTGCTCGTTCCAGCAGGACATCGGCTCCCTCCGGATACAGCGGATCAGAAATACAACAATTATCGACTGGACAGACGGCCGCACATTGGGGTTCGTCAAAATGGCCGACGCACTCGGTGCATCGATCATGAGCGATCACGTAAATATTATCTCCCACTCCCTGGCCGTCGCCCACATGAAGTCCCTTCTCTTCCGCGCCGCTGCGCGTTTCGAAGATGGCCTCGTTTGGACATTCCGGTAAGCAGGCGCCACAGTTGATGCATTCGTCGGTAATCAGCAGTGCCATGATTCTGGCCTCCTTAATTCTGTAAGATGTAACAGGGTGCTGAACGTCTTCTTTATCGTATTTCCTGCACGCATCCTTGGTGAACCACGAGGCATATTGAATCAGGCAGTCACGCTGTCGGATGCGCGTCTTTATGGATCAACGGGAGCCGTATGTTGCACTTTCATACGCGCTTCTGTCAATGAGGCGGTTTGAAAAGGAGAGGTTTCTGGGGCAGAAACAAAAATGGGCAGACCCTCTAGCGGCGCGTAACCTGCTTTCTTTCTATCCATGGTGAAGATTCAAGCGCGATGCCTCGTCACTGGGAATGCATCGGGTACCTGAGTAAAGGATGAGGATGGGGCTAGTTCTATGTACCTCCACGCGATAAACTAGCCGTCATTTCCTGACCGTGGGGCATCGAAATCCTTGGAGCGCGTTACCATTCATTTCACTGTGGGATCTCATGCCCGATCAGACTTCTTTCTCGACTACGAGCGCCACGGGAGTCACAGCGGTGTACGTCCACTTTTAACAAAGGAGCATATCTCATGGCAGACGTCAAAGAGCAGATCACGAACGCGTTGGAGCATTTCAAGCAACAGCGCGATGAGCTTCAAGTCCAGCTTCACTTGGCGAAAGCGGACGCGAAGGACGAATGGGCTCGTCTGGAGAAGCAGTGGGAGGAAACGAAGCCTAAGCTGGAAGCGGCACGGGAGGAAGCCGGTAAGACGGCGGAATCCGTTGGCGCCGCGTTGGGCCTGGCGATCGACGAGTTGAAGAAAGGCTACGAGCGGCTCCGAAGCCGACTATAAGGAAGGCAGTGTAAACGCGGCGACGAGCCGCAGATGGGGCTTCAGTGCGGAGTTGAGGGATGCGGATCATTCCGTCTTCATCCTCATTAGTTTCGTGCTCTCAACGAGGCGTCACCGCTTGATGAGCGCATCCTTGGAGCTCCTACCGCTGTGTGTTTTTGCGTCGCCCACAGTGCTCGCTGATTCTGACCCCTGGGTCATCACGATTTCCATGCGCCGGTTCTTAGTCCGGCCTTTGTCTGTCTCATTCGTCGCGATTGGCTTGCTATCCGCATATCCCGCGGCTTTGACTCGGTCGGCTTCAAGTCCTCCGTTGATGAGGACCTGACTGACATGTTCGGCCCTGGTCCGGGAGAGTTCGAGATTGTCCCGAAAGCCCTTCCGAGGATCGTTCCGGAGCGGCGTGTTGTCGGTATGTCCGGCAACCTCGATGCTCTGGTAACGGAATCCGTGCAAGACGACGCCGACTCGCTCGAGCAATGAGGCCCCTCCGAGGGTGACTGTCGCGTCACCGGTGGAGAATAACTCACTGGTGGCCAAGGCGAGGGTCAATCGATTCCCTCGCTGCCTCAAGGTCGCACTGCCTTTCTTGAGTTCAGGCTGTAAGAGATTCGCCAGGCTTTCGCTGATTTTTCCCAGGTCGCCATTTGATGAGAAGCCTTCGCCATCATCTGTACCTTCAGGGTCTGGTCCGGTCGGGGTGCTCAAGGATAGGTTGTGATCGATAGGTAACAGAGAAAGGGAGGGTGGGCTCTCCTCTTGCGCGGCAGTTGGCGCGGCTGGTTTGGATGCATTGAGCTCAACCTCAACCAGCAATTGCTTTGCGCGCACGAGTTCTGCATCCTTCGCCAGGAGTTGGGGGTTGAGATCGGCCAGCTTTTGCGTGACGTGCTTGATCTCCTCCTTGACCTGCGTCAGTTCTTGCTCTTTCTTTGCTATCTGCTGCTCCGCTTCACCGGCTCGACGCTTGGCCTGGGCCAGTTCCTGCTCCTTCCCGGCTGTTTGCTGGTCTGCTTCGGTTGCGCGGCGTTTGGCTTGGGCCAATTCCTGTTCCTTCCCCGCCAACTGCTGTTCGACTTCACCGGCGCGACGCTTGGTCTGGGCCAGTTCCTGCTCCTTCCCCGCCAGTTGTTGCTCAACGTCAGTGACACGACGCTTGGCCTGGGCTAGTTCTTGCTCCTTCCATACCACCTGCTGATCGGCTTCGGCGGCGCGCCGTTTCGCCAGTATCAGTTCTTGCTCCCTTCCCGCCATCAGTTGATCAGCTTCGGCCGCGCGGTGCTTTGGCTGGGCCAGTTCCTGATCTTTGGCCACAGCTGCCAGCTGTTGTTCGACCTCGGCGACACGGCGTTTGGCTTGGGCTAGTTCCTGCTCTTTCCTCGCGACCTGTTGTTCGGCTTCGGCGATGCGCCGTTTCACCTGCGTCAGCTCCTGCCCTTTCCCCGACATGGCTATCTGTTGTTCGAGCTCAGCAACACGGCGGTTGGCTTGGTTGAGTTCTTCGGTGCGTGACGCAAGATCTTCCCGCAGCTGCTTGGAATTCGCATGGGCGTTGGTAATCTGGGCTGCGACCTCATTTTCCTTAGCATGGAGCTGGAGCACGAGCTCACCGATCCGTTGCTTGAGCTGTCGTTCGAGCTCCTCGATTTTTTGCTTGGCCTGCTGAAGCTGGGCCTTCGTCGCACTCAATTCGTCTTGCGACGACTGGCCGTCTGAATCTCCAACGGCTCTCGAGACCGTCGCGTGTCCGCAGAGCATGACGATAACTACAAGAGCGAAGGCAGATCGATGGATAATCATGTCTTACCCGCAGATGGATAGGGTGTAGTGAGCACGAATGGATTCTCGTCTTGCCAACGGACGTCAACAGACTTATGTGTCCGTGAAATCCGCTCACGAAGCCCAGGCGGAAGCGCCTCAGTTGACCTCACCGATGTTGGCGTTTTCCCCTCATCATGAAAAAACGAAAAGGGGAAGGTAATCCTAGCGCCTTCCCGATTCACTTTGCAACGGGGTGCACCAGGCCATGTCCTTTGCAGCGTCAGGCCGTGAGTGGTGCGATGGACGGAGAACTGGGCTGGTTCGCCTCTTTCACGGCGCCGTTGAGGTTCGGCTTATGTGGGGCAAGACGAACTGCCGAATGCTGCGCTGCTGGTAGTGAGAAATAGGGAACCTTTCTAGATATTAACAATCTGGACTCTGAATCGTATCAAGGTTTCTCACTGTAATGACATCGCCTTGTTTTCTGAGCGAAATTGACAACTTACTCAAGGTACGTCTGCGATGTTGAGATCAAATCCAGGCGACACGTGATGTATCAGGTAGGCTTGAGCTCACCGTCTTGAATCTCGTCGCCCGTCTCGCTAGACTGCGCCCCGCTCAACTATTCCCGCAGCTTTGGAGGTTTCTCAATGACGGTTCGCCCGCTACTTCACGCATTCATTGTCTTCGGCGCATTGGTCTCAGCAGAGATGAGATCTTCGGAGGCGGCCGATCAGCCGCAGCAGATAAAAGCCGTGTGTGAGAAAGGCACGGCGACAGCATGCAACGCTCTCGGATTGTTGCATATGAAAGGTGAGGGGGTGAAGCAAGATGACGCTCGAGCTGTTACCCTTTTCAAGAAAGCCTGTGATGGTGGAGATGTGGGTGGCTGCTCCAATCTTGGTGTGATGTATGCTGAGGGAATCGGGGTCTTACAGGACGACGCTCAAGCTACTGCCTTCTCGAGGATTGCGTGTGATGGTGGAAGCATGAAAGCCTGCTACAACCTTGGCGTGATGTATGCCGAGGGAACCGGGGCTCCACAAGACGACGTTCAGGCCGCCGACTTCTACAGACAAGCCTGTGACGGAGGGAATGCGAAGGGCTGCTACAACCTTGGCGTGATATATGCCGAAGGAATCGGAGTCTCTCAGGATGACGTACAAGCCGCTAGCTTCTCTCGGAAAGCCTGTGACGGTGGAAGTATGAAGGGTTGCTACAACCTTGCTGTGATGTATGCCGAGGGAGTGGGGGTTCCACAGGACGATGTTCAAGCCTCCAGCTATTATCGGAGGGCCTGTGACGGGGGGAATGCGAGGGGCTGTTACAACCTTGGTGTCATGTATGCCGAGGGGACCGGGGTTCAAGGGGATACCTTTCAAGCTGCCGACCTCTATCGGAAGGCCTGTGACGGGGGGAGCCTGAGGGGCTGCTCCAATCTTGGTGTGATGTATGCCCAAGGGACGGGGATCAAGCAGGACGATATTCGTGCCGCCACCCTCTACAGGAAGGCCTGTGACGCTGGGGATGCAAAGGGTTGTATCAATCTCGGCATGGTCTATCAAGTCGGGAGAGGCGTGAAACCGGACGATGCCGAAGCGCTCAAGTATTATGGGAAAGCATGCGATCTCAGAGAGCCAAAAGGCTGCACTCATTACGCAAAGTTGAAGACGGGGAGACGGTGAGATGGTGTGGACTCGGTAGGCGCGGTCCACATGATCGCAGGCATCATTCATGGTTGTGACCCCGGTGTGTATTGAAAGTGAGGTTGACGATGCGACGACTGCTCCTTGGCCTCTCACCCTTGGTTTTGGCTGGATGCCCAACGACGACGGCTGTGCTGGTCGGAGCCCCGGCACTCCTATCCAAATCCGAGTTCGATGAACGACGGACGGAAACCAAGCAGCAGATCGAAAAGGGACTGATTTCCAAAGAGGCCGGTGAAACGAGTTGCCGGCAGATGCTGAATACGGTCGATCGGAATCACGCGGCGCCACCACCGGTAGATCCTGCCGTCTGCGAATTTGGATCGTTTGCCGATAAACTCTATGAACTCACCAGATCCGTGGAGAGCGGAGCATTGACCCCCGAGCTCTGGGTGACCAAGTGTCAACAACTGGCTGGGCAGTCTTCCGGCAAGGATGTGTGCCGATACGACCCATTCGCTGATCGGATTGTCCAATGGCGGCGGGCAGTTCATGAAGGCAAGGCGTCGAAGGAAGGGGCAGAGATGGACTGCCGCAACTATGTGCAGCGAGTTCGCCAACATCCGATCCCTGGCCCGGAGATCAAGGAGGACGCCTGCAAATTCTAGTAGGTCATTGAACCCGTCATCCAGCTTTGTTCTTGTGACTCGGAGGCGTACCATACGAGACAACGTGCGTTTCCTGTTTCTTCTGATCGTACCTGGGAGAAGACATCATGATATTCAGACGACCAGAACTTGAAAAAGACAATCCGATCGCTCCTCAACCGTATATCGGCCCTCGAAGACGGCTGGCGATGGCTCGCGCGGCGGCATCTGGGGAATTGAGCGAAGTGGGCGATATGCGAGACACGTTGCAAACTTTGACGAAGGCAGCGTCTCGCTTTGTGAACAGCCTCCCGAAAGCGAGGAAAGCCGATACAGGGCTGAAGGCCTTGCGGGATGCGCTTGCGCAGGCCGAGCAAATCCTCTCTGTGAAGACGGCTTCCTGACATCAAGAGGCGTGACAGTTGAATGGGGTAGGGACGCTTGAGAATTATTCTGCGCCGCGAGTCAACGGCGAGAGCACCCCGTATCTCTTTCGATACTACGGTCGAATTTTCCGATACAGTGTGCTCTTGCCATCCTCTAGTGTCTATCGTCCCGCTACTGCGTAGATAGTTGGAAAATAAGAAAAGATCTATTTTCAACACCTGCGGTACGGGCTTTGCGTGAATGCAGGAGGTCTAGTTGCGTCTGTGTCTGATCCTCAACTGTAAGGAGGAGTGCGATCATGGCTGATGCATTTTTCACCATGAATGGCAACGTACGGGCGATCGGATCCATGCGCCGTGGGGCAAACGGCCAACCGCAAGCACTGGAGGCTTCAATCCCGGACGGAGATACAGCCGGGATCCATATCAAAGGGAGTGGCTCGGTCCGTTTTCTTGGAGTGGATACGCCCGAGAAGAATTTCTCACTCGCCGGTTCCTCTGCACAGCGCCGCCTCGATTCGGCAGAATGGGAGGCCTATCTGACCGATCCCTTCCTGCCGCAGTTCGGGCCCTTTGATCTCGATACCGATCTTGCGAACCATCTTCGCACCCGTATTGGAATCGGTGCCGGGATCAACCATCGTGTCCACGGCGACTTTGCCGAACGAGCACTGATCGGACTGATTCAGGCCGACATGGATGCACTGGGGCAGACCTCCAGTACATTCGGGTACTTTCTATCCTTCTCCTTTGAAATCTTCGATTCCTTTGGGCGGTTCTTGGCATTTATCAACCGGAATCAGCCGAACGGAAATAGCCCTGGACCGCGTCCCCCGAGTTACAACGAACGAATGCTCAAACAGGGTGCAGCCATGCCGTTCTTTGTGTGGCCGAATATTGATCCGTTCCGCGAATCCCCGTCGATTCTTGATGCGGTCATCGCGCCCGGTACTGCGAGTCAGGTCGCTGAGACAACCCCAGGGTTGCGCCGCGCGCGTGAGTTGGTTCGACAAGCTCGTGCGAGCGGAATTGGCATCTTCAACCCATCCAACCCCCTTCGCTTCGAGGCGTTTGAGGTGCGCTACCTCGGGCGACGCGAAGCACCCAATCGTGCGGTCATCGACTTGAGTCGGAATGACAATGTCATGCTGCAGCCGCAGCACTATTTCGGTATTCCTCATGCGGAAGACCGGCTGTTCATTCCTCCGACCTTCGTACCATTGTTCGTGTCGCGTGGGTGGCGTCTTGAAGGGTGGGCGTAACTAGCGCGGTCTGGGGAAAAGTGCGTGGTTGCCATAGATTCTGATCAGGATTACGCCAAGCCGATTGCTCGGTTTGAATCGATTTGGATACAGTTCGTTATCCATAGTGATACAGACCAGCCGAGTCGCTCTTTTTCTTCTTCGCGTACGCTTCCTAAGCCTCTGTAAGGCAAGGAAATCCTTTGACTCTTCTGCCGGGTATGGGGTTTGCTCTAACTGTAAGTAACACCAGCGCCTCGGATATTGATAGTGAGTGCAAAAAAGGCGAGGTCCGCAAGGACAGATGAGGAGGTGTCGTATGTCAGGAAAAAATATCGTCCTGTGTTCGGATGGAACAGGCAATACCGCCATTAAGGCGCGAGGGACCAACGTCTTTAAGCTGTACGAGGCCGTCGACATTCAAGGCCATAAGTATGACCAGACCTTAAAGCCGCAGGTCGCGTTCTATGACGATGGAGTCGGTACCTCCAGTCTGGCGCCGCTGAAAGTCATCGGCGGGGCTTTCGGCTTTGGTTTTGGTAAGAATGTCAAGGAACTTTACACCGAGTTGATCCACGTTTTTGAGCCGGGAGACCACCTCTTTCTCTTCGGGTTCAGCCGCGGAGCGTATACAGTTCGCGCCCTCTCTGGGCTCATCCAGTACTGCGGAATAGTAGACATCAAGAAGGTCAGCCACGAAATCCTTAAGCAGCGCGTGCACGAATGCTGGACCGCGTTTCGCCGAGAGGCGTTCAAGCCGGTCACCAAGGACGAGCGACGCAACAACCAGCCGTCGTCTGATCTGGTCAAACAGGACAGAACGAGGCGTGAGAGGTGCGGGGCCATCATCCACGATGAACACGTCCCCGACGGAGCGGTGACTATAGATTTTGTCGGAGTGTGGGACACGGTGGGAGCGGTCGGAGTGCCGTTCGAGGAACTGCGCGATCTGTTCAACTGGATCTACCCCATGCGGTTTTCGGAATTAACACCCAGCAGCCGAATCAAACGGGCCTGCCATGCCCTCTCGATCGACGACGACCGTCGGACCTTTCACCCGGAACTGTGGAATGAGGAAGGGATTCCCACGAATCAGGTGGATCAGGTATGGTTCGCCGGCGTGCATTCCAACGTGGGAGGCGGCTATGTGAAACACGGCATGTCCTTGGTGGCGCTGGATTGGATGATGGCGGAGGCGGAGCGCTGCGGGCTACGCTTTATTCAGGCTGATCGCGAGTACGTGCGCACACACCAGGATGTGCATGACGAGCTCTACGACGCTCGCGCTGGATTAGGTGTGTACTATCGCTGGGAGCCGCGCGACATCGCCAAGCTCTGTCGCGCTCATCATATGAAGTCTTCAAAGATTCACATCAGTGTCCTGGAGCGTATTGCGAACGGCACTGGGTGTTATGCCCCTCTCAACTTGCCCCATCACTGTGAAGTGGTAAGCACGAATGATGACCGGCCATGGCCCTCGGATCAGACGCGTTGGGCGATCGAGCGACTGGTGAAACGCAATGAAGGGATGGGCGATGATCCTGGTAAACACGAATCCTTGCTCGACGGCATGCGGGGGGCGGTCAGAAGCGGGAAAATGTCTTATTATATCTTTGTCGCGGCCTCGATTCCCGCCGTCGGCTGGTGGTACGCGTTACCGCCGTTCCCGCAGATGACGGACGCGATCGTACAATGGTGTCCTTATCCCAACCTGATCATCGGCGGCCTCTATGCTTGCGTCGGGTCCTTGGTATGGGGATGGTCTAAGCGAGTTGATGAACGCATGGAGTCGGCGGCGCAGAACCATTGGCAACGTTATCGGGAGGCGCTCCGGAAGCTCTTCGCCGAAGACCGAACGCGCCGAGCGTCGGAATCGTCCGTTGACGAGGCCATGTTGACGGCGGTATTGGCGGAACGAGCGAGGGTCGTTTCACGTTGAAGAAAAATCAGCCACTTATTTGGATCATCGCTAAGTCCTGGCGCGCTTGGTCTGCCCTTCGAATGGAACTGGTCGATCCTGATGGAAGTGTCGGTGAACCAGGGTTTCGACCGATGAGAAGTGGCGTTCCGGAAGGTTCTTGAAACGACGTTTGCAATCAGTGAGCGCTTCTTCAGCGGTCGTGAATGGTTCGATGACGGATCGTAGGTGATCATAGTAGTCCATCAGTTTGAGTTCAACGGTTCGCAGGTGACCGGGGTCTCCCGCGATAGTCAGCGCGGCCTTGGCCTGATCGCCGTTGGCTTCAACGAGTGCCTGGAAGCAGAGCCCCTTTAAACGCTGTGTCACTGTGCTGCGGTCCCATCCAAGCGTTTTGGCCGTGGACTGCATGTCGAAGCTATGTCGTCGCAGACAGTTCAGGACTGCGGCATCACCGGCTAGGTCGGGAACCGTCTGTCCGGTCTGTTCCCTTGCTGGCCCACGCTCTTTGCCAAGCCTGAGTGAGTCTCTGGTTAACAGGGGTCCGTCGTTCAGCGTGATGGCCTGTTCCAAACAGTGGCGAAGCTCCCGCACATTTCCTTTCCAGTCATGTTCGGTCAATGCACGAAGCGCTTCATTCGTCAGCTGAGGGACAGGCTTCCCGATTTGCTCGGCGAGCTGGTTTAGGAAGATGTCAGTGAGCAGCGGAATGTCTCCCGTACGCTCACGCAGCGGTGGGAGATGGAAGACTATCCCGTTCAGCCGGAAGTACAGGTCTTCGCGAAACCATCCCTCCGACACGCCTTTCTGTAAGTCGCGATTAGTCGCGGCCACGATGCGAATGTCCACCGTCGTCGGGGTGGTGGCGCCAACTCGATAGAATGATTTGTCTTGAAGCACTCGCAGCAGTTTGCTCTGATGATCCATCCGAAGGTCGCCGATCTCGTCGAGAAAGATCGTGCCGTGGTCGGCGAGACCGAAATAGCCACGACGGTCGCCCGTCGCCCCGGTGAAGCTGCCTCTCATGTGGCCGAAGAGTTCACTCTCAAACAGCTCAGGAGAAATGGCTGCCATGTTGACGGCGATGAAGGTCTTTCCAGATCGTGGACTGAGCCGGTGGATGGCATGGGCGAAGAGCTCTTTCCCGGTCCCTGGTTCTCCGAGAAGGAGGACGATCAACGAAGACTGTGCGCTCTTCTTCACGTCGTGAAACAACCGCAGCAGAGAGCGATCCTGGGTGAGGATGCCGAATTGGCGGGATTCGACTTGAAGGCGGTTGAGTTCCGCATTGCCGATAGCGCTTGATGCGGTGCCGGCTGCACGGAGATCGCCAAGCTGCCGCTCCAGTTCCTGTAGGTGTCGACGAGCATCCTGTTCCTGACCCTGGGCTTCAGCGATTTGGAGTCGCAGCAAGTTTGTCGTTCTGGCCAACTCTTCCTGTTGGCCGGCCGAAAAAGCTATGGCCGCGTCAGCGGTGTCTAAATCTTCTTGCAGGGCTTCCGCTCGATCCTCATGCAGAACAAGGGCTTCTCTCACGGCAGCAGACTCTTGCTGGATGCGGATCATGTCACGTTCAAGCAAAATTAGACGTTGGCTTGCCGTCAGATTCACCCACACGGCTGTGCCGATGAAGACGGATAATGAGGCTGCGAGAGGGGTGGCGATCGGCATCACGAGAGATGCCCAGCTCAACATCGCGATGGCCAGTGCTCCATACAGAACAACGACGGCACCGGCAAGTAAGAGGCCCCTCATCCCACGAAACTGTAAGAGGCTCCAGGCAGCCAGTGTGGCCAGCACGATGGTGACGATGAGGCGGCCTAACCAGCCGACTGAGTCGATCCGTTCATGATTGAGTAAGGCATTCAGGACATGGAGGTGGGTAGTCAGGCCGTCGACCGTGGAGTTGGAGGGTAGGAGCCATGTCGCCAAGCCTCCGGGACTTGATCGGATCACAACGGCTTTGTCCTTGAACCAGGAGGCCAACAGTGGCTCGTCGTGACGTTCGACGGCGTTCCAGACCGATGACAATGGGATCGGCTGAAGGGCAGCCAGTGATCCGTCGCCGACGATATTGATCAAAATGTCGGTATCCGAGTGGTTCGAAAGAACCTGCGTGGGGGTGGCGGTATGTCGGTGAAAGATATCAGACAGGATTGAACCAAAAGCCGGAACGGTTTGGGTTCCGATCTTGGTAGACGGCGGAATGTGACGGGATACATGATCGAGACTACTCGTGACGGTGAGATGTCCATGGCTCGCGGCGTCGGACTGAAGGAGTACATCCGTATCGTGAATCAGGACCACAGGGGATGCTGTACGAAGCGCTTCAAGGATGAGCGCATCGCTCGCGGCTCCCCCAAGTTGAGCAGGGCTCGCATAGTCCAGGCGATGGTCTAGGCCGATGACTGCAGCGCCGGCCTCATGGATCGTCACAATCAACTGAGCGAGGATACCGCGATCCCAAAGACCCCTCCCGAAGCGTTCTTCACTGGCTACGTCGCGCGTCACGATGGTCAGCGAGGGGCTCACCTGGGCGGTCGTGCGGTGACGAAGCCAGGTGTCGTAGACGCTGTAATCCAGCGCCGTAAAGGTAGCAGGGGCGGCGGACCACAGCATCGCCGATAGGAGCGTGGTCAACAAGCCGATGCCCAACGCTTGCAGAGGAAGCGACGAGATGAGCAGGCGCCAGAATTTCTGCCGGTCCAGCATGCGGCTAGTGGAATCCTAGCTCATCGAACAAGGATTGTGTGTCTTGTCTCGAGAGACCTTTGAGGAGAGCCTTCGCTTTCGGGATGTCGGCATCGAGACCGAGCCCCTTGGCATAAATACGAGTCAGGACTTTCTTCGCCGGGGTGAAGCCGTCGGCCGAAGTCGTTTGAAAACAAGTCAGAATGTTCTTATCGAACGGTTTCAAATATTGATCCCATCCGGTTTCGTAGAGTGTGGCGAGTTCAGCATGGGCCTCTTCACTCAATGCGAAGCATTCCTTTAAAAGTACTGGAACCGCGTCTTCCGCACGGTTCTGTTCGAGAAGGACTTTCCCCAACGATTGCGGCTCACTCGGGCGACTGATATCAGGAAAGTCGTTCCAAAGTGTGTTGCGGTAGATCTGCAAAGCGCTCTGCAATTCCATGCGCCGCTGCTTCGTCGATTCGGAGGAGAGCGCCTGGCGCCGCACCTTGGACAACGAGTCGGAGGCGGTTTGCTGGCCGAGGTCGGCTGCCTGCATCCACCAAAAAATCGCCAAACCGAGGTTTTTCTCGACGCCCTGCCCGTTTTGGTAGGCATTGCCGAGAAATAATCGGGCCTGGGGCACCCCGCCGGCCGCTGCTGTTTCCAGATGTTGGGCCGCTTCTCGCGTGCGTCCCGCAACTCTCAGCAACAGCGCGAGTCGATAATGTGCGTCGGGGAAATGAGGGCGCAGTTCGAGCGTTCGTCGATACGACTGAACAGCGGCTGGCACATTGCCGAGTGAGTACTGTACGCTTCCAAGGCTGTAGTGAGCGTGGGGCAGATTCGGTTCCAGTCGAATGGCCTCTCTCAGAGCAGAAGCGGCAGCACGCCATTCTTGTTTTGCCATGAGCATGAGGCCAAGCTGGAGATGGGCATTCCCATCATCCGGTTGCAATGTAATGGCTGCCCGACACTCTTCAACGGCGGCATCTAGATCGCCGACACGAAGAAGGGCTCCGGCTAGTTGTAACCGGTAGTCTGGGTCATCCGGTAAGAGGCGAACCGTTCGACGCAATGATGCGATCTCCGTCACCGCGTCGGCTGGCTCGTTGAACCCCAGTCCGGGAATTGACCCAGACGCTTCGGATGATTCGGAGGGACTGTGTTCACTCGGTGAATGAGAACGGGCGAGAGACGAAGAGCAAACGGTCGCGGTGACAGTGAGAACCAACAGTAAGGATCTGGGACGCATCAGAAAAGTTTCACGCCTCGACAGAGCACCATAATAGCCTTTAATTATATCATCTGTGCGGGGGATGCGGGACGAACGGGTTTACCCGGCCAGGCGAAGAGGGTGTGCCAGACGGTTGATAGCTTCATGAAGCGCCGTTCCCGTCAGAAGCAGGGGACTATGCGGCACCCGCCATACTGGTTCCAGAGGGGCCGGATCGCCTGCGAGGCGGGGAATGATATGCCAATGGATATGAGGAAGTTGGTTCCCGAGCAGTTCGTAATTCATCTTCTTCGCTCGGTGGACTGTGGCCGAGATATCAGCCACTCGGTTGACCTCTTCGATCAGCTGACAACGTTCGGCGGGTGCCAGTTGGAATAACTCAGTCGCATGACGTTGAAACACGACGACGGCCCATCCGGGGAAGAATTGGTCATCGTGGAGATAGACCTTCGACAATCCGAGGTCTGCGATGAAATGGTCCTGTCTCGGCCAGGCTCCTTGGCATGCCATGCATGGTGCGTCTGTCATGGCTGATTTGCCTTGCGCCACTCCTCTTCAGTCAAGACGCCCTTCTTGATCAGCAGTTGAATCAGCTTGTCGACTGCATTGCGGTTGGTGGCTGTCGACGGTCCGAGAGCCGGAGATGCAGGAGATATTGGGGACTCCGCACGCTTCGCCTCCGGAGGGGGCCGCTTCTGTCCTAGAACTTTAAACGAAGGGGTGAAGACCGCCACGTAGTCCCGATTCCTGATACGGACCACCACGGGCAGACTATCGGTTTGCGGAACGAGGTTGGGGGACGTCCCAGCCGGAATACGGAAGTATGGTTTCCCATCGTCAGTCTGGCCGTCTTGGTCAAGCACGTCGAATCGTTTCAGGAAGGATTCTCCCGTCAGGCCCTCATGATCCTCGCCGGCCAGGTTGGTGATGCGATCGAGCACGATGATCAGGGAGTCGCCTATGATGGCGTCCGGCGAGAGGTTCCTAACACTCACGTCGTAGCGATATTCGCTGACGAAGTTGTCACGACTTTTCAACGTTACGATGGCTTGTACGCGTCCGGTCAGATCGGTCAAGTTGTCGAGTGATCCGGCGAAGCCGTACAGCGGCTCTGTGGCGATGGCCGAAGCCGCGGCGAGACACCAGGGGCGTACCCAGTTCATCATCTGAATATTCTCATGTACGTACTGTCGGTGAGCATAGCAAAGTCCATGAGATTGGGCGAGCCTATTCCCTCGGAGTCGTCTTGACACATCCTTTCAACCGACGATATTCTCGCCACGGTCTCTTCAGTTGTTCAGCTCTGGCTGCGAACTATGGCTCAATCTGATTCTCGTCGACGGAAACCTCTGGAAGTTTCCCGTCCTCTCGAGAAGGCCCTCATGACACTCTATGATTATCCGCACCCCCATCGACCGGGACGCACCATCCGCGGCTACGATCGGCCACACGCCGTGCGAACAGCGAAGATGTGTGTGACCGTGGCCGACCGCCTCGGACATCCACGTGATCGGGTCCGGCTCTATCACGTTGCCTGCCTACTGCATGACCTGGGCCGTGCCGGCCTCGATCGGCAGCTCTTTGGAACTATTTGGTCTTGGGCCAAGCAACGGGGTATTCCGACGAGGCCTCGTGAATGGCGTGCCCTTCACCCGAGGACGATGTATGGCCGGGAGACAGAAGCTTTCGTGTCGTTGTATCGCCAGGATCTGATCACCTCCGGCGTGGCGATGGACTCATGGGCTGTCGAGCAGATCGAAATGCGGTTGGGCTATGCGCGGCGTCTGGCCAGGCGATTGCGTGCGGTCAAGCCGACCTTGAAGACACTGGGTGTCGAGTGGACACCTTGGATGCAACAGGTGATGCTGTATTACTACTATCCGGAACGGCTGGCGAAGGCGAAGGCATGGGTGCGGCAATTGGCGGAGATTCTTGTCGCCTGCGAACAGTTTGAGGCCTACAGCAATCAGCGCCGGGGACGTGATTATTATGCTCGGAAAAAAGAAAGCTTGTCGGACGCCTTTGCTTATCTCGATAAGCTAGGGCAAGAAGGCATCCTGAGCGATCAAGTCTTGAGCGCCGTGCGATTGCTGACGGCCGAAGGCGCGTTCGATCCAATCTTGGAAGAAGCACGAGGCGAGCCGCTGACTCGGAGCGACCGCCGCTACCTCCGTAGCCTCACGGGTTGGAGAAAAGGATGAGTGTCTACACCGTTTCGCTGACGATCCGTATGGAAGGCGGCACGCAGGTCGACAACATCACGAAATCCGTGGCCGATGCCTTGGCCGGTTCCAACCTCACCGCTGGAATTGTGACGGTATTCGTCAAACATACCACCGCCTCCGTCATGATTATTGAGGACGAACCGGGAATTCGTGCAGACACGAAAACGTTTTGGGATCGTCTCGTTCCTCCTGACTCTCGGTGGCAGCACAACAGGGTCAATCCAGGAGAAGACAACGGCCACAGCCATCTTCGAGGGCAACTCCAAGGGCCCTCCGTCACCATTCCGTTTGCGGCCGGTGCGCTTCTGCTCGGCACCTGGCAACAAATCGTGTTGGTGGATTTCGATACCCGTGCCAGAATGCGTGAACTCGTTGTGCAGGTCCTGGGTGAATAGCCTGGTCAGAACTCTGACGCTTCTCCTGGTTACGGCAACGCTGTGCTCGTCGACCCATGCTGCCGAGTGGGGCAAACCGCTAGGTGCTGTCTATGACGGCCCTGAAGGGAAGCCACGTCCAGTGACGCCCTCGCCACTGGAGCTGAGTGCCGATGAACGATCGACGATCGCGGTGTTTGAACGGGCGACCAAGTCCGTTGTGTTTATTGCCAACAAGGCGATACAGCAAGATATCTGGTCTCTGGATGTCATGGAGGTTCCGCAGGGGTCGGGGTCTGGTTTTATATGGAGTAAACAGGGCCATATCGTCACCAATTTTCATGTGATCTATGGGGCCAGCTCGATCAAGGTCACATTGGCCGATCGGAGTGAATACGAGGCGAGATTGGTCGGCGCCGATCCTGATCACGATCTGGCCGTGTTGCAAATTCAGGTGCCTGACGGTCAGGTGGAGCCGTTAGCCGTTGGGGCTTCCAATGACCTGCGCGTGGGGCAAAAAGTACTGGCCATCGGGAATCCGTTCGGGCTCGATCATACCTTGACGACCGGAGTCGTGAGTGCATTGGGACGGACCATCAAATCCATGTCGAATCGGACGATTGAAGGTGTGATCCAGACTGATGCGGCGATCAATCCCGGCAATTCAGGCGGCCCGCTTCTGGATGGAGCTGGTCGATTGATCGGCGTGAATACGCAAATCGTGAGTCCAAGCGGGGCCTACGCGGGGATTGGTTTCGCCGTTCCCGTGGATACGGTGAACCGCATCGTTCCGGAGCTCATCAAGCAGGGCAAGCTCATCCGTCCAGGGTTGGGCGTATCGCTCGTGCCGGACGCGATGGCGAAGCGATGGGGAATTAAGGGGGTCATCATCGGCAAGGTGACGCGCGGCGGTGCCGCCGATCGTGCAGGGCTCAAGGGGGCGCGTGAAACCATGATGGGGCAGGTCCAGCTCGGCGACATCATTGTCTCAGCCGCCGGAAAGCCGGTGGCCACCATTGATGACCTGATGGATGTGATGGAAGCGCACAAAGTTGGTGAGCAGGTGAGTGTGGAGATTCTGCGAGGAAATCGGCGTGAAAAGGTTTCGGTTGTCCTCCAGGCTGTCAATTAGTGCAACGGTAATTCAAGGCATGCGTATGCTAGGATCATCTGTGCCTTCTTTATGGAGGATCTTCCATGGGTGATCGCAGAGCTTCTGAACAGGATGAATCCAACAATCGGAGCGACGAGCCGGCACCGAAGACAGAAACCGATCCGCTTGAGTTGATTGAGCAATGTCTGGCCTCATTTCCTGAGGGGGATGCTCGACAAAAGCTGCTATATAAGCTCCGCCATGCGGTGACGCTGTCTCAAGCCGCCCATCAGCAACGTGAACTGGAATTCAAGAAAGTCGGCGAGGTCGTTGCCAAACTGACGGCACCAGCCAATCGAATCGGCATCTTACTGGATATTCCAGGTACGGGACTCGCCCGCATCGTCGTCGGTGGGGCTGAGTACTATGCCAACGTGGACCCCCGCGTTTCCGATACAGATCTGAAGATCGGAACTCAGATTCTGGTGAACGAAGCCTACGCAGTGATCAAGACGCTCGGGTACGATCAGAATGGGCCGATCTTGAAACTGGCCGAGGCCATGCCTGACGGACGGTTGCGGTTTGAACAGGAGATGGGCCGGCAATCATTGATTCTACAGCGGTCCACCGATCTCGTTGGCGTGGAGCTCAAGGCAGGTGATGAGATCCGCATCGATCCTAGCCACCGTGTGGCGATCGAGAAGCTGGGCGATCGCAAAGCAAGCCGACATGTCCTTGACGAAACCCCGAAAATTACTTGGGAGCAGATTGGCGGACAGAACGAGGCGATCGCTGCTATTCGGAAGGCGATTGAATATCCCCTACTTCATGCCGAGACCTTTGAACAGTTCAAGTTTTCGCAACCCAAGGGTTTTCTTCTCTACGGGCCGCCCGGATGCGGGAAGACCCTTATCGGGCAAGCGGCCGCCGGTAGCTTAGCCAAGCTGGTCAGCGGATCCAAGCCAGAGCACCAGCCCGATGGGGACAAGCGTCCGCCGGTGACAGGTGGAGCATTCCTGCATGTGAAAGGGCCTGAAATCCTCAACATGTGGCTGGGGGAATCGGAACGGATGGTTCGTGACCTCTTCGAGCAAGCAAGGGCGAGACGCCGGGACGGCGCTTTGCCGTTTATCTTCATCGACGAAGCGGAGTCGATTTTGGGAACGCGACGCGCCATGCGTTCGTTCAATATCTCGAACACGCTCGTGCCAATGTTCTGCAGCGAAATGGACGGGATCGAGTCGCTGCACGACGTTGTCATCATCCTGGCTTCTAACCGCCCCGACTTGATCGATCCAGCGGTGCTGCGTCCCGGCCGCATTGATCGGAAAATCAAAGTCAGCCGGCCGAACAGGGATGCCGCGGCTGAGATTATGAGGGTCTATTTAACATCTGATCTGCCGCTGGATCCTGCGTTGGTCCAGGAACGAGGCGGTGAGCACGTGCGAGCGGTGGCCTCGCTCGTAGAAGAAATCATCGAGTCCGTCTTCCGTCGAACGGAGGAGAATCGGCTTCTGTCGATCCGGCTCAGGAACGGGCAGAACAAGGTGCTGTACCGCGGGGATCTGGTGAGCGGAGCCATCTTGGCCTCGATCGTTCAGCGTGCGAAGGAAAGGGCAATCGACCGTACGGTCCAGTCGGGGCAGCCGTCTGGCTTGCAACCCAAAGACTTCTTGGATTCCGTCTCAGCGGAATTTCGAGAGGGTGACATGTTGCCGCCGGACGATGCGGCGGAGGAGTGGCTGAAGCTGCTGGATCATCACCCGGAACAGGTTGTTGGGGTTTCGTCATTCCGGCGGGGGCGTCAGAACGAAGAACGCCTCGTGAATCAGATCATTTGAGGAGAGGTTGACAGGTAACAAGCTGACAAGATACAGGCGATTTGAGCCTGACAGCCTGTTGCTTGTAAGGATGGCCGCTGACGATTATGCGTCTTTTTGGCATTGAAACCGAATACGGGATCACGCGCGATGACGTGCCGGAGGTGGATCCGGTCGTCGAGTCGATGGAATTGGTGCGGGCCCATCTGGATGCTTCCTTTGAGCGGCGTTGGGACTATGCGGGTGAGGATCCCCACGAGGACGCTCGCGGCTTTCGTGCCTCGGGCTTGCAGCAGGATCGAGAGGAAGATGAGTTTGCACAACGCGATGCCCATCGCCCCTTTTCGTTCCATGACATGAAGAGCGATCTGGTGTTGCCGAACGGCGCGCGCTTCTACAACGATCACACACATCCGGAATATTCGACGCCTGAGTGCCGAACACTTCGAGACCTGCTGGCTCAGGATCGCGCTGGGGAACGTATCGTCCTACGCGCCGCCGAGCGACGCAATCGGGCGCTCGGCGGCCCGCATCTCCGTCTGTATAAGAACAACACAGATTTCCATGGCCACAGCTATGGCTGTCATGACAACTATCTCGTCTCGCGGGCCGTTCCCTTTCCGGATCTCGTTGCCGGCTTGATGCCGTTCTTGGTGAGCCGACAAGTCATTGCCGGCGCAGGAAAGGTTGGGACTGAAGCCCAGGAGTCCGGACATGTCCCAGGGTGGTATCAGCTCTCTCAACGCGCCGATTTTATGGAGGCTGAGTTGGGCGTCGATACGATGCACAACCGACCGATTCTTAATACCAGAGATGAGCCTCATGCGGATCGGAGGAAATATCGGAGGCTCCATCTCATCATCGGCGATGCCAACATGTGCGAGTATGCAACGGCGCTCAAGGTCGGGACGACCAGGCTTGTGCTCGATCTCATCGAGCGGGGGGCTATGCCTCACATCGAGCTGGATCAGCCGGTGGCTGCCGTGAAACAGTTGTCGCGCGATCCGGACCTGAAAGCAGTGGTTCGTCTCAAAGATGGACGCAGGCTTTCTGCTGTGGAGCTTCAAGCGCATTACTATGAGGCGGCACGCCGCGAGTTGGCTGGATCAGACGAAGAGTCGGACTGGCTGTTGACGGAATGGGGTGAGACTGTACATCTGTTAGCCCATGACCGGTTCCAATTGGTCGGCAAGCTGGATTGGGTCACGAAGCAGTGGTTACTCGAGACGTTTCTGCGAGAAGAGCGGATCGGCTGGGACGATCCCTGGTTGGCCAGCTTGGACTTGGAGTATCACAATATCAACCCCGAACAAGGGCTGTACCTGGGATTGGAAGCCGAGGGGAAAGCTTGGCGGATGACGACCGACGAGGCAATTGACGCGGCGATTCGGAACGGCCCAAGCGATACCCGTGGCGGGTTGCGCGGACTTTGCGTACAACGCTTTTCTGATCAGATTCAATCGATGCAATGGGAACGGATTCAGTTTACTGGAAGGTTGCGCGCACACAGTCTGGACATGGGAGATCTTTTTGATCCGCAGGAAGTCCGACGATGCATGGGTGTTTTTCAATGTGCCCATTCACCGGCTGATGCGCTGGCAACGTGGCGACACAGGAAGGATGGTGAGGCATGACACACAGTATGATGCCGGAACGACGCGAGGGGCCAGTTGATCCCATGCCGAAATCGCCAAGTCCGCTGGAAGAAGGCGGCGGGCCGCGACGGCCGGATACGGGATCGCCTGAGAAGGATAGCCTCATGAAGCGGATGCGCAAGGTCGATCCTAAACAGGCAGAGCGGTATCGACAGCGGACGGGCGAATAGACGTGAGGGGTAAAGGGTTAGGCGATAGGTGTGAGAATGGGGAGAAAGCTCTCCTCGCCATGTACCCCTTATTGGAGTGGAGCGACATATGAGTTTGCAGAGCGATTTCTATCAGCTGTTGAAAGAGCAAGGGTATGAGTTTGGCGTGCTGGGCCAGGCTGCGCGAGGGCAGGAACTGACAACGGCTACGACGATCCTTGCGTTCAAGTACTGCGATGGGGTGTTGGTCGCGGGGGACCGGCGTGCGACAGCCGGCAATATGGTGATGTACGACCGCACTGACAAGGTGTTGGAGATCGATCGACATAGTGTCATGGCTATTGCCGGAGTGCCGGCGACCGCGTATGAAATGGCGCGCATCCTTGAACATTCGTTCAAGTATTTTCGGCGGACACAGCTTCAGGAACTCAGCTTTGAGGGCAAACTCAGGGCCCTCTCAAAGTTGCTGAAAGATAACGTCCCGGCGGCGCTGGCGGGTACGGGTGCTGTGGTGCCGATCTTTGCCGGGTACGACTTCGAGCAGGAAGCGGCAAAGATTTATTTTTACGACATTCTCGGTGCGGAGTTCGAAGGAGTGGACTATGCAGTATCCGGGTCCGGTTCACCGACCATTCGCGGAATCCTCCATTACGTGAATACATGGGGTGAACAGCCGCTGAGCGCGATGCCGGAAGAGCAGGCGACCGTTCAGGCATTGCGGCTGTTGACAAGTGCCGCAGAATTCGACAGCGCGACTGGAGGCGTCAACCGAGAAGCTGGCCTCTATCCGGTGATCAAATTCATTACCGCTTCCGGTGTGCGCACGATGCCGGACGCGCAATTGAAGCCCTTGTTCGAGGCAAAGGTCAGCCGTCATGTATGAAGAACCATATAAATGGGTCGAAGCAGTTGGCAATCGTCGGACCTATCTCGACGAACAGTTTAAGGAGGGAGCCCCTGTTGTCGGAGTTACGTGTGAGCGCGGCATTCTGCTCATGACGATGAGCAAGGGCACTCCCAAGCTGTATGAGATTTACGATCGTCTAGCCCTGGGT
Organism: Nitrospira sp. Ga0074138; assembly: GCA_001464735.1. Classification (GTDB taxonomy): domain Bacteria; phylum Nitrospirota; class Nitrospiria; order Nitrospirales; family Nitrospiraceae; genus Nitrospira_D. Next base: position 65,924 of record LNDU01000039.1, read on the forward strand.
GGGATGGGCCACCCGGCTGACCTCGAGAAGCTGCGCTTCAATCTATTGGAGATGGCTCACGTCGAAGGCTTCAATCGCTCTGCTTCCGATGTGACCGGAGGCCGTCTGGTGAAGTACGGTATGGCGCCGGCAATCAAGCAGGCGTTCGAAGAGGTATTCAAGGCCCCTTTTATCGTGAAAATCTTGTTGGCAGAGCTCGGACAGAAAGCCGGGAAAGACGGGTTCTTGACGATCAACTACGACGGGACTTTTGAGGAGAAGAGCCAGTATGCAGTGCTTGCCGCGACGTCGGCTGTCGAGCAGAAGATGGCTGGATATCTCCGAGAACAGTCCATTGCCTCTCTTGAGGACGCTGTAGGTGCGGCGATTCGCACGTGGGCGGTCGGTGATCGAGCGCAGCGACGAGCCCTGGATGAGGGAGAAGGCCATGATGAGACGAGGACCAGTCCTGATCAGCTGGCGACTGATGCTGAGACACTCTATGCCTATCTGCGGCGATGTCTTACTGAAAAGACGGTCGAATGTGCCTTGCTTGATCGTCAGGTGCAAGGCCCGTCCAAGTATCGAGCCCTTGGGGTCGATGAACTGAAAACCGTGCTCCCCAAAGCGCTAAGCGCATCACTCTCGTAATAGCATGTTGAATCGTATCTTCGGTTTAGAGACTGAATATGGACTCTTGATCCACGAGGATCGACCAGACCATTCCCCAACGTGGTTTGCGCATAAGATTCGTGATCATCTCTTTCGGGTCCAGAGGCGGGGTGTGCTGGACTTGCACCATCGAGGGCACGATGAGCCTCCAGGCAATGGGGGATTTCTGACCAACGCCGGACGAATCTATTTGGACATGGGGCATTTGGAGTATGCTTCACCGGAATGTCATTCTCTCATGGATGTGGTGGCGTCGGACCGTGCCGGGGATCTCTTATTGCAACGAACGATCGAAGCTCTCGGGTTCTGTGATCAGGTGTCGTTGATCAAGAACAACATCGACCATGAGACGGATGCGACCTTCGGTTCGCATGAGAATTACCTGGTGTCTCGACGGTTCCCTTTTTCGAGACGCGGGATGATTCCGCTTGTGACGTTTCTTGTAACCAGGCAGATTTTTACCGGCTCTGGGCGTGTCGGTTCCGCAGCTCCACAGGATGCCTGGATTCAGGTGGATCGGTTGCTTGTTCCACGTTCGGGTTTCAGTGTGCAGCCTATATCGGAGTTGCCCTTTCAAATTTCTCAACGTGCCGACTATATCGTGAACGATTTCTTCGAATGGGTGCAGCACAATCGGGCGATTGTGAATACCAGGGATGAACCGTTGGCCGACCCCAATCAATACCGACGGATTCATCTGCTGCTGGGCGATTCCAACATGACCGAGTATGCCACGGCATTGAAGCTCGGGACGACGGGGCTGGTGCTTCAGCTGATCGAAGAGGGGCATGCACCGCAAGACTTGGAGATCGAGGAACCGGTGGAAGCGCTCCAAGAACTTTCCCAGGATCAAGAGCGGCGCTGGCTGGTCCGGTTGCAGTCTCGCAAGATGATGTCGGCTGTGGATATTCAAGAACGGTTTCTTGACTGTGCCGTCCGACATTACAGCGGGCAGGATGAAGAGACCGATTGGGTCCTTGCCCAATGGACATCAGTGCTCCATGATCTTCGCGGTGATTATCAAAAGCTCCTCGGGCGTGTCGACTGGGCGTCCAAGCTGTGGTTGCTGGACTGCTTTCGAGAAGCGGAACATGTCGAATGGACCGATCCTATGCTGAAGAGTTTAGACTTGGAGTATCACAATCTGAATCCAGCAAAGGGGCTGTATCACGGATTATTGGAAGAGGGACGTGTCCCTCGTGTGACGACGGACCGCCTCATTGATCTCGCGATGGACACCGCGCCCAAAAACACGCGTGCCTACGGCCGTAGTGAGCTGGTTAGATATCTTCTGAGTGAGCGGCCCGCTTCAGTGACGGATGAGCCTCCGTCCTCTGATGGCTTATTCCCTTCCTATGTCATCAATTGGTCGATTTTCCAGGTAAGGGGTCGTGCCCCGTTTCCCATGCCGGACCCGTTTAAGACCTATCTGGAAGATGTGCGGACACATCTCGACAGCGTGATTGTCTAAGCTGATCAGATTCAGTAATGACTGTTTATTTCTCAGTCAGAATCCCCTTGTGCTAAGCTTTGGCACATACGGTGGACGGTGAATACCGACGGCTATGCTGCATGAGAGGTTGGGTTATGGGCGCTAGACGATGGGTGATGGAATATGGCGTCGCTCTGGTTCTAGCATTTCTCTTCGCTATGATCCTTGGACAGGTGTCGTTGTTTCGAGAAAGCTCGCTGGGAAAACTTCGGGCATCAGACCTTGTCCAATTCGTGGGCTACAGTGGCTCAGTGGTGATCGGGTGGCTTGGTGCCAGAGAGTTGGCGAGAAACCCGCCGGTGGAATGGAAGTGGATGGTACCGTTTCAAGGTCTGGTCGTGCCTTGCGCGACGCTGCTCGCAATTACCATTGCGTACGGTGTGCTACTCTTTGCGCTCGATCCATTTCTTGGGAAATTAGGCAAGGCGATTTACAACTGGGTCTTCATCGTGGCTATCGTTGCCGATAGTATCTGGCTCATCCTCAGCTGGGTATGGAGGTGTGCTCCGCTCGTCGCAGCCCTGGAGTCTCGCAAACTTCGCAAAGCTGCGTAGCCATTCTGTTCAGGGGACAAGCTTGACGCAGCGTCCGTCATAGTCGACCCAGCAAAAAGTCTACGATTCGGTTTTCCGCCCAGTACGGGTCTTCTCCATTTCGGCCTCTGTGAAAAAACCCGCAATGGCCTCCATAGCGAGGCGCGGCCACACGTATGTGTGGGTGCCGCTGAATGGTCGGTACCGTAAACATTGAGTAGGGAATAAACGGGTCGTCTTGTGCCGTAATGATGAGCGTAGGAACCGAGATGGCATCGAGCACATGGCGCGCGCCCGCTCTGTTGTAGTAATCGGCACCGTCTCGATAGCCTCCGTCGTGAGCGGTGTAGCGATCATCAAATTCGCTGATCGTGGCGATCTGATCGAGTTGGGAAAGATCCCATTTCCCCGGCAATAGCGCCGCCTTTTTCCGCAGCCTCGACTTCAAGCGAGTCAGAAAGTGGCGATGATAGATAAAGTTGCGAGGCTCCTCCAATGCACGAGCGCAAACGGTCGGATTGATATTAGGGCATACTGCTGCCACCCCGGCGAGGGCGGGCTCTGTCTGGCCCAGCTCGCCGGCCGCTTTCAGGACGAGATTCCCGCCCATGGAATATCCGATCAACCATATGCGCTTGAGCCCATCTCGGTGTGCTAGTTCATTGATGATCATGCGGTAGTCTCCACTCAAGCCGCTGTTATACAGAGTCGGAGTGAGATGCTCGGTTCCACCACATGTTCGTTGATTCATGCGAATGACGTTGAAGCCAGCTCGATAGGCCTTGGCCGCAATGCCGCGCATATACCGAGATTCGCTGGAACCTTCAAGGCCGTGAACCAGGACTGCTGTGGGAGACGCCATGCGATCGCCTTGCCAATGACAGAATCCCTGAAGCTGTGTCTGTGGCTCAACAGGAAAGAACCGAGTCTCCTGTGGCAATCCCATCAAGGATGTGTCTCGGGCCATGTAACGAGGGACAAGGGTCATGAGATGGGCATTCCGGAGGGGGATCGGAGGCTGAAATGACGAGGCAATATCAAGTTTGTTGGAATCGGTTGTCATGTCGAGTATGCGATGCGGAGAACTTGAATAGTCTCATGATGATGGTTGTGCGGTTCAAGTGTAAGCCCTCACAGGAAAGAGATTCAACGCAAAGTCATACGATTATTGTCATGGAGGAATCATGCAGACGGTGGCCCCGTGAGATCTTGGTTGAGTGATTGGAAACTGTCTTGATCTGTTCAAACCATGAGATGAAAGTTTTACTTAGCCTGATTAGGGAAGAGGGGAGATCTGGATAGGAGAAGTGTTGTGGCTCCCCGGGCAGGACTCGAACCTGCGACCAGCCGGTTAACAGCCGGCTGCTCTACCAACTGAGCTACCGGGGAACAGAGATGTCAGGCAAAACGAACCATATTTTAGCAAAAACATTCCAGGAATAGGGAGATTTTTTAGACGTCGAAATCTTCGGTCTCGTCTTCGTCGGAAGAAGCGTCTGTGTTGCCTTTAGCGACAGCGGCGTAATGTTTGGCCCATGTCAGATAGAGGTTACCGCTATCACGCATTGTGTCTGCCGCTTTGATCAGCTTGTCCACAAGCTCAGGGTCTTTGCCCGTCGCTTGAATGATCGCCGCCTGTCGTTCGATGGCCTTGGGGTATTGGGTGATCAAGCCGGAAATCTTGCCGAGCAGCTCATCGATCATATTGTCCTCGTGTTCCATCAGTTACCTCGTGCCTAAAGAAAAACCCCATAGCGCGAACGCCATGGGGTTTTGAGAAGTTTAGCCCGTGACGAATTATCCCTGATACGCTTGTCCCAAAGCCGCAGACTCACCCTTCTTGGTCATCAGTTGGCCTGTCGCGCTGACGGCCTGCATGGTAATAGCAAAATGCTTGGCTGCGTCACAGACGATGACGCAGAGCTCACAGCCCTTACAGCGATCGATCATAACTTCTGCAACCATCTTGGAGGTATTCAAGTCTAAACAATTTGCTTCCGGGCAATACATGATGCAAAGCCGGCAGCCCTTTTTAGCTGTACACTTTTCGTCGATGACCTGCGCTACGTTATACATACGAGTTGTTTCCTTCTTCTCTTAGGCGGCGACGGCCGGATTTCCCACGCGCAACTCAATCTTATTCTTTTCAGCCCATTCGCTAGCGATGTCATACGCCGCCTTGACAGTTGCCAAGTTCTTAGCCAACAGCATTTCCTTCTTGGCGAACTTTTTCTTGATCGCTTCGTCCAGTGATGCCGTTCCTCCGGAGGCCACAAACTTCTTTCCAAACCGCTCTTGGAGTGCGCCATCGAGACCCTCCAGCGAGACGCATTTCGTAATGCCTGAAACGGAACCGATCATCGACATATTCGTCGATAGCTCAGTGCCGGCCACTTCAATGGCCAACTCGGTGCCAGCGATATAAAACACGGCGACGTTCAAGTCCTTGAGGCGTTCAACGTCCTCATCGGAGAGTAACGGCTGGGCCGAATTAATGATGACGACGCCGCCTTCCTTCACACCCGAGTAAAAGGGCATGGTGTAGCTTTTGCCCATCGTGATGACTTGTGGATGGAAAACCTGGATGACATCCGGAAATACCAACTCGCCGCGGTCATAGATTCTCTCGATGCCAATGCGGCAATAACTTTCCGCCGGTGCCATGCGCTTCTCGGCGCCAAAGAACGGGTTGGAGATGGAGAACTTTCCGTCCCGGTTGGCAGCCATGGCTAACACGTGCGCTGCGGTGACCGCGCCTTGTCCACCCAAACCGGACATCCGAATATTCAATCGCCTCTTAATCATATCGCGCCTCCGTCTGACTACGCTGATGCCTGACCGGCCAGTTGCTTGGCGGCCGCCTTCCGTTCCTTGTCCTTCGCTGCCAATTCGGCGAGCAATTGCTTGGCTGGTTCGCTGACGTATTCCTTGTAAGCGAACCGCTCGGTCGGCTTTTCAGAATCACGCATTTCTTGGAGACCTTCCATGCTGTTCTTGCCGATTTCAAGAATGCATGGCGTGTAGAGCTGGAGATAGGTCGGGCCAATTTCACGGGCAATATGCACGGCATTGCGGATGACCTTTTCAACCAATGACGGCTTACTGACCGTGCAGTTGACGACGTAATGACAACCGGATTCGCGAGCAATCTCAGGCAGCCGCACCTTGTCGAACAATTTTCCGACCGGTGCCATTTTTGCCACAAAGCCCTTTTGCATCAATCCACTTTCCTGGCCACCTGTGTTGGCATACAGTTCGTTGTCAAAACAAATTGTTGTGAACTTTTCCTGCCTGAACCAGGCCTGCAGCGTCATATCCAATCCGATGTCGACAGTTGCACCATCACCAGCAAGGACGACGACATCCTTGACACGACCGGGGAAGCGGACACTCAAGGCACGTTTGAGGCCTGATGCGATGGCGTTCTGGTTGCCGAACAATGAGTGGATGTTATGAACCGCGACCATCGGGAATACCAGGCTGGTACAACCGGTTGATCCAACCATGACCGTATCCTCTGGATTCGGGAGAGATGCCAATATGTATCGGAAGGCCATCGACTCAGGACAGCCTGCGCAGAGTGAGTGTTGCTCAATCAGTTCCTTCGATGTGCCTATATCTTTCCAGCCCCGATCTTCCTTGCCATATGTGGCACTCTTTACGAGGTCTTGATAATCCGATGGCATGATATCGTATAAGTCTTCGGAGATTTGTATACGCTCTTTGCTCATATCGCCTCCTCAATATCGTTCATAAGAACGACATAGGTTTGAAGTCAGTACAACTCAGCTTCCACGACCGGCCAAGGAGAAGGTCTTCATCCCCAGGGCTGTTTTAATTTCGGACACGATGATTTCCGGCGGCATCGTCATGCCTCCGCAGACATGGGGTCCTGCATGTACTCGTTCATGATTGGGAACCGTCGCCTTAATCTCTTTTGCCAGCCAGCCGGTCACATTGAATTCCGGAACGAAGATGTGCTTAGCGTTCTTCGTCGCTTCTCGGATTTCCTCTTCCGGCCAGGGACGCAATGTCTTCACCTTGACGAGTCCGCAGCGTACCCCTTCATCTTCCAGGAGGCGGATCGCTTCGCGGCCCTGCGAGACGGCAGTGCCGGATGCCACGATCATGATTTCCGCGTCGGTGTTCTCTGTGTCGATGAGGCCGTTCAGCCAGTGGATCGAATGCTTGCGCGAGCGTTCTACCGCGGCCCAGATTTCTTGCTGCCAGGACGCGTGGGTTGCATAGCTGATGTAGTTACTCTTCATTACGAACGGATCGCGCATCATGCGGACTGGTGGACATTCCATATCCATGCAGGGCACCGGTGAGCGATAGGGATCGTATGGTGGCAAGCACATGTCGGCCGGCGTGAGATTGACGACATCCTTCGTATGTGTCACGAAGAATCCGTCGCAGCACAGTGCAAGCGGAAGATGCACATCCGGCTCCTCAGACACCATGTAGCCCTTTAAAATCCAATCAAAGAAGTCCTGAGCCGTTTCTGCATGCCACACCAACATACCGGTATTCAGTAAATAGGCAATCTCAAGCGTGTCGGGCTGAATCGAGAGGGGTGAGTTAATACCGCGGCAGGTGACGATCATTTGGATCGGTAATCTTGCACCAGACCACATCGGGAAGTTTTCCATCGCACGCATCGTGCCAGGTCCCGCAGTCGTCGTAAATACACGGGCTCCGCCAAACGCAGCACCGGCGCACTGCGACATAACGGCAAATTCGCTCTCACCACGGAAATAGTCTCCAATATAGCCCTCAGCGAATAGTTCGCCGATCAATGCGGCGGCTTCACTCTGTGGGGTGATAGGATAGGCGATCATCACATCGCAGCTGGCTCGGCGAAGTGCTTCCTTGATGACCTCGGAGCCCGTATAGAACGATGGGGTCCGCGGAGCCTCGTTCATCATTTTCCACGTGTCTGTATAGGTCTGACCTTTTTTATTTTTTGTGCCGATGACTGAGTGTATATCCGCCATGGATCCAGCCTCCTTTTTACAGGCCCGAAAGGTTTCAGGTCGTTAACTTGAAACCCCATTTTTAGCTGATGCCAGCCGTGGTTGGACGGTTCCTTTCAATCGCTTGACCGTATCGGCCAACTTCATGATTTTCTCAACCGACGCATCCCGGAATGATAGCATTGCATCTTCATGCCCGGCTTGTGCGCACATTGCGATCGTATAGCAAGAAGTGCCTCCGCGAATGATCTTCAGCGATAGGTTGGCTTGATGGCAATGCACTCCGATAAACATGCAGCAGTCGATTCTGTTGTGCCAGATCGTCAAGTTTGGATGGTTGGGATTAATCTCGACTTCAGGGTTAATCTTTGGATATTTGGGACGATAGTCAGGCATAGGGATCAGCATCGGTTTTTGGCCAGGCTGAACGCATTCAACGAGCGTATTGAAAAGATGCCGAACCGCGGTGGCTTTCTTAGCGGCCTTTTCGTTCCAGGCCCACAATACGAGGGGGCCTGGGAAAATTGTCGGCACCTTCGCCATTAAGAATTGACGCGCTGCTTCTTCATAAGCTTTTTCTTCTGGAGCGATCACGCCATTGATATGGGCTTCTCCTGGATTTGGCAAGCAAATCCCCATGCTGGCGGCAGCTGGTGGAAGAAAGTGTTCTGGCCCTGGGAGCACACGATAGTCACTCATCACAACCTACACTCCGCGAAAATTTTGGTTAATGGAAGAAACATTTGTTTTTCACGTACTTTTGGTTCCCTTGAGCTACTCTAAGCTGTATTCCTACTCTTGTTCAAGATCACAGAAGACCCAACTCAAAGAGCTTTCGGGCCACTATTTGGATAGATAGTGTAGGCCCTTTGCCCCCCGTCTTCATGTTAGTGGGAGCTGGTCAAGCGTCGAGTTAATAAAACCCGTCCCATTATAGGTGTCGTCCTTTTGGATTGTCAAATAAGTGTGTAGGGTCAGGCTATATGAGATGGCTGGCGAGATGCCGAGATGATGTGTGCGCAGCTGGGCTGCAGTCAAACCTGGCGAGAGAGCGAGAAGTGCGACGACTACGGAAGCTGTTCGCAGGCCGCAGTTGCCCCGAGCATGCACGCATGCTCAAGGTCATCTTTTGCAGCACGTCCTTGTAGTTCTTCCTGGTAAAGCGCGGCTCTTGCGAGCAAGGCTTGTCTGTCAGTGGGATCGGTTCGCAGGATCGCACTAAGGTCGTCAATTGCTTGGGTGGGCAGGTTCAAGTTCTTGTAGATCTCGCTTCTGAGCAAATAGGCCTCCTTTTGATATGGGGTCCAACTCTCAGGCGTTTGCGGGGGTAAACACTTTTGCAAGATGGTAAGTGCAGGCAACAATTGCTTGAGGGAAACCAATTTGCGAGCCTCGGCGGTATACAGATTGATGAGGCGATAACGCGCTAAATCAAAAAAAGGATCCAAGTCAAGTATTTGTTCGAATGCGTGGGCTGCCTCGAGGGGCCGCTGTAGCCATGTGTTGACGTCTCCTTGGCCAAGAAGAGCCCAGGTATTCTTTGGATCAATGAGAATGGCTCGATCGAAATCCATTCGGGCACTGTCGATATATTCGGAGTATTCACTCTGCCTGGATTTGTTGGAGTAGGCCGCGGAGGCGAGCCGTAAATACGTTTGCCCACGCACAATCAAGGGTTCCACAGACTGAGGGTCTAGAGCAGCCGCCCGTGAGGTTAGATCGAGTTTCTGGGGAAGGTGATGAGCAAGAATCGCTTTCTCAACCAATATCCGAGCCTGCTCTCGACTTTTTGTGTGGCTAAGCGGCCCAATGGTGAGAGTTCGCACGCCCGTCGGAGCGGTTCGTAACTCATGGAGCTGGGCCTTGAGTTCCGCATTCTCGCTCTGCAGTCGACGGAAATGTTCAGCAAGTCGCTCTTCGGATTGCCATCGTCGAACGGCTGCTTGAAGATTGTGGAGATCGACGACTGTGCGGATTCGGATATAAAAGCTTGGTCGATCATTTTCGATGGAACGCCGTGATTCCAGAATTTCGGTTTTTGTTATCGCGGCCGCAATAGTGCGAATTTCCAATGAGCTGGATTGGAAGCTTTTGCCGGAGGAGGCTTTTTCTATATCGTGAAAGGTAGACTCGATATACAGTCCGGCCTCTTCAACCGCTCTGCGCTGAGCCAATCGGAGGACTTGTTCCTCAGCTCTTGCGAGAGTGTCGCCATCTCCCATTACATAACGCCCCTCGGTGACTACCGTGGTTTCTGAAGCACTTGCCGTTTGATAGAGGAGAAGGAAGAAGGCGACGACGGGAAGAATTCTTAATGCACGTTGAAAATTCATAAGAGAACTATACCGCTCTGGGTAGTATCGGACAATGCTTCGAAAGAGGAGGCTAAATCCTAAGGAATGGGAGAACCTTACGAGGGGGATTTGGGGAAAACCTGCAGGAACGGGTGAATTTCAACTCGCTCAAAGACACCGTAAACCGTATAGGGGTCATGATGGGCGAAGTCTTCAGCCTCCTCCCGTGTCTCAAATTCTAGCACCAGTAGGCTCCCAGTTTTATCTGTAAGAGGGCCTGCGAGAACGATTCGCCCTTGCCTATCCAGCGGTTCGAGGTTGGCTAAGTGGGCGGCCCGATGGAGTTTTCGTTTGGCTTCCCCTTGTGGGCTATCGTAGCCGATGATGACGAATTTCATACCTTATATCTATAACTGCTGTGCGCTTCGGTGCTGTTTGCCGATCTTGGTTAAGGAAGTATGGGACTAAGCAGGATCTTCTTCGATGGGACAACGATCGTCGTACCCGGATGTGACTTCGTGCCACCAGCAGATTTCTTTCTCGCCAAGTTTCCAACATAAGTAAACGACTCGACCGTCACGGATATGTGGGAAGTCGCACAGCCCAAGATCAATGTCTTTTACAACGACTCCCAACTCATGGATGGCATGAAGGTTGGCACTGATGTCCTGAAGGCTTTTCACATAGGATACACCTACTGGTGTCCCACCGCCGAAACATGCATTGGCCGATGCTTTGTTCGCCTCCTCACGAGTTCGCATCAGGACGGTTTTACCTTCCCGCACGGCTGACAGATGCAACTGGAGCTGGGGGATAAGCTGATTGGCTTCGAGGAGTGAAAATACGCGGCCCGGGCTAGTTTCGTTTTCGTCACGCGCCATGTCGTACTCGCCGTCTCATTTGGTGTTAGTTTGACGTTATCGATTATATCTGTGTAACACACTTTAAATTCATGGGACAACCTGCGAGCGAGATTACCCTAAATCTCCGGCTAAGTCGGGCTGAGGACCAGGATGTTGGCTCGTGCCAGGGCCACGAGGGCCTGCTGCGCGGCCGTGGTGAGGCGTAACAGCGTCCGGCGCGCATGCTGCACGACCTTTCCAACCGTGTTGAACACCAGAAACCCAGCCGCTTCGGCCGAGCGTCCGACAAATCTCCGGGTAAGGCCAAGCGCTTCAACGCGCTGAGCAGATTGTAGGTCAGGACGTTGAGGCGGAACCACGCCGCGTTGGCGCCGAACTTCCCACTCGGCAGGGCCACAGCGGCCAATTCATTCTTCAGCACATGCATGATGGGGATGCTGGACGGTGCCCGCTTTCTCCCGATGCCAGCGGATCAGCGTCAGGCCATCTCCCTTCCGGTTCGTCACGATCTCCCCCTGTGGCGGCCGGAACAAGGAGAACATGCGGCGGCGCCCGGACCATAACCCGACATTTCTACTATAAAAGAAATAGGACATTTCTAAAGAGATCATTTCTTCTATTATGGCTTGACACGGTCTGGCCTCAAACTTGCCTTTTCTTGTCTGTCTGGAGTAGCATGAACCGACCGGTGTGCTAAAGGCCTGGCAAAACCGGTGTGGAAAGTGACAAGGCCTGAATAGATGTTGTATTGGGCCAGCCCGGGAATCTGAATCGGAAGCCAGAGCTAAGCCGCCGCTGTGTTGACGTCTTCGGCCCATTCCTTCCTCGTTGCTTTCTCGAGTCCAAGACAACATCATTGTGTCAAAGGAGGAGTCCGATGGGTGCGAAGATTTATGTCGGTGGGTTACCGTATTCAACAACCGAGCAACAGCTAAGCGATCTGTTTGCGGCGCATGGGACAGTTGCCTCGGCGCGGATTATTACGGATAAGTTTACTGGGCAGTCTCGTGGGTTTGGGTTTGTCGAAATGTCGTCTGACGCTGAAGCACAAGCGGCGGTTACCGCTTTGAACGGCACGCCCCTCGGTGGCCGTACGTTAACGGTGAACGAAGCACGTCCTCAGGAGCCCCGTTCAGGTGGAGGTGGTGGGCGTGGAGGATTCGGAGGCGGTCGCGGGTAACTTCAGATTCGTTCTGCTGCGATAAGGGCTGCCGGGATTTCCGGCAGCCCTTTTTACTTTTGGCATTGGGACGTCACGAGTCATTGGTGTCTATCCGGATGTCCGTTCATATTGTTTCACCGGGGGGATCGTGCCGCCCTTTAAGCTAGAGGCTCCCTTTAAAGCCTGCGGGGATCAGCCGGAAGCCATCGCCAGGTTGACGGCTGGAGTGCAGTCCGGGAAAAGACACCACGTCTTGCTCGGAGTGACGGGGTCCGGCAAGACCTTCACGATGGCAAACCTCATCGAGCGCGTCCAGAAGCCGACGCTCGTGCTGGTCCACAACAAGACGTTAGCCGGCCAACTCTATCAGGAGTTCAAACAGTTTTTCCCCCACAATGCCGTCGAGTACTTCGTAAGCTATTACGACTATTATCAACCGGAAGCGTATATTCCGCAGAGTGACACGTATATCGCGAAGGATGCCTCCATCAACGATGCTATTGATCAGATGCGCCACTCCGCCACGACCGAACTGTTACAACGAAACGATGTGCTGATCGTGTCTTCGGTGTCCTGTATCTATGGGCTTGGGTCACCGGAGGTCTACCATGACATGCTGATTTATTTGGAAGAAGGCGTCGAGACGAGACGAGAAAAGATCTTATCGAAACTGGTGGAGATTCAATACGAGCGCAATGATGCGGATTTTCATCGAGGGACGTTCCGGGCGCGGGGGGACGTGATCGAGATTTTTCCTGCCTCGTCTGAGGCAAAGTCGGTGCGCATCGAGCTGTTCGGAGACGTCGTGGACGCGATTCATGAAATCGATCCGCTCACCGGGAAATCGCTGGGTAAGCTCCCTAAGATCGCGATCTATCCGAACACCCATTACCTCATTGCCCCCGATCGCTATGAACGGGCCATTACCGGCATTGAGGAAGAACTTGATGAACGTGTGACGTATTTTAGGAAGGCGGGACGTTTGCTGGAAGCCCAACGCATTGAGCAGCGTACTAAGTTCGACCTGGAGATGATCCGAGCCATGGGCTATTGCCATGGGATTGAGAATTACTCACGCCATCTTAGCGGGCGAAAGTCGGGTGAGCCGCCTCCCACGTTGTTGGATTATTTCCCGAAGGATTTCCTGTTGATCGTCGATGAGTCCCACGCGATGGTTCCACAAGTTGGCGGGATGTATGAGGGAGATTACTCCAGGAAACGGACGTTGGTGGAGTACGGATTTCGACTGCCGTCGGCGGTCGACAACCGCCCGTTGAAGTTCTCCGAGTTCGAGAGCTGTCTCAATCAGGTGGTGTACGTGTCCGCAACACCAGGGACCTATGAACTGGAGCATGCTGGACTCGATGTGGTTGAGCAGATTGTTCGTCCGACTGGTTTGATGGATCCGCGAATCGAGGTCGTGCCAGCCAAGGGCCAGGTGGACCATCTCCTCGGCCAGGTCCGTGCGGAGGTTGCGAAAGGCGCCAGGGTTCTCGTGACGACCTTGACGAAGCGGATGGCGGAAGATTTGACTGAGTATTACCACGACTTGGGGGTCAAAGTTCGCTATTTGCATTCCGATATTAAGACGCTTGAACGAGCTGAGATCATCCGCGATCTCCGGCGCGGAGTGTTTGACGTGCTGGTCGGGATCAATCTTCTACGCGAAGGGCTCGATCTTCCCGAAGTGAGCCTGGTCGCTATTCTTGATGCCGATAAAGAAGGGTACCTGCGCTCGTACCGCTCATTAATTCAAACGGCGGGGCGCGCCGCACGCCACCTCGAAGGACGGGTGATTTTTTACGGAGATTTGGTGACCGACTCGATGAAACAGGCGATCGAGGAAACGAACCGACGCCGCAAGATTCAAGCCGAGTACAACCGAGTACACGGCATTACCCCGGTCGGTATTACGAAAAGTATTCCTTCTCTTGAGTATGCGGTGGCCGACATGGACTATGTTCGGTTGGACCTCGCAGCGGAATCACTCGAACAGTACGGAAGCTTGGAATCAACGGATCAGCTTATCGAACGCCTGGAATCAGAGATGAAAGCTGCCGCCAAGGAGCTGGCCTTTGAGCGAGCCGCAGAACTACGCAATCACATTCGATCGCTGCGACTTCAAGCGTTGAACGCGAAGTCCTAGAAAGGGACACAAGCGGACCTTCACCTACGGAAGCGTTAGGCAGTTCGTCGAAAAGCTTGTGTGCTCCCGCGCCCGCCCTGGCGCGCCAAGACGCGCACTGCACCGAGCAAGGACCTCGTGAGGTTCGGGAGACTAACCTGAACCTGATTGGTTTTTCCGGCTGCTAGACGTGTTTGTAGAGGTAGATTCCGATGAACATGCCAAGGATGCTCAGGATGTTGACTTTAATATTGAATCCTAAGACTAGTTTGATTAGGACAAGGTCAATGGTGAGCGGGGGGCTGATTCCAGGATTAAAGTTCGTCGCGAAAATGCTTTGGATGGTGCCTTGAGGTGCCATAGCGTGGAGAATCTCCCCGAGTATTCCACCCAGGAGTCCTCCAATCAGCACGAAGATGATCAAAACCCAGGGCGACTTTCTCACGCTGCCACTTCTTCTTTCCTTATGAGTTTCCGTACGCTTGCTAATCGGTGGCTGAGAGGCACCATATCCGAAGGTTTTCGGCATGTCAATAAAACTACTGACTTGGGGATGATCTTGACTTGCCCTGCTTGGTCCGATACACTCCCCGATGCTCTTTTCCAAGGATTTTCGAGGCGATCGGAGGTCTGGTGCAAGGCTTCGATGGCCTCTTTCTTTGTGGTGATATGGCGTCATGCTTGATGCGTTGAGCGATAAGTTTGAAAAAATTCTGAAGAAGCTCCGAGGGCAGGGTGTGCTCACGGAGCAGAACATCACGGAAGCGCTGAAAGATGTGCGGTTTGCGCTTCTTGAAGCAGACGTCAACTTCAAAATCGTCAAAGAATTCATCGATCGCGTCCGTCAAAAGGCCGTTGGCCAGGAAGTCCTGCAGAGTCTGACTCCCGGACATCAGGTCGTCAAAGTCGTCTGGGATGAACTCAGGGCGATGATGGGGCATGAGCGGGCGGGGCTTGCCCTGAGCTCGATGCCTCCGACCATCCTAATGATGGTTGGATTGCAAGGAGCCGGAAAGACGACGGCTAGTGGCAAGCTTGCACGTCTGTTCAAGAATCAAGGTAAGCGAGTGCTCTTGGTTGCAGCCGACCCGCGTCGCCCTGCGGCTGGTGAGCAACTGAGTGCTCTTGGTCGGGATCTTGGAGTGGAGGTGCACCGTGCGGATCACATTCAGGCTTCTCAGACGGATGTGGTGCGCATCTGCCGTGCGGGGGTCGAGCGGGGGCGCGATCAGGGTTTTGATCTGATCATCTTGGATACCGGCGGTCGGCTGCATATCGACAATGAGCTCATGGACGAACTGGTCGCCGTGAAAACAGCGGTGTCCCCTCATGAGGTGTTGTTGGTTGCCGACGCGATGACGGGGCAAGATGCGGTGACCATGGCCGGCCAGTTTGATCAGAAGGTCGGGGTGACCGGTGTTATTCTGACCAAGGTTGAAGGGGATGCACGCGGAGGGGCGGTCTTGTCGATTCGGGCCGCCACTGGCAAACCCATCAAGTTTCTTGGTGTCGGGGAGAAGCTGGATGCACTGGAGCCATTTCATCCGGACCGGATGGCTTCCCGTATTCTTGGGATGGGCGACGTGCTCTCGCTCATTGAGAAAGCCCAAGAAAGCATCACTCGGGAGCAGGCGGAGGAAGCGCAGAAGCGGCTCACCAGCAATACCTTCACCCTGGAAGATTTTCGAGCTCAGCTCAGCCAGATGAGCCGTATGGGTTCGTTTGAGCAGATTCTTGGCATGCTCCCGGGTGGGCAAAAACTCAAGCACGCGATCGAAGGCGACAAGCCGGAGCGAGAGATCGGCCGTGTGGTTGCCGTGATCGATTCGATGACCCCGCGGGAACGCCGTGATCATACGATTATCAATGGAAGTCGGAAGAAGCGGATTGCTCGTGGCAGCGGCACGACGGTGCAGGATGTGAATCGTCTGATCAAGCAGTTTTTGTCCGCGAAGAAGCTGGCAAAGGCGATGACCGGTGCAGGAGGGCGTCGACAGCTTGCCCAACTCATGCGCTCGATGTGAGGGAACGCAGTCGGCTGTCAGTGAATGGCTTTCAGCTTACGGGCTGCAAGTAATGTTTGGAATGAAGAAGCTGACAGCTGTCGGCTCACTTAATCTTAAGGAGGACTTTGTGGCTGTACATTTGAGACTGGCTCGAACAGGAAGACACAAACGACCGATGTATCGGGTGGTAGCCGCCGATTCACGTAAAGCACGTGACGGTCGGTTCTTGGAGATCCTTGGAATTTTTGACCCGTTGAAAGAAGCCGGCGTACCGGAGTTGAAGCAGGAACGTGTCCTGTCCTGGTTGAGGCACGGCGCGCAACCCACGGTGACCGTGCGGACGTTGCTGCGTCGGGCAGGAGTCTGGAAGCAGTTTGAGGCTGAAAAAGCCGCGCAGAAAAAAGCCCCTGCAAAGTCCTAATCTCGTGATGGTGAGTCAGCTGGACACCGTGACGGTGGGACTGATTGAGCGGCCATTTGGCGTCAGAGGAGAGGTGAAGGTTCGACCACTGTCCGATGTTCCGGGTCGATTTGAAGGGCTGAGGAGTGTGAGTCTCCTCGCAAGAAACGGGCAGACCCTAGAGACCAGTGTCACCCATGTGAGGCGAGCTGGGGCTGGATTTATTCTTGGATTGAGCGGTTTGACTACGCCAGAGGCCGCGAGTCTCTGGCGGGGTGGATTCATCCGAACGGTTCGGGGGATCGTGCCTGAGCTTCCGGATGGGCAGTACTATGAGTGTGATCTCATCGGTCTTGCTGTCTATACCGAGGAGGGTCAATTGATCGGTGTGCTGGAGGAGATCTTGGACGTGCCGGGGAATCCGGTGTTTGTTGTTCGCCAAGGAGCCAAAGAGCTCTTGATTCCGGCCGCGAAAGAATTGGTGAGCGTCGTCGACGTGGCAGCTCGCAGAATGACGGTCCGGCTAATCGACGGATTGGGTGAGTAGGATGTTGCGGTTCGATGTGCTGACATTGTTCCCGGGCATGTTCGCTCCGGTCTTGACTCACAGCATGCTCAAACGAGGGCAAGACAAGGGGCTGCTTACCGTGAAGGTGCATAATTTGCGAGACTTCACGGCGGATCGCCATAAAGTGGTCGATGATATGCCGTATGGAGGCGGGGCCGGCATGGTCATGAAGGCCGAGCCGATTCTCCTTGCGGTTGGCGCGATCCGACATGAAGCGCAGGCGAGCGGTGAAGACATTCGGATGGTGTTTCCAACTCCTCATGGGCGGCCCTTTACGCAAGACTATGCGCAGCAGTTGGCGGGTGAATGCCGCCGAATCGTCATCCTGTGCGGGCATTATGAGGGAGTGGATGAGCGTGTTCGTATGACAGTCGCTCCGGAGGAAGTCTCGCTCGGAGATTATGTGTTGACTGGAGGTGAGTTGCCGGCGCTCGTCTTGATCGATGCAGCGGCCAGACTCGTCCCTGGCGTCTTGGGCGATCCCACTTCTGTCTTGGAAGAGTCGTTTTCTGATTCGTTGCTGGAATATCCGCAGTATACGAGGCCGGCAGAGATTGGAGGAGTCGGTGTGCCCGACGTCTTGCTCTCGGGCCATCATGAGGCCATTCGGTTGTGGCGTCGAAAACAAGCATTGCGCAGCACGTATCTGCGTCGCCCCGATCTTCTGCAAGGTCGGGTGTTTACGAGGGAAGATCAACAGTTGTTGGATGAATTGATGAGCGAAGGCCTTTTGACGGCCGCGACATCACGTTGGGAGGAGGAGGGTTAAGTCCATGAATCAGTTGGAGCGAATTCAGCGGTCCTTGACGAAGAAATCAGCGCCACGCTTTGAGATCGGGGATACCGTCAGAGTCCACGTCAAAGTCGTCGAAGGTGAAAAAGAGCGTATCCAGGTCTATGAAGGAACTGTGATCGCGCGCAAGGGAAGTTTGAATACCGAAACGTTTACGGTCCGAAAACTTTCATACGGAGTTGGGGTCGAACGGATTTTTCCGGTCCATTCTCCGATAGTCTCCAAGGTTG
Organism: Nitrospira sp. Ga0074138; assembly: GCA_001464735.1. Lineage (GTDB taxonomy): Bacteria > Nitrospirota > Nitrospiria > Nitrospirales > Nitrospiraceae > Nitrospira_D. The sequence goes on from LNDU01000039.1 coordinate 84,017, forward strand.
ATGTGATTCGGCAGGGGCGCGTTCGACGCGCGAAACTGTACTATCTGCGCGGCAAGAAGGGCAGGTTTGCGAAGGTCGAGGAGCGAGAGTTTGTCGGAGAGAGCAAATCCTCGGCACAACCTCCAGCTGCCGAAGCGGAGACGGTGACGGCCTCCTAGCCTTCTTCGGAGCACATGGTCCCTCACGGCGGGGGCGATCGCGTGAGTCGGTGAAGGGACGTCTGATCTGATGGGACCCACCGAAGAGTTCGAGCGGGCGGCCCGGCTGTGTGGGTTTCGTCGTATTGCTGGAATCGATGAAGCCGGACGGGGTCCGTTAGCCGGTCCGGTCGTTGCCGCCGCGGTTGTTTTACCGATCCGCTGTCGGCTCTCGGGGATCGATGATTCCAAGCAGCTGTCCGAAGGGGAGCGAGCCCGATTGTATGCCGCGATTCTTGAGCATGCCGTGGGGATGGGAATCGGATCGGCGGACGTCGGTGAGATCGATCGGTTTAATATTCTCGAGGCAACCAGGCTGGCGATGCGGCGAGCCATCGATCAGCTGGCTCCTCCCCCTGACTATCTACTCATTGATGCCGTGACGCTTCCTGGGATCGGAATCCCTGAACGGCCTATCATCAAGGGAGACTCCCTCTCCTTCTCGATTGCGGCAGCCTCCATCATCGCCAAAGTTACGAGGGATAGTCTCATGGCAGAGTACCATGACATGTTTCCCGAATATGATTTTCTCTCGCATAAGGGGTATGGGACGAGAGAACATCTGCAACGATTGGCGCACCATGGCCCCTGCTCCATCCATCGCCGAACATTCAGGCCGGTGCAAGAGGCCATCCTCGCCGCGAAGCGTGAGTCTTCCCGACGGATGAGCTCCACCGTGCTCGAACAGTAACGGCATGGTCACTTCAGATCCGCGCCATCAGTTTGGCCAAGCCAGTGAAATGCAGGCCGAACAGTTCTTGGTGGCCAAGGGCTATCGCATCCTTGATCGTAACGTACGGACCAGGCTTGGTGAATTGGACCTCGTCGCGGACGATCATGGTGTCGTGGTCTTCGTCGAAGTGAAGGGCAGGACCACAGACGCCTTCGGCGGGGCTCTGCTGGCGGTGGATCACCGCAAACGGGTGAAGCTGACAAAACTGGCCGCGCAGTATTTAGCCCAACGGCATTGGTCCGATAAGGTCTGCCGATTCGATGTGGTGTTAGTTCAGGGGAGATCTTCCGACCAGGGGCGGATCGAACATCTCCAAAACGCATTTGACGTTGCCGAACACTGAGGGTGTTCGCCTTTACTCGAAGGGGTTTTCATGGATGCCATCATTCAACTCATCCATGTGTCAAAATGGCATGATCGCAGAGCCGCGTTGTCCGATGTCACCTTTGAGATCGAGAAGGGGGAGTTTGTCCTACTCATGGGCGCGAGCGGGGCCGGGAAGTCGACGCTGTTGCGCATGTTGATTGCGGAGGAGCAGCCGGACGAGGGCCAGATTTTCGTTCACGGCAAGAATGTGACCAAGCTCAGAGCATCCGAGATTCCCTATCTTCGACGGAAGGTCGGGGCGGTGTTTCAAGACTTTCGTCTGTTGCCAAAGAAATCCGTCTTCGACAATGTGGCGCTTCCGTTGATTGTCCAAGGAGCCTCCGAGAAAGATATCCGCCGTAAAGTCACGGAGGCATTACGTGCGGTCGACGTTGATCACAAGAACGATCAGTTGCCGAACAGTCTTTCAACGGGGGAGCAGCAGCGGGTGTGTATCGCGCGGTCGATCGTCAATGGGCCGGTGGTGCTTCTGGCCGATGAACCTACGGGCAATCTTGATCCAGAACGAACCAGGGAAATTATTGAATTGTTTAAATTGATCAATGCTCGTGGGACGACCGTGGTTGTCGCGACGCACGATCCTCATGTCCTGAAATATGTGAATCGACGGGTGATCACATTGGTACAAGGGGTGTTGCTAGCAGAGCGAAGAGTCGGGGAAGGGGTCGGAGGATGAGACGCCTGTTTTATCTCGTTCGCGAAGCGTGGGTGAACATGCGGACCAATCGGACGACGACGATCGTCGCGATTCTCACCACCGCATTTGCCCTGGCCTGTGTCGGTATCTTTCTGTTGCTCTATGTGAATCTTCGGAACGCAGCGGGGTCGCTCCAGGAAGATGTCAAGGTTATGGTCTATTTGGAGGATCGACTGCCGAGTGAGCAGGTGCGAGAACTCGAACGAACACTCAAGACCGATCGTATGGTTGACGGGGTGCTCTTTATTTCAAAAGAACAGGCGTTGGGAGAATTTCGAGTGCAATTTCCCAGTGAATCGCATTTACTCGAAGGGCTCGGGGAGAACCCGCTCCCGGCCTCGTTTGTTGTGACGCTTGCGCCGAGCTTTCGGTCTCCGGACGCTATGAAAGCGTGGGTGGAACGAGTGCAAACAATGGAAGGTGTTGCGAAGGTCGACTATAATCAAGAATGGAACAGTCTGTTGGCCGGACTGATCGGATACATCGAGCTGGCGGCGATCGGGGTCGGGATTCTCCTTTCCGCGGCCGCCGTGACTATCATCGGGAATACGACCAGACTCGCACTGTTGGCCAGACAGGAGGAGATCGAAATTCTTCGCTCGATCGGAGCCACACGTACGTTCATCCGTATTCCCTATTTTCTCGAAGGAGCCGTACTCGGAGGCTGTGGCAGCGCGCTGTCGTTGGGGATTCTCAAGTTCGCGTTTGAACTGTTTCGGCAGCAGATTCAATTGACGGGCCGTTTCAGCGGGATCGAAGGCATGATCTCTTTCTTTCCCCTCTCGGTGTGTCTGGCGCTCGTGATGGCGGGAATGGGGCTTGGCTTTGCCGGGAGCGTGGTGTCGCTTCTACGTGTTGGAGAAGGGCGGGCATGAGGGTCTCCTGCGCCATCCTCCTCTGGAGTCTTGCGGTGGGAGGAGGGGTGGTATCTGTGGCGGGTGCGGCGAGTGATCCGATCTCTGAAAAAATCGAGCGTGAGAGAAAGACGCTTGAGAAGCTGAAGGGCAAGATTGAGGAGAAACGGAAACGCGCCGAGGCCGCAGAGAAAAAACGAGAATCGGTGTTGCAAGGGCTCCAATCCCTGGATGAGCGACTGGTGCATCATCGACAAGATCATCATGAGATCAGCAAGAAACTGCGACAGAAGGATCGGGAGATCGACGAGATTACGGACCGGCTGGGGGCGATGCGAACCAGTATCGATGCCCGACGTGAGGCCATTCTTGCCCGACTCCGCGTACAGTATATGGAAGGGCGGTTTGGGCGTGTGAAGGCCCTCTTGACAGCGGACTCCTACAGCGATTTTCAGCGTCGTGGACAATACCTCTCGGTTGTGTCACACAAGGACTATGAATTGCTGGAGACGTTTCGTGCCGATATGGTGCGGATGGAGCAGGTTGAGCGTCAGCGCGCCGAGGCCAGAGCTGGACTGGTTGCCTTCAAGCAAACCATCGAGAAAAAGCTGACCGACATCCGAGTACTTCAGAGAGAAAAGAAGGTCTATTTAGTGAAGATTACGCACGAAAAGGACTCCTATAGTCGCACGGTCGATGAACTGGAACGTTCTGCCTCTCGGGTGGATGGCTTGTTGCATGAGTTGGAAACGCGCCGACGTGCCACGGCCGTGCCCCCTCCCTTGTCTTCACCATCGGCGCATGGAGTCCGAGGCACACTTTCGTGGCCGGCCGATGGAAAAGTCGTGTCGTTCTTCGGGCGCCAGAAACATCCGACGTTCAATACGTATGTGCAGCGCAAGGGCATTGAAATCCGAACTGTAGAGGGAAGTCTCATCCATGCCGTCATGACCGGGAGTGTGGTCTACGCGGACTGGTTGAAAGGCTACGGACTCGTTATAATCTTAGATCACGCCAATGGGTTCTTTTCCTTGTATGCGCATGCCTCCAAGATTCTGACCAAAGCGGGTGAACAGGTGGCTGAAGGTCAACCGATTGGGGAGACGGGGGATACGGGCATGATTGGAGAAAATACTTTATACTTCGAGTTGCGGGAAGGGGCCGAGCCAGTCGATCCGCTCCACTGGTTGGCCAAACGATAAGTATGGCCTTCATTGGTGTATTCTGATCGGAGGGTCCGACAACTCAGGAAAGAAGGGATGTGAAGATTATGGAACAGCAGCCTCGGAAGAAGTCTTGGGTGGTCGTGCCGATGATTGCCCTTGCGCTGCTCGGTGTAGTCGTCATTGGAAAAGGGTGGGAGCGGACCGGTCATGCGGGTGAAACCTATGAGGAGCTCAAAACCTTCTCCGAAGTCCTGAATCAAGTTCAGAAACATTATGTCGATGAGACGAAACCGAAGGACCTCATTCAAGGGGCCATCCGTGGCATGCTATCAACGCTCGATCCACACTCAGCCTACATGACTCCGGAGATGTATAAGGAGATGCAGGTTGAAACCAGGGGAGAATTTGGGGGAGTTGGCATTCAAATCGGTGTGAAGGATAACCGTCTGGCCGTCATCGCACCGATCGAGGGCACGCCGGCACATCGAGCCGGGATTAAGGCCGGTGACTTTATCACGAAGGTCAATGATGACACGACCAAGGACCTCACCTTGATGGATGCGGTCCAGAAGATGCGAGGGCCGAAAGGCAGCAAGGTCAACCTCACGATTCAACGAGAGGGTACACCGGACCCATTGGTCTTCACCCTCGTCCGAGACACCATTAAAATTGAAAGCGTGAAGTCGAAGGTCATCGACAACCTCGGTTATGTTCGGCTCACTCAGTTTCAGGAAGCCACTGGGAGGGATCTCTCCAAGGCGATCAAACAGTTCAAGGAACAGAAGGTCCAAGGAACTATTCTCGACCTTCGAAACAATCCCGGCGGTTTGCTGACCGCGGCCGTCGATGTGTCCGAACAATTTCTTCCCAGCGGGAAACTGGTCGTCTATACGAAGAGTCGTGAAGGGAAAAAAGATGAGTGGTTCGCCAAAGCCAAGGATCAGCTGGAGGATCTACCGGTCATTGTCCTGGTCAATGAAGGATCCGCGAGTGCATCGGAAATTGTCGCCGGAGCGCTACAAGACTATGGACGGGGCCTTGTTGTTGGGACCACCTCATTCGGAAAAGGATCGGTGCAGACGATCCTCGCGCTAGGTGACGGTTCGGGGCTTCGCCTCACGACGGCAAAGTACTATACGCCCAAAGGTCGGTCGATCCAGTCGACCGGGATTACTCCCGATATTGTGGTGAAACTGCCGGCGCCAATGCTTGCCAAGGCGACGGACGGGAAGCCAACTGAAAAGGAGACGGAGGGCAAGGCTGTTAAACCTCCCGTAGGAAAGGATGCTCCACCACAGAGTGGAAAGTCTCCAGACGAGGGAGGACCGAAGAATGGGACGCCTCCACCGGCATTGCCTGAAATTGGGGGAGAACCTTCGGTTGAACAGGACGCACAGCTTCAGAAGGCGGTAGAATTGTTGAAGAGTTGGAAGATATTCAAGGACCTCAAGACGTCCTAAGGTTCTCGAGCATGAATTCGTTCCTGAACGGCCTGGAGTAAACGCTCTTCGGACCCTGAAAAACTCGGCAGGGTCCGAAGCAGGTGCGAGCGGGTGATCTGCTCGAGGTCGCCGAGTGTCCGTATGCCGAGGCGGAAGTATAAGTAAGTCACGAGCGACTCGGAAAGTCCTGGCAGGCTCGCCCAGCTCTTCACCTCCGCCGGCAGCGGAGTTTTCAGCTCTTCGTAGGCACGGATGGTGCCGGTCTCAAGAAACTCTTCTATTTTTTTTGCCAGGTCAGCCCCGATCCCGTCAATGTCTTCAAGCCCCTGGCGGCCAGCGATGGCCGCCACATCTTCCTCATGAGTCAGCAATGCATCTGCCGCCCGCCGATAGGCCCGCACCCGATAGGGATTGGCGCGTTGGGCCGAAAGGAGATCGGCCATCGATCGAAAGATGGTGGCGAGTTGCTGGTTGTTCTCTTTCATGTGTAGGACCGTGGAGTCCTATTGTGCGGTTTCCGCGGTCCTTCAGCAAGAGGCACTTTGTTGACAAGGTGAATTCTACTCTCATAGGATGAAAGATGTGCAGAATGCCATCCAAATTCATGTCAATGGGCAGGTGCAGACCTGTCGCTGTGATGCGACAGTGGCTGATCTCTTGCAGGACCTGGAAATTAGGACGGAGCGTGTGGCAGTTGAGTTGAATCTCGAAATCCTCGACCGTGCGACATTCGGCCAGCGTCAGCTCAAAGAGGGCGATCGTGTCGAGATTCTGAGTTTTATCGGCGGCGGATCATTGTAAGAGGATATTATGACAGACGATCGGCTGATTATCGCGGGACGTGAGTTCAAGTCTCGCTTATGGGTTGGGACGGGGAAATATAAGGACTTTACCGAGACGAAAAAGGCGATTGAAGTTTCTGGCGCCGATGTCGTGACGGTCGCGGTACGTCGAGTGAATATCACCGATCGATCGAAGGAGAATCTGCTCGACTACATTGATCCGAAGAAATATACGATCTTGCCGAATACGGCTGGCTGCTACACGGTGGAGGATGCGGTTCGATACTCCCGTCTGGCGCGTGCGGCCGGCGTTTCTGATTTGGTGAAGTTAGAGGTGCTCGGAGACGAGCGGACCTTGTTTCCCGATACGGCGGGGTTGATCGAAGCGGCGAAGATTCTCGTCAAAGAGGGCTTTATCGTGCTGCCCTATACGAATGATGATCCCATTGTCGCCCAGAAGCTCGTCGATATTGGATGTCCAGCCGTCATGCCGTTGGCGGCACCCATCGGATCAGGACTCGGGATCCGCAATCCCTATAATCTAAAAATCATCATGGAAATGATCAAGGTGCCGATCATCGTCGATGCCGGTGTCGGGACGGCATCCGATGCAGCGTTTGCGATGGAATTGGGAGCTGATGCCGTACTCATGAATACCGCCATCGCCGGTGCACAGGACCCGATTGCCATGGCGGAAGCCATGAACTATGCGGTTCAGGCCGGTCGTCTGGCCTACAAGGCCGGTCGCATTCCCAGGAAACTCTATGCGACGGCCAGCAGCCCGATCGAAGGAATGCTCTGAAAAGAGTGCTGAGTACTGAGCGCTGAGGTTGGCCAACATGAGAAGAATGAGGCCGGATAGGGGCGGGGCGGTATTCTTGATCGACTCAGCACTAATTCCTTTGACCTCAGTCCTTCAGTGATGCCCCCAATACACTTTCGTCTGCTTCTTGTTACTGATCGACACCTGGTCCGAGGACTTTCCCTCTCCACAGTACTCAGTCAAGCGATCATGGCTGGTGTGCCGGCTATTCAACTCCGAGAACGGGATTTGCCTACTGGCGAGTTGATCCCGCTGGCACAAGAGATTCACTTGCTGACCGTACCGCGAGCCGTTCCGTTGATCCTCAACGATCGTGTCGATCTCGTGTTGGCGCTGAACTTAGACGGTGTGCATCTTCGTGCCAACAGCCTTCCGGTCTCCGTGGTCCGGCGGCTCATTGGGCCTAATCGATTGATCGGGATCTCCACGCATTCTGTTGAAGACGTTCGACGAGCGAATCATGACGGAGCCGACTACATCATCTTCGGGCCGATCTTCGATACTCCGTCGAAGCGTTCATTCGGTGCTCCGCTCGGACTCGATGCTCTTGCCGGTGTCTGCCGCAACTCGATGGTCCCCATCTTTGCCATCGGAGGCATCACACGTGAACGGGTGCGCGACGTGCGTCGAGCCGGGGCCCATGGAGTCGCCGTGATCGGTGCGTTGCTCACCTGTGCCGATATCAGTGGCGCCGTGCGTGAGTTCGGCACAGCCCTGCAGGCATGAGACGTGATCAGGTCACGTGGCCTGTCTTGCGTAGAATCCCCTGTTGCAGTTGACCACCTCTAGGTCGGGTGTTAGAATCCGATCACACGCTTGATCCACGAACTTATTCGACGTTGCGTCCGATTCTTGTTGTGCCGAAATGGCGTCTAGCAAAGATCAGCGCGGTCGGCTCCGGTCCCTCCGAGATTCCGTCAAGAAGATTACCAAGCGGTTGTCCGAGGGGAATGGGGAGATGATTCACAAGAACGACGAACACAGTCGTGAAGTCGATAAGCTTCGCGTTCAGATTCAATCGATGGAGGAAGAAATCCGTCGGTTGTATCAGTCTCGCCATCAACTCGATCAGGCGACCAAGCACAACGAAAAGCTTGTGGCGACACTGCAGGAGGCGAAGGCTCAGATCGAGGCCCTGCGGGCCGAGGTCGAGAAGCTGACAGCGCCACCGTCGGCCTACGCCATCTTTTCCAGCCTGAACGAGGATGGAACGGGCAACGTCTATGTATCGGGACGGAAAATGAAGGTTAGCCTGCACCCCTCGATTAAGAGCACTGAGTTGCGGAAGGGCCGAGAAGTTGTTCTAAATGAAGCGCTCAACGTGATTGAGGTGAAGGGGTTCGACAGTCAGGGGGAGGTTGTTCGACTCAAAGACGTGCTGGAGGGGGGACGAGCCTTGGTCACTCTCCATTTCGACGAGGAGAAGGTGGCTGAGCTTGGCGATCCATTGCTCGCTGAGCGACTGAGTGTAGGTGACCACCTCCTCTATGATCCCCGTTCCGGGTATGTCATTGAGAAGTTGCCGAAGTCCGAAGCGGAAGAGCTGGTACTGGAAGAGGTACCGGATGTCGACTATGAGCACATCGGAGGGCTCCAAAAAGAATTGGAGCAGGTACGCGATGCGGTCGAACTTCCGTTCCTGCATCCGCACGTATTCTCCGAGTATAAGCTCAGCGCACCGAAAGGAGTGCTGCTCTATGGTCCACCCGGTTGTGGGAAGACGCTGATTGCCAAGGCTGTCGCCAATTCGATCGCGAAGAAATTAGGTCATCGCGCCGGTAAAGAAATTCGGAGCTACTTTCTTCATGTGAAGGGCCCCGAATTGCTCAATAAATACGTCGGGGAGTCGGAGCGTCAGGTGCGCGAGGTGTTTAAGAAGGCGAAGGAACGGGCCGATGACGGCCATCCGGTGATCGTCTTTTTTGATGAGATGGATGCGCTCTTCAGGACTCGTGGGACCGGTGTGTCATCGGATATCGAATCGACCATTGTGCCGCAGTTTCTCTCTGAGATCGACGGGGTTGAGCGATTGCGCAACGTCATCGTCATCGGGGCCAGCAACCGCCAGGATTTGATCGATCCGGCAGTGCTTCGCGCCGGACGATTGGACGTCAAAGTCAAAGTGGGACGACCGGATGCCACGGCTGCCAAAGACATTTTCTCGAAGTACATCTCGACGGACCTCCCGTTTGCCGCCGAAGACCTGGAACGGCATGGAGGCGATCGACAGGCGCTCGTGGATCGATTGACGGCGTTGACGGTCGAGACGATGTACGCCGCCAGTGAGGAAAACAAGTTCATCGAAGTGACCTACGCCAATGGCGAAAAGGAAGTGCTGTACTTTAAGGACTTCGCCAGTGGAGCCTTGATCGAAGGCATTGTCTCACGCGCGAAAAAATTTGCCGTGAAGCGCGTGATCGCGCAAGAGGGAGCCGGCCTGCGCTCGGACGACTTGATCCGCGCCATCCGTGAGGAGTTCAAGGAACACGAAGATCTCCCCAACACGACCAATCCGGACGATTGGGCAAAAGTTGCCGGAAAGAAGGGCGAGAAAATCATTCATCTCCGGACCATCAGCGGTGGACCTGCCGAACATCGGCAGATTGAAACCGTCAATACCGGCCACTATCTCTAGCGAACCTATGCCAGACCATACCTCCACGAATCGCTTGCGCGTGCTTGGCACTGAAACCGAGTTCGGCATTGCGTCAAAAGATCCGTCCGCGATGGACCCTGTGTCAGGCTCCTTCGCCGTGATCGGACAGTATCCAGGATTGCCAGCTCCGGGGGCGCTCTGGGATTACGAGCACGAAAATCCCCTCGTGGATGCCCGTGGATTTGAAGTCGATGGTGAGCGAGAGCGCCCCAATCCCGACTATAACCGGCAGCTGAACAAGGTGCTGGCGAACGGCGGACGGTTATATGTCGATGGTGCTCATCCGGAATACTCGACACCGGAGTGCTCGAACGCCAGGGAGGTGGTGGCGTTCGAACGAGTCGGGGAGCGCATTCTCGCCCAATGCCTTCAGGAACTGGCTCGGGTGAGAGGGAGCGAACAGTATGTCCTATACAAGAACAATTCCGACGGCAAGGGCAACAGCTACGGGTACCATGAAAATTATTTAGTCTCGCGGGCCGTGTCGTTCGACCGGATCGCTCGGGTGTTGACGCCGTTTTTCGTCACACGACCGATCTTTGCCGGAGCAGGAAAAGTTGGAGCTGAAAATCAGACCAGCCCAGCGGAATATCAAATCTCGCAGCGCGCTGACTTTTTCGAATGTCTCATGGACCTCAATACGATGGTCAAACGGCCGATCATCAACACGCGGGACGAACCGCATGCCGATGCGGCGAGGTTTCGGAGACTCCATGTCATCACGGGCGATGCCAATATGGCGGAACTCTCCACCTATTTGAAGGTGGGGACGTTGGACATCGTCTTGGACTTGCTGGAATCAGGAGCCGATTTGCCCCAGCTTGAACTGGACGAACCGGTTCGTGTGTTTAAGCAGGTGTCGCGTGACCTGGGTGTGAAGGAAACCGTGAAACTTGTCGGTGGAAGGCCCACCACGGCTCTTGCCGTCCAACGGGCGTACCTGAGCGCCGCCAAGACTTTTTATGCCTCGCAAGATCACAGCCCTACCACTCATGATGTATTGCGTCGTTGGGAGGATGTCCTGGACCAGCTCGATCGCGATCCGCGGCTGTTGGTGCACGCATTGGATTGGGTTGCCAAGCGGCATATGATCGAGTCCTACATGGAGCGTAAAGGCTGTGGATGGAATGATCCTCGAATGAAGCTGATGGATCTCCAATACCATGATGTTCGTCCAGAGAAGGGATTGTTTTATACCCTGGAACGCAGTCGCCTCATCGAACGGATTGTTGAGGAAGATGAGATTCAGCGTGCTGAATTGAACCCTCCGACTGGAACGAGGGCCTATTTTCGTGGGCGCTGTGTCAGTAAGTTTGCGAAGGCGCTCTATGGGGCCAGTTGGACATCGGTGCTGTTCGACGTCGGCAATACGACAATCAAAAAAGTGCCGCTGATGGATCCTCATCGAGGGACGCAGGCGTTGACGCGGGAGTTGCTTGATACAACCGATTCAGTCGATGCCCTGATTGAGAAGCTCAAGGTTTAACGAACGGTGGTTGGAAGATCACGATGAAGCTGCCCTATCTCCCTGACCACGACGGCTCCAGTTTTTTTGACTTCGTCTCGACACATCATCCCGAGTTGGCATTGCGAAGCCACGGCATGGCGGCCGTTCCCGACCTGGTGCGCGCCGTTGGGCCGGTCGCTGTGCCTTCTGCCACGACCGTGCTGGCTCTCAAGTATCAGCAGGGGGTTGTGATTGCCGGAGACCGCCGAGCCACGGAAGGGTTTCAGATCGCGGATCGCCGAATCGAAAAAGTCTTCAAGATCGACGACTGGTCGGCCATGGCGATCGCGGGGGCGGCCGGGCCTTGCATCGAGATGGCCAAGCTATTTCAGACCGAGTTGGAGCATTACGAAAAACTGGAAGGCATGCCGCTCTCCTGTGAAGGAAAGGCCAATAAGCTGGGCCAGATGGTCAAGGCTAATCTTCCGATGGTGTTTCAGGGACTGGTCGTCATGCCGTTGTATGTCGGGTATGACGTGAAGCGCGGCGAGGGCCGCATCTTCAAGTACGACATCACCGGCGGGAGGTACGAAGAGTCCGATTACCATGCGATCGGTTCAGGTGGGAAAGATGCCCGCAACACGATGCGCGAACATTTTAAACGGCAACTCTCCGAGGGGGACGCGATCAAATTAGCCTTGTTGGCGCTCTACAATGCCGCGGATGACGACGTCGGGACCGGCGGACCTGATCTCGTGCGGGGCATTTATCCCACGGCGAAGGTCGTGACGGCCCAAGGCATCGCCGATGTATCCGATGACACTCTGCGTGCCGTGTGTAACGATGTGATGGCCGCACGCCGTTCACGGGAGACGTAATCATGCCGATGCCCTACTACGTGTCCCCTGAGCAGATGATGCAGGATAAGGCGGAGTATGCCAAGAAGGGGATTGCCAAAGGCCGCTCGATCATCGCGATGGAGTATGTCGACGGCATTCTGTTGACGGCGGATAATCCGAGCGCCTCGCTGCACAAGGTGTCAGAAATCTACGACAACATTGCGTTTGCGGGAGCGGGCAAGTACAGCGAGTTCGAGAACCTTCGAAAGGCGGGAATCCGTCACGCTGACCTCAAAGGGTTCACGTACAGCCGCGAAGACGTCACGGGCCGCTCTCTGGCGAACGGGTATTCTCAAAGCCTGGGGACCGTATTCAGTCAGGAAATGAAGCCGCTTGAGGTGGAGATTCTTGTGGTGCAGGCCGGTGCCAACCATCACCCGAACGAAATCTATCGTATTTCATTCGACGGCAGCATCATCGACGAGAAGAACTTTGCGGTGATCGGCGGCAAGTCTGAGGCGGTGCAAGCCGTGTTGAAGGAAAAAAGTCCCAGTCAGGCGCCGCCCTTGGACGCAGCGTTGAAGCTGTGTGTCACGGCGCTGGAGCAGACGGCCAATCAAAAGCTGCAGCCGGAAGGGTTGGAAGTTGCGGTCTTGGACCGAACCCGTGCCGGCCGAAAGTTTCGCCGGGTATCGATCACCGATGTTCGACTCATCCTCTCTCCCTGACCTCTGCCTTTCGTAGAGGCTTCCTTTGTTGCAGATCCGCAAAGCGGCGTATACTCTGTCTGAAGGCCACTCATGATGTCTGGCGGTCCCATGAAGCAACGGATATACGGCCTCGAGAACGAATACGGCCTCATTTTTTCCCCCAACGGTCGTATCTATCTTCCCATGGAAAAAGTCCTGGGGTATATCTTTGAAGGACTGATTCCCAACAGCTGGCCGTCGAACGCATTCTTGGTCAACGGGGCGCGATTCTATCAAGACACCGGCTGTCATCCCGAATATTCGACTCCAGAGTGCGACAACATCCTGGACCTCGTGATCCACGATAAAGCGGGAGAGCGATTGTTGGAGGCCTGTTTGCCGGCCGCCGAAGAACGGCTTCGAGAGGAAGGGCTGTCCGGGGAAATCTATATTTTTAAGAATAACACGGATTCTCTGGGGAATACCTACGGATGCCACGAGAATTTCCTCATGCGGCGCGATGTCGACTTTTGGAAAGTCACCGAACAATTGATCCCGTTTTTCGTGACCCGGCAGGTGTTCAGCGGGGCGGGCAAAGTATTAAAAGTATCCGGCAAGCCGCAGTATTTCATCTCTCAGCGCGCGCAACATATTCACGAGAAGACGTCCTCGTCGACGACGTCTTCCCGGAGCATCATCAATACACGCGACGAGCCCCATTCGGATGCTGAACGCTATCGGCGCCTCCATATCATCGTCGGGGATTCCAACATGTCCGAGTACGCGACGTACCTCAAGGTAGGGACGGCTGCGCTCGTTTTGTCGATGATCGAAGAAGGATACACGGTTCATGGGTTAGAACTCGAAGATCCTGTCAAGGCGATTCGAGAGGTCTCGCGGGATCCGACCCTGAAGAAAAAGGTCAAGCTTGATGATGGGCGGCAGATGACCGCCATTGAAATTCAGCTGGCGTACCTCAAGCGAGCCCGGGAGTATCTGAACCAACAGGCGCATGAACCTATCTTGGATGATGTGTACGATAAGTGGGAACGGATGCTCCAGCAGCTGGAAGAAGATCCGATGCAACTCATCCATCAGGTCGATTGGATTACAAAAAAACATCTCATCCAGTCCTACGTGGACAAGAAGAATTGTGGGTGGGACGACCCGAGAGTCTTTCTCCTGGATTTGCAGTTCCATGACGTGAAACGGACGCGAGGGTTGTATTACCTGATGGAGTCTCGAGGGCTCATCGAACGCGTTGCCGAAGAGGAGGCGGTCCAGCGGGCCATGTCCACCCCACCGCAGACGACCAGGGCCAAGGTCCGAGGGGACTTTATCCGGTTCGCGCGAGCCAAGAATCGATCCTATACGGTGGACTGGACGTATCTGAAGCTGAATGGGTATTGGGAGGAAACGATTCTGTGTATGGACCCCTTCAGTGCGGTGAATCGACGGGTCGAAGAACTGATTTCCCAAGTGTCCGGAGGACGGTTCTACCGATGAGGCCGATGGTGGATTTGCATCACCGACGACAGGCCGTGGTGGGACCTTCCGTGCTCGCGGTTCTCGTGCTGCTTGCCGGTTCTCTCTTCGTCGACCTCATGTCTGGTTCCGTACTGACTGCGCAAGGCGCGGATGCCCACTATAGTGGGAAGCAAGGGCAAATTATCGTGGTCAAAGTGCCTACCGATGATGCAACTGCTCGAGTACAGGGAAAATTCTTGGGGCGCTCCGTTAGTTTCTTTCTCGAGACGAGACTTGACGAACCAAAAGGATTCGTCGGATTGCTCGGGATAGACCTTCAGGATGAGCCGGGAACGCATGAACTCGCGGTCGAGATGAACACCGGAGATCAAAGTCGCACACTCACGTACAGGGTGACGATCGTCAAAGAGAAATTTCACGTTGAGCATCTCACGCTGCCGAAAGACAAAGTCGATTTAGACGACAAAGCGGTGGCACGTTGGAAAGCCGAACAGGAGCAGGTGAAGACGGCACTGGCCACGGACTCTCAGGCCAAGTTGTGGCAACCGGGTTTTGTGGAACCGGTGAACGGCAGACGAACCGGGATCTTCGGCAGTGTCAGAATCATGAATGGGCAGCCACGCAATCCGCATAACGGGGAAGACATCAGTGCGCCGCTCGGAGCGGATGTGCTGGCGACGAATGATGGCGTTGTCCGGCTCACCGTTGAGCATTTCTTCTCTGGGAAAGGCATCTTTGTCGATCACGGACTCGGGTTCTACTCCATGTACTTTCACCTCTCGGAGGTATTGGTCAAGGACGGCGATCATGTGAAAGCCGGGCAGGTCGTCGGCAAAGTCGGGGCGACCGGTCGGGCTACTGGTCCGCATCTCCACTGGGGCGTCAAACTCAATGGCGCGCGCGTGAATCCCTATGCCTTGCTGGATCTGCCGTTCAGGGGCTCTACGCCATCGGCAGCGCCCGTGCCGGTTGCTGATCCTACCGCCGGCGTTGGTCCGTTGGCTCCCTAGCTCTAGTCGGTCCGTGCCCTCCCCTGTGATTTCTGGTTGACCTTATCTCTCCGGCAAGCATACCCTCATCCCTGCGACTTAGGCATGAGGCATTCCGCATGCGAATCTTCTTGTTTCTCTGCTCAGTGCTCTCTCTTCTACTTGCCGCGCACAAGTTTTCACTCGCCGAGCCTAGCGGGCAGTACAAGGGAGCCTTATTCTTTCTCTTGATGGGCATCCAGCTGCTCATCACTGGGGCCCTCATTGCTGAGCATCGAGAAAGCCAAACACATAAATCACCGCCGTCGGCAGAGAAGAAGGATGACAAAGAAGCTGGGGTAAGTAGGGTGAACGTTTCGAAGGAACAGGAGAAGGAGTCTTGAAGGAGGTGGTGTGTAAGACTTTGCATCGCATCTTGTTATTATTACGTTTAATCTAGATGGGCAGCTGGTCAATCCGCTCTAGAGAAACTTACTAGATGCTGAGTATCTGGTTGGACTCGGAGGCGGGGTTGAGTTTCTCCATAATCAATTGGTGTAGGGTTCCGCGTGTTTCTGAGATGCGTCATCCCGCTCCGAAAGTCCGCTGTGGCCGTCCTTTGAATTAGACAATTTGCCATGGAGAAGCGCAAGACTAAGATTTGGAAGGGTTGTTGACTTCGACTACCGTGATTGACCGATCTTGAGCATGGGGGTTCTGCTGAAGATCCCAGTGGCTCTCCACTGCAACTTTTGATCCATTACGGTGCTCGTGAATGAGCCGGCCTTCCCAATGCCCGCTCATGCGAAGCGTTTCCTCGATAACATCAAGCGGAACAGGGAACAAGGTTTTGAGGAGTTGATGGGAAGGTGTCCCCAAGGCATCTTGGGATTCCCATCCATACAGTTTCGTCGCCCCCTCACTCCAGTATCGAATCGTGCCATCCTGATTGCGAACCATGATCGCACCGGAGGACAGCACACTATCATTATTTGCCTTATCCCGGGCTCGACCCCGCTGTTTTGCATATACTGTGGGGCTTTGCGTGAGAGCTTCAGCAAGGGCTTCAGAGACCACCCGATGCCCCTCACTTGACCAGTGCGTATCGTCAGGCAGGAAAACCAGCGTATTGTGTTTCGCAGCAGATTTTAGTGCAGGCGTCAAATCAAGATAGTCGATGTCAGGAGAGATTTCAAAGATCATCCTGCGTAGACGATCGGGGAGATCGTTTAGATCCCACTGCGGGATATCCTCCCCAGCTTCCTTGAAATCGGCGATGTCATGATAGACTCTAAACGCGGTTGGAGCAAACACGACGAGAATCCGCCCCCCATTATCTTGAAGCAGTTGGTAGGCCTCCTCAATTGAGGCCACAGATATCTTGAGTGCATCAAGCTCCTGCTTTGTGAGGCCCACTGAGCTCGAACGACCCTTGAAATACACCAGATGTTTTCTCTGTTCAGGGCCCTCGACAACTGCATGGGTTATGAGCTCCTTCGCAGCATGGACAGGACTGCACCCACGGATCATGCCCATCAGCCAATACAGCGAATTCCTGGTAAATGAGCGGTCCCAGATGGCATCGACTGCGTTCCAATTGGACTCGAGTCGAGAGATTCTGTCTGTATATCTTTCCGCATCCCGGAGATCGTTGCCTTCATAGAATACCCAGACGACAGACTTGGGATGTAGCGGAAGCGCATACCGTTTCAGGACGGCCAGTTCCTGCTGCGGACCGTACCCTGATTGTCCAAGATTAGCGACGGTCTTTTGTATGAGGTTGGCTAACCGAGTGGTCGCGAGCATTGAACTGGGAAGCATCGGTGATTCAATATACGAGTCACCGATAACGGCAATCTCCGCTCTCGTAAGATCCTCATCATTTCGGAATCCGTTCTTGTCGTATTTCAGCTCAAACGGCTCTGCTGGGTGAAGAGGAAGGCAGAGAACCTCTCCAATGTTCCCTCGACTAAATTCCATTTTGACCGCGTGGTAGGGCGCTGGCTTGGACACGAGTTCCGAATCGGGAAGATAGCCCGGTTCCTCACCTAGCAGACTACCCGAGACAGAGAAAGTCCGCCGATAATCGACCATCTTCACGAAGGCAGGCAACTCTACCAGCAACACCGCCACTCCCAGGGCGATCGTCATCAGAACAAACTGGTTTCGAATCTCTTGTCGGGGAACAGTAGAAATCAGCGAATACCCACCCCACAAAACCAGATACGATGCGATGAGGAAGCTGAAAAGGTGCCGTGCATCAGAAATGCCTGCCATGATTATCAAAAGGTAGATCGCGACGAATAAGAATAGCGTCAGACCGATAACCATTCGGTTGATATTTCTATCGGACATATACTCTACATCATCCCTTCTTTACACTACTTCCTGTGACTCCTAAACTTATGGAAAATGGAGATTCTCTCAAGATTATTACACATGTGTCGCGCTACCTCATGAAGATTCGAAAGAAGAACACTTTCATCCAGCGGCGCCGGTTTTGAATGGTATATCGTAGCCAGACGCCTGGGTAGTTCAATATTAGAGTAGCGAAACATCTAGGTGAAAAACAAGCATGCAATGAGAGACTGCTGCCTCCTGGAGTCGCAAGGCTTCTGGGGTTGTTATTCACTCGTTGGTTGATGCTGGTCCGCCGATTCTCCCACGCACCGTCGTGCGCCTATGCGGCTGCATGAGGCTTTACGACCGACTGGTTTAGTAATCGACCATTCTTATTCCCATAATCTTGGGGGGCTGGCTTGGATGGTTGGCCTTTCGCGACTCCTCGGGCTACATGAAAAGGCTAGCGTCGACAGTTCGATTCTGTTCCTCGGCCTCACTTCCCGCTTGTCCTAATCTCTTAGAGTTAAACTACATATAAGCCCTACCTGTTCCAGACGTGTTTCCGCATTTTACGCCGAACAATTTTTATCGCGAACGTCGTCGGCGCACTTGATGCAATGTTCTCGGCATTCCGATGGTTTTAGTTTGTAAAGTTTACAGTGAATTTGTCGTCACCTAAGTTTATTCGTGAGAAGGCGCAGGTTTTAGTTGCTCCCTTTTGTGATTTAAACAAGATCGCCGAAGCTCGTAACGATAAAGGGCGAAGTCGTCGTCGAGTTAAAGTACGGGTTCGGATTATTTAACGGGTCGGATACCTTTACTTGACCGCGTAGCGGTGAATTTGGCCGCCAATCAAAAGAAATTGTACGGCCCTCTCAGTACACGATGCCCGGGCGCTTGCCATTGATGATCAACAGTAGTCGTTTAAATTGTAACGGCTTGTCGGGATCACGCGTATAGTGGCTGGGATCTTCTGAGACTTCGATCTCGCTGAGCGGGATCGACAGTTTCTGCCGAATGTGGGGGATGTTGGTTTCCAATTCCAGATCAACTAATCGCTCACTGCAGCCAGCCACGACCGTGTTGATATCGCGTTGATCGTCAAACTGTACGGTGACCCGTTCCTCGGGGTTGATCCACGGCGTAATGAGGGCCAGCTTGTCCGTACGACTCATGTCAGATTGATTGTCCATGATGTTTCAATCATACCCTCATTTTCCCCAGCTATGTCACTCGGGTATTCCCGTGGGGTTAATTCGGTGAGACACCCAATCCTCCCATCAGCGGCATCAAGCTTTCTTCCCCCGGTCCCTTCCTCTGCTGCGATGCAGCACTGATTTCGTCAAAGAGCTGACTGGCTTCGGGGCTCAGCTGTTTTAGCTTTTCCCCAAGCTGCCCGGACGTCAAGCCTTGTTGAATGTCGGTATCCGAGATTTTTCCGTCTTTGAGACCCTGTTGAAGGATCTGTGCGAGCGATCGCACCTTTGCCAAGACGTCTTGGGGCATGCCGTTCAGGAGACCGACCGCATCCTGCTGGCCACCTCCAAGCTGAGCATAGGCTGGCATGGTCAACGAAAGCGAAAACCCGCAGAGAGTGATCATCAGTTTTCTAGTCAAACCCATCATACATAGCCTCCCTGTATTGACCCTCTGAATCCAGCCTCGAATCAACTCTATTCCCTGCAGGATGCCTGCCAGCTTTGATAGAAGGAGAAAAGATCTTGTCGCGAAAAAGTAGAGGAGGAAGAACTTCACTTTCTCAGGCAGCACTGACCTCTCTGCATTGAGAAAATAAAGAAATTCGTTGCCCACTTGTCTGTGTATGGCCTTCGCTATCATCTGAAGTTAGCAGATGGATAGGAGCCCTGATGTTTCGATGTGTGAAGGAGTGGGCAGGAACGAAACTGTGTATTCGATCTGAGGGATTGTTCAAAAATGGGACTTGGTGGGGAATTCAGTAATTAGACTCCAGGCTGATCGGGGTCTTATTGAGGACAGTCGCGGCAGCTTGTGAGAGAGCGGCGTCGTGGTGGTGGTCGGGAGAATAGATTCGAAACTGGATGAGTCTCGTAGGCAACAGGTCTAAGCATTCTTCCAGCGGCTCGGTTGAAACCTGACCCGTCCCGGGATCGTACACGTAGAGGGGATTACCCCGATGGTCTTTGGGGTCCGGTCGTGGATCCAACAGGGCCATGTCCACGCGAAACGGCAGCCGCTTCAAGCCGGACGGCAGCTCTTTAGCAATCTGCTGCTCAAAGTGTTGGTGGTTAGGAAACGCCATGCCGCGTTCCTGTCCTTTTTCTTTCAACGTCGTGCTGTAGGCCATCTTCCATTTGACGTCTCGGCCTAAGATCCGTGCCCACTCCTGTCCCAACTGTCGGCGGGCTTTGTGACGGGACTGTGCCCATCCTCGGACTTCTTCCAACAGCGACCAATCGGTCAGAGTGCGATACCGATCCATATTCTTACGCGGATCCTTGGGGCAGAGCAGCTGCATCGTCTGGCCAAAGATGTCCCGCAGATGGATGTCGATCGCTCTAGTGGTGCGATGGAAGTAGACGTTGGAGTAGAGGTACATCCTGGTGTTCAGGAACATTTGGAGGGACGGAAGTCCTGTCTTGTGAATGGTGAACCCTTTCTCCGTCACGATGGTGTAATGAATCAACCGTGTCAGATCGACCGGGCCGACCGCCACGCCACACATATACGAGTCCCTCAAGACATAGTCCAGATTGTCTCCCGTGTAACTCCCTGAGATCACGGGCTGGAGCATGTTCAACCATCGAGGGAGGCGGGAGTTGTCCTTGCCTTTTTCCTTGAGGATCAGATGAGCGATTTGGTCAGGATTCAGTTCTTCTCCTTTCGAGAAGGGGCCGGACGGGCTTCGGCGGATTTTCTTGATGAGGGGGGCTAAATGTTCTCGGATGATGATCTGGCCCAGCCGCTCGTGGGTGAGGCCATGGGTATGGAGAAAATTGTCGTCGAAGAAATGGCAAAACGGCCCGTGCCCGATGTCGTGGACCAAGGCCGTGACACGGAGGAACTCTTCGACGAAATTGGGAGAGGGCACATCCTTCACGACTTTCTTGAGAAACGGGTACAGGTGTCGAGCAAACCGTCCTGCGACGTGCATCGTCCCGAGTGAATGCACAAACCGGGTATGTTCCGCGGAGGGATAGACCCAGCGAGCACTCTGCAGCTGGTAGATGTATCGCAGCCGCTGAACCCAGGGGGAGTCGATCAGGTCTTTCTCGGTATGCTCATGCGGATCAGGATGAGCATAGGGGACGGTGAAGGTGACGTACTTGTGGATGGGATCAGCGATGAGTGCCGAGCCATCATAGGGAGCGTTCGGTCGGTCTGCTGGTTCCATAGTCAGTGGGTATCTTAGCCCACTTGGTCAGAGGGCGGCAACGGTTCGGACGTGGGACTGGTAGGCGCGGAGCGATGTTTTTGGAAAAACAAGTAGGCGGCAGGATAGGACACGAGGGCTCCGAGCACACTGAGGACAAGTCCTCCGAGCACGAAGGGAGCAGCGTAGGGAAGGACTTGTTGGTAGATGCCGCTGAAACTCATATCCTGCCAGTCGAAGCTCGGTTGATCCGTACGTCCGAGCAAGAGGGCGCCGGTCCAGTAGGTTGCGCCTAAGATCGGAATGACGGTCCAGGGATTATTGACCAAGGCACCGGTGAGCAAGGCCAAGAAGTTGAGACCGAATAGCCAGGTGCAGAGCACCACCATCGCCGTGTGCAGGCCATAGGCGGGGGAGAATGCGATGAAAACGCCCAGTGCAAAGGCCAACGCGGTGCGTTGCGGTGACTCCTGTAAATGGAGGACTTGGCGCAAGAGTGCCCGAAATGATCGGGTCCGTTGACCAGAGGGCTGGTGGCTGCTGTTACCCATCAACGGAAATGCTCGTAACTTGTGATCGGCAGAGGTTGCGTCCGACCGTCAGTCCTCATCTGAATCCCGAACCGCTGCGGGCGAATCGTTCCGATAGGGGTTATGCGATAGCCGCGTGTTCGCGCTTGCCGCTCAACCTTCTTGCAGTCGCGTGGCGACGTGGTGAACAGCAACTCGTAGTCTTCGCCTCCAGTGAGTGCGAGTTGAATCGGTGACACTCCGATCGCCTGGGCATAGGCTCGGCAGGCCGGTGAGATCGGAATCTTGTCGAGTTCCACCTCTGCGCCGACTCGACTCGCTTTGCACAGATGCCGAAGATCTCCGGAAAGGCCGTCAGACAGATCGATGGCAGCGGAGGCGAGTTGTCTCTCGTTGAGCCACTGGCCTTCGGCAACCCTCGCGGTAGGGCGGAAATGGCGGCGGAGCAGAAACGCTCGATGAGTGGGAGGGAACTTGGATTTCTTTTTTCTTGAGAGATCTGAGCCGGTGTTCTTCATTAAGAGCGTGAGGCCTGCCAGGGAGTCTCCTAACGTGCCTGAAACGTAAATGTGATCTCCTACTTTGGCACCATGTCGAAACAGTGCACGGCGCCTGCTTGTCGCGCCGACCAGGGTGATGCTGAGAAAGAGTCCGGCCTTGGACGCCGAGGTATCCCCACCGATAAGTGTCACGTTATACAGGCGGCAAGCTTTCATCAAGCCGGTGTATAGCTCATGAATGTGCGGCCGCGTCCATGTTTTTGGGATGGCGAGCGAGATGAGCAGATAGCGAGGGACGGCTCCCATGGAGGCGATATCGCTCAGATTGGCCATGGCTGCCCGGTATCCGACGGACTCAGGGGTCGCTGACTTCATGTCAAAGTGAATGCCTTCGGCAAGCAAGTCTGTTGTGAGGTGCCACCACGTCGGCGAGGAGATTGCAATCACGGCGGCGTCGTCGCCGATGCCTTGGACAAGTCCTGGTGTGCGACGGGCAAACCGACGCTCGAGCGTTCGGATGAGTGCAAATTCTTGAATGGGGGGGCTGGCCTGACGGCGGGCCACGGTACGATCCTTTATGACCGTGCCGGTGCCCGGTGTGCCATCACCGTGGCGGGGAGTTCGTGAGGCCGTCGACTTTTACCGGATCGCAAGGGGGGGATACGCGATGGCGCCGGAGGTGTCGATGGTTTCCGAGAGGCCGGCGAAGCCTTGGCTGGTCGGCGAAGAGCGATCTTCATGACGTCGTCCATGGTTTCGACGAACGCCAAGTGAATGCCTTTGAGGAGATGCTTGGGGATTTCCTCCAGATCCTTTTTATTTCGACGCGGGAGGATGACAGTGGTGAGTTTCGCCCGTTTTGCCGCCAAAATCTTTTCCTTGAGTCCTCCGATTGGGAGGACGCGGCCGCGTAGGGTGATTTCTCCAGTCATGGCCAAATCTCGTCTCGCAGGAGTACCGGAAAATGCCGAGGCGATAGCAGTGGCCATCGTGATGCCGGCGGAGGGACCGTCCTTGGGGATGGCTCCGGCTGGCACATGGATATGCAAGTCTTGTTTGCTGAACATGTCAGGGTTCAGATTCAACGTTTTTTCCCGTGAACGGACATAGCTGAGCGCCGCCTGCGCGGACTCCTTCATCACATCTCCCAGATGGCCGGTGAGGGTCAATTGGCCTTTCCCCTTCATTACCGTTGCCTCGATGTAGAGCACATCGCCGCCTGCTTCCGTCCAGGCCAAGCCGGTTGCCACCCCGATTTCGTCTTTCTCGAGCTCCGCTTCCGGCACATACTTCGACACACCAAGATATTTATTGAGATTCGATAGATCGATGGGAAATCCCTGGTCTTTGCCTTCGGCGACTTTCTTCGCGACCTTGCGCATTACGTTGGCAATCTCGCGTTCAAGATTCCGCACACCTGCTTCGCGGGTGTAATGCGAGATGATCTGTCGAATGGTCGGCTCCGTCAGCCGGACATGTTTGCTCGTAATTCCATGCTCTTCGAGTTGACGGGGAATCAGGTATTTCTGGGCGATGCCGAGTTTCTCCTCTTCGGTATACCCGGGGATCTCGATGACCTCCATGCGGTCACGCAACGCGGGAAGGATCGGATCGATCAAATTCGCCGTGGTGATAAACATCACTTCGGTCAGGTCGAATGGAGCTCCGAGATAGTGGTCGGTAAACGCATTGTTCTGTTCCGGGTCGAGCACCTCCAGCAAGGCTGCCGAGGGGTCCCCTCGAAAATCCATCCCGACCTTGTCGACCTCGTCGAGCATGAACACCGGATTACTCGTTCCTGCCTGTTTCAGGCCTTGAATGATGCGCCCGGGTAATGCACCGACATAGGTGCGGCGGTGACCGCGAATTTCGGCCTCATCCCGTACGCCGCCTAAGCTGATACGAACAAACTCACGTCCCAGTGCGCGGGCGATCGATTTTCCCAACGAGGTTTTCCCGACTCCTGGTGGGCCGACGAAGCAGAGAATCGGGCCCTTCATCTTCTCTTTCAGCTTTCGGACGGCCAGGTACTCCAGGATTCGCTCCTTGACCTTCTCGAGGTCGTAGTGGTCGTCGTTCAATACCTTCGCGGCCGCTTTCAGATCGAGGCTATCCTTCGAGCGCTTGGACCACGGCAATTCGACCATCCATTCCAGATAGGTTCGCACTGTCGCGGATTCGGCGGTATCCGGATGCATTTTCTCGAGACGCTTGAGTTGCTTTTCGGTCTCCTTCAAGACCTTCTCGGGCATCTTTGCGTCTTTGATGCGTTTGCGGAATTCCGTGATTTCTTCCGCCCGCTCATCGAGTTCGCCCAACTCCTTCTGGATGGCTTTCAGTTGTTCACGCAGGAAATACTCCCGCTGGGTCTTGTCCATCTCCCCTTTGGCTTGTGCCTGGATCTTTTGTTGCATGGAGAGGACTTCGATTTCCTTCCCAAGAATGTCGCTCACTTGGCGAAGGCGTTGAATTGGATCGGAGATTTCCAAAACGGCCTGGGTGGCGTCGACCTTGAGACCGAGATTCGAAGCCACCATGTCGGCCAATCGGCCTGGTTCTTCGAGGTTTTCAATGACGACCATAACATCGGGGATCAGGATTTTCCCCAAACTCACGATCCGTTCGATCTGCTCCTTCACGGTTCGCATGACGGCTTCCGCCTCAAGGGGCGTGGCCATCGGTTTCGTATCAGCGAGCTTGTCGATTCGAACGGAGTAGTAGGGGTCGGTCTGAATGTATTTAGTGATCTTGGCTTTGGCGATGCCCTGCACCAGGATTTTGATGCGTTCGTCTGGCAGCTTCAGCATCCGCATGATGATGCCGACGGTGCCGACGGTGTGGATATCTTTCTGCACGGGATTCTCGACGTCGAGCGCTTTTTGAGTCGCGAGGAAGATCATCCGATTGCCGGCAAGGGCCGCTTCGATGGCCTTAATCGACATGTCGCGTCCGACGAACAGCGGAAGCACCATATACGGAAAGACGACGATATCTCGGACGGGCAACAGCGGGAGTTGATTGGGTACTTCAATGTTTTGGGGAGACTGAATTTCTTGTTCGTTTGGGTCTGTCATGTGCCTGCCTGTTCTTTATCTCATGGAGATGGCGGGTTCGACGAATCAGGGTCTGTATGCACTCATTACGCGTCTCGGCGGCATGCGTTCTCGCCTTAGGCGTCCTAGCGTTCCATCCGATGGAACCGCGCACCAGGTTCCACTATCCATCCTAATGATCACGCCGAACGCAGAATGGTCATTGCTGGGAGTCTCGCGACTGAGTCACCACCACGACCGATGGGATCATGCCCGCCGATTATTCGAGGCGGTCTGCATTCTGGTCGAAAGGTAGTCGCGGAATTCTGCTCCCAATGCCGGGTTCTTCAACCCAAACTCAACGGTGGCGATTAAAAAGCCCAGTTTGTCTCCGGCATCATGGCGCTGTCCCTCTACCTCAAGCGCAAACATCGGAGATTTTCTTGCCAGCGTCCTGAGTGCATCGGTCAACTGAATTTCTCCATTCTTTCCAGGAGGGGTTTTTCTCAGGATCGGAAAAATTTCAGGAGGAAGGATATACCGGCCGATCACGGCGAGCGTGGAGGGGGCATCGGTCGGCGAGGGCTTCTCAACCAAATCTTCGACTCGATGCAGACCGTGAGCGAGGCGCTTGGGCGTCACGATGCCGTATCGGCTGACGTCTGCCTTGGGAACTTCCTGCACCCCTAGTACGGCCCCATGGCGTTTTTTATAGATGTGGATCAGTTGTGCAAGCCCTGGGACATCGGCGTCGATGATCTCATCCCCGAGAATGACGGCGAAAGGTTCATCGCCGATCAGGTGTTGCGCGCACAACACGGCGTGCCCTAAGCCAAGCGCTTCGGATTGCCGCACGTAACAGAAGTTCGCGAGGTTCGAGATCTGCCGGATTTGATGGAGCACCTGACTCTTGCCGGCGCCTTTCAGATTTTCTTCCAACTCGACGGAACGATCGAAGTGATCTTCGATCGCGCGTTTGCCACGGCCGGTAATCACGATAATGTCTTCGATGCCCGAGGCTACCGCTTCTTCGACCGTATATTGAATGAGTGGCTTGTCGACCAACGGCAGCATCTCCTTGGGGGATGCTTTTGTGGCAGGAAGGAACCGTGTCCCAAGGCCGGCGGCTGGAATGACCGCTTTTCTGACCGTCAGACGTGACATGGAAGGATACTATGTGAAGGGGGGGGTGAAGTCAAGAAACAGACGAACTCATCGCATCGGAAACGACGGTGTCGTTTCCATGGAGAAGGAACACGAGCGATATTTATGAGCGAAGCATGTCGCACACAGATTTTTTTGCATCGGTGGCCGGCGGCGAGGATCGATGCCCCATCCTTCAGGGAGCTACGGAATCAGTGCGGGGTAAGTAGGTATGCACGTCGAGTCAGACCGGAAGGGAGGACGCTTCTTTACAATGCAGGATGACCTCAATATAATCCGGAAGTTTTGCGCGGTAGGGTGGCACGAGAGAAATCCGCGTGGTAGAACTGCCTGGCTGCCGATTCCCGACGAGGGTGCTCTTATGGCTCAGTGCGTTCTCTAGAGCGCGACGGACTGACTCGGAGGGAGTTGGCGTACGGTCGATAACGGAGAGGACCTGTGTGATGGTTTCAGCCGCATCATCCATCCCCATACTTCGTTGCAGGAATCCTTATCGGTGACCGAGCATGCCGTCTACAGGCTTCGATCGTTTGTGGTCGCAGTCATGGTTGTTTCTGTGTTGTGGAGTGTGCTCGAAGCACTCGCTCAAACTCCTGAACTCAAGGTCGCCTCGATTGATATTCGGGGAGCTAAACGAATCGAAGTGTCGGCGATTGCCGGTCGGCTCACGCTGAAAGCCGGTGATCGCTATACGCCGGACCATGTGCGCGGACAGGTGAAGATTTTATACGATACGGGATTTTTTGAGGATGTGCAGGTTGAAACCGAATCGATTACCGAGGGGATGGCGGTGACGTTTGTTGTGCAGGAGAAGCCGTTCATCACCGAGATCGTCTTCGACGGTAACCAGCAGTTGACCGAGGAGAAGTTGAAAGAAAAAACGACCATTAAGAGCCAGACATTTCTTGACCAACAACAAGTGAAGGAAAGTGCCGAGACCATCCGGCGGGTCTATCAGCATGACGGCTATTACAATGCGCAGGTCGTTCCCGTGATCGAGGCATTGGATGAGGATCGGAAACGTCTCACCTTTCATATCACGGAAGGGGAGAAAGCCAAGATCAAGACGGTGATATTCGAAGGATTGCGTGCGGCGACGAAGGCCGAGATGCTCAGTGTCATGTCGACTCGGGAATGGATCCCTTGGTATGGCTTTTTCACGAAGTTCAAGTTGCCATCGATGGTGTCCGACGCGGGCGTCTTGAAACACGAGGAGGTGGGTAATGATGTGGAGCGGATCAGGGAAGTACTCTTGAACAAAGGGTATTTCAATGTTCGGGTCGGTCAGCCGTCGGTGGAGCTCACCGAAGATAAAAAATGGTTCACCGTCAGCTACCCCATCACCGAGGGAGAGCCGTTCACCATCGCAGAAGTAGGATTTCGAGGACACACGGTGTTTGAAGAACCTGAGCTTCGAGCGGGAGTGAGGATCAAGGATGGCGAGATCTTTCAGCGTGCCAAAATCCGAGATGAGATCTCCCGAATTACGGATCTGTATGGAAGTAAGGGGTATTCATTTGCCGAAGTCGTGCCTAATGTGAATCCAAACAATGAAGAGCGGACCGTCACCATCATCTTCAGCATCAAAGAAGGGGAGATGATGCGGATTAGGCAGATCAATATCTACGGAAATGACAAAACACGAGACAACGTCATCCGTCGAGAAATCCGAGTCGACGAACAGGATGTCATCGACACCGCCTCTCTGAAGCGAAGTTTTCAACGATTGAACAACTTGAATTTCTTCGAGACAGTCGAAATCCTGCCCGCCCAAGTTGCGCCTGACAAGGTCGATCTGAACGTGCGGGTGAAAGAAAAACCGACGGGGATGTTCAGTCTTGGCGGTGGGTTCAGTACGTTGGATCGACTGGTGGCGATCGCCGATATTACCCAAGGGAATTTGGGTGGATACGGCTATATGGGTCGCATCCGCGGGCAACTGGGCCAGCGAAGAAGTCTCGGGTCCATTACCTTCCGGAATCCCTATTTGAATGACTCCTTGACCTCATTGCAAATAGACGGCTACCGCAGTATGACGAATTTTCTTTCCTACTTTGAGGAACGGACCGGTGGAAATGTCACACTGGGTCGATGGCTATCGGAGTATGTGACGGGGAGCGTCAGTATCTTTGGGGAACAGATCACGTTCAGGAACCCACAAGCAGGTATCTGTACACCTGGGGCTGAGCTGGTACCAATTGTCTGTCAACAGTTGGGGACACAGTCGTCGACGGGGTTTCGATTTGCGCTGTTTCGGGATACCAGAGACTACTACCTTGATCCAAGATCTGGCTGGCGCATCGGTGGAGGGTTCGATATCGGAACACCCTATATGGGTGGGACCAACAACTTTATCAAGTATCACGTAGATGTCATCAAGGTGACCCCGCTTCCGCTCGACATGAGGGTTTCGCTGCGGGCTCGTTATGGAGAGGTTCAAGCGCTTGGTGGAACGACGCGGATTCCGCTCAGCGAACGATTTTTCGTGGGCGGAATCAACACCATGCGCGGGTTCGCTTTCGGACGAGCTGGTCCCGTCGTTTCCACGACTCGCGCTCCATTCGGTGCCGCCAAGCAATTGATTTTCAATGCCGAACTGATTTTTACGATTTCTTCCGAGGCGAAATTGAACGGCGTGATCTTTTTCGATTACGGCAAAGGGTTCGAGGAGGATGAACCGTTGTCGATCAATTTGCGGCCCGCTGCGGGTCTCGAAGGGCGGTGGATCTCTCCCTTCGGCCCCTTGCGAGTGGCCTATGGGATTAATCTTGATGCGCGAACCGGTGAGCGAGCCGGCGTGTTCGAGTTTACGATCGGAACCTTGTTTTAGTCGGAGTCTAAGCGTGGTACGTAGGAACGGGAATCGGTGGAAGCGAGTGCCGGGATGGATCGAACGGACAGCGATGTCGGCTGCGGTCGCCGTCATGCTGGTTCTGAGTGGAGGATGCGCTGGAGGCGGAGGGAAAATCGATGGGAAGGTCGCGGTGATCAATTTACAGCGCTTGCTCACTGAGACGAGTGCGGGCAAGAAGGCGAAGGAGAACCTGGCCGGCTTTTCGAAAAATCGACAGGCGCTGATGGAAATGGAAGAAAAGGAGTTACGGCGGCTGGAAGAGGACTTTGTCAAACAGTCCTCCGTCCTGAGCCCCGCCGCGAAACGAGAGCGGGAAGAACAGTTTCGCCGGCGCATGCAGGAGTACCAGCAAAAGGCCTCGGAATTGAATCGGGAAGTCCAAGAAAAGCAAAAAGATGTGCTGGAAGCATTTCGTGACAAGAGCGAAACGATCGTCGCGAAGGTCGCCAAGCGTCTTGGATTGCAGGTTGTTGTCGATAGGAGTAAGGGTGGTCCGACGATCTATCATGAAGAAGGTCTGGACATTTCAGGCCAGGTCATCGAAGAGTTCAATAAAGAGTACCCCTAGTTTCTGAGGGAGGTGTGTCATGACGGGTGCAGCGCGAGCGACATGGCTAGGCGTCGCGGTATTGCTGGCGCAGGGAGTTGCGCCGGTCCATGCAGGAGAGGTGATTCGAGTCGGGGTCATGGATCAGCAGATGGTGATAGAGCGAACAAAGGCTGGGAAGCTGGCCTTGGAAGAGGTGAAGGGGTACTCCATGACCAGACAAAAAATCATTCAGGCCGATGAGCAAGAGTTAAAGGACTTGGAGCAGTCCTTACAAGATCCGAACGTCAAACTTGCGGACCAGGCGCGGCAAGAGAAGGAAGAGCAGTTGCGCGGCAAGATGGAAGCGTTTCAGCGTCGTCTTCAAGAGTTCAATCGTGAGGTTCAACAAAAACAGCGCGAAATGGTCGTGGAATATGCGCAAAAAATCGCCGCTGCCGCGCAGGCTGTGGGTCAGAAAGAGGGATATACGGCTATCCTCGACAAGGGCAATGAAGCGCTCATCCGCATTGTCCTTTATCATCAGCCAGCGTTGGATGTGACGGATTCGGTCATCAAGGAATTTGATCGACAGAATCCGTAGACGGTAGCCCTATTCAGGACGGAGAGGAGGCAGAGCTCATGGCATTGGTCGAGCAGGCTGAGATTCAGGCGTTACTTCCCCACCGGTATCCGTTCTTGCTGGTGGATCGAGTCAAAGAGTTTGAACCGCATCAACGGATCGTCGGCATCAAAAACGTGACGATCAATGAGCCATTTTTTCAAGGACATTTTCCAGGACGCCCCGTGATGCCGGGGGTACTGATTATCGAAGCCATGGCCCAGGTGGGCGGCGTGCTGGTCTTCAAGTCGGGAGGGACGGTTGGAAAAACCATTATGTATCTGACGGGTATTGAAGAGGCCAAATTCAGGCGGCCCGTGGTCCCAGGCGATCAGCTGCGTTTTGAGATTGAAGTCATCAAGAAACGTCCGCCATTCTGGAAGATGCAGGGGAAAGCCTACGTAGATAATGAGTTGGTCTGTGAAGCCGTGGTGACGGCCATGGTGATGGACGAGAAGGCGGACACGAAATAAACCGGTTTGATTATTCCTCGATTCCTGAAGCGTACGGTCGGCGTGTGGGCCATGCAGTGATTCGGCAGTTGCCCAATGGTCGGTGACGGTTGACGCTAGTAAAGGGGGCATGCGTGAAGATACATCCAACAGCGATCATTCATCCCAAGGCGAGCCTCGCTCCTGACGTGGAAATTGGACCGTTCTGTGTCGTGGGGGAGCACGTCATGATTGGAAAGGGGAGTCGACTTCTCTCCCATGCGACGATCGATGGGTGGACGGAAATCGGGGAGCGGAATGAAGTGCATCCGTTCGCTTCGATCGGAGGGCCTCCACAGCACCTTGGGTATAAGGGGGAACCGACCAAGGTCGTTATCGGCCATGACAACATCATCCGCGAATATGTCACGATCAACCGAGGAACCGTCCAGGGAGGGGGTGTGACCTCTCTCGGGTCCAAGGGCATTCTGATGGCCTACGTGCATGTGGCCCACGATTGCCGGCTCGGTGACCATATTATTATGGCCAATGCGGCAAGTCTGGCGGGACATATTACCATCGGTGATCACGCGGTCATCGGAGGCTTGACCGGCGTTCTTCAGTTTGTGCGTATCGGAGACTATGTGATGGTCGGAGGGTGTTGTGCGATCGGCCAGGATATCCCACCGTTTGCGTTCGCGGCCGGAGGGTATCGCGCACATCTGTACGGCCTCAATTCAGTTGGTTTGCAACGGCATGGTTTCTCGGTGGACCGGATCGCCGTGTTGAAGAAGGCATTTGACTTGCTTTTCCGATCGGGCCACCGGACGGCCGAGGCGATTCGACTGGCCAAAAAGGAGTTTAAAGGACAGGCGGATGTGGCCAAGATCCTCACGTTTATGGAGGGGACCAAACGTGGAATCTCGAGGGCTGTGAGCCCTGACCTAGAGCGTGAGTTTGATCAACCGGTGTGAGATTGACCACTATGACCCTGGCCTTACCTATAGCGAACGGTCGAATCGGGGTAATCGCGGGGAACGGACGATTTCCGATCATCTTTGCGGATAACGCCCGCAAGATGGGCCTTCAAGTCTATGCGGTGGCTCACGAGGGCGAGACTGAACCGGAGCTCGAACAGCATGTCGATCGGATCCATTGGGTCAAGATCGGCCAACTCAACAAGTTGATCAACGCGTTCAAGACCGACGGCGTCAGGAATGTGGTCATGCTGGGAGGCATCAAGAAAACGCATGTCTATAGCCATGCCCGTCCGGATTTTCGCGTGCTGGCGCTCGCCACGAAGTTGGTCCTCTGGAAGGATGACGATATTCTACGCGCACTTGCTGCAGAGCTCGAGAAGGATGGCATTACCATTTGTGAGTCGACGTTCGGTCTGGAAGGGATCTTGGTTGAGGAAGGGACGCTCACGTCGCGTCAACCGACCAAGAAGGAGTGGGTGGACATTCGTTATGGCTGGGACGTGGCCAAAGAGACGGGGCGCCTCGACATCGGCCAATGCATCGTGATCAAAGACCGCGTCGTCGTGGCAGTCGAAGCGGTCGAAGGTACCGATGAAGCGATCAAGCGTGGCGGCGAACTGGCCAAGGATGGTGCGGTCGTGGTGAAGCGGAGCAAGCCGCAGCAGGATCTCCGGTTTGACCTGCCGGCCGTGGGTCCCAGGACGATCGAGGTCATGCAATCCGTCAAGGCATCGGTGCTGGCCGTCGAGGCTGGTCGATCCGTGATGCTCGATCGAGAAGTGCTTCTCCGCACTGCCGAGGAAGCCGGCATCGCCGTCGTTGGCCTCGCTCGCGAAGAGGAGCCGAGCCCGGCGATCTGAGTCAACGTAGAAGTTTTGGAATCTGAAGATCTGGTTGAACTATTGATTTCAGAAACTCAACAAATCGATCGATCAAGAGATTCCCCAATTCAGTCTAAGAGGTGTATGGTCAAGCTCCGTGCCGGTGTCATCGGGGTCGGGCATCTCGGTCAACACCATGCACGCCTCTATGCCTCATTGCCAGATTCAACGCTGGTCGGCGTGATCGACCAAGACCAGGGGCGAGCCTCTGTCATTGCCCAGAAGCATGGCGCACAGGTATTCAGTGATCTGCCAGATTTCTTGAAGCAGGTCGAGGTCATCAGTATCGCCGTCCCCACATCCAGTCACTATTCCGTGACCAAAGCCTGTCTTGAAGCCGGGAAACATGTGCTGGTGGAGAAACCGATCGCCGTCCTGCCGGTTGAGGCACGGGAGCTGGTGGAGTTGGCAAAACGCAACCGATGTACTCTGCAAGTGGGACATAGTGAGCGGTTCAACCCTATCATGCAGTTGATGCGGCCATATATTCGGAAACCGGTGTTGTTCGAGTGCCATCGACTGGGGACCTACAGCGGGCGTGGTACCGACGTTGATGTCGTCCTGGATTTGATGATTCATGACCTTGATTTGGTGCTGTCCTTCGATCCAGGCCCCGTCGAAGATGTGCGGGCCGCTGGAGTTACGGTGCTCTCCTCTACCAGTGATGTGTCTAATGCACGTGTTCAGTTTAGGAGTGGATGTGTGGTCAACCTTACCGCAAGTCGAATCTCACCAAAGGCAACGCGACAATGGCATGTATTCCAAGGCGATGGGTGTGTGTCGATCGATTTCCAGTCCCGCCAGGGCGTGATCGGACGCCGATCGCTTGAATCTGGCGGGAAGCCCACGGTGGCAGCTGAAGAGGTACAAGCCGGAGACGGTGAGCCGCTGAAACTACAGCTGGAGTCGTTTCTCCATGCGATTCGTTTAGAATCTCGCCCAATCGTGTCCGGTGAGGACGGGGTTGCTGCTCTGGAGCTAGCCCATCGCGTGCTGTCGTCGATGGGAGTATCTTTGCCTCACCAGACATGAGACCATCTCCACGGATCAACCGTCACGTGCCTTCTCAGCCGCGTGCATCGAATCGCGGTCGCTACCTGTGCTCCAACAAATCGTCATGGCGCGTATTCTGATCATTACTGGTGAAGCCTCCGGCGACCTCCACGGAGCCAATCTGGCCAAGGCGCTCAGAGCCAAGGACCCTCAGGTCTCGCTTGCCGGGATCGGAGGGGCAGCAATGGAGGCGGCCGGTGTGCAATTGGTCTGCAAGATGGGGCAGTTCGACGTGATGGGGATGGTCGGGCCCTTGGTGTTGGTGGCGATCATGCGACGGTTTTTCTTCATGCGACGGTTGTTTCGGTCCGAACCATGGGATGCGGTCATCTTTGTCGACAACCCCGGATTAAACTTACGGTACGCCTATTTTGCCAAGGGTGCTGGATTGCGCGTGTTCTATTATGTTGCGCCGCAGATTTGGGCCTGGGGCGCCTGGCGGATGTACTGGATCAAGAAACGAGTCGATCAGGTGTTGGTCATTCTGCCTTTTGAGAAGCCCCTCTATGACAAAGCGGGTATGCCCTGCACGTTTGTCGGCCATCCCATCTTGGATGCAGTGGAAGGCGTCTATGACCGGACGGCGCTTCGCACCAGGTTTGGCTTTTCTCCTGATGAGCGTGTGATTGCCTTGTTGCCGGGGAGTCGGGCGCATGAAGTACGGCTGCTGCTGCCGATCCTGATCAAGGCTGCAGAGCAATTGGCCAACCGAGAGCCCCAAACGAAGTTTATCTTGGCGCAGGCCTCCACAATCCAGGATAATCTGCTACAGCCACTCTTGCGGCACAGTTCGGTTCCTGTCACCCTGGTGAAAGAACAAGCCAGTGAAGTGATGGCCATATCGGATTTGCTGTTGGTGGCGTCAGGTACGGCCACGCTGCAAGCGGCCGTCGTGGGTACTCCCATGGTGTTGCTCTATCGAACGACCGCCTGGGAGTTTTGGATTGCGAGTTTCTTTCTCCGGGTCAAATGGATTGGACTGGTGAATTTGGTGGCAGGTCGATCCGTCGTGCCGGAGTTGTTGCAGGATGAGGCTACCGGTCAGCGGCTCTACGAGGAGGCGCTGCGGATTTTGGAAGATCCCGCAGCCTATGCAGAAATGAAGCGGAGCTTGGCACAAGTACGAGACGCGTTGGGTGAACCAGGCGCGTCCGTTCGAGCGGCAGAACTGGTGTTGGCAGCATGTCAGGCCTAGAACGATTTAAGCGGCTCATGCGGTATGTCCGCCCGTATCGGGCGAGGTTTTTGGGTGGATTCGCCTGCTCCGGGATGGTAGCGATTTTGACCGGGGTATATGCCTGGCTAGCACGTCCGGTGCTCGACGGGATCTTCATCGAAAAAAATGAACAGTTGCTACTGGTCTTGCCGCTGGCGATATTGGCCGTTGCGGCAGTGAAGGCGCTCTTCAGCTATGGCGTCGGGTACCTGATGGCGTATGTGGGGAATCGGGTGGTGGCAGACATTCGGCAAGAGTTGTTTCAGCAGCTCATGCGCATGCCGATCGGATTTCACGACTCCAACACGTCGGGTCGTTTGGTGTCGCGGATCGTGAACGATGTGGGGTTGATGGCGAATGCGGCGTCGAGCGTCATCAAAGACATGTTTCAAAATGCCCTGACATTTTTAGCAATGGTCGGCGTGATTCTCTATCAGGACTGGAAGTTGGCGGGAATCTCGCTGGTCGTGATTCCGCTTGCTGGGCTGACGATGGTTCGAGTGGGGAAGCGGTTGAAGAAATTGGCGGCGAGTGGACAAGCCCAGATGGGCGATATGTCTTCAACACTCCAAGAAACGTTTGCTGGCATCAGGGTCGTGAAGGCCTTCGGTCGTGAAGACGCAGAAGCCGAGCGATTTCAAATGCGGAACCAGGCCTTTCTGGCTACCACCTTGAAAACGAATCAGGTCTGGTCGATCGGCCATTCGCATATGGAAGTCATCGGCGTGATCAGTATCGCGGTCATTATTTGGTATGGCGGCTATCTCGTCATCAACGGGACGATGACGCCCGGTGCGTTCTTTTCGTTCATGGCTGCCATGTTATTGGCCTATACCCCGGTTCGGAAATTGTCTGGGGCCAACAATCTGATCCAGCAAGCACTGGCTGCGGCTGAACGCGTCTTTGATGTGTTGGACATGAAGACAGAACAGGCACAGACCCAGGGCATGGTTCCGTTGGCCGGGATCCACCGTGCCATTGAATTCCAGGGTGTCTCGTTGCGATACGAGAGCCAGAAGATTCCCGCGCTGACCAAAGTTGATCTCGCCATCAGGCCCGGTGAAGTCATTGCGCTCGTCGGGAGTAGTGGAAGTGGAAAGACCACGTTAGTCAGTTTGTTGCCGCGGTTCTATGAGCCGACCACAGGCCGCATTCTGATCGACGGAGTTCCGCTTGACTCGTATGAATTACAGTCATTACGTGCCCATATCGGGATCGTGTCGCAAGAGATTGTGCTGTTCGATGATACCATCCGGAACAACATCGCCTTCGGACGAACAGGGGCCAGCCAGGCTGAGGTTGAACAGGCGGCCAAACTGGCCTATGCGCATGATTTCATTCTTCGGATCCCAGACGGGTATGATGCCCTCATCGGAGAGCGGGGACTCAAGCTCTCAGGGGGCGAGCGCCAGCGTCTGGCCATCGCTCGTGCGCTGCTTCGCGATCCACCGTTGCTGATCCTGGATGAAGCGACGTCGGCGTTGGATACGGAGTCTGAGCGGATCGTGCAGTTGGCCTTGGCGAACCTAATGAAGAATCGGACGACGTTGGTGATTGCCCATCGGCTGTCCACGATTCAGAATGCGGATCGCATTGTGGTGTTGGACCGTGGGACGGTCGTCGAAATAGGCTCGCACGAGGACTTGCTTCGACAGGGAGGAAGCTACCACCGTTTGCACGCGTTGCAGTTTCAATCAGAAGAATTGGCGCATTGAATTCATGAAGAAATCGTTCTTGGTCAGATGGTTGAAACTGTCCGTGCTGCCTCCGGTGGGAGCGGCACTGATTCGTGGTATTGCCCGCACGATGCGCCACGAGACCAGAGGACAGGAAGCGGTCGATGCTTTGTATCGTGAAGGAGGGCACGCCATTATCGCATTTTGGCATGCACAACAATTGATGATTCCGATTGGGTACCGAGGAACGCGTGCCCATGTCTTGATCAGCCAGCATGGAGATGGAGAGATTATTGCTCGTATCATCGCGCGATTCGGTCATGGGGCAGTGCGCGGATCCAGTACCCGCGGCGGGGCTAAGGCCCTGCGCGCATTGATTAAATTAGCTCGATCAGGCCAAGATGTCGCAGTGACGCCGGATGGCCCGAAAGGGCCCCGTCACGTTGCCAAGCTGGGGGTCATCCAGCTGGCGAAAGTCACGGGACTTCCGATCGTGCCGGTAGCCTTTGCCTGCTCAAAAAAAAACTCTTTGCGAGCTGGGATCGCTACATGGTCCCGTACCCGTTTTCGAAAGGCCTCTTTTGCTACGGACGTCCGCTCTGGGTCTCACGTGAGGCGGATGAGGCGGCGATCGAAGCAGCTCGTGTGGAACTTGAGACCGTGTTGAATCAGTTGACGGATCAGGCGGAAAAAGACATGGGTGTGAAAGGTAAGGCGTGAAATGTAAGAGGCGCAGGCATTAAACAGGGCGTCTCACCTTTTGCCTCGTACGGTTCACTTCGTTCTCATGTGGAAGCTGCTCTATAACATCGGTCTTCTGCTTGCCGCCCCAGTGATTATTGCTGTGCTGCTGGCCAAGCCCCGCTGCCGCCCTGGTTTTCTTCAGCGGATGGGTTGGCACATTCATCCTTCCGATTGTCAAACGACAGCTTCGCCGCTTGTGTGGATTCACGCGGTGTCACTCGGTGAGGTCGTCGCCGCGACCCCGTTGGTGAAGGCGCTGCACGAACGTCATCCTGAGTTTCGGTATATCGTCACGACGGTGACTGAAACCGGCCGAGAGGCGGTAGAACAGCGCTTAGGCGGTATTGCCGAGCACCGATATGCTCCGCTTGACTTTCCCTGGGCTGTGGCTCGGATGATCCGCAGTCTGCGTCCGGTGCTGTATGTGTTCGTCGAGACGGAATTATGGCCAAACTTATTGTGGACGTTACGAGCACAGGATGTGCCCTCTGTGTTGGTGAACGGGCGGTTGTCGTCGCGGTCATTTGGCCGTCAGGATTTGCCTGTGATTCGCTCTTTCTATCGATCTATACTTCAAACGCTCACACTCTGTCTCATGCAATCTGATAGGGATCGACAGCGCATTGTTGCGTTAGGCGCTGACCCATCGCGCGTACATGTGACCAGTAATATCAAGTTTGATCAGCCTCTCCCGGACGTTCACTCACATGAATCGCTCCGTCAGAGCTTTGGGCTCGATGAGAATGAACAATTGATGCTCGCGGGTAGCACGCACGCTGGAGAAGAGGAACTGCTGGTTTCGGCCTACCGACACATCGTGAAGCCCTATCCCACAACCGTGTTGATGTTGGCGCCGCGCCATATCGAGCGAGCGGATCGAGTCGAAGCCGTGCTGCGAGAAGCCGGATTTGCCGTGCAGCGGAGGAGTCGAATTCAGGGGAAGCAATCTGGCCCGCGCGTGATCATTTTGGATACGAGAGGAGAGTTATCTCGCGCATATCGAGACGCCGTCGTGGCATTCGTCGGTGGGACTCTGGTTCCCGTGGGGGGACACAATTTGTTGGAACCGGCTGTTTGGGGTATCCCCGTCATGTTTGGGCCCCATACGGACCATTGTGCCGAGGTTGCGGCACTCCTGGCAGAAGCTGGCGGAGGTCGCCGCGTGATGGGAGTGGAGGACCTCGTTACCTCTCTTGAAGAATGGCTCGGTCAGCCTGAAACTCGACATCGGACGGGGCAGGCTGCAAGACAGGTGGTGTTGGACAATCAAGGCGCACTCACGCGGAGTTTGGAGTTCATTGAGACTTGCCTCCGTCCGGCTCCGTCGTATTCCGACTCGTGTGTGGCAACGGGGCCGGGACCTCTTATGGCCAAACACTGACATGGCGCTCTTGCTTCCTGGACAACCGGTTCGCAAAGGGCTGTACTGGGTTGCTGGGTTGTACGGCCTCATCATTCGGTGTCGGCTGTGGTGCTATCGCCAAGGTTGGCTCACGACCACACGGCTACCCTGTCGGGTTGTGAGTGTCGGTAATCTGACAGTCGGGGGGACGGGAAAAACTCCGATCGTCATTCTCCTGACGGAATGGCTGGTGGCCAAGGGGAAACGGGTGGCGATCCTGAGCCGGGGGTACAAGCGGACCAGTACGGTGCCGCATCTACTGGTATCCGATGGATCGCGAATCTTGGCCGGCCCCTCGGAGGCCGGGGACGAACCGTTTCTCATGGCGCAGCGTTGTCCGCGCGCCGTTGTGGCGGTGGGGGCCGATCGGGTCGCGCTTGGTCGGTGGGTATTGGAACAGTATCCCGTCGACTACATCATGCTCGATGATGGCTTTCAGCATCGGGCCATTCACCGCGATGTCGATCTGGTACTGCTGGATGCCACCGATGCAGCAGGACTTGATGCGCTGCTTCCATCAGGAAGACTGCGGGAACCCTTAGAGGTGCTGGAACGAGCGAGTGCGGTGGTGATTACCCGGGCCGATTCACGGCAAGATGTAGAAGCGGTTCAGCAGCGATTGCGTATGGTCGCGCGGCCGTCAGAGGACGTCATAGAGGTCGTATTTCGGCCGGAGTCTTTTCGTGCAATCGGCTCAGCGGAGCCGCAAACTCTTGAATGGGGGCAGGGTAAACGGGCCTGGCTGGTAAGCGGGATCGGCAATAGTCCATCGTTCCGCCGATCGGTCGAATCCATGGGGGTTGAGATCCTTGGAGAGACAGTGTTTGAAGATCATCATCGCTACTGTGACGAAGAGATCAGACAGATCCGTGCCACTGTGCAGACCAATGGGAGCGAGATTGTCCTAACGACCGAGAAGGACGGCGGAAAACTGTCCCCCTTCCTCCGGCCCAGTGATCCTTGGTGGATGCTTCGACTGGGGACGGAAGTGGTGTGCGGAGAAGCGCGGCTGTACGGATTGATCGATGGGTTGTTAACCGATGAGACCGAACAGGTAGGAGTTCGTGCGTAGAGATCTGCCTCGGAACATCTTGGTGCGGGCGCCGAATTGGATCGGCGATGCCGTGATGTGCGAGCCGGCTATTCGTGGGCTGCGGTCACTGTTCCCGGGAGCGGAGATAACGATGCTTGCCAAGCGGGCCGTCGCCGAACTGTTCAGTGCTGCTCCAGAGCTGAGTCGAGTCGTGGTGTACGATGACAAGGGGCCACATGCGGGGCTTTCTGGAAAATGGTCGCTTGCGGGTACGTTGCGGCGGCATGGCTTCGATCTGGCAGTGCTCTTTCAGAACGCCTTCGAGGCGGCATTTCTCGCGTGGCTTGCGGGTATTCCGCAGCGATATGGCTATGCAACTGATGGACGAGTCTTTTTTCTGACCACGCCTGTTGCTGTGCCGAGTCGTAGTCGTGGAGTCCATCAAGTCGAGTACTATTGGAACCTGTTGAAGCCTTTAGGGTTGTCTGGCGAGGCGTTGTCGCCGACGCTGTGTGTGACAGCAGACGAGAGTCGTCAGTTGGATGTCAGGCTCGCTGGGGCCGAGGTCGGCTTGTCAGATATCCTGATTGGTATCAATCCAGGGTCGACCTACGGAAGTGCAAAGCGTTGGTTGCCTGAGCGATTCGCTGAAGTCGCGCAGCGACTTGCGGAACGCATAGGGCAGGACGAGAATGGACAGGTGGTAGTGGTCATTCTGGGGGCAAGGGGAGAGGAGTCCTTGGGAAAGGACATCGCCGCTCGAATCAATGGGCGATCAGTGGTGCTATCGGGTGCCACGACCATTCGTGAGTTGATGGCGGTGGTCAAGCGATGTCGCCTGCTCATTACCAACGATACAGGGCCGATGCATATCGCTGCTGCGTGCGGTGTGCCGGTCGTGGCGGTGTTTGGTCCTACGGATTCACATACCACCGCACCCTATGGGCAAGAGCGGTCGATTGTGCGGGAAGCCGTAGACTGTGCGCCCTGCCTCCTTAGGGAATGCCCGATTGATCACCGCTGCATGACGCGCATCCCCGTTGGCCGGGTGTATGAAGCGGCAGTGCAACAGCTGAGCGGTTTATCTCGTGTATCTGGTCTATCTCGTCCAGACAACACAGAGCAGACGAACATTCTGTCCGGCTATACCATCTTTCTCGATCGAGACGGAACGCTCAATCCCGATCCCGGCTATATCAAGTCTCCCGATCAGTTTGAGTTGTTTCCCGGGGTGTCCGAGGCGCTCGCGCGCCTGAAGCGGGCTGGTGCCCGATTGATCGTTGTCACCAATCAATCGGGCATTGCGCGAGGACTCTTGTCGCGCATGGATCTCGATGCCGTGCACATGAAACTGAAGTGTCTTCTCGATGGCGCGGGTGTGACACTCGACGCCATCTATTTCTGTCCTCACCATCCTGACGACGGTTGCGAATGTCGAAAACCGAACCGTGGGATGATTGACCAAGCGGTGCGAGAGTGCGGGGTGACTCTCGATCACTCCTATCTGATCGGCGATCACAGTCGAGACATCGAATTGGCACAGCGGGTCGGGGTGCGCAGTATCTTAGTGACGACGGGTGTCGTGTCTCCGCAGGATGCAGAAAGACTCAAAGCCTCAGGGCCAGCTCCAGCTTGGATTGCATCCTCGCTGGCGGACGCTGCGGACTGGCTGCTCTCCGATGCAAGCAGGGCGTCCGTACAGATCCGCGGGCGGCAGGTCGCACATACGTGATGGAGTGGAGCGGCGGCGTTCGGCCCGGTCTTGTGTTGGGTGGAGAGCCAGCGTAAGTTGTATCGGTAGCAGACGACGGGCAAGGGAGTCGGCTGTGTTGCGCAGCGAGAGAGGACGATGGCAGCGAACCAACCTGTGAGCGTGTCTTCCGTTCCATGTAACCTTTGTGGTGGCACCCAGGTGTCGACTCTGTCGAACAAAAGTCGAAGTGGGAAGCCATTGCGGACGGTCATTTGTCAAGCGTGCGGGCTTGTGTGGTCGGACCCACGCCCTCATGACGCCAGGCAGTTTTATGAGGAGGAGTACCGCCTCTCCTACAAACACACCTACCGCCCGAAGCCCAAACACGTCTTACGCGCGGGCCATGTGGCCTTGTCACGATTCGAAAAGATCGAGCCGTTGCTGTCGAGTCGGAAAGCTGTTCTCGATGTTGGTACCGGCGGAGGAGAGTTCGCCTATCTGCTTCAATCGTTGGGGCATGGCGTGAGCGGGATTGAACCGAATAGAGGGTATGCCGACTATTCCATACAGGAATATGGGCTCACGGTTCAGGTCGGGTTCGTGCAAGATGCGGTGTTTCCACCCGAATCGTTTGATGTAGTGACGATCTGGCATGTACTCGAACATACGGAAGATCCGGGTTTCATTCTAGCCCTGCTCCGATCCTGGCTGAAACCGGACGGCACGCTTGTTGTGGAGGTTCCCAATGTCGAGGCAACCTGTCAGGCTCCCAGCAGCACATTCCATGAAGCCCATCTCTATAACTTCAATGTGGTGTCATTACGCCGATTGGCCAAGAAACACGGGTTGTTCGAGACCAAGCATCTGATCTCTCGCGATGGTGGGAATATCACGATGTTCCTGTCTCGCATGGAGCCACTGTTCCAAGATCGGTACGCTGCGACTATTTCGGGCAACTGCGAGTGGATCTCGAGGATCGTGCGTCAGCACAGCAACGTGCGGCGACACTTGACGCCGATGCCGTACCTGCGGGCCTGGCAGCGCCTCTGCCGATCATTCAAAGAGAGGCGTGAAACGGCGGATGCGAAGAGCGGTAAGGCATTGCTCGACGCACTCTATTCGCCTCAGTTTCGCTCCCATTCTGTAGGACGTGGATGAACAGATTCGGATGATGTAAGGATCATCACACGTGGTCTTGCTTCATTCTAGGCATTGACGCGCAGTGTTCGCTGGAAGGTTCTCCGGTGTCATCTGTCAACCCTCTCGATAGTCGCTTCTCATCGGTGTTGAACAATGCCCGCATCCTGTTGATCAAGCCCAGTTCTCTCGGGGATATCGTGCATGCATTGCCAGTCGTTTCGGCGATCAAAGCACAATGGCCGAGATCACATCTCACGTGGATCGTGAAGCGCCAGTGGGCTGACCTTGTCGAACGGGCAGAGGGGGTCGACCGTGTCTGGCCGGTTGATATGACGGTGGGAAGTTGGATCAGGGAAGGCCGGGCATTGCGCGCACAGCGGTTCGACCTCGCTATCGATCTGCAAGGGCTATTTCGCAGTGGCATTTTGGCATGGCTCAGTGGTGCGCCGGCCCGTATTGGCTTTGCGAATGGAAGGGAAGGAAGTCCCTGGTTCTACTCCGACCGTGTCCCGGTTACCGATCCCGATATCCATGCGGTCGATCGATATCTTTCCGTTGTCGCGGCGTTGGGGGCATCTCTGGCGGACAAACCGCGATTTGGGTTTAGGCTACAAGAGGAGGATATGGCGACCGTTCGAGAAATTTGTCAACGGCGAGGCCTCACAGTAGACAAGCCGTGGGTTGCCGTAAATGTTGGAGCGCGGTGGCCGACAAAGCGCTGGCCGCTGACATCGTTTGCTGCCGTTCTGGATCAGCTGTATGAGGCACAGCTCGGCCCGGTTGTTGTGATTGGAAGCGCTGATGAACGACTACAGATGGATAGCCTGAAGGCTCTGGCACAAAGTCCGTTCATCGACCTGTGCGGTGAGATTCCATTGAAGTGTTTGCCGTCACTGCTGTCTAAAGCGACCGCCATGATCACAAATGATTCCGGGCCAATGCACATCGCTGCGGCGCTTGGGGTTCCGGTGATTGCGATGTTCGGACCAACCAGTGCGAGTCGGACTGGTCCATATGGAGATGGTCATCAGGTGATGATCGGTCGAGTCCCCTGTAGACCCTGTTTCAGTCGCATCTGTCGACACGATCCTGAATTGGAATGCCTTCATCTCATTCAGCCGACTCAAGTGGTCGATGTGATAAGGCCCTTATTAACGGCTCAGGTACCATGTCGATGAATGTCTTGATCGTTCGTCCAGACGGCATCGGCGATGTCTTACTCTCTCTTCCCGTGGCGACACAACTCAGGCAGCTTGTGCCTGGGGTCAGAATTGGGTTTCTCACTAGTCCCACTGTGGCCCCTTTGCTTGAGCATCATCCCGATGTGGATTATGTGCGAACGATTCGTTTCACAGACCCGTTGAAGGAACTCCGTCTCGCCTTTTCGCAGGGAGTTGAGGCAGCAATTTTTTTGAAGCCGTTTCGCCGTCTGATGTGGGCCGCATGGGTGGCTGGTGTCCCGATTCGCGTTGCCACTGGCTACCGGTGGTATAGCCTATTGGCCAATCGCCGTATGTATGAACATCGCAGCGAGTTTGCAAAACACGAATCAGAGTACAACGTCGATATGATCAAGGGGTTGGGGTTGCCTCCTCGGCCTGTAACCCAGCCGGTGCTCACCCTGACCGAGACCGAACGGGCCGCTGGGGCATGCAGTTGGGCGGGATTGCCAAGTTCTCGCGTCGTGGTCCACCCAGGGGGAATTTCAGCACGCCGCTGGCGGCTGGAGCATTACCGTGACCTGGTCTCGACATTGACAGACAGGGGATATGGTGTGGTGCTGACAGGCAGCGATCAGGAGCGAAGAGAGTTTGGGAAAGGTCTGCCGTTGCCTACGGCGTCCCCCTCAGGGGTAGCAGATCTTATGGGGAACCTGTCGCTGCGGGAACTGATGGCGGTGATCGCCAATGCTCATGTCGTCGTCTCAGGAGCGACAGGACCGGCTCACCTGGCGGCAGCTCTAGGGATCCCCACAGTCACCTTGTTCGATCCTCGGCGAAACAATTTGCCGGTGAGATGGAAACCGCTTGGAACAGGAGCTTTGCTGCGACCAGATGTTCCTACTTGCGAAAAATGTATTGGGGAGGTCTGTCCCTATTGGGATTGTCTTGATCGATTCACTGTTGCAACTGTCACGTCCGTCATCTCCAAAGTTTTAGAGGCCCCGTCACCGCTTACCGTACTCCATATCTAGGCAGGTCCATCAGTGGGGAGGAAGAGCTGTTGCTAGGTGCTGCTCTTGACTCAACTGCGCTTCTATGTTCATATCCTGAACGTGGGAG
This sequence comes from Nitrospira sp. Ga0074138, assembly GCA_001464735.1. Taxonomy (GTDB): domain Bacteria; phylum Nitrospirota; class Nitrospiria; order Nitrospirales; family Nitrospiraceae; genus Nitrospira_D. The sequence continues at coordinate 128,639 of LNDU01000039.1, forward strand.
GATGGCATGCTAACTCTATGAATTTCCAAGGGCAACGAGATCTTCTCTTGCTGGCTGAAGTGGAGCGTGATGGTGCGGTCACACAGCGGTCTCTCTCGACCAAGCTAGGAGTCGCTCTGGGGCTGACCAATCTCTATCTCAAGCGGTTGGCGCGGAAGGGTTATATCAAGATCACCACGATTCCCTCACAACGAGTTCGGTATTTGCTGACTCCGCAAGGGTTTGCCGAGAAATCCAGACTGGCCTACCTCTATATGGAGTATTCCCTGTCTCACTACCGTGATATGCGCGCGCGGCTACGAGAAACGCTGTCTCACGCAGCCAACAACGGAACGAAACGTGTCGTCATCTATGGAACCGGTGAACTTGCTGAGATGGCCTATCTGTCGCTCCGAGAAATGCATATGACCTTGGTTGGATTTGTCGATGATACCCAGCAGGAGTCGTTCTTGTCCTATCCGGTTTGGCCGCCGGAGGCGTTGAGCGGATGGGAGTTCGATGCGGTGTTATTGGCGGATTTCGAGCAAACGGCGGGGCACCGTACGACACTCGGACAGTGCCAGGTGCCGGATAGCAAGGTCATAGCGCTTACCCCCACGATGTAAGCGCTGCTGGGCGATCGGTTTTCTATGCACTGTAAGTGAGAGGGCGAAGCTGTATCTAAAGCGGTCTGTCTGGTGGGAGATGTCTATCTTGTCTATCTCGTGAAATGAGATGAGATAGACCAGACGACCAGACCGACGAGATAGACCAGAAAGACGAGAAAGACCACTATCATGAAATTGACCCATTTCGAAGATCTCGATTGCTGGAAAGAAGCTCGGAAACTCACGCGGCTGATCTATGAAGCGATAGGTCGAAATCCAATCTGGCAACGTGATGTCAGGCTGTGCGGACAGATACAAGCGGCATCTGTATCAGTGATGTCGAATATTGCCGAAGGATTAGTCCGACATTCCGACAAGGAATTTGTACAATTCCTATTTATCGCTATGTCTTCCGCAGCGGAAGTCCAGAGTCATCTTTATGTCGCGATTGACCAAAAATATATTTCCCAAGAAAGCTTCGATGAGATGTATGCGCAAGCGGAGAAGACCGGTAAGATCATCTCCGGACTCATCAAATACCTCCGAACCAAGACGAAATAGATCGGACAAACGAGACCGACTAGACAGACCAGATGGACCAGACAGACGAGACAGACAATCTCCATTGGTACGCCTTACGTACTAAGTCTCGTCACGAAAAACTGGTGCGGGATCAGTTGGACAAGCAAGGAATCGAGCCGTTGCTCCCAACGGTCAAACGGCTGAGCCAATGGAAGGATCGAAAGAAGGAAATCGAGGTCCCGCTGTTTTCCGGCTATTGTTTCGTGCGGTTTTCTCAGCAGGAGAAGACACCGGTACAACAGACGACAGGTGTTGTCGAAATCGTTGGCAGCGGAAGTCATCCTGAATCAATCCCGGAGCAGGAAATTGATGCACTCCGCCGTCTCATGACCAGCGTCCTCCCCTATGATCCACATCCCTATCTCCATGAAGGAATGAAGGTGGAAGTCGTTCGTGGCCCCCTGCAGGGGGTTCTCGGAATTCTGATGCGGAAAGAGAAACGACATCGACTGGTTATCGGAGTGCACCTGATTCAACAAGCGGCGGCGGTCGAAATCGATGTGAATGATGTGGTGCCGGTGTGAGAAGCCTGTAGTCGAGCTGGACGCTCTCCTTCCTACAATGAAGTAATCCATTCCGTCGGCTGCTATGAAGAGCCTGACCCGCTCGGTCAAATTATAAAGAGCATGATGTTGGGACCGTCTGTATGAACCAGTTCGAGATTTGCGCAATGTACGGGAACACCGTTGTGGAGGGGATACGGGTGCGCGTGGGAGTCGGCGTGGTCGTTCGAGGGCCAGAAGAAGCCATACTGTTGGAAAAGCGTCGCGATTGCGGATGGTGGGGATTGCCTGGAGGAAAGGTCGAGCCGGGTGAGTCTCTGATTGACGCAGCCGCACGCGAGGTGCTGGAAGAGACCGGCCTCACCGTGGAGGTCACGCATCTGATCGGCGTGTATTCAGACCCTGCTGGTCGCATCGTGACCTATCCGGACAATGGGGATGTGGTTCAACTGGTCGATGTCGTCGTGGGTGCGCGAGTGTTGTCCGGACGAATCGTATGTAGTCATGAGAGTGAAGAGGTACGGTTTTTCTCCCCATCTCAATTGCCGGAACAGATTGTGCCTCCGGCGCGGCAACCCCTTGCTGACGCATTCGAAGGGCGATGTGGAGTTCTGCGATAGGATAGCCTCGTCATGACACCATTTCGTGACATCATCATTCTTGGTCTTGGACGAGCCCTCCAAGTCCTCGCTGGGCTTGTCACCATCAAGACCGCGACGACGGTGTTGTCGCCCGGTGAAGTCGGAAGCATGAACCAGCTGATGAGCCTTGCCATTCTAGGGACGTCAGCCTTGTTAATACCTTTGACGGCATATATCGGTCGAGGGTGCCTTGAGTGGATGGATACAGGAGCATTGAGTCGAAGGCTTGGCTTATATCTTTTTATTGTGCTGGCTGTCGCGTCGCTTTTTGGTTTGATTACATGGATGATCCAGAGCCGGTTGCTATTAGTTGCGGGTATTGGGGCGGTTTGGGTTGGAGGTTTAGTGGCGCTCTATACAGTGGGATTTTCTCTCCACACAATGGGGACTTCAGGGTTGATTTTGATAGGTAAGAAGTTTCTTTACGTTCTGTTTGGCAATGCCGCTGCATGGGGTGGACTACTCTTAGCGATATGGTGGTCCAACTACGAAGCAAACCCGGAGATGTGGTTGCTCGGAATCTTTAGTGGATTTCTTCTCTCGTCCCTTTCCTATGTGCTTCTATACCGATATGCCAGAGCGTCCGTTCTTGTGCGCTCACCTAATGTGCCAGGGTCACTTTCTTTCGACTGGCAGACCGTATTCATGTTTGTATGGCCGCAAGCAGTGGTATTTATACTATGGTGGATCCAATCGCAAAGTTATCGTTTCATTCTCCCATGGGTTGCCGACATTGCCACGGTTGGGTTGTTTGCCGCTGGCTATATGATTTGCTCAGTTCCCATGCAGACTTTCGAGACCTTATTCAATGAGTTATACATCCCCACGTTCTATAGAGCGCTCAAGGGGCAAGACAGGGAGGGCATGGCGCGAGCCTGGAATACTTATGCTGCAGCTTACATTCCTGCCGTCATTCTGTTCGGTGCGTTTTTGGCTGGGAATGTCACTTTCATGGTGAAGCTCCTCTTGGGGGAACAGTTCCAAGCGATAACGTCGATTCTTATCTGGCCTGCATTGACTGAGACTCTTCGGGCCATCTCGTCGACACTTCACCATCTCGGCTTGGCGAAAGTCGATATGACCGCCAATGTCTTTCCTGTCGTTGTGGGCGCATTCGTCGCGCCCCCACTCGTGTATCTTTTGGCCTCCTACGAACCGCTCCTTGGAACCGCAATAGCTCTTCTGGTAGCCGGGGTGGCCGGATTCGCTGTGGTCGTTCCCCTCAGCCATCGTGCTTTGCCGATTGTGTGGCCGGTTCGGCGGATCATGTATGCAGCAACTCTTAGTGTTCCGCTGTGCCTTACTGGGTGGATGATAGGCGTGGGGCTCGGTGAACTATCTGAAAGCAAAGCTGTAATCGCATTGGTGATCTCAGGCCTGCTCATGGTGCTTCTGCAGTATGTTATGGCCAAGGAATGGCTTCGTGAGGTGCAACCAGTGGCATGGAACGGTCTATAGCGACGTCAGCTTGTCACCATTTCAGGGTTGCGGTTCGCAGCGATGAATTCTTGTTGCGGAGACGTTGAGCCATCTCGGTGATGGAGATAAATTGGCGATGAGAAGCTCGCACGCGAATACCCTCTGGGGTAAATTCCTGGATCTTGGCTTTCTGGGATTAATCAGAGTTTTATTCCAACAACTCATTGGCCCGTCTTACTCCGGATCGATCTATCTTAAAGTGGCCGATTCTATCTCTCGGACACGTATTCCTGAGAGGCTGATAAAGCTCTGTCCGGTGGCGACCAATCAGGCTTGGTCTAGACGTGCGGCAGCTATGGACACATTGGCAATGCAGGTCTTAGATGAGAGTTTTACTGCGCTCGAGATTGGAACATGGTTTGGCGAGGGTTCTACTCAGATTTGGGGGAAATATCTTAAGCCTGGCGCACGGTTATTTTTATGCGATTCATGGACAAAATATGCGTCAGAGATTGATGTCAAAAAGACGCCGACCTATTCCTCAATGGATAAATTACATCACATCGCCATTAATTCGGTGCTGAAAAAGGTGTACGAGCTTGAGGAGGCATCCGGTGGAGAGGTGATTGTACTGAGAGGAAAGTCGGCACGTGTAATGCCCGCACTTAAGCCGGAGACGTTTGATTTTATATATATCGACGGATCGCACTACTATCGAGATGTTTTGCAGGATATTGAGTGGGCGAAGATGTTAATCAAAGATGGTGGGTGTCTCTGCGGTGATGATCTTGAGACTGATCCCACCTCTGAAATCGAGGCGATAGCACGAGAACATTTAGATCACGATTTTATAACGGCAAGGATGTCAGACGGCCGCGAGGTCAGTTTTCATCCTGGCGTGGCACTTGCAGTGGCTCAACAGATAGGCACGGTCAATCGAGAACATGGATTCTGGTGGGTCTGGCGGCAAGGCAATTCATGGGTTTGCCGGAGACCTCTTGAAGACGAACAATCTCGTTCATGTCCTCCGGTTGTTGCCATGCAGCCCGAATGTGGTTCCGATGGTTGATAGTGATCTGCGGAATGTTACTCAGCCAATAATCTCCGTTGTGACGCCGTCCCTTAATCATGGACGTTTTCTCCGGCAAACGATCGAAAGTGTGGCGGCGCAAACCTTCCGCTGCATTGAACATATTGTTGTTGACGGGGGATCGACAGATGGGACGGTAGAGATTCTCAAAGAATTTCCCCATGTCCGGTGGATCTCTGAGCGGGATGAGCACGTCGTGGAGGCCTATCAAAAAGCCTTGGCCATGGCGCGAGGGCGGTACATTATTCAGTGCTGCGTCTCGGATGGTTTTCTCGATCCGAATTGGTTCAGGAAATGCATTGAGGTTCTTGAAAAAGATGAGGAGGTCTCGTTGGTATGGGGATTTGGTCAGGCGATGTCCGAGGAGGGAGAATTACTGAATGTTTCGTTTCAAGATTTCTTCGTAGACCCGCCTCCGCAGAAACAGGACTTTCTCGCCTTCTGGCTTGTAGGTGGCTTCCCCTTACCTGAAGGAAACTATTGCGTGAGGAGTGAGGTGATTCGGGCGTGGTTCCCCGATACGCGGGCGAGTGGTTGGTTCCGAACCTGCCCGCATCTCGGTTTCATGTATCGGTTTGTTACGGAAGGGTATAGCCCGTACTTTATCCCAGTGGTCGCAAACTTCGGCAGGACACATCATGATCAACGGAGCCAACGATTGAGTGCGGTGGAGAAGCCGGCGGAAGTTGCATACCGCAAGGCTGTGAAAGAGTACGGTAAGAGCGTCCTCAGTGGGCGAACGACGCATCGTTTCCGGAATGGCACGGCGCATGTGATTGGGCAGGTGCAACCGCATGAGCTTCACTCGCTGAGGAGAAATATCTGGCGACATCGATTACTCCGTTCCCGTTTCGTTCGGGTCGATCCGTATACCTTGGTATTGAAGCTCAAGGAACGAATATTTTGCTGAGGGGACAGTGCCATTCCTCGCGAGTGAGCCCTCTCGTGGTTGCAGTTGTGAGGTCTGCCTGGCATGATGACAAAACTCTCTTGGCGAGGGATGTTCTGCGGCACGTTGAGGAGTGGCAACGGTAAGGATGTCCATGTCTCGTATGACGTCTAGACAGCTGGATGTGCTCTTCGTCAATGCCGATTCGTCGTTACAAGCGTATCAAGGATTGGCAAAGACCTATTCGGCCATTGAACCTCCGACATGGGCACTATTGCTTGCTCAGTCATGTCGAGCGAAAGGCTTCGGCGTGGCGATACTAGATTGTGACGCTGAGAAGCTATCGTTGTCCGAAGCCGTAAGTCGGATTCAGAGTGCGAACCCTCGCCTGATTGTTTTCGTGGTATACGGACAAAATCCAAATTCCGGAACTACTGGCATGATCGGGGCCAGCGCGCTTGCGAACGAACTCAAACAACATCATCCGAATTTCTCTGTCTGTTTCGTGGGGTCTCACACCAGCGCGTTGCCGATGGATGTCCTGCAGCTTCCATTCGTCGATTTCGTGCTCCTGAACGAAGGTGTGTATGCGCTGCACAATCTTCTGCGCACTGACCTCCGTTTCGGCCTGGAGGCCGTGAAGGGGATTGGATATAAGACAGGCGATCCTAGGGAAACGCGTCGGCCGATCTTGAATGAGCCGCAAGCAGTCGTCCCGCAAGATCGAATGGACATCGATATGCCGGGCTACGCGTGGGATCTTCTGCCATACCGGACGCGTCCGCTGGATTTGTATCGGGCGCATTTTTGGCATGCTGAGTTCGATCATGAGAAGCGTACGCCCTTCGCAGCGATCTACACATCCTTGGGATGCACGTTTGCTTGTGATTTCTGCATGATCAACATCATCAATCGTGTCGATAATGGCAGTTCAGTTGATGCGGCGCAGTCCCGTGGCATGCGTTTCTGGAGCGCGAAGCTCATTGCCGGAGAGCTGGAGAAGCTGGCGGAGATGGGGGTGGAAACCATCCGCATCAGCGACGAAATGTTCTTCTTGAATCGAAAGTACTACGAGCCTCTGTTGCAGGACATTATCCAACGAAATTTGGCTTTGCGGATGTGGGCCTACGCCAGAGTCGATACGGTACGCCACGAATATATCGACCTGTTTAGGCGAGCCGGCATCAATTGGCTGGCACTTGGCATCGAAGCCGGCAACCAAACGGTGCGGCAAGAGGTCTCGAAGGGATCTTTCCAAGAAGTCAATATCCGGGGGGTGTGCGATAAAGTGCGGGCCGAGGGGATGAACATCATCAGTAACTACATTTTTGGATTTCCTGACGATACGTTGGAGACGATGGGGGAGACATTGGATTTGGCGCTTGAACTGAACACTGAAATGGCCAATATGTATCCCTGTCAAGCCTTGCCGGGAAGTCCGATGTACTATATGGCCAAACACCAAGGGTGGAAGTTGCCTGAGAGCTATAGCGGGTACGCTTTCCTGTCGTACGATAGTCAGCCTCTTCCGACAAAACATGTTACGGCGACGGAGGTGCTGAAGTTTCGGGATGAGGCATGGCAACAGTATTTTTCGAATCCCGCGTACCTGAAATTGGTTGAAACGAAGTTTGGAGAGAAAGAGCGGACAAACGTCGAAGCCATGGCCAAGGTCCGGTTGCGTCGAAAATTACTCGGTGATTGATTCGAATTCTATGCCTAGGCGTATGGGGAAAACGCAGGATCTTCCAGCATGATTATTACGAGGACACCCTTCCGCATTTCATTTTTTGGCGGCGGCACCGACTATCCGGCTTGGTATCAGGAGCATGGCGGAGTTGTATTGGCGACCTCGATCGATAAATATTGCCATATCAGCTGCCGGTATCTCCCGCCTTTCTTCGAACACAAGCACCGCATCGTCTATTCGATCATCGAGAATGTGCGTCGGGTTGAGGAGATCAAGCACCCGGCCGTCCGCGCCATTCTTGCATGGGCAGAGTGCGACGATCAGGGGCTTGAGATTCATCACGACGGCGATTTGCCTGCACGATCGGGCCTCGGCTCCAGCTCGTCGTTTACGGTTGGCTTGATTCATGCGCTAGCAGCCTTGCGAGGCAGATACATTCCGAAAGACGAGCTCGCTACCCAAGCCATCAATATGGAACAGCACATCATCAAGGAGAATGTCGGATCGCAGGATCAGATCTCGGCTGCATTCGGAGGGTTCAATCGAATCGACTTCAAGCGGAACGACACCTTCCAGGTCTCACCTATTATTCTAGGGAAGGACCGGTTGCATGAGTTTCAATCACATCTGATGCTGTGTTTTACCGGATTTTCACGAATAGCGTCGGAGGTCGCCAAATCAAAGATCGACAACTTCAAGAGTCGGGAGACAGAGCTCCATCGCATGAAGGAGATGGTCGATGAAGCCATCATGATTCTTCAGAACCCCAAGATACCGATCGAGGAGGTCGGCAGGTTACTTCATCAGAGCTGGCTCTGTAAGCGTAGCCTTTCCGACAAGGTCTCCACGCCTGAAATCGACCATCTGTATGAGGAAGCGATGCGGGTGGGTGCTGTGGGCGGGAAAATCCTTGGCGCTGGCGGGGGAGGATTCTTGCTGTTGTTTGTGAAACCTGAATTGCAGGCAAAAGTTCATGATCGGTTGAAGCATCTGGTGCATGTCCCGTTTCGGTTTGAAAATACGGGCAGCCGCGTCGTGCTGTACCAGCCTCAAGGGCTTTTCTGAACGCGATGATACCGCATGATGCCATCATTTATGTCGCAGGCCACGCCGGTCTCATCGGATCGGCAGTCGTCCGGCGCTTGGAGCGGGATGGGCATCGCACTCCAATTACCAGGCAGCGCAGTGAAGTGGATCTGCGGGATGCCGGGCAGGTTTCTGAGTTTTTCGAGGAGGTCCATCCGGAGTATGTGATTCTAGCTGCCGGACGAGTCGGCGGAATAATGGAAAATCAGACATGTCCCGCTGATTTCATGGATGAGAATATCGCCATTCAGCTCAATGTGCTGATGGCTGCACGTCGGGCCGGCGTGCAGCGGCTGATTCTTTTCGGTTCTTCCTGCATGTATCCCAGAGAATGCTGCCAGCCGATGGCTGAACATGCGCTCCTATCGGGCAAGCCTGAACCGACGAGCCTGCCGTACGCGATTTCCAAGCTCGCAGGGACGTATCTGTGTCTGGCGTATAACAAGCAAGACCATGCAACCCGTTTCATTCCGGTGATCCCGAATAGTGCCTATGGGCCGCACGACAATTTTGATCCGAAATCAGCTCATGTCTTGTCCGCGCTGATGGCACGCTTTCATCAGGCCAAGGTGAGTGGGGCCGAATCGGTTGCCTTGTGGGGAAGCGGCTCGCCGAGACGGGAGTTCATCCATGCAGACGATATCGCTGATGCTTGTGTGCATCTCATGAGCCAAGACGAACTTGCCGTCGAGCTTCCCCTTAACATCGGGGTGGGACAGGATGTCTCAATTAAGGAATTGGCAGAGATGATAGCCCACGTCGTCGGCTATCGAGGGGAACTGGAATGGGATCTGACAAAGCCCGACGGCGCTCCTCGGAAACTACTTGATAGCACGCGGATCCAGTCGCTTGGATGGAAGCCCCACATCGGGCTTGCCGAGGGCTTGGCGGAGACCTACCGATGGTATGTGAGGCAGGTTGAGACAGCGACCGAATCCATGCCGGAGGTCCGTAGATAAACGAATGGGTATTGTCGTCTGGTGCGTTGCGCGGTGAGATGGTCGGAGATACGGCACTAACGGTCTGCGCATCGATGCGCAGCATGCGAAGGATGGGGAGATGACGAAAGACGAGTTAATCGCCTTTGAAGAAGAGATTGCCACGTTGTTCAATGCAGGAAAGATTCGTGCGCCCATTCATCTGTATTTTGGAAATGAAGAGGCGATGATCCGGGTGTTTCGCAATATTCGCGCTCAAGACTGGGTATTTTGCTCGTGGCGCTCGCATTATCAGTGCTTATTGAAGGGGGTCCCGAAAGATTCTGTCCGAGATGAGATCTTGGCCGGACGATCCATCTCTCTCTGTTTTCCCGAGCAGCGTGTGTTCTCCTCGGCCATTGTCGGTGGTGTCTTGCCGATCGCCGTCGGCGCGGCGATGTCGATTCAGCGGCGTGGGGAGAATGCCAAAGTCTACTGCTTCATGGGCGATATGACGGCGGAGACAGGGATTGCGCACGAGGCGATCAAATACAGTCGAAACCATCGCTTACCGATCCACTTCATTATTGAGGACAACGCGAAATCAGTCTGTACCGATACCAGAGAGGCCTGGAATCAGCCTCGCCTGAGTTTTGAAGATGCAGCCGACGAGTACATCAGCTACTACCGATATGAAACGAAGTATCCGCATGCCGGCGCCGGCGTGCGCGTTCAGTTCTAACAGGATGTTGAAAAAGTCCTCCAGCTTCGTTCTCGCATCGCACGCCTCGCAAAGTCGGCGATGCGGGCTCAGAGGCTCAACGTACCGAAGCGTACGCCTTGCCTCTTCGCTCGCTGCGGCTTGCTGGAAGGCCTTTTTGAACATCCTGCACGCCAGGATTTGCGACTACCAAAAGCTTTTCAACAGCCTTCTAAGGTGAGACATGAAATATTTTGATGAACTTCAGCGGTCGATGAATTTTCTGGCGCAGGACTCGCGGACGGTTTTTCTCGGACAAGCGGTGTCTGTTGCTGGAACGGCGATGAGCAACACGCTCAAGGATGTGCCCTCCGATCGCTTGATCGAGCTTCCGGTCGCTGAGGAGATGCAGATGGGAATGACGACCGGTTTGGCCCTGAGCGGGCTCGTTCCCGTGAGCATTTTCCCGCGATGGAATTTCCTGCTCTTGGCCATCAATCAGTTGGTCAACCATTTAGACAAAATTCAGGTGATGTCCAACGGCGGGTACAAAAGCAAGGCCATTATCCGGACAGGGATCGGGGCCCAGCGTCCGCTCCACCCGCAGCATCAGCATGTGGGTGACTTTACCGAGGCGATCCGCATGATGTGCAGCACGATCGAAATCATCCGGCTGGAAGAGCCGAAGGACATTTTCCCGGCCTATGAATGGGCCCTGTTGCGTGACGATGGACGCAGTACCATCATTGTCGAGTACGGAGATTATTACAACGAGAAATAGCAGATGTTGAAAAGTCCGCCAGCATTGTTCCCGCATCGCACGCCGCGCAAAGTCGGCGATGCGGACTCAGAGGCTCAACGTACCGACCGGGAAAGAGCTGCGAGAGCAGCTCGGGGTGGGCGGGTGAAAAGGTTTACGCCTCGCCCAAAACACTGGGCGCTCACCGAGCTGCGGCCTTGCTGGACGGCCTTTTTGACCATCCTGCGATCAGGTAGAAATGATTTTAAAAAGTCTCATAGCGGCGTCTGGTTGCGGAGAGGTGATATCTGTATCGGATGCTCCCGTGAGGTGTGAGTAAAGGTCTATGAAATATCCGTTAATGCGCAACAATATACTTCGCGAAGATTTGGACGCGGTGATCGAGCATCTCAAACAGGAAGATCCGATTTTGACGCACGGGTCGAATGTGCGGGCGTTTGAGGCTGAATGGTCAGCGTGGCTTGGAGTGACGCACAGTGTCTTCGTCAATTCCGGAGCGTCGGCGAATCTCTTGACAATGGCCATTCTGAAGATCCGCCATCCTGAAGGCGGAGAGGTGATTGTGCCGCCGTTAGCATGGGTCTCCGATATCGCATCGGTCTTACAGAATGGGTTCACGCCGGTCTTTGTTGATATCGATCCTCGAACCTTGGGGATGGATCCGGACAAGATTTGCGCCGCGATCACGGAACGGACCCGCGCAGTCTTCCTGACGCACGTGCAAGGCTTTGATGGGCTGGAGGACCGGCTGTTGAATGAGTTGCAGCAGCGGCGCGTTCCACTGATCGAGGATGTGTGCGAGTCCCATGGGGCCACGCACCGTGGCCGGAAGTTGGGAAGTTTCGGGTGGATCTCGAATTTCTCCTTCTACTATGCTCACCATATGAGCACGATTGAGGGAGGCATGATCTGCACAAATGATCAAGAGGTGTATCAGCAGGTCCGTATGTTGCGGTCTCATGGCATGGTCCGAGAGGCCACCGATCCGGCGGTCGAAGCGGCCTACCGATCAGCCAATCCGGAATTGAATCCCGACTTCATTTTTGCATTCCCGGCCTATAACACTAGGAATACAGAGATCGGCGGTATCCTGGGTCGAAGCCAACTGAAGCGTCTGGATCGTAACGTGAAGCGTCGGACGGAAAACCTCCTACGGTTTCTGGGGCAACTTGATTCCGATCGATACCGCACCGATTTCAAGGTTGAAGGATCAAGTAATTACGCGTTCAATCTCATCCTGAAAAGTCCGGACAACGCATTGGTCGAGCGCCTCATGAGAGTGATGCGCGAGGCGGGAATCGAGTTTCGGCGTGGGAGTGCGGGTGGAGGTAATCAAATTCGCCAGCCGTATCTCAAAGGCGTTGTGCCGAAAGATCACCATCTGCACTTTCCGGAAACCGAGCGCGTTCACTTTTACGGTTTCTACATCGGGAACTATCCAGATCTGCGCGATGGGGAGATCGATGAGTTGTGCAAGGTACTAAACTCTGCGTGAGTCTGTCATGCCCTCGGCCGTGATTCTTGCCGGCGGGCTCGGGACCAGGTTGCGCAGCGCCGTGCCCGACCTTCCGAAGCCCATGGCTCCGATCAGCGGACGCCCATTTCTTGAATATCAACTCGATTATTGGATCAGCCAGGGGGTGAGCCGATTCGTGTTGTCCGTCGGGTACCGACATGAAGCCATCACGGCGCATTTTGGGGCTCGATACAAAGGTGTGGACCTGGAATACGCTATTGAGGAACGGCCATTGGGTACTGGCGGTGCGTTTCTGCTTGCCGCAGAGAAAGCTGGCCTTCGAGAGCCGTTTTTGCTTCTGAATGGAGACACCTACTTCGGAGTGGACTGGAGTGTATTGAACGACTATGCCCAGGAACATGACGCAGACTGGTGCTTGTCCTTGTTTAAAACGAGTGAGCAGGAGCGGTACATGGGTATTGAGGTTTCCTCTCAGGGCCGAATCACATCGCTGAAATCTGGCGTAGAGCAAGGGCCTCGCCTTGCCAACGGGGGAGTCTATTGGGTGCACCCACGCGTACTGTCCGGGGCTCGGACTTTCGGTGAAAAGCTGTCCCTAGAAAACGACCTGTTTCCAGGCGCACTCGCGGCAGGGCAGCGGTTGTTTGGGATCGAGTTCGCGGGCACGTTTATCGACATCGGTGTGCCCGATGACTATCATCGAGCCGCCACCCTGCTGGCTGGCTAGCCTTGTGCGATCATGGTTCAATCACCAGAAAAGGACACATCTATGAATTTCAACATCCTTGTCACGGGCGGTGCGGGTTATCTTGGCTCTACCATGGTCCCAGATCTTCTTCAGCTCGGCCACAAGGTGACGGTGTTGGACAGCTTCATGTACAAGCAGTCCAGCCTCAACCATATGTGCCATCATTCCAACTTTTCAGTCGTGAGAGGCGATATTCGGATCGAAAGTGTCATGGCTCCGTTGATTAAGAAGGCTGATATCGTGATTCCGTTGGCCGCGCTGGTGGGGGCGCCGATGTGCAGCCAAGACCCCGTGGGTGCGACCACCGTCAACCATGACGCCATCGTTCTGATGCTGAAGCTGCTGTCGAAGCAGCAGATGGTCCTGATGCCCACTACCAACAGCGCCTACGGCACCGGGGACAAGAATAACTTCTGCACCGAGGAGTCACCACTCAATCCAATTTCGATCTATGCAAAGGAAAAAGTCGGCATTGAGAAGGAGCTGATGCAGCGGGAGAACGCGATCAGTTTTCGACTGGCCACGGTGTTCGGAATGTCGCCGCGTATGCGGATCGATCTCCTCGTAAACGATTTTACCTACCGAGCCGTCCACGATCGCTTCGTGGTGTTGTTTGAAAGTTCCTTCAAGCGCAATTATGTTCATGTGCGTGACGTCTCGCGCGTGTTCCAACATGCCATTTCAAACTTCGACAAGATGAAAGGCCAGATCTACAATGTCGGTCTGTCTGATGCTAATGTGTCGAAGCGAGAGTTGTGCGAACACATCCAGAAGCAGGTGCCGGACTTCGTGTTCCTTGATGCCCCGGTCGGCAAGGATCCGGATCAACGGAACTATGTTGTCTCTAATGCCAAAATCGAAGCCACCGGCTTTAAACCGATGTACTCGCTTGATGCGGGGATCAGCGACTTGATCAAGGGATACACGATGATCAAGAACACGCGCTACGGGAATGTGTAAAATTCGCATGCCTATCGCAGATCAGCGAAACGGCAGATTGCGCATTCAGCTCAATCGAATACATCACCATACCTCACCGGACGGTAGGTGGTACTGATTCTTCAGCTATTTCGGAATCTGTATCGCTACCGGACGATGATTCTTGCCCTGGCGGATCGAGATCTGCAGGGTAGGTACGCGGGGACGCTGGCCGGGATTGTATGGACTTTTGCACATCCGGTAGCCGTCATATTCATATTCTATTTTGTCTTTGCCATCGGATTTCGATCTCAGGGGCCAGGCAATACACCATTCATACTTTGGTTTGTCTCTGGTTTTGTACCATGGCTGTTTTTCAATGAATCGCTGACCTCAATCACGGATTCCGTCGTGCGGAACGCCCATTTTATCAAGAAGACCGTCTTCCCTTCCGAAGTTCTCGCAGTAGTGCATCTGACGGCAAGTATAGTACCTCACGGGGTCTTCACGGTTCTCTTGGCCGGGATGCTGGCGTACTATCACGTCACGTTTCATCTCTCTATGCTCCTGATATTCTACTTTTTTTTCTGCACCTGTGTTCTCGTTATAGGGTTAGGCTGGCTCCTGTCAGCTGTCCACGTATTCTACAGGGACATCTCCCATGGGCTTGGTATTGGGTTGAACCTCTTATTTTGGGCGACCCCCATCGTCTGGTCACCCGATAATCTGCCAGAACAGTACCGACCGATCTTGAGGTATAACCCTCTCGATTACATTATTCAGGGGTATCGTGGTGTGTTGGTCTCGCATCAGCTTCCAGACACTGGCCAGACTTTGTACTTTTGGAGCGTTGCACTCCTTTTTCTTCTAGCGGGCGCCTACGTGTTCGGCCGACTGAAACCTGAATTCGCCGACGTGATGTAGTCAGCTCCATGCGTCCCCCGCCTGTCATTGCCGTTCGAAACGTCTCCAAGAAATTCAGGCTTTTTGCCTCACCGAAAGAGCGTCTATTGGAAGCTCTGCATCCCTTTCGCAAGCAATATCATCGTGAATTCTGGGCGTTGCGCGATGTTTCATTCGAAGTCGAACGTGGGGAAATCGTCGGCATCCTGGGAAGAAACGGTTCAGGAAAGTCCACGTTGTTACAGGTCATTTGTGGGGTGATGCAGACGACGAACGGCGAAGTTCAAGTCGATGGACGAATTTCCGCCTTACTTGAACTGGGAGCAGGATTCAATCCTGAGTTTACGGGTCGGGACAATGTGATTCTGAACGGCGCGATCATGGGGTTCTCTCGGAAAGAGATGCTCCGACGGTTGCCGGAGATCGAAGCCTTCGCCGATATTGCAGAGTTCTTCGATCAGCCGGTCAAGACGTATTCCTCTGGGATGTTTGTGCGCGTCGCGTTTGCAGCGGCAATTCACGTCGATCCGGATATCCTGGTTGTCGACGAAGCCCTTGCTGTCGGCGATGTCAGATTTCAACGTAAGTGCCTAGTGCAAATTGAAAAAATTCGCACGAGCGGTGCGGCAATTCTGCTCGTCTCGCACAGCCTTGAGACCATTACGAGCCTCTGTAGCCGAGCCATCATTCTGGAGAATGGCATGTTGATCGCCGACGGCGAATCCAGGCTGATAAGTGAGAAATATTTGACCCTTCTCTTTTCCGAGTCGAAAGCGGCGCCACAGAAAGATCCGGCGCAAGAGAAATCCTCACCTATGTCGGTATCTCAGCATGCCTTGCCTGTGCAAGAGACAGGAGACCCCTTCATTGCAGACAGTTCCTTCTGGACTGATATCCCGATCTCACAGCGCTTTGGGTACAATCATCATGAAATCCGTACAACGAATGGCGGCGCAGCCATTGTCGACTATATGGTGATGGCGAACGGTCGTGCCGATCTTTCCGGCATTGTTTCTGGGACCGTATTAACGATCTACGTGAAAGTTCAATTTACCGAGGATGTGACACAACCTATTGTCGGGTTCGAATTGAAGACGGACAAGGGGGTGACAATCACCGGGAGTAATACCTATCTTGAGCGGGTGCTGCTGCGGCCAGCTGGTAAGGGGGCTGTGAGAGTCTATCAGATTGAATTTAATGTGCCGCTCAACGAGGGAAACTATTTTATTGATCTCGGGATCACGAAGTATGACGGGTCAACGGGTGGGTACGTTCTAGATGTCCGTCGCTCCATTATTCACCTAATGGTCACACGTATGGCGGAGAATAAGTTTAATGGAATCGTGGATATCGGATTTAGGTATAAAGAGGTCGATCGCTGATTCACGTATCGCGATCATGCCCCAGTATTCTCTTTCGTCGGCAAGAGAAAGCGATAGGCCATATTTTGGCCGGCAACTTTCCGCATTTCAAAGCCCTCCGATCCGTTACGCATTGCTGGCTGATCTGTCCCGATATGTGCTTGGAGGGAAAGCCGCTGTCAGAGTTCTTGAGGTTGGATCTTGGGCCGGCGCCTCGGCAATAACATTTGGAACCGTGATTCGAGAGCTTGGGATTTCTGATAGCAAGATCATCTGTGTCGATCAATGGGACCAATACTTTGTAGCAGAGGATCGCTCGCTTCATTATAAAAGTATGAATGCGGCAATTGCACATGGAGAGATTCAAGAGTTATTTTATCAGAACATTAAAGTGTGTGGCCTCGGCGATATGGTAGAGGTCAAGAAGGCCAGCTCCAGAGAGGTGCTTCCAGAACTTGAAAGCGCGGCCTTTGATCTTGTGTATATAGATGGATCGCATAAGAAAGACGACGTTTTATACGACCTGCAGCAGGCGAAGCGGCTTGTTCGCAGTGGAGGAGTGATTTGTGGGGACGACCTAGAGTTACTCAAGTCCCAGATTGATTCAGATGCGCACCAAGTGGCATTGGATAAGGATAGGGATGTCGCTGCTGATCCACGAACGGGTGTCAGTTATCATCCGGGCGTTACGGAAGCAGTAGGAATAATGTTCGACGGTGTCTGGCAAGAACAGGGATTGTGGTGCGTGGAACGGTCTGATGAACAATGGACCGTTCCTGATTTTCGAGCGGGCGATCTGGAAATTCCGACCCATTTGCAACATGCGGTCGAAATTCCATATGGTGTTCTCAAGGGGTATGAGTTTTTTCAGCTGGGCGAAGGGTTCGTCGCGTATCCAATGGCCAGCCCAAACTGGTTCCAGCACCGAATTGTAGGGAGTTCGATAGAGGAATTGGTGTTGCTGCTGGATACCATCGAGCACATAAATAATAAAGTAAGCGTCCCGCGGATCGTCGAGTCTAGAGATGGCATCAATATTGTGAGCTACAAAGGAAAGAATTGGGTCGCAGACCAATCTGCTGGAGAAGTGGATTTTCGTGACCAGGGACAACTGCAGCGTCTAGCCACCGCTGGCAAGCTGGTTGAGACGGGGAGTATAGGGGATGCGCGGGCTGTGGCAGATCAAACGCGGATAGATCAAACAAGAGTTCCTCGACTCGTGGAGTCGAGAGAGGGTTTCAATATCGTGAGCTACAAAGGAAAGAATTGGGTCGTACACCAATCAGTAGGGAGGGTTGATTTTCGAGATCAAGAACAATTAAACCGTCTGGCCACTACGAGCGTGCTTCTTGAGACAGAGAACATAGGGGAAGCAAGAGAAGTGATAGATCGAATGGTTAAAGCTAAAGCCGACACAGATCTAAAAAATTGATCCACTCGAAAAATGAAGGTCTAAAATGGCAGCCATCTACGTCCCGATTCCGAGTCTGACTGTCGAGCGATTTTTGCAGGGTTGCAATGAAACGTCGCTCGCTGTTTCTCAGAGGTCGTCGATGATCGTCGCGTCCGCATCCGTCATGGTCATGTCTTGTTAGGATTTCGAATGTTTACTCCTCTCCGCGTCTCCAGGAACTGAAAGCCGCCTAGGCAAATCCCTAGTTTCTTTCCTAATGAGTGTTGCGCGAGTATTAAGAAAAATGATCTCACCCCATTTGAATGTGGCAGTTCCCTGGAGCCTGAGTCATTATATCCCGCTCAACGGGTTTGCCCACCTCTACCGTGCGTTGTTTGACGATGCTCCCGAGGGTGTCGCTCTCCATGCTTGGGATAACGTAAAACTTGGGCGTCTCTTCCGATCTGACCAGAGGATACGTAAAGAGATATTGCATAAGGCTAAGGCTGAAGAGCTTCGCGCTGATCGACTCGCAGGAGAGACCTTTGCCAGGGCTTACCAGGAGCTCTTCTGGACATCGAACAGGGTTATGACGGCGGAGTTAGTGGGTGACATCGAATTCCACCATACCGTTCCGTTCCCCTCCCTCACGCGGCCGTTCGTGTTTCACTGCGAGTCTTTTGCAAATCTCTTGTTGCCATTTGCGCAGGATGGAGGCAACTCCGCTAGACAGCATGAAGAAATCAGGGCTCATTTTGGGGCCATGCTGGCAAACCCATTGTGCCTGGGCATTTTCTCTCATGTCCCCGAGACTCTTGAGTCTCTGCATAGATTCTTCTCTAACTCGACCATCGACCGGAAGCTGTTTCGCTCAAGAGTTGGGTTGAGCGAGAATACCGTTCAAGAGTTAGCACCTCAGAAAAAGATTGTTCTGTCCAGACCCCGGTTCTTGTTTCTGAACTCTGGCAGCCAGAATCCAGCCGAGTTTTTCCACCGAGGTGGGCATCTCGTGTTGCGCTTCTGGAAAGAATATTTGGCGAGTAGGCAAGCCGGTCTCCTTATGGTGACTTGCCGGAAGCCTAGCGAAGAGGACTTGATTGAACATGGTGTTGATGTCTCCTTTGTCCGAGACCAAACAGGTCGCAGCATCATCTGGGGGCATGGTTATCTGAGTGATTATGAAGTGAATGCGTTAATGGCGGGCGCTCATGTTGTAGTATTGCCCAGTGTAGACCTGGATTCGGTTCTGATCATGAAAGCAATGATGCTGGGAGCCATTCCGATAGTCACGGATATCGTGGGTACGTCGGTGTATGTCACCGACAATCAGAATGGCATTGTTTTGCAGGGCGTGCGGGAAGCTCTCTCGTATAAGGCCGTAGCAACCGGCATCCTTGTGGACCGGTATTCCAGACGGCCTGACCTTGAAGATTCCCTGGCCTCCCAACTGACTAGCCGTGTGTGTGCCTTATTGGATCGACCGCGTATCTACTGGGACATGCGAAATCACATGGTCGCTCATGCCAAAGATCAGTTTTCCGGCCAGGCGTTTAGCGATCAATTCTGGAACGCGGTGTCGGATCTGTATCAGCGAGATCGAGCGTTTTCTTCAAGGCACAGTATTAAGGCTGTCCAAGGTCGAGGTGCATTGCTCGATTGCACAATACATTGTGATGGCTGGGCTCGTGTGTTCGATAGCCCAGCCCAACCAACGCTACGGATTAATACGGGTCAAGGGGTGGTCTGGGAATGGGGTGGTGCTGTGATTCATGCCTATGGAAATCCTCCCGTCGATTTGAATGACTGGTCTGTCTTGGCGGAGTACTACAGACCTGGTGCGCCACGAATGACCTTTGCGAATGCGCTGGAAGAATTGGCAGGGCAGTATCTTTACTCGGCTGAACACCAGGAGGTTAGAAGATTCACGAGGGTTGCGCTGGTCAGAATGGTCGCCAGAGTGCTCAGGCCTTTCCCAAGAATATATCGGTTGGCGGCACGTATCCTTTCTGATCTTCGCAGTGTAATCAGGCCGGGATTAGTGGAAGTCAAGGCCGATCCAGATGTTGAGCTCGTTCGTCATGGGGTATGCGGCTACAATATCATTCGACGTTTCGATCGATATTACGCAATCCTCCAGAATGAAGGAGCCTTTATTTCAGCGAAGGCTGATTCTGGTGGATACTCTTCATGGTTTTCAGGCCATTCACTTGAGGATGTGGAGCGTGCCATTGTAGTGGCTCATGGCCACGAGTCCGAACGAGCTAATTCCTCTGCTTTATCACCTGTAGATCCTCATGCTACGAAAGCGAAAGCTTCTCACTCGTATAGGGCGGGGTAATTTCTTTCGTGAAAAAGTATGTTGGGGGGATGCCTCCTATTCACCTCTGGGTCTACAATCATCAATTGCATGGGATCGGTGACCAAGTGGGCTTTGCGGTCACTGCTTTTCGACAGCATGGCTATCCGGTTTCCGTCGGGAAACAGCCTCGTCCCTCGTCTCTGAATGTCATCATTGAAGGGTTCTCCACGGAAAACAGTAGAAATGTGTTGCTCGATTTCTGCCGATCATCGCGGAAACGAGTCGCAGTGATCATGACCGAGCATTTGGATTTCCAGCATGGGCAGATCTATTTCCACGGTGCCCCCCTTGGTAGTCAGAACGATTATATGCACTCGGCCACGATCTTGAAGCGGATCAGACATCTCATGGAGTGCTTGCCCTATCTACGGTGTTTCTTTGTCTTGGGTGACTTGCCCGAGCTGCGAAATATCTCGACGCTTGTGCCAGGTGTTGATGTGCGTGCAATCCCATTCCCGAATCTAGTCAGAGGCTCGTATTCTGAAACTGAGATGTCTTCTGATATCGCCGTCACCGATCTTGTGTTTACCGGAGCTATGACGGAATATCGTGCTCGGCTTCTTTCTCTGTTGGAGGCGGAGGGGTTATCAGTCATGTGTCCGAGGAAATTTGTCTCAAGGAATCGCCGCAACGCCTTCAATCGATCGGGGAAAGTGATTGTCAATATTCCACAGCGGGAAGGATGGCAATGGTTGTCACTGATGCGGATCGTTGCAGGGCTTCAAACAGGCAGAGCCACGATTTCATTGGGTACGCAAGATATCTCCCGTATAGCTTCCTGCTGCACCCAGCTGAACATACAAGAGCAGGATTGGGTGAGTAGGGTTAAGCAGTCTGTTAATGAGTGGCGGTTGCTGTACATTCAAAATCTTGAAAATTATTCCACCATGGCTAAACAGTTTGAGCTGGAAAGACCGTTCCCTCATGATGTCTTGGAATATTGGAGCATGACTGATTGTGTCGGCCAAAGTTGAGGCTACTCTGATAGAGCGGTGACGCTGTGTGAGTGCAAACAGTTTTTATGCGCTTAAACGAGAAAGAAGGGTTGAGAAGATATATCGGTCCAAAGCGTCTGATGCTATTGTTGTTCCTTTTAGGAGGGCTTTTTTATGCATGGGGACTCTATCGACAAGGTGAGCTCAGCCCAAGCATCATAGAAGATTATAGAGAAGGACATCCCTTCGTGGCAGTGATTCTCTTCATCGTTCTCTATGCTTCTTCCATGATAGCGGTCCTACCTACACTACCTCTCAATCTGGCAGGGGGATACTTTTGGGGAGGAGTTGTAGGGGGTATTTATTCCGCCACCGCAGTTACTCTGGGAGGCTGGACGTCGTTCTGTTTAGCCAGAGCACTGATTGGAATGCCGTTCGCAAAGCGTTTTGATAATAGATGGGCAGAGAAAGTAAGGCGAGAGTTTGAACGGAGCGGATGGAAGTTCATTGCATTCGCACGTTTGAACCCGATCATTCCGACAGGCCCTCTGAACTATCTGTTAGGGCTTACGTCGACTTCACATTTTTCGTTTCTCTGGGCAACTTTTATTTTCCTTCTCCCTCCTTCCATAGCGGTTGCCTATTTAGGAGAGAGTGTTAAAAACTTCGTGACCGATGATGTCGGAGTGAACAGCGTTATAACGACAATCTTATTGTGCTCGGGTGCTGTTACTTTCTTGGCATGTCTCAAGTTTGCCTCCAGGCTCTTTCACAAAGAGGATCTTGCTCATGAAGTCGACACTACTGGTGATGACGCTCAACGAAGTACACGGCATGAAGGCCATCATGCCGAAGATCGATCGCTCGTGGGTGGACCAAATCATTGTCGTTGATGGTGGGTCCACCGATGGCACCATAGAGTGGGCCAAAGCTAACAACTACCAGGTCTATGTTCAGAAACAGAGAGGATTTCGTCACGCCTATAACGAGGTCTGGCCACATATCATTGGTGATATTGTGATTACGTTCAGTCCTGACGGAAATTCTTTGCCCGAACTAATCCCCATTCTTATTGCGAAAATGAATGAAGGGTATGACATGGTCATTGCCTCGCGTTACCTTGGGCCTGCTAAAAGTGAAGACGATGATATTGCTACAAGTTTTGGTAATTGGCTTTTTACTAGAACGGTGAATGTTCTGCATGGAGGTAACTATACGGATGTGATGGTGATTTTTCGGGCATACCGAAAGGACGTCCCATATGAACTTGGCCTTGATCGCGAGGATGCGCATTCTCTCCCGGAGAAATTATTTTTCACAAAGATTAGCTGGGAACCTCTGCTGTCGGTTCGCGCAGCCAAGGCTCGATTAAAGGTAACAGAGATACCGGGAGACGAACCTCCACGGATAGGGGGTGAGCGGAAACTTCGAGTCATCCAGTGGGGAGCTGCCTATTTCTTGCAGTTTTTCCGAGAGCTGTGGTTTTGGAAGCCTAGCAAGCAATGAAGTGGGTCTTTCTGGCTCCATGGAGGGAGTGGATCGCGTGTAACTCGAGGACTAAGGGCGTTGTCGCTGCAGTTCTTGTTCTCCTCTTATTGGCATATCTTCCCACACTGCAATATGACTATGTGACACAAGATCAATGGCGGGCATTTCGGTATTCAGTGGAAGGAGAGTCGTCATTGGTACGAGGAAAACAGTGTGGACTGATGATTTCACAGTTCTATGTGCAAACAGGTAGACCATTCGTATGGTTTGGAGAATGTGTAGAGCACGCTATCGTGTCACGTATCTCTGACTTCAGATATGTGAGGCCCATTGTTTTTGGGGTTGTCCTCCTCACAGTGCTTTATCTCGGAACCGTGTTAGCGCCTCTAATAGGTGGGTTTCCACTAGGAGTTTCGGCAGCCGCAGTCTTTGTCGTGACGCCTGGGTATTCCTTCATGTATCTCCAAGGAATGCCTGCGATCATGGTTTTGGTTTCTATCCTGCTGTCGGCTATGTCCTTCTTCCTTTATAGCAACGGATACTGTCATAAAGGGAACCCTCCACCCAGAGTAATCTTTACCTCAGGTATGTTGTTCATCGTGGCCTGCCTCATATATCCCGCGTATGCGTTCATTGTTATAGCTTTGATTCTTATCGAACTGGGATTCGGGCCTGCTCCGCTTTATCTCACAAAGGCCAGACTTGCTGTAAATAAACTCCTTTTTTATCTCGGGGCCTCGCTCGTTTACTACGCCCTAGTTCAAGGGAGCCTTTTTCTTCTGAAGACATTTAAGGGTGAGCTCCCCGTGCTGGGAAACTATGAGGTAGCAATACAAAAAAGCCCACTTGTTATCTATGAGAGGTTATCCGATCTCGCGCGATATTTTTCGCATATGCCTCCTTTCAATTTCGAGACGTCACCTGGCGTAGGCGTGTTTATCCTT
Organism: Nitrospira sp. Ga0074138; assembly: GCA_001464735.1. GTDB lineage: Bacteria > Nitrospirota > Nitrospiria > Nitrospirales > Nitrospiraceae > Nitrospira_D. Next base: position 152,029 of record LNDU01000039.1, read on the forward strand.
GGCGCTTTCGTGGTAGCTGCAACCAGAAACGCCGTACCCAAGAGTAGCAAGGTAATGTTTGTCGGAGTAATCAGTGGCGCTCTCATGTGCCTAGCGAGCATTGTTCTGCTTTTGGGTTCAACAAGCCCCTGGTTGCTAAGCAAAATGGATAGTCTCTCATCGAGGCATCTAGCTCCTTGGTATCTATTCTTTTGTGGTTCAGCTGTTGGACTGATGAGTTTAGTCTCGTCTTTTTTGCCTAGGGCCAATAAATGGGTAACTCTTATAGCTTTGCTTTTTTTTGTTCTGCCCATTTTGTCGGTCCAATACCGTCTGTCGATGCTGGAGGTGATGGTCACCAATGTTGAGATCGAGTCGATACGGTCTCATTTATCAAATTGGGTTAAAAATAAAGGATGGATTGACAAGAATTATTTACTTGTAGTGCTCCCTTCAAAAGCTCGTCCATACTTTGCAGAGCAGCTGATCAACAATACCGGTTATGGAAATGAGAATGCCGTTCTCGCCACGTGGCCCAATCCGGTGTCGGTGCCCTGGATGCTTCATGCTGTTTTCCGAGAAATCGGCGATAGGCCCAAGATTAACTTGGTGGACTGCGCTTCCGATCAGCTTTGTGCGAGTATTGCCGTACAAAATGAGGGGACTGTAGTTCTAGGTTATACAAAGGGACTTGTAGAGATACGTAGTCCGGTGGAGCCCTTTATAATCAATTTGTCTTTGCTCAATTCTCAACCTGTCATGCCCTCTATTGTGCGGACAGATGCAGTCCCAAGGCTGAAAGCCTCTTCAACTCTTGGAAACTTCGGGCCATATGGCCTCCTCACGGCGGCACAGCCTGGTTGGCATGCCGAACGGCGGCCGAACTATCCACAGACTCTGGATATAGACCTGTCAGAAGTGAAAACTTTTACCAAAGTGCGGCTATTACCACAGGATGGCCTTCGCTTACGCATGCCGGGACGCCTTGAAGTGAGTATCCGGTCAGAAAATGGAGATTGGTTACAGGTAGGACGTTTTGATCAATTATGCGATGCAACCACGGAGAAAGAGGGCTGGCATGACGCGGTCCTCGATAGATCACGTAGTGCACGATTTGTAAGGCTGGTGATATTTCAAAATTGTGGTGATCCAGAGCTCCTTACACTCAAAGGTCTCCGCTTTGAATAAGCCTTGTTACGCCAGCCAGTTGCAACCCCTTTCAGAGTGGTTTCTGCGAGATGACCGTCCTCTTATGATACTCCTCTCTCGTTAGACTTCTGTGAGGGATCTGTTTCGCAACAGCGCGATCGTCCGGTGGGGTGCAGCGTTTCTTGGCCCTCATCTCTTTACCAGCATTGGCGCATTGCCTCGCTATCTCGTAGAATGGAACGCCTATAAGAAGAGGGCCGCGACACAACAGATCTCGTTCCGCGATTCGTACCCATGTCTTGCCGATCGTGTTGTGGACACGCCGTTCGATCCACACTATTTCTTTCAAGCTGCGTGGCTTGCGCGGTGCTTGCATAATGCGAAGCCTCCGTTCCACGTCGACATCGGTTCGAGCGTGATGATGATCAACGTGTTAAGCGCGACCACAAAGACCATTTTTGTCGATTATCGGCCGCTCCGCGTTCACCTTTCGAATTTTCTACCGCTTGGTGGAGATATTGTTCGGTTGCCCTTTCGTACCGGAAGCATCACGTCATTGTCCTGTCTTCATGTCCTCGAGCATGTGGGACTTGGTCGATACGGTGACCCCATCAACCCTGAGGGAAGCCGGCTGGCCGCCACGGAACTACAGCGGGTATTGAAACCGGGCGGGAGGCTCTTCCTCTCGGTGCCGGTTGGACATGAGCGGGTGTGTTTCAATGCGCATCGAGTATTTTCGCCAAGCACGGTCAAGGATTTCTTCCAAGAGCTCCAGCTCAAGGCTTTTTCTCTTGTTGATGATGCCGGACGGTTCAACGAGGAGATTTCGCCGGAAGGGGCCGACAATCTGGATTATGGTTGCGGTCTTTTTGAATTTGTGAAGGCACGTGAGTAACGGTCTACGGGCCTGGCTGGCTCAGAGCGAGCTGTTTGCCTATAACGTCGTACGGCGGGATCGATGGATAGCGCAACAGGCGTCGTTGGTGCCGAATGGGACGAGAGTGCTGGATGTCGGCGCCGGGTCCTGCCCGTATCGTGAGCTGTTCGCACACTGCGACTATCGTACTCAGGACCTCGCGCCGTTGCGGGACGACCAGCTTCGACATGGCAGCTATGGGGTACTCGACTTCGTATCGGATGTGACGGCCATTCCAGTTCCTGATGGCAGCTTTGGGGTGGTGCTTTGTACGGAGGTGCTCGAGCATCATCCTGAGCCCATCCGAGTGGTCTATGAATTGGCAAGGATTCTCCAGCCAGGAGGAACGCTCGTTCTCACCGCGCCGCTTGGATCAGGAATTCATCAAGAGCCCTACCACTATTACGGGGGCTATACACCCTGGTGGTACCAGCGCTTTCTGAAGGCGGCTGGATTTGAGGCGATCACCGTTGAACCGAACGAAGGATCATTTCGATTTTTTGGACAGGAATCATTACGGTTTATTCAAGCGACTAGTCCGTGGAGTACGAGTCTCCCGGTTGGGATTCGGCTGCTCTGGTTTTCGATGTGGGTCGTGCTGGTTCCGGTCCTTGGCTTGATCGTCCCTGTGTTATGCAAATGGCTTGATAGGTTCGACCGCGAGAGGCGTTTTACGGTTGGCTACCATGTGACGGCCCGGCGGGCTACTACGGCTTGTTCACTGTGAAAGTGTTCGATGTCTTTAGGAATAGGGCTGAATACGATTGTGGGATGTTGGGGTACTCCTGTGCTCTATCCATCTCTCCAGATCACCGACCTATGGAGAAACGGTCCATGAATATGAGGAATGGGGGCTATGGGGCTAGTTAGTCGGTTTAGGCGGCGGCTCAGTCATTTGGCCAATTGGGCAATCGGATCTGAAAAGGTCTCATACGCTCAGTGTGGGGAGGATCTCATCGTCGATTATGTATTGGCCGTGCTCGATGTCGGTAAAGTGTCCTATCTTGATATTGGCGCACATCATCCGCGATACCTCAGCAACACATACTACTTCTATAGGCAGGGTGGTCGTGGTGTGTGCGTTGAACCGGACCCGAATGCCCTGAGGGCATTCAAACAAGTTCGCCCTCGTGATATCTGCTTGCCGGTGGGCATTGGAAATGTGCCTGGCACTGCTGATCTTTTCTTGATGACCACGTCAACGCTCAATACCTTTTCCCGCGAGGAGGCCGAGCGGTATCAGGCTTATGGTACAGAACAGATTGAGCGTGTGATTCCGGTGGAGATTAAAACAGTCAACCAAGTTCTTGAGGAGTACTTCGAGTCAGTGCCAGATTTTGTGTCGATTGATGTAGAAGGTATGGATCTATCGATATTGAAAGGTTTTGATTTCGAGCGGTTCAGGCCGAAGGTGTTCTGTGTCGAGACGCTGACCTATACGGAAGATGGAGGAGAGGAGAAAATTAGCGAACTGCAGAGCATTTTGCAGCAAAATGATTATTTGATTTATGCAGATACCTATATCAATACGATTGCTGTCGATCGCCATGCGTGGACAAATCGGAAGTTACTCCAGGCCTGTAAGCGCGTTTCTGCAAGGGCATAATGTCTTCGTGAGCCAGTATTGGATACGGACTTTCCGTACAGCTTGTGAGGGCAATATATGTGCTCTTTCCGAAGTATGTGTCGGTGAAGGGTTCATATATCTTACCCGATCGCGCAAGAGAACGTTGCATTGATGCGCATTTTCTGTGTCTTTGGCCGACACAACTATGGTGATCCTCTCCGTGGGGATGGGTACGAGTACGCAAATTTTCTGCCTGCATTTCGGGCACTGGGGCATGACGTGTCGTTTTTTGATTCATGGGATCGTTCCGCCTATTGTGACTTTGCGGAATTGAATCGAGCATTTCTACGCCGAGTCGATCAGGAACAACCGGACGTAATCTTTTGTGTGCTCCTGAGTTACGAGTTGTGGCGGGAGACGTTGGACATTGTTCGGGCTAACGGGTCCGTTGTGATCGTCAACTGGGGTACGGATGACTCCTGGAAATATGAACAGTTTTCGCGCTTCGTTGCTCCGCATGTCGACTGCTATGCGACCACCTATCTGAAGGCAGTCCAGAAAGCCCATTACAATGGGTTAGACAACTTTGTGTTGACTCAGTGGGGGGCAAGCCGTGACACGTTGGTTGAGCCGTTGCCTGCCCGGCAGTGTACGCACCCGGTGACGTTCGTGGGCAGTGCGTATGGCAACAGAAGGAAGTGGATCGAAATCCTACGTGCCAGAGGCATCCAGGTCGAGTGCTTCGGTCACGGTTGGCCCGCAGGGCCAGTCTCTGCCACGGATCTTCTGCGTATCTACCGTGAGTCTGTACTCACCCTGAACTTCGGAGACTCGGGCATTCAATTTCGAGGGCTGCTGCCGTACCGTAGCCGTCAAATCAAGGCGCGCGTATTCGAAGTGCCAGGTGCAGGTGGTTGTCTGCTCACTGAACCCGCTCAGTACCTTGAAGAGTATTTTCGCATCGGTGAGGAAATCATCGTATTCGATGGTCCGGATGAACTCGCCGAGCGCATTAATTATTTTCTGGCCAATCCTGAAAAACGAGACGCCATTGCATACCGAGGATTCGAACGAGTCAGCACGGAGCATACGTATGACCGGCGATTTAAGGATCTGCTCGAGAAGCTGGCTCAACGGGCTACGCAGCGACCCATCCGATCCATCGACTGGCAGATCTTTGAACGAGTCGCCAGCCAGCACAAGATTGGCCCATGGTTAGCATTGCTCAGAACCCTATGTGTTTCATGCGCTGCGCTGATCTGGGGAAAACGACGGGGAGCTCGTGCCGCGCGTCGGCTGGCCTTCGAGTTGTCCTGGCGCTTGCGGGGAGCCTGGACCTACGGCGCCGCCGGCTGGCCTGGTCGAATGTTTTACAGGGAAAGTTAACAGGATGTTGAAAAAGGTCTCAAGCTTTGTTCTCGTATCGCTCAAGACCTCAACGTACCAACCACGTACGTCCCGGCCTTTCGCTCACTGTGGCCTCGCTGGAAGACCTTTTTGAACATCCAGCATCAACGCAATTTGTCGATTATCCACTATAAATGAATGCGAGCCCTCTGGTCACAGTAGTGATGTCGGCGTACAACGCGTCTGGGACCATCGACCTTGCGTTGCGGTCGATTCTTACCCAAACGTATCAAGAATGGGAACTGATTGTTGTCGATGATGGCTCGACCGATCGGACGGCGGAAAGTGTGTTGCAGGTGAAGGATCCCCGAGTCCGATTCATTCAGGAACCATCTGGGAATATGGGCCTAGCGTTACGGTTGAATCAATGTGTGCGTCTGGCCAAAGGGCAATATGTTGCCCGGATGGATGCCGATGACGTGTCGTATCCCCGGCGGCTTGAACGGCAGGTGCGGTTTCTTGAAGCGCATCACGACATTGATCTGCTAGGGACCGGCGCTGTGATTTTCAAGGGAGAAGGCGAGATCATCGGCTGCTACCCAACGGCAAGCTCACATGAGGCCATTTGCTGTAGACCATGGTGGGGATTTCCGCTTGCCCATCCGACATGGATGGGCAAGCGGGCCTGGTTTCTCGCACATCCCTATTCTGACCAAGACAGTCGGTGTGAAGATCAAGCACTCCTTCTTGAATGCTTTTCCCACAGTCGCTTTGCAGCATTAGAGGAAGTGCTCTTGGGCTATCGCATGACTGAAATCAAAGCTGGAAAGCTGGGCCGTGGTCGGCTCAACTATTGCCGTCGGCTTCTTGCCAGGGTGCATGACCTCACCTCATTACGGTGGGCGGTGATGGGTGCGGGTGTGCATAGCGTCGCTCTTGCAAGAGACGTGGTCCTCCAGTTGGGTCGCACGGTTGGGAGCGGATCTCGCAGGTCCTGGGGCTCTGCTGGTCAAGGAGAGAGAGACCAGTGGCAATCGGTGTGGACGGGGTTGGCTCATGAACAGACAGTCCTCACACATGCCTGACCATTCAGCTCATTCGGTACACTGATGTGTGGCATTGCTGGAATGATGTTTTATCGAGGCACTGAGTACACCCGTATCGTTTCGGGAATGGCTGAGAGGATTCGTTATCGTGGTCCTGACAATTCAGGAGTATGGGGCGATTTCAACTACGGGCTTGCCCTTGGGCATGTCCGCCTGTCGATCCTAGACCTGTCTCCCGCGGGCCATCAACCCATGGAATCAGCTTCCGGTCGATATGTCATCGCATTCAACGGTGAAATCTACAATCATCTGGAACTCCGGGGGCAACTCGCGGGCCTATCGTGGCGCGGGCATTCTGACACCGAGACGCTGTTGGCGGCCTTTGAAACCTGGGGTGTGGAAAAAACGCTTCAGGCCACTGCGGGGATGTTTGCCTTGGCTCTCTGGGATCGCGTCGAGCAACGCCTGATCCTGGCTCGTGACCGAATCGGAGAGAAGCCGCTCTACTATGGGTGGTCCAACGGGACGTTCCTCTTTGCCTCGGAGCTGAAAGCGTTGGAAGCCTACCCAGACTGGCGCGGTGAAATTGATCGGGGGGCCCTGGCCTTGTTCATGCGCTATGCCTATGTGCCGTTACCATACTCGATTTACACTGGGATTCGAAAACTCTTACCTGGAACCTATGCGACGATCGCTTTCACCTGCGCGGCCGGATACTGGCCGGAACCCACACCCTATTGGTCTGCGGCGGCGGTTGCCAGACAGACTCGCCGATGCGATTGGACCGATAGCATGGCCGAGGATGAGCTAAACCGGTTATTGAGTGGTGCCGTCAAGGGACAAATGATAGCCGATGTGCCTCTCGGTGCGTTTCTCTCAGGTGGTATCGACTCCTCCATCGTCGTGGCACTTATGCAGGCGCACTCATCCCGTCCTGTCAAGACCTTCACGCTAGGTTTCGGTGAAGATGACTACAATGAAGCGCCTGGCGCGAAGGCTGTCGCTGAATATCTGGGAACAGACCATACCGAATTCTATGTGAGTCCAGCGGACGCCTTGGCAGTGATTCCGCTCCTGCCGTCGATGTATGACGAACCATTCGGCGATTCGTCGGCCATTCCAACCCATCTTGTCGCGAGATTGGCCAAGCAACAGGTCACGGTCGCGCTTTCCGGGGATGGAGGTGATGAGTTATTTGGGGGGTACAATCGGTATTCGTGGGGAAGCTTGATCTGGCGTCGAGTCGCACGAGTACCTGTCTCCATGAGAGCGATGGCGGCATATGCGCTGACGGTCCTGTCGCCTGAGCAGTGGGATAGGATCGGCAGAATATTGAAGATGGGGCTTCCAGCTTCCCTCCATCTGTCGACTCTCGGGGAAAAGGTTCATAAACTTGCCGCAGTTCTGGATTCGAATAGTCAGACGGAATTGTATCGGCGGCTCGTGTCGCTGCAGCGAGAGACCGCCTCCTTGGTCATCGGTTCTCATGAAGAACCTATATGGGCCGACGACCAAGCAAGACAGGTGGCAAAGCAGGATTTCAGCGAACAGATGATGTTCCACGACTTGGTGGGATATCTGACGGATGACATTTTGCCTAAGCTGGATCGAGCTGCCATGGCGATCAGCCTAGAAACACGTATGCCCCTCCTGGACCATCGCGTCGTGGAGTTTGCCTGGGGTCTTCCGCTTTCGATGAAGATCAGGACAGAAAGCCAGGGGAAATGGCTGCTTCGCCAGGTATTGTACCGCTATGTTCCGAAGCACTTGGTTGAACGGCCCAAGATGGGGTTTGGCATTCCGTTGGACTCCTGGCTCAGAGGCAGCTTGAGGGATTGGGCCGAAGCGCTGTTAGATGAATCGCGGCTCCGGCATGAAGGATATTTTGATCCTGCTCCAATCAGGAAGAAATGGCAGGAGCACCTCTCGGGTCGGCGCAATTGGCAGCATTGGATCTGGAATGTGCTGATGTTTCAAGCTTGGTTGAGCGCTCATGGCAGATCATCCGCGCCTTCTGTATCTCATCACTGAAGACTGGTATTTCTGGTCTCATCGTCTCGACCTGGCGCGAGCCGCACGGGAAGCAGGCTACGACGTTATCGTGGCGACTCGCGTAACTGATCACGGAGAACGAATCCGAGGAGAAGGGTTTCAGCTTGAACCGTTGGAGATGGTCCGTCGAAGCCGTAATCCGTTTCGCGAGGTGATCGCCGTTGCAGAACTCGTGCGGTTGTATCGTCGCATCAAACCCGATGTGGTACATCATGTGGCCATGAAGCCGATTCTGTACGGATCCCTGGCAGCGTGGTTCACTCGAGTCCCGTCCGTCATCAACGCATTCGCCGGTCTTGGGTATGCCTTTATGGACGAACGGAACGAGCTGTTGCGCTGGTGCGTGAAGTCGGCGTTACGAATCGTAATCCGTTTGGGCCATTCGGTCGTACTGGTTCAAAATCGTGAGGATCAGGACCGGCTCGTCGGAGAGGGGGTGGTCCCTACTTTTCGAGCGAGGATTATTGCCGGTTCAGGCATCGATGTCGCGGCCTATTCCATGCAGCCGCAGCCATCCGGTATTCCGGTGGTAGTTCTGCCGGCACGCATGCTCTGGGACAAAGGCGTCGGGGAGTTTGTAGAAGCCGCCAGACGGCTGAAGCAAAAAGGCGTCCATGCTCGGTTCATTCTCGTTGGTCGCCGGGATGAACATAACCCGGCGGCTATTCCGGAAATCCACCTGAAGGAGTGGGTGAAGGCAGGGGTGGTTGAGTGGTGGGGACATCGAGAGGATATGCCGGCTGTCTATGCAGCGGCCATGCTCGTCGTGCTGCCGTCGTATCGAGAGGGGCTTCCCAAAGTATTGTTGGAAGCGGCAGCCTGTGGCAAGGCCATAGTGGCCACGGATGTTCCCGGCTGTCGGGAGATCGTACGGGATCGGTTTAACGGGTTGCTGGTTTCCCCGAGAGACTCCACGGCGTTGGCGGCGGCCATTGAAGAATTGCTATCCGACCAGGCGTTGCGAGAGGTTATGGGACAGCGAAGCCGGACCCGTGTTCTTGCGGAATGGTCCAGCCCACGGATCACCGAACAGGTACTAGGCCTCTACCGTGACATGGTGACGGCCTCGGCGATTGATCGTTCTCATGGATATGCATGAGCAAAGTGCTGGTAACAGGTGCTGCAGGGTTTCTGGGAACATCGCTCGTCGAAAAGCTCTGCCGATCGGGCCATCACGTGCGGGTTGTTCTTCACGATTCGCAACATCCCATCTCACAATTGGGAAATGTCGAGACGGTGGCCGCCGACATCCGCGATGCGAAGAGCGTGCAGGACATAGCGGATGGCTGCGGAGCCATCGTGCATCTGGCGGCCAAAGTCCATGCGCTCGATGATTCAGGAGAAGAGCAGGACTATGAAGCTGTCAATGTCGACGGGACGAAACACATCCTGGATGCAGCCGTGAGGTCCGGGGTAAGTCGTATCGTGTTTGCCAGTTCGGTCAAAGTCTTCGGTGAAGAGACGACGGAGTGTGTCGATGAAACACGGGCTCCCGATCCCCAGACTGCCTACGGTCGGTCGAAATGGCGGGCGGAGCAACTTGTCTCGGAGTACGCAGCGCGACATGACCTCACGGCAGTCTCGCTCCGTCTTCCGATGGTCTATGGTCCGACAAAAAAAGGCAACCTGTATCGGATGATCGAGGCGATCGATCATGGGAGGTTTCCGGTCTTGCCTCGTCTCTCAACGGTCCGAAGCCTCTTACACGTCGAGAATTTCGTACAGGCTGTATTACTGTGCCTTCGCGCGCCATGCTTTCAGCGGGCGGCGTACGTCGTCGCCGATTCCAAGCCATATTGCGTGACCGATCTCTACGACTGGTTGCGAGCCGGATTAGGGAAAGCACTTCCGAGATGGCGAGTGCCGCTCTGGATGCTCAAAAGCGGCGCGCGATGCGGCGATGTGCTCCAGGCTATCAGTGGGAGTCCTGCTCCCTTGACGACACAGCAACTGACCAAGCTCATCGGAGGCGCCTGGTACAGCTCAACGGCCATCACACATGAATTGGGATATCAAGCCGCGTATTCCTTCGAACAAGCGGTCCCCGATCTGATCGCGTTTTATCGTGATGTGGGACGTCCGGGCTGTTGAGACGATCTCATGGGCTGGTTTCTTGTGTCGCCTGCGTCCGAGTAGATCGAGTGATACCCTCGACATATCCAGGTTCGACAGCTCGTACGTCTTGATTTCAATGTAAAAATGAGTCATAGAGCTTGACCAAGTCAGCAAGGTCTTTTCTGGTGTAGAGGCAGGATTGTTTTTGGAGTTGCAATCTAACAAGGCAGAACTGTCAACATGTCGATCATGATGATCGCTTTCCCAGGAGTTTTTGCATTTGTACTGGCCTGGTGGTTCACCAACCGTTTATGTTTGCCGGGGTCATTTCTCTCCATCCTTGCTCATCCCAACGAACGAACATTGCATTCCATGCCGACTCCCCAGACGGGAGGGTTAGCCGTCATCGGCAGTGTGGTGATCAGTCTCATTCTGGCTGCCAGTGTGTTGGCGATTACCCAGCCCTCGAAAGCTGTGTTACCGAAAGGTGTGGCGTCAGGGAGTCTCTGGATCGTGGTTTCGATGCTTCTCATTTTTTTCGTGTCCTTCATCGATGACTGTGTCGGTCTTCCCGCTGTTCTCCGATTGGGTGTCCAAGCCGTCTCTGCGTTCATCATTATCGGGGGTGTGGGCTTAACCTTATCGTCCATCCCAATACCGGGGGGACCGAACATCCTGTTTGGAATAGCCACAATTCCGGTGAGCGTCCTCGTCCTCCTGTGGATGGCGAACCTCTATAACTTCATGGACGGTATGGACGGCTTTGCGGGCGGAATGACGTTTTTCGGGTTTGGATTTCTCGCATATTTTGGGTGGCAAGCCCACTTCCCGGTCATGCTCATCATCGCCGTGTTCGTGGCGATGGCCGCTCTGGGATTTCTCACTCACAATTTCCCTCCCGCGCGTATCTTCATGGGCGATGCAGGGAGCATCACGGTCGGATTCTTGGCGGGGACATTGATGATCCTTGGCGTTCGCGACGGAATATTCGAGATATGGGTCCCGATCATGATCTTCTCCCCATTCATCGTGGATGCAACGGTCACGTTGATTCGACGGGTGCTCCGTCGCAAAAAGATTTGGCAAGCTCACCGTGAGCACTATTATCAACGGCTGGTTTTGAGCGGATGGACCCATCGTCGGACCGTGCTTGCAGAGTATGGAGTCATGATTCTATGCGGAGGACTGGCCGTTCTGTATCATCACTCGACGGACAGATGGAGACTCGTGATTCTTGGCGTATGGGTCGGTGTCTTTCTTGTTCTCGGGAGACTGGTATGTAAATTGGAACAACGACGAACCGATTCCAGAACGGCTCAAAGTCTTGCTGCGACTCGTGTCAGCACTCCTGTACCCGTTGTAGCGCCCCAAGACTCTCCAAGGGTCATCGTCAAAGTGTAGTCGATTCTTTCTGAACGCCACGGTATCCAATTATTTTGAATATCTGTGATAGTCTTCGCATGCAAGAAATGAGTTGGGGCTTTGATCGCTTGCAAAGAGAAGCGAGACGAGCGGCAGGTTGGGCGACCACGGCTTTGGGATTCACTATTCCCATATGGGTTGTGGCCGACAGTATTCTTGTCATCCTACTCGTCGCCTGCTGGGGTGTCAGTGGAAATTGGCGGGAACGAGGTCGTCGCGTTATTTCCAACCCCGTGGGGTTGAGCGCCTTGTTACTGTTTGGCTGGTTGCTCGTGGGAACTCTATGGGGGATGGGTTCGCTAGGGGAAAGAATGCTCGCGGTGAAGAAGTACGCTGATCTCCTACTCATTCCGCTATTGGTTTCGATGGCGATTGATGTTCAAGAGCGTCGTCGCGCGCTCCTGGGCTTGGCGGCCTCATTAGTGGTCACGTTGCTGATGTCCTTTGCTTTGAACGTGGGGATCCTTCCAACCGGCGGGCTGATTAATTGTGATCCTTTCAACCCGTGTCTATTAAAAAAGCAGATCCCTTGTGATCCATCCATCCCCTGTGTCCCGGACAATTACCATCCCGTCTGTGAACCTTCTAACCCCTGTATATTTAAAAAGCACACTACCCATAACATGCTTATGGCATTCGGTGTGCTGTTGTTCGGGGTGTTGGCCTGGAAATCCTCACCCCGATGGGTCCGATGGGGGTGGGCTGTGGCTTCATGCCTGGCGGCGGGCAATGTCTTATTGATGGTGCAAGGCCGAACAGGGTATGTGGTCTTGGCCGGGCTTGCCATGGTGGCCTTCCATATGTATTTCGGATGGCGAGGCATGGTGGCGGCGGTCATCACTCTCAGTGTGGCGTTTACGGCGGCCTATCAGGTCTCCACATCGTTTCATGATCGGGTCGATCTCGTCGCCACCGGTGTCACACAATGGAGTCCCCAGACGGCTACGTACGATGGGGTGACCGAGCGGATGGAATTTTTTTATCACACCATCCAGATCATTCAGGATCATCCGCTGATGGGCGTTGGTACCGGAGGGTTTACGCACGCCTACGCTCTACATGTGCAAAAACTTGGCCTACCTGTCCCGACTCATCCTCACAATCAATATCTTCTGGTCATGGTGCAAGTAGGCATCGTCGGGCTCGGCCTGCTGTTCTGGCTTTTTGCCCAGCAATGGAGATCGGCGTCCTTTGCCGGCGATGCGACCTATGGACTGCTTGCCAGAGGGGTGGTGGTCACCATCGCGATCGGCTGTCTTTTCCAACCCGCGCTCAATGACCATACCGAGAAACTGTTTTACTGCTTGTTTTCCGGTCTTATGTATTCTGCGACTGACCCGCGACCGGATGCCAGGACATGAGCATTTCCGTTTATATCATCGCATACAACGAGGCGAAGAAGATCGCCGATACCATTAACAGTGTGCTGTGGGCCGACGAAATCATTGTGGCCGATTCTGCCAGCACCGACGAGACGGCGCGGATCGCACAGGACTTGGGAGCCCGCGTTGTCCAGGTTCCGTTCCAAGGATTCGGCCATCTTCGAAATCAAGCCATCAAATCCTGCACGCATGAATGGATTTTTAGTCTTGATACGGACGAACAGTGTACACCCGAGGTTCGTGACGAAGTTCTCATGATCCTTTCCGGAACTCCCGGGCACGACGCCTATCTTGTGCCGAGGCGGAATTATTTCATGGGTCGCTGGATCAAGCATTCCGGCTGGTATCCGAATTTCCGCCAACCTCAATTATTCAGGAAAGGGTCGATGAAATACGTGGAGTCTCCCGTCCACGAGGGGTACGAATTACTGACTGCCAAACCGGCCGGTCGGCTGGCGCATGCGATTTGGCAAATCCCGTTCAGGGATTTTGAGGAGGTCGTGAAGAAGGCCAACCGGTATTCGTCGCTTGGGGTTCTGAAACTCGCCGACCAACGAGTGTCGATGGGGACGGCGTTGTTTCACGGCATCTGGTCCTTCCTCAAGCATTATGTCGCGAAGCGAGGGTTTCTGGACGGTTGGCCAGGTTTTGTCATTGCCTTCGGAAATTTTGAAGGAACCTTTTATCGGTATGCCAAGCGGTTTGAGCAGCAAGAGATGTGGGCCCTTCCCAAACAGGCGCCTCTTTACCGCCGTGGCAACTCGCCATCGAAATGAAAACAACGGTGATCGTGACGACGTACAATCGTCCGGATGCGCTGGCGGTTGTACTTGAAGGCTATTGCGGACAAAGCGATCACGATTTTGGGCTTATAGTTGCAGATGACGGATCGAAAGAGGAGACCGCCGAGGTTGTGCGGAAATTTGTACGGCGCACACCGTTCCCGCTGACGCATATCTGGCAGGAAGACCGTGGATTTCGGGCCGCCGCTATCCGCAATCGCGCCGTCGCATCGACGGAGGCTGACTATGTGGTGTTCACAGATGGTGACTGTGTCCCCTCGCGCCATTTCGTGCGTGTCCATAAGCAACTGGCCGAGCCAGGTTACTTCCTCGGATCGAATCGTGTGTTGCTCTCGGCCGGGTTGACAAGCCGTGTTCTTCGCCAGCGGCTGCCGATTCATACGTGGAGCGGAATCGATTGGATGCAGTCCTGGTTTCGGCGCGAAGTCAATCGCGTACTTCCGCTGATACAACTACCCGATGGTCCGTTTCGAAAATGGACGCCGGATCGTTGGGAAGGCATCAAGACGTGCAACTTTTCCGCATGGCGTGCCGACCTCATTCGTGTGAATGGATTGGACGAATCGTACGAAGGGTGGGGGTTAGAGGATTCCGACTTGGTCATTCGGCTGCTCCATGCCGGAGTGAAGCATAAGAGCGCGCGCTTCGCCTCGACGGTGTTTCATTTATGGCATCCAGAGCAGGATCGCATGAAGTTGCCCGACAACCAGAAACGCCTGGATGATCTTTTGAGTTCGTCGACCGTTCGAGCCGCCATTGGTCTAGATCAGGGTGGTGGTCTCTGATGTCGACCGGCGATGTGCTCAGTGATGAGAGTGCTGGTTATGAAATGAAGCGAGGCATACGAAGCGTGCTGGTTGTGTGTACGCGTCGGATCGGAGATGTCCTGTTGGCGACGCCGGTCGTTCGATCGCTCAAGCGTGCGTATCCCGAGGCCGCCATCGACATGCTCGTGTTTGAAGGAACGCAGGATGTGGTGGCCGCGAATCCCGACGTCCACCGAACTTTGGCGATCGCTGAACGTCCGGCGATTGGCCCTCATCTGGCACTGCTTCGTTCACTCTGGCGTCGATACGACCTGGCCCTGTCGGTCTTGGCTGGTGACCGTCCGACGTTTCATGCCTGGGCCGCTGGACGATATCGTATGGGCACGCTATTGGACGATAGGAAATCGTGGTGGAAACGAAGGCTGCTCCATAAATGGATCCCTTTTGACAACCTCCATACCCATACCGTCGCTATGAATCTCCGGTTACTTGCGCCGTTACAGATCAAACCGTTTGGAACACCTGTGGTGAGCTGGACACAAGAACATGAAGAATCAGTTCATCGCCTGTTTCCTCGAATACGTGATTCTCAGCGATACGCAGTGTTCCATGTTTCGCCCAAGTTTGCCTATAAGACCTGGACCGCCGAGGGGTGGGTGGCGCTTGGGCGGTGGTTGATCGACCAGGGGGTGGCGGTGGTTGTGACAGGCATGGAATCAGCCGAGCAGAGGTATTGTGAACAGGTCCTCCACGGGCTGCCTGATGCGGTGAATCTCGTCGGTCTTATGACATTACCGGCGCTCGGCTATCTCCTCAGCCGAGCGGTCCTTTATGTTGGGACGGATACGGCCGTCAGTCATATGGCAGCTGCGGTCGGTGTGCCGGCTGTGGTGCTGTTCGGACCGTCAAATCCGGTGAAGTGGGGACCCTGGCCAAAGGACTTCCCGCCAACAACGCACAGTCCATGGCGGAGGCAGGGATCTCAGCGACAGGGGAATGTGTTTCTGCTTCAAGGAGAAGGCGATTGCGTGCCGTGCCTTGCTGAAGGCTGCGATCGCCACGTCAACAGTTTGAGCGACTGTCTCCAGCGAATGTCTGTGCATCGGGTCATCGAGGCTGCTGAAGCCATGCTCCGGGAGCGGGAGATCAACGCCGCAGTACCAACCAGCGTATGAAACAATCAGCCGCGAAACTCTTCCATTCCCTCTCGAGACGATTTGGAGATCGGGTACTCAGGTACCGGTCGATTCTCGTTATTGGTGTGGAACTGCTGTTGATTTTCGCAGCGAACCTGACTGCCTTTGCGCTGCGATTCGATGCGGATGCTCCTCCCGAGTATCGGAGGATCATGTGGGATTTTATGCCTGCCGTGCTGCTGTTGTACGGTGCCGGTTTGTGGTTGTTCGGGATTCAGCGAGGGCTCTGGAGATATGTCGATCTTCGCGATCTCTGGAGGATTCTACTAGCCGCATTGAGCAGCTCTGCGGTGTTTTATGGGGTGATCCATCAACTTGGCGGCGTGACGCAGTATCCTCGATCCCTGATCATCCTGACGGGGCTGTTGACGGCACTGTATTTGGCAGGGATCCGATTGGCTGTGCGGGGATTCCGGGAGTGGATTCAGATATTTGATCCGGGCGCGCGCCGGGTTTTGATCGTTGGCGCAGGACATGCGGGTGAGCTGTTAGTCAGGGACATGTTGTACGATGCGAATTATCGCTGCTGCCCGGTGGGGTTCGTCGACGATGATCCGATCAAGCGCAAGATGAACATTCATGGGATTCCTGTTGTGGGAGTCATTTCGGATATCAAGAAGGCCGCCGAACGGCTGAAGGTCGACGAGATCATCGTGGCCATTCCTTCCGGCTCCACAACCGTGAAGCAAAAGATTCTTGCTGCGTCAGAAGGTTGTTCAGTGCCGATCAAGACATTACCCGATGTCAAACAATTACTCGGTGATCCCGTCTCGCTGCAGCACGTGAGGCCGATGAGTCTGGAAGATTTGTTGCAGCGTGAACCGATCCAGACGGATCGCCAGAAACTCCACCCTTTCGTCGCCGGAAAGAAGCTGCTCGTGACCGGGGCCGGAGGTTCGATCGGATCGGAACTATGCCGGCAGATCGCACAGTGCAATCCCCACTCGCTCGTCTTGTTCGAACGGTATGAAAATGCTCTTCATTCGCTCATGCTGGAGTTGAAGGAAGCGTTCCCAGCCGTCACGATCTTCCCTGTCATTGGAGATGTCACTGTTCCCGACCGCGTGTCGGAAGTGTTCCAACGGGCTAGACCCGATATCGTGTTTCATGCCGCGGCACACAAGCATGTTCCACTGATGGAATTGAATCCGAAGGAGGCGATTCGCAACAATGTTCTAGGGACTCGTGTGGTCGCTGAAGCCGCGTTGAAAATAGGCGTGGATCGATTTGTCTTGATTTCCACGGATAAGGCTGTGAATCCATCGAGCATTATGGGAGCGACCAAGCGGATTGCCGAGCATGTGATGCAGGAGTTGAATCGAACAGGCCTGACCAAGTTTACGGTCGTGCGGTTTGGAAATGTGTTGGGAAGCAACGGGAGTGTGGTGCCGCTGTTCTCCGAACAAATCCATAAGGGGGGTCCGGTGACCGTGACTCATCCGGAGATCAAGCGATTTTTCATGACCATTCCAGAGGCGGTGCAGTTGGTTTTACAGGCGAGTGTGATGGGGCAGGGTGGAGAGGTGTTCGTGCTCGATATGGGGGAACAAATCAAAGTTGTCGATTTGGCGAGAAATATGATCGTACTGGCCGGTCTGGTTCCGGACAAGGACATTCAGATCGTGTTTACCGGTCTGCGGCCGGGAGAGAAGTTGTACGAAGAACTGTTTGAGGACGGCATGCAAGTCGAGCCGACGACCCATCGCAAGATCCAGCGAGCTCTGGGGACTCCTGTGCCGGTTGGCGAACTGGACGAATGGGTAGAGTCATTGCCGACGATTCTCCCTACAAGCGACGAAGAAGAACTGCTTCGAGATCTCAAGCGACTTGTGCCCAGTTTTCAGCCGAGCCTCTCTCAGGGCGTTTCGTAGTTTTTACATATCAAGTGCCGATTCTCCCCCTTCGTGGTAACGTCAAGCCCTACAGTTCTAACCGATGGCAACCGATAAGAACAATAGGGAACCATTTATAACAGGAAGGTAGAGCCGTGAAAGGCGTTGTGCTGGCGGGTGGGCTGGGGACGAGGTTGTTGCCGCTCACCAAGGTCACAAACAAGCACCTGCTTCCGGTGTATAACCGGCCGATGATCTATTATCCGATTCAAACGTTGGTCGATGCGGATGTGACGGAAATTATGTTGGTGACAGGAGGGAGCAACGCGGGTGACTTTTTACGATTGCTTGGGAATGGGAAAGAATTCGGACTCAAGCATCTCAACTATACCTATCAGGAGGGTGAAGGAGGCATCGCCGACGCGCTTCGGTTGGCTGAACACTTTGCCGATGGGGAGTCCATCTGCGTGGTATTGGGCGATAACATCATTCAAGGAAGCGTCGCCAAAGCAGCGGATCATTTTCGACGTCAGCAAAAAGGGGCCAAAATCCTCCTCAAAGAAGTGAAGGACCCGCAACGGTTCGGTGTGCCGGTTTTGGACGGAGACCGTGTCGTAAAGATTGAAGAGAAGCCGTTCCATCCTCGATCGCCGTATGCCGTCACGGGCATTTACTTTTATGATCCGCAAGTGTTCGGGTTCATCCGATCACTCAAACCGTCAGCTAGGGGGGAACTGGAGATTACCGATGTCAACAACGCCTACATCAAGGCCGGAATGCTGACATGGGATCTGCTTGAGGGGTGGTGGACGGATGCCGGCACCATCGAGTCTCTCTATCTGGCCAATCAGTTGGTTGGCCAAAGCGGCGCCAATAATCTTACTGTAGCGGCGTAGATGCGTATTCTCGTCACCGGCGGAGCCGGTTTTATCGGTTCTCACCTTGTCCGACGTCTGCTGGCTTCCGCACAGCACCAGGTCGTCAACCTCGATGCTCTCTGCTATTCGGGGAATCTGGCCAATCTGGACACGTTAAGCCGACATCCTGGGTATGCGTTCGTTCATGGCGACATCTGCGATGGGTCGTTGGTTTCATCCGTGCTTCGCAAACATCGAATCGAAGGTATCATCAATTGTGCCGCGGAGACGCATGTTGACCGTTCGATTCTTGACCCGGGATGCTTTGCACGCACTGATGTGGTGGGCACGGGCGTGTTGCTTGAAAAGGGGCGACGTGCTGGTGTGAAACGGTTTCTTCAAGTCAGCACGGACGAGGTGTACGGCAGTGTTGAGTCTGGATTGTCGACGGAAGATGACCGGGTGGAGCCACGTAGCCCCTACTCGGCTAGTAAAGCAGGAGGCGATTTCCTCGTGCTGAGTTATTGGACTACCTATCAGTTTCCAGTGGTGGTGACGAGGGGCAGCAATACCTATGGTCCCAATCAGTATCCGGAGAAATTCATTCCACTCTTTGTAACGAATGCCATCGATGATCAGCTGTTACCGTTGTACGGCGACGGTATATATCGTCGCGATTGGCTTGCCGTTGAAGACCACTGTGCCGGGATCGTGCAAGCTTTTTTTCAGGGAGAAGCAGGGAATGTGTACAATATTGGTGGGGGAAACGAGCGCGAAAACATTGTGGTCGCCGAGGAGATTCTCTCGTATCTCGGCAAGCCGAAGAGCCTGATTCGCTTCGTACTAGACCGGCCTGGTCATGACCGTCGGTATGCAGTTGATAGCGAGAAGCTCCGTCGTCTGGGATGGCGCCCTGTCGTACCGTTTGAAGAAGGGCTGCGCGCGACCATTCAATGGTATCAAGAACATGAGTCCTGGTGGCGCCCCATCAAGTCCGGAGAGTTCCGGAAGTATTATGAGCAGATGTACGGCCAACGGTTACAGCAAGCTAGCTGAGATGACAATTCTCATTGAGTAGCCGCGAGTAACATTGCGGAAAGTTTTATCTGCAGGCTCGTCTCAACCGAGTTTACGACCGATATGAGAGTTCTTCTCACTGGGGCCAATGGGCAACTGGGCCGCGCCCTTTGCGAGGTGTTCGGAAACGAAACAGTTATACCCAAAGACTTACCGGATTTTGATCTCACGCGTTCGAGTGTGGAAGAAGAGATTGTCGGATCTGCCCCTGACCTGATTATCCATGCGGGGGCCTACACCGATGTCGATGGGGCTGAGCGAGAGTCGGACCTCGCGTTGGCGGTAAATGCCAAGGGGACCGAGCAGATTGCTCGTGCCGCTGTTCGGCTTGGAGCCCGCCTCATCTATATTTCTACCGATTATGTGTTCGATGGGACGCAGCGGATACCGTATCGCGAGAACGATATCCCTCGCCCGATCAACCGATATGGATTTTCGAAATGGAAAGGAGAGCAGGTTGTTCTGGCGTCAGGCGCCAGGGCGCTCATCATCCGGACCGCCTGGCTCTATGGGACGGTCGGCAAGAATTTTGTGAAGTCGATCATACGAGCTGCACAGCGCGAGCCAATCCTGAAGGTCGTGGATGATCAAACTGGTTGCCCTACGTATGCCGAAGACCTTGCTGCTGCCGTTGCCTCGCTGGTCCGAAAGGATGTGGAAGGGATGATCCACGTCACCAATCGCGGACAGTGCACATGGTATGAGTTTGCACAGGCTATCATTCGTGAAATGGAGTTCTGCTGTTCTGTCATGCCGATCACGACGGAGCAAGCAGGACGTCTTGCCAAGCGGCCGTCATATTCAGTCTTGAGTCCAGACCGGTTGGCCTCTCTGGGTCTTGCGTTGCCTGAATGGAGGCAGGCATTGGCACGATTTGCCAAAGTCGCCCGCATGCCGCTTGGTTATTCTCACGAGTGAGCTGTGCTCCTCTTGGTCAAAAGCCTTTTCAATCGTTCTGAGACTCGTTAAGATGATAGTAGTCGATTCTTACCGGGTCGTAGCTCTTCTTGTGATAAGCACGTGAAACTGAAAAATCAGGAAAAACCTGCGAGAAGCCTCTTGCAGGATATCCGTCTATTCGCCACGGATGTGGACGGGGTTCTTACCGATGCCGGTATGTACTATTCCGAGTCGGGTGATGAATGGAAGAAGTTCAACACCCGCGATGGAATGGGGATTAAACTGCTGCAGAAGGCTGGTCTCATCACGGCAATTGTGACGCAGGAGCGAACCAGGTTGGTCGCTCGCCGGGCAGAAAAACTCGCAATTCCAGAACTTCATCAAGGAGTGATGGACAAGTTGTCGGTGATCCGAGACATGGCCATACGACATGGTCTCTCACTCCGACAAGTCGCGTATATCGGCGACGATGTCAACGATATCGAAGCCTTGAAGGCGGTGGGACTGTCAGCAACTCCAGCGGATGGGCTTCCGCAAGTCTTGAAGGTCGTCGACTATGTTTGTCGGCAGAAGGGCGGAGAGGGGGCGGTCAGAGAGCTGGCTGAAATGATCCTTCGGTCTCGTATTGAAGCGAAAGCCGTGAAGCAGAAGCGGTAAGGGAGAACAATGGTACGAACAAGCGCACTGTATCCGGTCATCATGGCGGGAGGAAGCGGGACCAGATTTTGGCCGTTGAGCCGCCACTTGTTTCCCAAGCAGCTCTTGCGGATTGGCGGGGAGCACACGCTGATTCAGCAGACGATGCGACGTGTCCTCGGTTGCGCGCCAGCCGCCAACGTGCTTATTTCAACGAATGCGGCGCAGGCTGATCTCATCCGTGGGCAACTGATGGATTGGAAAGATGAGCTGACGAATGGATTTCTGCTTGAGCCGGAAGGACGAAACACCGCTCCTGCCATCGCCTTAGCTGCCATAGAAGTACTGGCCCGCGATCCGGATGGCCTTATGTTGGTGGTCCCTGCTGACCATGTGGTGACGGGACAGCGCGACTTTGAAGCCGCGGTTCAATTAGCCTCACAATTGGCTGTGGAGCGGTACTTGGTGACGTTCGGGATCAAGCCGATCCGACCCGAAACCGGGTACGGCTATATCAAGCCGAACAACAAGATGCTCCTCGGTAAGCAGGGAAAATTACGTGGATACCGTGTCCAAAAATTCGTGGAGAAACCCAACGCGACGAAGGCGGCCCAGTACCTCAAGGCAGGGCAGTATTTTTGGAATAGCGGCATGTTTGTCTGGCGTGCCGCGACGATTGTGGAAGAGATCCGCCGGCATCAGCCGGCCATTGCGACCGCGATGGATCGAATCGGGGAGCTGAAAGTGACCGGGGCATCCACACAGGTGATTGATGACGTCTATCGCGCGATCAAGCCGGTTTCAATCGACAACGGTGTAATGGAGCAGTCCTCGAAGGCGGCCGTGGTGCCGGTGATGTTTAAATGGTCAGATGTCGGGAGCTGGGGCAGTCTGGACGAAGTGGCGGAGAAGAATAAGGCCGGCAATGTGGTGATCGGACGAGTGGTTGATCTGGAGAGTACGCGCTCGATCGTCTATGCGGATCGGCGTGTCGTCGCAACGATCGGGTTACAAGATATGGTGGTGGTAGATACCCCCGATGCGACGTTGGTGTGCCCCAAAGCGCGGGCGCAGGATGTGAAGAAGATCGTCGATATTCTGAAGCAGCAGCAAGCCCCTGAACATTTGGAACACCTGACGGTTCAGCGGCCTTGGGGATCGTACACCGTGTTGGAAGAGGGGCCTGGGTTCAAAGTGAAACGCGTCACGGTAAATCCCGGAGGCCGTCTTTCGCTCCAACTCCATCGCCAACGCAGTGAGCACTGGGTTGTGATAGCTGGTACAGCGCGTGTCACGAGAGGAGAAGAAATCTTTGATTTGCAGGTTGGACAAAGTACTGCGATTCCGATGAAGACACAGCATCGACTAGAAAATCCTGGGAAAGAGATCGTGCATATCATCGAAGTACAGAACGGACCGTATCTCGGTGAGGATGATATTGTGCGGTTTAAGGATGATTACGGACGTGCGAAAAGCTGAACGGAAAAAGTCATACGGTCACTCCCAATAGACCTTCAACTTTACGACTTTCAGACTTGAAGACTGTGCAACAAGAGGACTGAACGAGGAACTATGGGTTTGTTTCGCGAATACGATCTGAGAGGAATTGTCGGCAGCGAATTGACCGAGGATCTGGCTGAGCGGGTGGGCCGGGCCTACGCCACGTACGGTGTGAAGCGTGGAGTGAAGACGATCAGCCTGGGGCGTGATGGGCGGCTCAGTTCTCCGTCCTTGCACAAGGCGCTACTCAAGGGACTGCTCGCGGGTGGACTCGATGTAGTCGATATCGGGATTTGCACCTCACCACTCGTGTATTTTTCTTTGTTCACGCTGCCGGTCGGCGGCGGTATCATGATCACCGGAAGCCACAATGCGGCGGAGTATAACGGCTTTAAGATCTGTGTCGGCAAGTCAGCCATTCATGGAGAGGAAATTCAGGAACTTCGAAGGGTGATGGAAGCAGGGGTATTCGTATCGGGGAACGGCCGTCTCTCCGAGCATCCGATTATTCCCGACTATCTGGCGTACCTCCAGAAAAGCTTCTCTCATGTCCACGCAAACCGGCTGCATGTCGTGATCGATAGTGGAAACGGCGCAGCGTCTCTGATTGCTAAACAAGCTCTTGAATTGCTGGGTTGCAAAGTGACCGGGTTGTATTGCGATCTTGACGGACGCTTTCCTAACCATCATCCGGATCCTACGGTGCTTGAAAATCTCGCCGATCTCATGCAGGCCGTGAAAAGTCACCGGGCTGACGTAGGGATCGGATATGACGGGGATGCGGACCGAATCGGGGCGATTGATGAGCAGGGGGAGGTGCTGTGGGGTGACCGTTTGTTAGTCATCTACTCGCGAGAGATCCTGGCGACAAAACCAGGCAGTACGATTATTTCTGAGGTCAAGGCGTCGCAAAGTCTCTATGACGATATTGCCAAGCGAGGCGGACGTGGGATCATGTGGAAGACTGGCCATTCGCTGATCAAGGCAAAGATGAAAGAGGAATCGGCGGTATTGGCCGGTGAAATGTCCGGACACATGTTCTTCGCGGATCGATATTTTGGGTACGACGATGCGGTCTATGCGTCTTGTCGGCTTATTGAAATCCTGGCGAAGACCCAACATCCGCTTTCAACGTTAGTTGCCGACTTACCCAAAACGGTGGTGACCCCTGAGATACGGGTGGACCTTCCTGATACGGTCAAATTCAACGTCGTGGAGCGGGTTCGCCTGAGATTCTCGGAGTATTTGCAGAGCAAGCAAGGCCTTGGGCCGAGCAAACTGGTGCTGCGAGACCTCATTACGATCGACGGTGTCCGTGGGTTGTTTGATGATGGATGGGGGCTCATCCGTGCCTCCAACACGCAGCCAGCCTTGGTGCTCAGATTTGAGGCGACGTCCTCTGCACAGCTTACCCTCATTCGAGCGATCGTCGAGGAGGAGCTCCTGGAGGCGAAACGAGCGGTCGGGTGTTAATGGCTGCCACGGCCTGGCCCGATCGAATTCCCGGTGTCTCCCACATGTGCCGCTATGCTTCGATTGTCGTTCCCTTGTTGCTCCTGTTCTTACCTGCTGGTTCAGTTGAAGCTTACGCTCAAGGCGAACTCAAGCGTCCTTTTCAGGTCGGCGAACGGCTGACCTATGAGGTGTCCTGGCTCAATATGACAGCTGCGATTGCCGTCATGGAAGTCACTCAGATGGAGGGACCGAACGATCGACTGGTTGCCAAGTTGGTGGGAACGGCGCACTCGACACCGATCATCACGAAGTTCTTTCCGGTGGATAATCGAGTGGAATCGGAGCTGGATCTGGAGACACTGGCTCCGGATCATATGACCTTCCGTCGGCGCGAAGGGAGAAAAAAAGAAGATATCGAGTATGTCTTCCATCAAAAAGAAGGCATGGTCACGGCTGTCAGAGGAGGTGCGACGGAATCGCTTCCTATCCCAGCCGGGACACAGGACATCATCTCATGCTTGTACTATACGCGGACGGTCTTGCCACCAAATCCGGGGACTTCACTAAAAATGAACGTGTACCACGATAAGAAGAATCGCCCGGTCGAAGTTCTTGTCGAGGCGATCGAGACCATTGAAGGGGTCTGGGGAAAGGCGGAGACGGTTCGGGTACTGGTGATCATGCCGTTCCATGGGCTGTTCATGAATCAGGGGAACATCCGCGTGTGGGTTACCAACGATGACAGGAAGACTCCTCTTCGGATGAAGGCGAAGGTCGTGCTCGGGTCCATTGTGGCTGATTTGGTAGACGGCTTTCCGGAAACCGCTTCTCCGAAGCAAGACTATTGAACATCGATTGTTGTTCGCACGGGTCAAACCCGCTATACTGACCGCCATTATGCGAGAATTTCCACTTACGTTAAATCGCTTTATCATTCAGAGTCAGGCCTCCCACCAAGGGGCGACGGGAGAATTTTCCAGTCTGTTGACCCAGATCGGTCTTGTCGGCAAGCTCATTTCTGAAGATCTGCGGCGCGCCGGGCTGATCAACATTCTTGGAACGACCGGCGACACGAACGTGCAGGGAGAAACGGTCAAGAAACTGGACGCACTCGCCAACGATGACTTCGTCAAGGTCTTTCAACACAGCGGGTATGTTTGCGCATTGGCTTCGGAAGAAATGGAAAAGCCGATCTCAATGCCGGGGAATTGGCCGCAGGGGAAGTATATGCTGCTGTTTGATCCTCTAGATGGCTCCTCCAATACGGACAACAATATGCCTCTCGGGGCCATTTTTTCCGTGCTCAAGTATGATCGGGCTGACCGTTTGCCCACCGAAGGCGATATGATCCGTCGGGGAACCGAACAAGTGGCGGCTGGTTACCTGCTGTACGGATCGAGCACGATGCTGGTGTATACTGTCGGGGAGGGCGTGTATGGATTCACGCTTGAACCCGGCATTGGAGAGTATCTTCTGTCACACGTGCAGGTCAGAATTCCTGACAAGGGCAAGGTCTACGCTGCCAACGAAGGGAACTATAACAAGTGGTCGGAGGGAACGAGGAAGTATGTGGATGCGCTCAAGGTCAGCGATAAGGCAACCGGTCGTCCGTACAGCGCTCGGTATTCTGGCTGTTTGGTGGCCGATGTGCATCGCCTGTTGCTCGGAGGCGGGATCTATCTCTATCCGGGCGAAGCCGACAAGCCAGAAGGGAAGCTTCGGCTGCTCTACGAGGCGAATCCACTGGCCTTTGTCGTCGAGCAGGCTGGCGGAAAAGCCTCGACGGGTACAGCGAGAATTCTGGAAGTGGAACCTAAAAAATTGCACCAGCGTGTGCCATTGATCATTGGGAGCCGTCTGGATGTTGAGCAGGCGGAAGCGTACATTCAGGGGAGAGCGTAAATACTCACGTCGTGTGACACTGGGACGTTCTCGGGAGGGAATCATGGGAGATCGAGTTCAAGAGATCCTCAGTTGGTACGGGAGTGACAATGCCGGGACGAAGACCAACATTGCGCGCATGTTGCGCTCCGGCAAGTTGGCGGGGACCGGCAAGTTGGTCATTTTACCGGTGGATCAAGGATTCGAGCATGGGCCGGCGAGGAGTTTTGCGCCGAATCCGTTCGGCTATAACCCGCACTATCACTTTCAACTTGCGATTGATGCCGGATGTAATGCCTATGCCGCGCCACTGGGCTTTCTGGAAGCCGGGGTCAATGAGTTTGCGGGTCAGATTCCCCTCATTCTCAAACTCAATAATCACGATGTGTTGCATGATGAGAAGGATCCGTTGCCCTCAGTAACCGGCAGTGTGAGGGATGCTCTTCGGTTGGGTTGTTCGGCCGTCGGGTTCACGATCTATCCCGGTTCTTCCCATTGCAACGCCATGTATGAGCAATTGCAAGCGATTGCTGAGGAAGCGAAAGATAGTGGCCTTGCTGTGGTCGTGTGGTCCTATCCGCGAGGGTCGGTGTTGAGTAAGGAAGGTGAGACGGCTATGGATGTAGTTGCGTATGCGGCGCAGATTGCGGCTCAATTGGGCGCCCACATTATCAAGGTGAAATTGCCGACTGCGCATTTGGAACAAGCTGCTGCCAAGAAAGTGTATGAATCGACACAAATTCCGATCAAGACTCTGGCGGAGCGAGTGAAGCATGTCGTCCAGAGCTCGTTCGATGGTCGTCGGATCGTTATCTTCTCAGGCGGGGCTAAGAGCGAAGATAAAAACGTATTCGAAGAAGCTCGAGCCATTCGGGATGGTGGAGGATTTGGCTCGATCATCGGACGGAATTCATTCCAGCGTCCAAAGGCGGAGGCAACGAAGTTTCTGCACACTATCATGGGGATTTACAGCGGCGAGATTCAGTGATCTTTCTGCAGTATTGATACGAGCGAAATGGCACCATGAATCAAGTAGATTTTGAACACAAACCGCCTCGCGGAATTAAAAGGTGGGTGGTTGGCGCAACCTTGTTAACGGTTGGGATCATCATAGGCTTTGTGGTTGCTTCGGACCTCGGCTGGTTGCCTTCGGGACATGCGGTTCCCGATGCATCTTCCATTGCCCCGACGCTCCCCGTCGCCAGACCTGTCTCGACCGCCCCCCAGCCTGTGCTGAGTGGGAGCAATCAAACGTTCGTGGATATTGCCAAGTCGGTGAAACCGGCAGTGGTGAATATCTACGCGACTAAGAGCGGACGTTCTGAAGGTTCCGGCACGGCGCCGTTCGATGACCCATTGTTTAGAAAGTTTTTCGGCGACGAGTTTTTTAAAAAGTTTGAACACCCGAAAGAACGAAAAGAGCGGGGGCTTGGGTCCGGCGTGATCGTCGAATCAAACGGACTCATCATCACCAACAATCATGTGGTCGGCAAGGCGGATGAAATTCGCGTCACCCTGTCGGATAAGCGCGAATTTAAGGCGAAGCTGATCGGGACCGATCCTAAGACCGATGTGGCCGTCGTGAAGATCGACGCGACGGGGCTTCCGACCGTCGCCTGGGCCGATTCAGACAAACTGGAAGTCGGGGAGTTTGTCCTAGCCGTCGGGAATCCGTTCGGACTGACACAGACCGTGACTTTGGGGATCGTCAGTGCCCTTGGACGGGCCGCTGGTATTGCAGAGTACGAAGATTTCATCCAAACGGATGCAGCCATCAACCCTGGCAACTCCGGTGGAGCCTTGGTCAATGTGCGGGCCGAGTTGGTAGGGATCAATACAGCCATTTTTAGTCAGAGTGGCGGGAACATGGGGATCGGTTTTGCCGTGCCGAGCAATATGGCACAGTCCATTATGGGCCAACTCGTGCAAACGGGAAAAGTCGTCCGTGGGTGGCTTGGGGTCTCTATTCAGGAGTTGACGCCGGAATTGGCCTCTCAGTTTGGCATCACGGAGACAAAGGGTGTGCTCGTCAGTGATGTCATGGACGACAGCCCGGCGAAAAAGGCCGGATTCGAACGAGCCGACGTCATCATCGAGTATGATGGCAAGTCGATGGATTCACCAACCCACCTGCGCAATGCTGTGGCCCAGACTGCGGTTGGAAAGAAAGTTGTGGTTAAGATTATTCGGGATAAGAAACCCAAAACCATTGATCTCACCATCGTCGAGCAGCCCAAGTCGATGTCACAAAGCGGCGATGAAGAGGGAGGGGATTCAGCCACGCCGACGGGAATACTTTCCAGTCTTGATGTGCGAGATCTCACGGAAGAATTAGCTGGCCGATATGGGCTCAAATCCAGTGAACGGGGCGTGGTGATTGTTCGGGTCAAGCCTGGGAGCACGGCGGAAGAACTGGGAGTTCGTGAGGGGGATATCGTGCTCGAGGTGAATCGCCAAGCCGTCACGTCCGTGAAAAACTTTGAGCGAATCGCTGGCAAATTACCGAAAGATCAAGCCGTCTTGCTGTTGTTGAAACGCCAGGGGCGGACGATCTATCTCACGCTTCGCCCATGAGCCAGTCGGTAGGCAGACCGTCATACAGTGACTGCAGAAATCCTAGACTCTTCACGTGAGTAACCACACCGTGGCTCTCGTCCCTGCCGCTGGACGAGGTCTCCGCATGGGCGGCGCTACTCCCAAACAATTTCTCGCCTTAGGCGGTGAACCGCTGGTGGCCCACTCGCTTCGTGTGCTTCAGAACTCTCCCGTCATCCACGAGATTATACTGGCTGTGCCAGAGGCCGACCTCGACTATTGCCTCAACGACCTTGCCGTTCGATATGGATTCTCAAAAATCACGAGGGTGGTCGCGGGTGGAAAAGAGCGCCAGGATTCGGTCCGGCATGCCATCGAGCACGTGCCCGTGGAGGCAGATATCGTGGTCGTTCATGATGCGGTACGACCGTTCCTGACTCTGGATATGGTGGCTCATGTGGTCGAGGCGGCTCGCCGCGTGGGCGGGGCCATTGTGGCCTTGCCGATGCGTGATACGGTCAAACAGGTTGGAAACAATCATCATATCGAACGAACTGTCGATCGCGGGCCGCTCTGGTTGGCACAGACGCCACAGGCGTTCCGACGTGATCGATTGTTGGACGCCCACCGGAAAGCTCATGCGGACGGTGTGCGCGCCACCGATGATGCGTTTTTGTTCGAATGGGCAGGTCACCCAGTCGTGGTGGTGGAAGGGAGCGGAGAGAACATTAAGGTCACGAGGCCTGAAGATATGGTAATCGGTGAGGCTATCTGGGCCTCCCGTCAGTCTGAACGCATGAAGGGGACAACATGAGCAAGGGATTTCGTATTGGGTATGGCTATGACGTCCATCCATTGGGGCCAGGGCGTAAACTGATTCTTGGCGGGGTAGAAATTCCCCATAGCAAAGGTTTGGTTGGTCATTCTGACTCCGATGTGCTGGTTCATGCCGTTTGCGATGCTTTGTTGGGTGCAATGGGAGAGGGAGATTTGGGACGGCACTACCCCAGTTCGGACCCTAAGTACAAAGGAATCTCGAGCCTCAAACTGTTGGAAGATGTCATGTCGAAGCTGAAAGTGAGGGGGTATCGAGTGGGAAATATTGACACTGTGATCGTGGCTCAAGCGCCCCGTCTTGGACCGCATCTCGCGGCGATGCAGAAGATCATGGCGGAAGCCGCCGGCGTCCTCCCTGAGTCAGTCAATGTCAAGGTGAAGAGCGGAGAAGGGTTAGATGCCGTGGGTCATGAGGAGGGCATGATCGCCCATGCCGTTTGTTTGATCGAGCCGGCCTGAGGTCGTAGGATATACTACTGATGCTGGCGCACATTAAACAAGATTTCAAGGCGGTCTTTGATCGAGATCCGGCGGCAACAAGCCAGCTGGAGGTTATCCTTACGTATGCAGGCTTCCATGCGTTGTTGGCGTATCGAATTTCCCATTACCTCAAGTCGATGGGCGTTCCCTTCCTCCCGCGTGCGATTTCACAACTGGCCCGCTGGGTGACCGGTGTGGAGATTCATCCTGCCGCAAAAATTGGGACAGGATTTTTCATCGACCATGGCATGGGAGTCGTTATCGGTGAGACGGCAGAGATCGGCGATTACGTGACCCTCTTCCAAGGCGTGACGTTGGGCGGAACCGGTAAGGAACGCGGCAAGCGTCACCCGACGTTGGGCAATCACGTGGTGGTTGGGGCAGGGGCTAAGATTCTTGGCGGGATCACGATTGGCGACAATGTGAAGATTGGGGCCAATTCTGTCGTGTTGAAGAATGTTCCTCCCAATTCGACGGTCATCGGCGTGCCGGGCCGTGTGATCAAGTCCCTGGGCGAACGCCTGCCGGATGCGACGATGGATCAAGTCGATTTGCCAGACCCCATCAGCGATCGCTTCCTGGCGCTTGAGCAGGAATTGATGGAACTCCGAAAAAGACTCGAAAATCCTGATGAGAAGTCCAATCCGTGCCAGTGACTGATACGGGCAGACTCGCGGACGAAATCAATCCGGCGCGGCGTGGTGGCGCGCCGGAATAACAGGACTAGGCTGAGAGGCAATCGCTCATGAATTGCTTCCGCTCGTCGCCCTTCAACTTCTTGTCGCCAGCCTCTTTATTGCACGTCTTCATCTTATTCTGCTGAGAGCCCTTCCCGCCTCCGCCTTTCTCTGACTTGGCGGAGAGACAGTCCTTCATAAACTCCTTTCGCTCGTCTCCTTTTCCTTCGCCAAACCCCTTCGCGTTCGCCTGTTCGCTGCAGACCTTCATCTTGTTCTGTTGTTGAGGTGCGGCGACGGCGAATGGAGTCGCTCCCAGGCTAAACATGAACAATGCAACGGTGATCACACGTAGCGCTGTCGACATACCAATTCTCCTTTATGGTGAGAGGTGAGATACCCGTCCGAGCGGCATCTTAGCAAAAAAATACGTACTTGTCTGTCAGGAATGGCTTGGGGGCTGTTGTGCATCAGCGATCTATGGGCGAAGAGAGCCTGTGTAGGACGAGAGCCACTGAGAACAAAGTTAGGGCTTAGCACTCAACAAGACAGGATGATTTCTTCGGAAGAAAAGGATATTCTCTGAAGGAAATCAATACAACGTAGCGGCATCCATCTTGACGTATGTGGGTGGGAAGAGGGAAGGATAGTTATGAGCTCAACCCCGGGCATCGCCCCAGCGCGACAGTTTAGGAACCTGCTTGAGTCAGATCAGTTGGAATTCATCTGTGAAGCCCATAACGGCTTGAGTGCAAAGATCGTTCAAGAAGCCGGCTTTCGTGGTATTTGGGCCAGCGGCCTTTCCATCTCAGCCCAATTTGGAGTTCGTGACAACAACGAGGCCAGCTGGACTCAAGTTCTGGACAATCTGGAATTCATGTCCGATGCGGCCACGATTCCCATTCTCCTTGATGGCGATACGGGATACGGCAACTTCAACAACATGCAGCGACTCGTCCGCAAACTGGAGCAGCGCCATATTGCTGCGGTCTGCATTGAAGACAAGCTCTTCCCTAAGACCAATAGTTTTATTAAGGGCGATGCTCAACCGATGGCGGACATGCATGAATTCTGCGGGAAGATCAAAGCGGGCAAAGACGCTCAAGTTGACCCTGATTTTTGCATTATCGCCAGGGTGGAAGCGTTTATTTGTGGCTGGGGGTTGGCGGAAGCGCTACGCCGAGCCGAGGCCTATCGTCAAGCCGGTGCGGACGGGATCCTCATTCATAGCGCGCTGTCGGTGCCGGATGAGATCCTGTCGTTCAAACAGGAATGGGGCAATCGATGTCCTGTCGTGATTGTGCCGACCAAATATTACGCCACGCCCACCGACGTGTTTCGGCAACATGGATTCTCAATGGTTATTTGGGCCAATCATATGCTCCGAACCGCTGTGGCCGCCATGCAGAAAACCGCGCGGACTTTGAAGGAACAGCAACATCTACTCTCCGTTGAAGACAAAGTTGCGCCGGTTTCAGAAATCTTCAGGCTGCAAAATGCCGCAGAGTTACAAGATGCGGAAGACCGCTATCTTCCTCGAGGTGCAGAGAATACCAGCGCCATCGTGTTGGCGGCTTCCCGAGGGGAGGAGCTTCGTGAACTCACCGAGCACCAACCCAAGACGATGGTGAAAATTCAGGGAACGCCGATCCTTGCCCGCATTGTAGATGCCTACAATGCCGTGGGGATCAAGGACATCACCGTCGTTCGTGGCTATAAAAAGGAGGCGGTGACGCTGCCGAACCTGACCTATTTGGATAACGATGACTTTGCCGACACCGGTGAGTTGGATTCGCTGGACAAAGCAGTGCGTGCCCGGAAAGGGTTGGCCAAGGACCTGATCATCTCGTACGGCGACGTGCTGTTCAATAAGTACATTCCTCAGGCCCTTTGTCAGGAAAAAGAGGACTTTGTAGTCTTTGTAGACAGCGATTGGCAGAACCAGAGTAGCTATGCCCGTCTGGGAGGCTTTGCCGAATGCACGTTGCCGAATTCAAGGAAAGCCTTCAATGCCAAGATCTATCTTAAACAATTAGGGAATCTGGCACCTCAAGAAAGCATTCATGGAGTCTGGATGGGGTTTCTCAAAGTGTCTCCCGCCGGGGCTGTCCACCTTCAGGCGATCCTCGCTGAGATATTAGCTGATCCAGCGAATCGCAAAGCCGGCATTCCCGTTCTATTGCAAGAACTGTTGAAGCGGCAACTCTCTGTTCGTGTGCTCTATACGGTCGGCCACTGGCTTGATATCAACAGCCTTGATGATGTGGTTCAGGCGGGCAATTTTTGACCCTTCGCGCATTCACTCATAATCCACCCGCACCAAAAATAGTCCCTGTGGGGGAGCTGTTTTGCCAGCTACTGAACGATCTCGTGCATCGAGAATGTGCTTGAGCCTGTCCGGCGGGCGTTTGTGCAAGCCGACCTCCGCAAGGGTGCCGACGATTGAACGGATCATCTGTTTCAGGAAACGGTCGGCATAGGCTTCGATTCGCAGCCGATCGCCTTCCCGGAAGACCGTGAATTGTTGCAGATGACAGATGGGATCGTCGTTGTCGGTGGGCTGGGTCTGGAACGAAGAAAAATCGTGCGAGCCGATCAGGGCCAGTCCTGCCTGATTCATTGCCGCGTCGTCAAGAGGCTGATAGATATGCCAGCAATAGTCACGCTCAACCGCCGGACGTTCCGGGCGATTCAGAATACGGTATTCATACAGTTTGCCTTTGGCCGAATGTCTCGCGTGGAATGTATCCGGCATGAGCACGACTGATCGCACCACGATGCTCTTTGGGAGATGAGCGTTCAGCGCCCTGGTCCATTCTCGGGGCGTGATGTCACGGTTGATACGGAAACTTGCCACCTGTCCCATCGCGTGCACTCCTGCATCGGTGCGTCCGGCCCCGATGACCGGTGTGTTGATTTGAGTGACGCCTGCAATGGCCGCTTCGACGGCTGCTTGAACTGTTGGCTGATCGGGCTGACGTTGCCAGCCTGCGTAGGCTGTGCCGTCATATTCGAGAGTCAGTTTGACGATAGGCATGCAACACGTGGATGGCGATGAGTGAGACGATCAGCGGATGTCCGGTCGATTATTAGTCAGGAATGAAACAATACCATGATAAAGGGATTGCGCGACATCGCGGACGAACGCAGGTTTTTTGAGGAGATCTTCCTCATCGGGGTTGGAAATATAGGCGATCTCGGCCAGGATGCTGGGCATGCTCGTAAACCTCAAGACATAAAATGGTGCGGTCTTGACGCCATGGTCGTTGACCACATATTGCCCGTTCATCTGGGAGACCATGGCTTCTTTTGCGTTCCACGCAAGCTCCAGGGACTCCTCGATTTTCTTCGCCGTTAAAAGATCTGCCACGAGATATTCCCATCCGACCCCGGTGTTGCTGATCGGGGTGCCGTTTTCCCGTGCTGCGATCTCAAGCGCCCGCTGATCCTTGGCCTCCCCGAAGTGATAGATTTCGATTCCTTTGACCTGGCGTGAAGGATGCGAGTTGACATGGATGGAGACGAAGAGATCGGCTTCGCTGCTGTTCGCAAACCTGGCCCGATCTTCCAACTCAATAAACACATCACGGTCTCGGGTCATCAACACACGCACCCCTGGCTGCTTACTTAGCAGTTCACGAAGCTGGAGCCCTACCTTAAGGGTAATATCCTTCTCCTCGGTCCTTTGGAGCCCCCGTGCGCCCGGATCTTTCCCCCCATGGCCGGGATCGATCACAATGGTTGTGTATCCCTTGGCACGTGGCGTGGCGGGTTGGGAGGCGGAAGAAGCTGACCGCTGAGAGACTTTGCGTGAGTCAAGCGCGGAAGGAGGGACTGGGGCGTTGTGTGGAGTCACGTCAATGACCACGCGATGAGGATGGGACAGCGTGAAGTGCCTATAGGTCCGGAACGATGTGGTCGGAAGAGACACCGCGATCGCATGCGAGGGCAGTTGAGTGACCATGAAGGGTGACGGGATGGTCCCATCCGTGGCTCTCATTTGCGCTGGTTGGCTGAGCCATGCGTTGGGAAGGGCGATGACCACACGACTTGGATTGGCCGCTCGTTGCTCGATGACCGTCGTGTGACGATCGAGATCCAACACGAGTCTGGTTCTCTCTGGGCTCGTCATCACACGGAAATTGCGAACGGTAACGGGAGCGAGGGAAGCGGCCGTTCCTCTGATGCGGCTCTGTTCCGATGACCGCACCGGTAAAGTACGGTGATCATCGGAGGACCACGCCCAAGCCGATGGGATCAGGATCCCGTATGCGGAGAGGAAGAAGATGGCAGTGGACGAGAGGAGGGTGAGGGGTTTAACGGAAAGCAGTCGAGGCTTTCGCATACGCATGGGTCTTTTGTCGGTAGAAGACAATAGGAAACTATTCTCAGATGTCCGCCGGCTTGTCAAGATTTACGCTCGTTAGCTAGGCGGAATTCGGATTGACTGTGGGCTCACGACCGCGATAGCGTGGGATATGCCGACGCATCTGATCGTCGATGGGTATAACGTGCTGGCTGGAGCCGGAGCCCTTTCCGGACGCCTTGAATCGGCCCGCGAGGTGTTGCTGCATGATTTGGCCGTCTATCGGCATCGGAAGAACCATGCCATCACCGTCGTATTTGACGGCTGGCAACAGGGCCAGCCATCCGAACGGCGGGAGCATCGAGCCGGAGTCCAGGTAATCTATTCAAAACGGGGTGAACGGGCGGATCAGGTCATCCAACGCTTGGCACGGGAATACGGGGCGGACTGTGCGGTCGTCAGCTCCGACCACGAAATCGTGAATACGGCCAGAGCTCATGGGGCCATGGTCATGGGAGCGCGTGAATTTGCGGACAAGCTGCGGGTGTCATCAAGCGCAGGCGGCACCATACCCTATAAAGAACTCGATACAGGAGTTGATGGTCGCCCGACGCGGGGACCGGAGAAGAAGGGGAACCCTCGCAAACTGCCAAAATCTCAACGACAACGAGCTCGCCAGCTCAAGCGATTTTGAACAGCTGCTTTGCATTCTCGGTCGTTCGTCCCTGAATCTCTTCCAAGGAGAGCTCGGGATGAATGGCTGCGAGTTGCTTCGCTACCTGTGCCACATACGCCGGTTCATTGCGTTTGCCGCGATAGGGAACAGGCGTCAGGTATGGGCAATCGGTTTCGATGAGCAGGCGATCCAGCGGAGTTTTCTTGGCAATCTCGCGCAGCGCGGTCGCACTCTGAAATGTCAGGATGCCTGAAAACGAGAGATGAAATCCCAAATCAAGAGCTTCCTTCGCTAGCCAGGCATCTCCAGAAAAGCAGTGAAAGACCCCGCCGATTTCAGACGCCTTCTCTTCCCTTAAAATTGCGACCGTATCCTCCGGTGCTTCTCTCGTGTGAATAATCACGGGTAGCTTGAGTTCGCGTGCGACCTGAATCTGCTCGCGGAATCGGTCACGCTGCTCTTTTGGGGAGGAGTGATTGTAGTGATAATCGAGCCCGATTTCGCCATAGGCCACGACCTTCTCATTTCCCGCTAAGCGACGGAACTCATCATACCAGTCGTCCTGGATATGCTTGACCTCGTGTGGATGGACCCCGACGGAGGCATACACAAAGGGATAGTGATCGGCGAGTGCGGCAGCCGCTTGACTGGTCGCCAGATCACAACCGATAGAGACGAAGGCGTCGACTCCGGCTTCCCGCGCGCGGGCAATGACGGCCTCCCGATCGTCGTTGTAGCGCGCATCATCAAGATGTGTGTGGGTATCGATCAACATCGACGCACATCCTACCATGGGGTGACATGAAGGCCGCTAGATCTTTTTGATGCGGCCAGCTTGAGGCGATTAACCGAAAGATCTGTGACGATTCACGGTCAATAGGGGACAGGTCACACTTGAGAGCTGAGGTAAAGAACGATCAGAGGTGAAAAGTCAGGAGACAGGCTTCGGGGTGATGACCATAGCAAGTTCGTTCAGAAGGCGTTCGGTCTCGTCCCAGCCCAGGCAGGCATCAGTAATGGAGACCCCATGCTGAAGAGCGACACCTTCCTTCCAGGCTTGTTTGCCGGGATTCAGGTTGCTTTCGAGCATCAGTCCCATGATGGACTGACGGCCTTCACGGAACTGCCGCAGGACCTCGTGAGCAACCAAGCCCTGGCGGGTATG
Source organism: Nitrospira sp. Ga0074138 (assembly GCA_001464735.1). Lineage (GTDB taxonomy): Bacteria > Nitrospirota > Nitrospiria > Nitrospirales > Nitrospiraceae > Nitrospira_D. The sequence continues at coordinate 188,524 of LNDU01000039.1, forward strand.
ATCCTTCCTGGAATTGTCATGCGAACAATCGATCATGATCGAGCGGGCGATCCCTTCTCCGGCAACCGCAACCTCAGCTTTGGCGACATCCTGTGCTTCGTAGTTCGTTCGTCCACCTCCCCCGCGGAGCACGAGATGGCGATCGGGATTGCCCATGGTTTTGATGATGGCAGTCTGGCCGTCGGCATTGATGCCGACAAAATGGTGCGGGGCGCGCGCGGACGTCATGGCATTGATGGCGACCTGCAAACTGCCTTCCGTCCCATTCTTGAATCCGACCGGCATGGAGACTCCGCTGGCCATTTCGCGATGGGTTTGGCTTTCGGTCGTGCGGGCTCCGATCGCCGCCCAACTGATGAGGTCGGCAACGTACTGCGGGCTGATCGGATCCAGCAGCTCTGTTCCGCAGGGAAGGCCCAATTGATTGATCCTGAGGAGAATCTCCCTCGCCAGTTCCATCCCTGCTGCGATGTCGCAGGTGCCGTCGAGACGAGGGTCGTTGATGAGCCCTTTCCACCCAACGGTAGTTCTCGGCTTTTCGAAGTAGGTTCGCATCACGATCAGCAGCTTGCCGGCATATTCATAGGCAGCCTCGGGGTCATGGATGGAGCACGGGCCGACGATCACCAGGAGCCGGTCGCGGTCTTCTCCATGGAGAATTTTGCGAATCGCCTCGCGGGTTTCGACAACGAGAGCCGCCGACTGATCTGTGATCGGGAGTTTGGTCTTGATGGCGCGAGGAGAAGGGAGCGCCTTAATTTCAATGACATGTTGATTGTCGATCGGCCTATTCATCAGTGGTCGTGTCCTTAAGAGCGGTCTCAACCGTATTGGTTTTGAAGGGCACTTAATCTAACGAATTACGCATGAAAAGTCCATACCGGTTACTGGTGAGGCTGGATTGAGTCATCTGGCAACTGATTTCAACGGTTCTTGCAATTCCGATCACTGGATGCCTATTCTACGGCCATGTTTTTGAGGAAACTCAGATACCTTTACTCGTTACTCCGCTCAGGAGTGGCCTTGGGGATGATCTGTATCATCCTGGGGCTGGCTCCGTTCGCTGTGGCTCAGGATGTTCACCATGAGTTGGCCGCAGCCGATTCCGACGGTCATGAACATTCGGACACCGACATCTGTCAGTGGGTCCAGCACCACATTGCAGGATCAGTCGATCTCGATGTTCCACGGTTTGCCGTTTGCGATATTGTCCGACAGCAGGAACTTCCGTCTGAATCTGTGTTGTTATCGGCCGCCCTCTCTCTTCTCGGCCCTTCACGCGCTCCTCCTCAAGTATAGCCGAACCACTCAGTCAAGCAGTCAGGATGGTTGATAGGCCGTGCAATCCATGCACGCCTCGTCCATCCGTTCTCATTGATTATGTGTGGATTTGTGAGCGAGGAGGGGCATGATGTACTCAGTCGTGAAACGTGTGTTGAATGTGACTTTCGTGATGGTCGTCCTGGCGACTGTTGGGGGGGCGTTTTCAGCCCTTCAGGCAGCCGTCAGCGAGCAAACCCAAACGATCATGGGAGTTGTGCAACAACAGGATCTTCGGCGTGTGTCACAGGCCATTATTGAAGTCAAAAATCAAGCGGGTGATATGGTGACATCCGGAATCTCGAATGATGCCGGTGAATTCAAAGTCGCCGTTCCAGAGAGCGGTACCTACTCCGTCAGTGCGGTACAAGAGACCTATCGGAGTGAATATATGGTGCTGACGCTTGGCGAGGAGCCGATGAATCCCGTCACTCTCACACTCTCCAAGACCAAAGAGGTGTCGCTGGAGGTGGTTTCACCATTACCCCCCATCCAGACCAAGGCATCTAGTGAGACCTATTCACTCAGCCGGAAGGAAATTGATATTCTTCCGCGAGGCAACAACAACGACTTACACGACGTGCTGCTGACGATCCCGGGCGCGGCCTATGGTTCGTTGAAGCAGCTTCATATCAGACAGGACCACGCGAATCTGCAGCTCAGAATCGACGGAGTGCCGATTCCCGACACGGTCTCCTCGACGTTTTCGGATGTGATTTCACCACGGGCCTGGGAGCGGGCCGACATTGTGTTGGGCGGGATGGAAGCCAATGTGGGAAACAAGACGGCTGCGCTCATCGACATCACGACGAAGAGCGGCACGAAGCCGGGATTTGGGTCGGTCCAGATGTTCGGCGGTTCGAATAAAACGATCAACCCGTCATTCGAGTATGGAGGCACGATCGGCGAGAAGTTTCGGTACTACTTCTTGAACAGCCATACGGCGACGAATCGAGGCATCGAGCCGCCGACCGTTGGGCACTCCATTTTTCACGGGCAGAGCGAGCGGAATCAGACGATGTTTCGCGGCGACTATCAGTACGACAATAACAATAATATTACTCTGTTGTTCTTGAACTCCATCGCGAAATATCAGATCCCGACGTTCCCTGGACTGGAGGTGAATTCGACTATTCTCCCCTTGTTGCCCGGAGGATTTACGCCGGTGCCATCGGAAATGATAGATGAAAATCAGAAGGAAAATAACCAATACGGCCACCTGGTGTGGCGGCGCGACATCAATACCAGAAACTTTTTCAGCTTGGCCGGGTATTTTCGTCATACGAGGGCGACATTTAGGACAGATCCGTTGAATGTTCTCGCCTATGTGCCGGATGTAGAAGAACCCTTCTTGGCCGGGAGCCAAGACCGTATCGGCTATTCAGGTGGCGTGCGCATGGATTACACGTACGTCCACAGCAAGGAACACTTGATCAAGGCTGGGTTCCAGATCGATCGGACCCAGGCGATCAATAAGACGAGATTGTTTACCTTTCTCGATAATGGCCTTGGAGAGCCGACCGGGGGTGTGATCAATGCTGGTGGCGACAACCGGCTCATCGGATGGCGGCAAGAGTTCTGGATTCAAGATCAGTGGACGCCGAATGAACATTGGACATTCAATATTGGTGTGCGTGCAGATACGGTGCAGTATCAACGGGATGAAGGGCAGATCAGTCCCAGGGTCGGTGTCACGTACCGATACAACTCGGCCAATGCCTTCCACGCGTTCTATGGGCGCATGTTTACCCCGCCGAATCTTGAGAGGCTTGCCTTGGCCGGCTTGAATACAGAGGGAACGAAAGCGCATCCGGAGGATACCACCAATAACCTACCACGCGCCGAGCGGGCCCATTACTTCCAAATCGGCAGCGTCCATGCGCTCACGGATTGGGCGACCCTCCAGCTCACGGGTTATTATAAGCTCGCCAATTATATGTCGGACGCACACCAGTTAGGCACGACGCCCTTACTGAACTATATTGCCTTTGAACGGGGATGGACCAGGGGGGCCGATGCCGCGCTCAAGGTCTGGTTCATGGAGAATCTGACGGGTCGGGCCAACATTGCCTGGGGCCAGTGTAAGGGCTATGGGTTGCAGTCCGGGCATAATCTCGTGCATTTTGAAGAAATCGCCGATATCAATTCACGCAGCGGCGTCCATTGCGATCACCAGCAGACGCTGACTGCCTCGGGGATCCTGAGTTACCGGTTGCTCGATCGGACGACCTTCACAGGCCAGTTTCTGTTTGGATCGGGGTTGCGGACGGCAGAAGAAGGTGCCAAGACCAACTCGAGTCATAGCCCGACCTACACGATCTATAACTTTTCGATTAGCCATGTCATTCCGTTGCCCTGGCAGGGGCAGAAGTTTGTAGTTGGGTTTGATATCGTGAATGCGTTGGATCAAAAGTATTTCATCAACCAAGGCGAAGGCAGTATCGGCCTCGGTGTGTCTCATGCTGGGATGCCGCGCTCCTTCTTCTTCCGCGGGCAATGGTTCTTCTAGTCGGATGCTGAAACGGGCCATCAACTGCGTTCGCGGCTTGTGCGAATTCTCAATGTACCCCAGAGGGTACGCCTCCGACTCGCACATCGCCTGCGGCCTTGTTGAGTGGCCCGTTTGAGCCTCCGATCGTTAATAGCGTAGGATGTGAGGCATGCGACACTTTTTCACAATACTCTGTGCTGTTGTTTTGGCGTGGCCAGCTGTGCTCTATGCGGTGGTTGGTGATGAGGCCACCCATGAGAGTGACCACCATGAAGACGTGCTTGAGTTGCCGGAGGTCCATGTTCACGGACTGCCTCTCAATAAGGATCAACAATTGGGCCCCGTGGCCAAGTCAACGCCCTGGCCTGGCATCCCTGCTTCGCTCAATGGTCAGGAAATCGATGATTGGATGAAAGCCCGTCTCTTGGTATCCAAGCACGCGAAGGTGACCGTTGTGGTGCTGGAACCATGCAAGCACCGCGAACTAACGACCTCTGGAGTCACTGCGCTTGGTAAATGGACATTCGATCCCCAGATGAAAGGGGATGATCCGGTAGATGGCGAGCTGACCGTCCGAATTCACTTCAGGACCAGATGATGCAGACAATGCGTTGCCGGTATTTGTCGATTGAGAATTCGGGCAGGAGATCGGTTGAAGCTTGACGGTTGATGAGTAAGGCTTTATCGTCGCACGCATGAGCGTGGACGAGACCCTCTTCCTGGCGATCAACGGATTGGCAGGCCAGTCAGCAGCTGCCGATTACTTTTTCCTGCAACTGGGACACCGCAGCACGCTCTATCTTCCAGGGGCCTGCGCAATCGCCTATTGGATATGGAGCAACAGGCGAGAGGCACTGTTGGGCGGTCCGGTTCTGGGGGCAGCAGTCGGACTCACCGATTTCGTTGGTGGACAGCTTAAATGGGTCTTTGAACGGGTCCGACCCTGTCGGGCGTTGGCCGAAGCCGTCAAGATCGAACCGAGTGGCTGCGGGGGATTGTTCAGCTTCCCGTCGAACCACGCGGCCAACACTGCCGCCATCGCCGCATTTCTCCAAGTTTTGTACCCCAAGTCAGGCTGGATCACCTGGCCGATTGTGGCATTCGTCGGATTTTCCCGCGTGTTTATCGGCGCTCATTATGTGACGGATGTGCTCGGTGGGTGGATGCTTGGAGGCGTGATCGGCGGAGGAACGGCGTGGGTACTGCTGCAATGGCCCAGGTTCCGGAAGAAGTTGGCCTCGGTCGTCATGCCGATTGGAAAAGTGGAAGTCAGACCCTGAGGATTACGCAGGCGATGATGGTTCCTCAACCGTGGCTAACAAGCCAGCCTGCAGTCGATCGACATCGTATCCCCGACCAATCAGCACCAGGGCAGACGTTGGTTCATCCAAGAGTGTCACCGGTGTGATCGTGGACTGTCCTGGCAGCGCGTATTGGAATTCCTGCAGCTCGGGTTCCTTGCCAAACCGGAAATATCCTTTCGCCCGCTCCAGTTGTTTCGGGATTGTCTTCATCCATGCTAAGAAACGCTGGCGATTCAGCGGACCAGGTAATAAGACGGTTGTCGCGATGGGATGGTAAGCAGCCCGTTGAATGGAAGCCGATCGCGACGTCCCGAACGTCACGTTCGTCGGTGTCGATGGTTTTATTGAGGCATGTGGAGCCAATAATGCAGCGGCATCGAGTCGAGCGTGAGACGTTTCCCACAGCCGCGCATAGGGATTTTGTTCGACGATCGATGCGCGGAACCGTTCCCAATGGCCTGGGACATAGAGATCTCGCTTGTTCAAAATGAGTTCATCGGCGCAGCGGATCGCCTGTGTCGTCACATAGGCGCTGGAGTGGCTTTCGTCTGCTGAGACCGGATGTAAGAGTGCGATGACCCGTTCGAGAACAGCCAGCCGTGACGTGTACGCATCAGTGACCGCATCGACTACTTCGGCGGGATCGGCCAGCCCTGAACATTCCAGAATCACGACATTCGATCCGTGATCACGCACCAGCTGCGCGATGCCCCAGGAAAGATCTTCTTTCGTATCGCAACAGACACAGCCCCCGGCAAGATTCATGACTTGTTCGGCGAGCGTTCCTGCGCGAGGTCCGTCGATGCTGACGGACCCTGCCTCGTTCATCAGCACGCCTGTCCGACGGCCTTGCACTTTCCAATACTCAAGCAACCGCATCAGCAGTGTTGTCTTGCCGGCACCGAGGGAGCCGCAGAGAATATAGAAGGGGGCAGGAGTGAAGGTCATACTCGTCCTCCCTCAAACATAAGCTATTGTACCGGGCTAGGTCTAGCATATGAAGGATACGGGCTATGGAAAAATCTGCATGGAGGATACAGCGCTGCGCTGTATCAAAAGATATGTTATCTCGTGCGACTATGGTAAAAGAGATAGTGAAGGTTACCGACAGGAACCGACTGGCGCTGAGTTCCGGCCGTTAACGATAGAACATTGTGAAGTCGAGTTCTAGACGGTGATTCTACACGCTCGTGGAGTATGGTGAGTGCGAGGGCTGCATTGAGCCTGAAGATCTTGGAGGACACATGAGTATGTGGTGGCTGCTCGGTGGGGTAGCGGCGATAGCGGTGGGAATCGTGCTCTACAAGGAATGGAGGCTGCGCCGCTGGTCATCGGCAGCGTCTCATAGTGTGATGACCAAAACGACTGACGGGACAATGCTCCAATTCCTCGTCAGATCCACACGCAGGAGCGGAAGAGAATTTCGACCGTAATGTGCATCCTTCATGCAAGAGGTAGTGCTCGCCGATAGGACGGAGCATTATCCTCCGGCAAAGACCGGGTGAAATCCTGCCTCGATGAGAATGCGAGCGACCGCCTCACGCTGATCCCCTTGAATCTTGATCCTCCCTTCTTTGACCGTTCCGCCTGCCCCGCAGACCTTCTGCATCTGCTTGGCGAGGAGTTCTTTTTCTACCTGGCCAATCCCGATAAACCCTGTGACGACCGTGACGGTTTTCCCGCTGCGGTGCGCTGTCTGCCGAATGATGTCCACTCGCCCACGGTTCTTCTTGTGGACGACGGGCACCTGTTCAACCTGGCTGGCAGCAGATCGCGCAGGTGAAGTCGGCGGCAGTTCAGCCTGCTGTAGTGCAGCGAAGGGACTCGCCCACTTGGTCGGCCCACCGTCGGTGGGAAGGCGTCTCTTGTCTTTCATGTGACGTCTGCTCCTGGGAAAGGCTACACCTAGGCAAAGTATTCAACAAGGTTACTCAATGGCTAATCACCATGTGACTGGAAATGTTGATGAAAAGGACTCTCGATACCTGTTGTAGTCACGTGGCTGCATCGAATCATGAACCGTTACGGTGATAACAATTCCTCGTCGGATCATCGGGTGGAGAATTCTGAGCACAGTTGGGACCCATAGGTCGCGGGATCCGCACATAGCCTTCGTCTGTACGATTTTTTTTCAAAATCTCAAGGTGTAGCTCGTGACAGGATCCTGAGCACCCAGTTGTTGTCGGCAGCGGATTGTGTAGTGCGACGGTGTTCCCTCCGATTGGGATAAAGCGAGGATAGGTGGTCGTGGTCGCGCCGAACGTGAGTTGTCCATGGTGCGATGATTGTTCAACCTGAGTAGTGAATGTCTGACGCTCCTGTTCCGGTCGCAACACCGTGGCCCAGGTCGGATCGTCGGGAGCATAGAGGAAGGCGTTGTTCCCGCGGTGGCAGTCGGTACAGGGGACGGTGCCAGGCGCAAACCCTCGAACAGGATCGCGAAGTGAGATCATTCGAACCTCGGCCGTCTCAGGGGTCCAGCTGGTCGCTGGCGAACGCGGGTCGTTACTCCAAAAACAGGCGTACCCCGTTGTGGCGCTTTGACAGATGACTTGAAATGATCCGCCATTCCTGCCCAGCGCAATGCAGGCACCCCTCCCTTGAGGTGGTGCGTACGACCAGACACTCGCGAATGAGGTCTCATCCACCGGAGCTTGATCGAGCGTGTTCGGAGTCAGGAGAATGGTGTGAAGGTTGCCGTGGCGTTCCCAATCTGATGATGCGGGTTTCCAATCTGGTGGAATGGGTACACCATTTGCGCGGCACGAATCCAGGTAATTATCTTTGACCGTGACATTCGCGCCCGCTGCCTGAGTGGAAACGGGGGAGCGGGAGTTTGCCTCTTCTTTCGGAGGCTCGATGAGCGAGCAGCCAGCAAGAAGTAAGTAGGCAAGAACGAAGGTTGAAGAGTCGAAAGCTCTCAGCATCGTTCCAATCTGCCAGGCCAGGTTTCTCAGTGTCATCGATCTAGTCTCATCCAAACAGGGCGCCTGATTATACGCTGTAGGAGAGGATGTCAAGGGCCGTGTATAGACTGGAGCACTCATCGATCTTGCCGCTTCTCTTCTGGATTTGATGAAGATCAATAGAACCAAGCGATAACAAACCAAGATCATTTTATATTTTTCAATCACATCTGAAATGTAATCGCATGAGTTCTACCGAGATTTGATCTCAGGCAGTTCGCGTGAGATGTCTGCCGCTTGCTGAATCCGTCATCGTTCGAGGCGCGAAGCCACAAGCACATCGTAATGCATCTCATCCTCCACCTAGGGATGCTGCGCTGCCGCATCTTTCATGTCGGCGTATTCGACCATGCGCGAGGCTGTTTCGGCTTCAGTGGCGCCTTTACTCTTGATCTCTGCCGGTCGCACGAGGTTGATCGGTTCCCCTGATGGAGGAAGATGATTGACAATTCTCACTACCTAGGATACTGCTCCGTTCAGAAACGGAGGGGGGAATATTTTCAGGACAGATTTGATGAAGCACGTTGTTTCACGTAGTGCTCAGTTTTCACGAGATGGTCGTTTCCATGAAGCATCTTGAGCAAGAGACGAGTGTCGTCGGGTGGCAGCCCTCAATGGAGGCTGTGATGAAATCTGTCAGTCCTGAGTGCCCCACTGCAATCTGCCAAAAACAGGGTCATGCAGGCAATGGATTCGTGACGCAGGTCATTCCGAAAATGAAGCAACTGAAGAGGGCGGCATTCACAAATCCGTGAAGAAGGAGAGCGTTGATGAAAACGTTGGTCTTAGCCAATCAGAAGGGTGGCGTGGGGAAAACGGCAATTGCCTGCCAACTGGGGTACTTTCTCGTCGAACTGCTCAAGAAGCGGGTCTTGATCATTGACTTAGACCATCAGGGGAATACGTCAAAAAACATCATCACCTCGAAACTGGCCACTATCTCGGCGGTCACGGCGAATCAACTGTTGACTGATCCTGTCACCACAATTGAGGATGGGAACTTTGTGGTGATTCCGTCTCATGGGGATCTTCTCAAACTTGAGCGACGAGAAGAAGATCACAACCAGTTCGCGACGAATCTGAAACTGTTCCTCAATGAAATGGATGACCGGTTTGATGTCGCCATCATTGATACAAATCCGAATCCCGATATTCGTGTGCTCGCGTCGCTCGTGGTGGGTGATTTCGTGCTGTCTCCTATTCAATTGAACCAAGAGGCCGTTGATGGCATTGCCGCGTTACGGGCGCAAGTGTTAAAGATACAAAGTACGCTGAATAAAGAGCTCCGATTCATCGGTCTCCTCCCGAATCTGGTGGAGCCCACTCCATTTCAACGTGGCAATATGGAACAACTCAGTGCAGCCTTTGCGTCGCTCTTCATCCGATTGGACGATGGACGTATGGCCGCCATTCCCTCACGCACGGCTGTGGCTGAAGCCCAGGCGATGGGGGCACCGATCTGGACTTTGCAGAAAACCAGTTCACGCGATGCGTGGATGCATCTCAAACCAATCTTTCAGAAGGTTGCTCATACGATGGGGGTAACAGAATGAAAAAACCAATGACCGCGACACTGGATCTTACGGCTCTTGATCGTACGGCGCCTGTTCCAGTTCCTGATCCAGTCGCCAAAGAACGAACCGTGACGGCGGAAGTCTTGGGGCGTCCGCTTCAAATTCAGGTCAAGGATATTGATGAAGATCCTGGTCAGCCACGCCAAGAATTTAGCGCGGAGAGTATGGAGGAATTGGAGAATAGTATCAGGCTGCACGGAGTCAAAACGCCGATCTCGATTCGTCCGCACCCCACGGAGCAGAAGCGATGGATTCTAAATTTCGGGGCGCGACGCCTCAGAGCTTCGAAAGCTGTCGGGAAAGCCACGATTCCAGCATTCGTCGATCGGTCGCACACCGACTACCAACAAGTCATTGAGAATTTGCAGCGGGAAGATCTGAAGCCGCGTGAGCTGGCGATATTTATCAAGCGGAAGATGGACGAGGGAGAGAAGCAGGCCCAAATTGCCGAACTGCTTGGCGTCAATCGGTCGATGGTCACGAATCATTTAGCACTCATCGATCCACCGGCTTGTATCGATGAGATTTACACATCAGGGAAATGTTCATCAGCTAAGACGCTCTACGATTTGCGGAATCTGCATAAGGAGTTTCCTAAGGAAGTTGAGCGTTGGTGTGCCACCGATCAGGAGATTACTCGGGCGACCGTGTCGGCCTTATCCGCCAAGCTCAGGGGTCCACAAAAACAAAAAAATGCTTCTCCGAAAGTTGAGCAGGTGAGAGAGGAGCAACCGATCAGTTCAGCGGCAACGATGCCGTCGTTGATCGTCATCTTTCAGGATCGATCGGGTACGGTGGACTTGCATCATGCACCACAGCAACCTAATCATCTGATCATTAATTTTTCGGATGGGAAGCAAGAGGAAGTGCCTGCTCGGCAATGTCAAATTGAGCAAATCATTTTCCAGTAACTTCCATTCATCCATCCCCCTCATCCGTCTTAGGCGGGGAGGGGGATGGACAGAGTCTTCTATTACACCGCAGTTGCTTCCTCAGCTCTAGCTTCTGAAGTTTGTCCCAATCCATTCCGGCTATCCAGCAGAATTCGTCATTGATTTATATGAGTCCGGTGGTGATGTTGTTGGACATGTCCAACAACATCCATTATGAGTTTCTCAAATGTTCGCAATTCTTAGCACGCTTCGCTCCACAGGAATGGCCTGCACCCTACAGCATGATCCGTCACAGGCTGTACGGTCAGCTAATAGGATCCTGTGTTGTGCTCTCTGTTGGTCTCTCAAGGGCATCAGGTCTTGAACGTCTGATCCAGTCTCGGCGCGTTTTGGAACCTCGGCTCTTTCATGGCTTCAGGTTGAAATAGTGTACCGAGGTGCATGGGATTGGCATCGTGCTGATGCCAATTGCCGAGACTCAATCTATTCTTCTTTTGCACGCCACGTATGTTTGTCAGGCACCATTAGGTCGGTGTCGTGAACGAGCGGTAATCTGATCGATGCTCGCGTGGATGTATGCGAGGAAGGTAGATAGTAGGAGCTAGATCACGGTGTCGCAGGTTGATCTGTGTCTGGATGTATTTTCACACTGTTGCTCAGCGCAACCAATTGAACCTTCAGAACGGACTATCCTTCAGACAGCTCTCTGATGAGATCACGCGAAGTCGTGATCGTGCGATGTTGTTTTGAGTGGTAGTGGTTCGTCGTGTGTGAGCTGGTCCTCTTGGTCTCGTCTGATTGAATCTCTGGAACCAGGCGTGATCAAATTTTCATTGTAACACGCGTGGGGAATCGTGGAGAGTTTCCCTGCCGCCTTTGTGCGCATTTATGGGCATTACGATTTCGGAGAAGTCTGACTTATGCCTACACGAGGAAGACGGCGCTGCGCTTATCTCCTTCGCGCATCACGTTCGACCTCATCAATCATCCATCAGGTATGTCACGGCAAATCTCATCTCGACTGTTGAAACAAGGATGAGTACTAACTGCTGATATTCTGCATCTCACCTCAGCATTCGTGGATAGATCATCTATAAAGACTCCAGAATTTTATAAGCCTGGGATGTCACATGGCCAGTCTTTCCTAAGCTGTAGGGATCCTGGATCGATAAGAAGTGGTTACTTCGGCGAATGATGATCGGTCTCATTCGCACCATTCCATTTCAGCTTGAGTAGGCCATGGTCTCATAGGGAGTCGGAGACCTGTTGGACATGTCCAACAGGTCACTTGATCACCTTTGATCGCGTGATGCCTCACGGACTTGGTATGGCTGTTATGACCGAAGACGAAGTGGCAAACTTTGAGCTCGCCAATTAATTTGAGCATGACTCCGAGCTCACGATTAGGCCAAGCTTCCACTCCAAACTTGCTCTTACCATTGGGCGTGGGGGAATAGGCAGTCTCGGACATGAGCCATGAATAGAAACGGTGCAGCCATGCAACCAGACATTCTGTTCCATGTAGGGTTGGCCTGGTCGATGACTGATGATTGTCTAGAGTTACTGAGGTGCCAGTGATTCGGAGTGGACCCTCGTTGCAGATCGATTTTTGGTTTTAACTCTGGTGGATGACTGGAGTTGACCAGGTGAAAGCCTATATCGCTGACGAGGACAACCAGGACGCGACTCAGTTACGTGCGTAGGCTGCTTACTGAAAGCGTTGCGGACTGACCTCACCACCTCACTCACCGCGTGAAGCGGGGACGAGACGATCTACCTCTTGACAGGAGGCTTCGAGATAGACGCCATTTTCTATGCTACTTTCGCATCGTTAGCTGGCCCCCAGATTGGCACTCGTGAGGGCCACTTCTCTTGCCTGCGCAGTGTCGAACACAATTGCATAGAAGGGAGTTCTCTCAAAGAAACGGAGATGCCATGTTGAATGTATGTCGTCGGCTTGAACGTGGTTGTATCGATACTCGATGATATCTGGCATCGCATGAGCTTTCGCCATTTCATCAAAGAGCTCGCTTGGTATGGGGTACCGCTGGACGTCAGCCCAAACTTGGTCGTCGGAAACCACAGGCAGCAAGCCGTGATGATGACACAGTCCGCGGATGACCTTCCTCAAGATGCGCATAAATCGATGGTCATCAGCTGGATAGATCTTGTATCTTTCGCCTTCAGGTAGCTCGACCGGAATCAGGAGTTGAGCGACGTGACGCCTCCGGCGACCACCATCTGGCTGCAAGAAGCTTCGGCGCGTCTTACCCTCCCAGAGTTCTCTCACGATGGGGTTCGCTTCGCCAGCAAGCAACAAGACGGTTCGGAAATGAGGTTCGTCATCTGCCCAACCGCTATTGCATCGTGAACAGGCGGGAACCGTTATCCGCTGTACACGCGAGCCTGCTTTTGAGAGCGGATATAGTCCACGCGGCACGACGTGATCCTTCGTCGTCGCTTTGCCTCCACAGTATGCGCAGATTGGCTCGGCCATTCTTTAGTGGTCTTCCTTGCTGGTCCAGCTAACGATCGAGCTTCAGCCGCAGCGCTTCACGATTGCACCCGAGCAACACCGGATTCGAGCACCTGTTAGGCCGACATGCCTTTGCGCAAGAAGCCTTCATCAATGGTTGCGTCAACAACACTGAGCACTTCCTCGACGATTCGTTCGAGGAGTGCCAGGCTGTTACGGGAGATATCCCACGCCATGTCCGAGTGAACGTACTTGCACTCGCGGAACCCTGAATAGACTCGGTGCGCACCAGCGTTGGGATCGGGCTGTATCTCCCTTACCCGGTCTTCATCGCGTCGCCCTGGCAAACGATCATGGTAGTGCTCGAAGCTATTGCGACCGGCCACATAGTGATCGAACTCCTTGCGGTACCCATCGAAGACTCTCTTCGCCGCTAGCATTTCAGGCTGGCCCACCAACGTTTCGAGCATGTTTCTGCAGCCGCCCCAGGCCATCCGAGACGAGCCCTGCCGGATGTAATCGCGCATTTCGATCTGGGATGCACCACTGCTCGGTTCGGGCGGCCAAGACTGTGACCGCCGAATTGCTTCCTCGATTCGCGACATTTGGACGCGAGCGGCTTCGAGGTGTAGTTGAAGTCGCTCGTAAGCAAAGCTGGCAGCATTGCCGTTTGCAACGACGAAGAACAGCTTTTCGCCGTGAGTCATCGTGGCCCAAAAGGACTTTTCAGCGTCCATATCCATACGTAGTAGTGATCAAGCGTGAGTAGTGACTTAATTCGTAGCATTGCCACGCTCACGCCGCTCATCAGTGCAAACTCAGTTTGTCATGCCAAAGTTGCACTGACACTTTTAACATTGGCTAGGCGGCAGGTACCACCTAGGCTTGGTTTGAGCGCGCTACGTCGAATGTGTTCTGCCTCTCGGATGCACGTGAGCAGCTCTTTGGATGTCGCCTGATTCATGTTCGATCTCTGCCTCCAGATATCTGACCCAGCTTGTCGATCATCTGTCATGTGGTCGATGCGGCGGGAGAGGATGATGCATTCGTCAGCATCGGTTGGCGACGTCAGCTTGGCTACAGTAAGGTTTGGAGCTTGCTCAGTGTCTCCATTACCACGTTTGACGATGCAGTCCCTTTCTTCACGGCTTGGCGAATCTTCCAATCCAAGCTCTTGACCTGATCGGCCAGCACCACGCTCGTTTGGTGAGGATCGTCACTGATGACGACTTCGAATGGATAGCCTTTCTTCTGGCTGGTCATAGGGCAGCAGAGCATCAACCCGCTGGCTCGATTGTAACTGGCCGGTGAGAGCACGAGCGCAGGCCGGTGTCCAGCCTGTTCGTGACCGGATTGTGGGTTGAATTGCAACCACACGATATCCCCTCGGTCAGGAACATAGTCTGATTTCTTCATCACCAGATCTCGCGGCCGACCGAGGTGCCTGTCTCAACCTCACCGTGCACGTTCTTCAGCGTAATCTGTTTGACGAGGTCTTCGAGGCGATACACACGCCGGACATGGGGCTTCAAGACGACGTTGCCGTCCTGCACCTCAATTTCCAAATCATCCTGCTCCTTAAGCCCGACTTGCTGGGCGACACTTTTCGGGACTCGAATTGCCAGACTGTTGCCCCACTTCTGCGCTGTCGTTTTCATGCATGCCTCCGATGTAGATACACGGTAGATACTATGCTGACCGGTTAATGACGTCAAGAGGTTGAAGCAGGTGGTGCAGTGGATTGGTTAAGGAGGCTGATCGCCAACCAACTGGGCGCAGATAGCAAGTACCAGCCGTAAAGTAGAAGAACGATACGCTCTGTGGAGATGGAACGCCCGCGTAGGACCTATCTGCTTTGCACCATCGGCAGTTCGCGCGATCCTTCTGCCGCTTGCTGAATCCGCTGGCGTTCGAGACGGGAGGCTTCAAAGACGTTGTGGAGCATCTCATCCGCCACCTGGGTCAGCTGCGCTGCGGCATCTTTCATGTCGGCGTGCTCGACCAAGCGCGAGACGACTTCAGCCTTCGTGGCGCCTTTCTTCTGGCCCATGAACGGTTTGAGGAGGAGATAGAGCACATCTCGGACCGGCATATACCGAAAGAAGCGCTGGAGGAGTTGAAAGGTCTGGCGGGGGTAATGGATGAGCTTATAGACGAAGAGCTTTTTAATCCCGTCTTGTCGCACGCGGTTGATCGTTTCGCCGGACAGACAGGTCGGATCAATTTCCGAACATTTGAAATACTTATACCAATCCGTGGTTTCGTTCACCAACCCGCGTTTCACATATTCCTGCCACAAGGGTGTACCCCGATAGACACAGAGCCGGTTGAATCCGAAGGTATCGAGTGGAAGTCTTGATGCGAAGTCGAAGGTGGCCTCCATATCCTCAATCGTCTCGTCCGGATTGCCCACCGTGAAAAAACCGTGCACGATCTCCACGCCGGCCTTTTTCGCATTCTTGACGGCGGTCGTGACCTGATCCAGGGTCTGTTCCTTCTTCAAGCGATCGAGAATCTTCTGGCTGCCGCTCTCGATCCCAAACATCATGGCGCCGCAATTGGCCTTGGCCATGGCCGGAAAGAGATGTTGGGCAACGGAATCAACACGGCCTTCGATGCCCCATCGAATGGAGAGCTTTTCTTCCATGATCCCGTTGCAGATCGCCTCAATTCGTTTGGGCTGGAGCAGAAAGTGATCGTCGACGAAGCCGACGGACTCATAGCCGAGTCCTTCGAGATATTTGAGCTCCGCGACCACATGCTGTGGGCTGCGGGCACGCCACTTCCCCTCGTTGAAGATCGGGATGTCGCAGAAGATGCAGGGCCAGGGGCATCCCCGAGACGTTTGCATCGTCGTGAACCGTCTCATCGAGAGCACGACCGGGACATCCAGCGGCATGGATTCGACATAGTCGAGTTGCAGGCTCTCGCGATCCGGAAAGGGCCACTGATCGAGCTGCCGCTCCATGGCGCGGTTTGGATTTTGGATGACCTGCCCGTTCTTCATCCACGTGAGACTAGCTACATCTTGCGGGTTATCAAAGTTCGCCAGCAGATCGAGCAGCAACTGCTCGCCGTCGCCGCGGCACACGAAATCGACTTCAGGACATTGCAACTTCACGAGCGGGGCATTCAGGCTGGCGAAGACGCCGCCGAACGCGAGCTTTACCTTCTGATTCGTCGCGCGGATTTCACGCGCCAGCATCTTCGCGTAGGGATAGCTGGTGGTGCTGAGAAAACTAAGGCCGACCAGCGCCGGTTGTTCTTGATTGATCCGGTCGATGATGACTTGGTTCGGGGTGTCGGGATTGGCCTGATCGAACATCACGCATTCATGGCCTGCCTGTTTGATAACAGATGACAGTGACATGATGCCGATGGGAGGGAACCCCATCACGCGAACATTGCCGTTGGCGGCGCGTGTTTTAGCAGGAAGTGCGTAGAACTGTGGATCGCGAACGTGAATAAGGTATACGAGCATGCCTGCCTCCAAATATGGAATGGTTCAAATTGTACATGTTGGTGTACACGGCCTTCTTGCTGTGACAAGACTACATCGAGCAGTAGCGATTCAGCTTCCTGGCTCCCTCAGAGAAACCCACTTTGATTTGCATAAAATTATGCCTGATCAGCTTTTAGCAATCTGGTCAATATTGCTCACTTTGAAGAAAATAGATAGGGGATACACGTGACTTTGCTCCACGAGCTAAGATCGCAAGTGTCGGGTCTCCGATTGCAAGTTACAAAGCTCCTTAGGGGGTTGTGAACTGAGGATGACAGAGGTTGCCGTTATCGCGAGGATGAGTCGGGCAACGCAGGTCTTTGGATGGTGCCGATCAGCACATACAGCGTTGTAATCCCAAGAATGCTTTCCAGGACTAACGGCACAGCCCAGCCCAGAGTTTCCACCAGGGTGCGTCTGGTGATATCGCAGCCGTGGTGGTGAGCATCGCCATGGTCGAGGTGACATAGATGACACCGGAGAACTGTCCCGTGATAGGCCCCCTAGATGGTGTGCCCATTTATAGGCCCCTCCCGCGATGGGAAACTGTGACGCCAGCTCCGCTACACCGTGGCCACCAAGAGCTGCATGATGAGGCAGATGGCTA
Source organism: Nitrospira sp. Ga0074138 (assembly GCA_001464735.1). GTDB lineage: Bacteria > Nitrospirota > Nitrospiria > Nitrospirales > Nitrospiraceae > Nitrospira_D. The sequence continues at coordinate 205,657 of LNDU01000039.1, forward strand.
GCGCGACAAACCAACCGCCTCCCGTGACGGACGTCTGCACACCCATAATGGCATAGAGTCCCACGACCGGAGACACCATGGTGAAGCCAAGGGTCAGACTGTTCCAGAAACTCAGATGGCGATGGAGTGTCCCGTTGGTGACCGAGGAACGTGGGGGCTGTTGTCAGGTGGTTCTTCCATTGCCACGGTAGTCTGCTAGTTGTGCTTCCGTGCTAGGAGGCTCTTTTCGTAGGACTGGTGCTTTCCGAAAGAGCACCGCGTTTGGCTCGAAAGAATGTTTGGAGGAGCTCACGGCTCTCTTGTTCGAGCAGACCTCCGACTACTTGGACTCGGTGATTGAGCCGGCGCTCGGCTGGAATATCAAAGATCGATCCGCAGGCACCAGCTTTGGGATCCCAGGCCCCAAACACAAGCCGCGCAATGCGAGATTGTACGATCGCTCCGGCGCACATGGGACAAGGCTCGAGCGTGACATAGAGCGTGGTGTCAGTGAGTCTCCACGTTCGGAGCTGTTCGGCTGCTTTGCGGATCACGACCATCTCCACGTGAGCCGTGGGGTCCTGTGATATTTCTCGGTAGTTGTGACCCGCTGCGATCACTTCGTGGTTGTGCACGAGGACTGCGCCGATGGGGACTTCCCCTGCCTGCGGGGCGAGAGCTGCCTGCTGGAGAGCCAGCTCCATGTAGTAGGAATCCAGCGGTTCTGGCTGCAGCAACGGTGATGTCGTGGAGTCCTTGATAGTCACGGTGCATGCTAGCATAGGAGCTGGAGAGAGGGACAGGAGTGAGGAAAATTGACGAGCTGGTGACGACCCGTAGCATTTAGGGCATGGGCATTGGTCTGATACGTCGTTGAGGCAGCTGAGCCTTTATCTCTTCTAGCTCGGCTTCTCGCTGAATCAACTGATCTCGTACTTCTGCCAGTTCAGCCATGCGGCGCTGCAGTTCTTCCTGGGTTTGAGCGAGTAGTTCCGCTCGTTCATTGAGCTGCTGTTGGAGCACCGCCATCTGAGCGCTCGTTTCCTCCGCTTGAGACTGCAGCTGAGCTAACTTCTCCCTGTCTTCGGCCATGTGGGTGGAGGAGTTCCATCCAAAAAACACCAGAATGATCAGAACCACCACGATGACTGTTCCCAACGCCCACCCGAATGATGTGGCCGGTGGGGATGACGGTGGGAAGAGATGATTCATCCATTCACCCGGCTGAAGGCTTGGTTGAGAGGGTGATTGGGTTTCTGACTCAGTGGCAGGGGACGACACAGGGGACGACAGAATCTTGCCTTTTAAGGATCGAGGAGGAGGCGTGATGGTGAGTCCGAACGGTAACGTCACCGCCACCGACTGATACTCCTTCAGCGTCGCGTGACAGGAGCTGCATCCTGAAAGCAGATGGGCCTCCAATGCCCGTCGCTCAACCCGCTCGAGCGCTCCGGCGGCGTATATGGGGACAGCGGCTTCTAACTGGTCATGTGTCATACCGCTTCATCCTGTGCCCAATATGAGTGCAATGCCTCGCGGAGGTGCGCCATGCCGAGCACGATGGAGGTCTTCACCTCCTCGACCGACTGATTGAGCCGTGCCGCGATCTCTGTATCGGGCAGGCCCTCATAGTAGGCCAGCTCAACCGCTTGTTGTTGTTTCTGCGGCAAGGTCGCCCATGCCCCTCTGATCAGGTGTCGTAATGCTTGGTCGGTCTGTGAATCAAACGGATCGCTCTGGCGGTCGTCGAATGGGCTCGTCCGGGCATCGTCGATGGACGAGCTGATGTGGCGGGGAGTACGAGGGCCGCGTGTCCGCAATCGGTCGAGAGCCCGGCTGCGTGTCAGTGTAATGAGCCAGGCAATGGGGGTGCCTCGACTGACATCATAACGAACGACCTTTCTCCAGACGTCGAGATAGATCTCCTGGAGGACGTCCGCGGCTTCTTCGCGGTTGCCGAGGATGCGCAATGCCAGACTGAATAAAACGGTACTGGATTGATCGTAGAGTTGGCTCAGGGCAGGTTGCTCTCCTTTGGCGACTCGGGCCACGAGTTTGGGATCAATAGTCGAGGCGGCGAACTGAGACGCTGTGTCCATAGCGCGTGGCTTGAGGAGATTGACGTGGTGATCCATGAACCGGTCCACACTATAGCACCCTCGATTCGCTCCACGAAGAAATCGCAAAAAAGAATGCGTGTTCGTACGAGTGCAAAAAAGGAATTGTTATTGATTTTTGGTAGTCGTTGTTGAATACCGGATCGAGTGAAGTGAGGGCTGAACCGAATGGCACGATTCAATCGCTTTCGAGACAAGCGCGGTGGTCAAAGGGCGTAGGAATGGGCGAATCCGCATGCGCCAGGGATCCGGAATACAGATCCCACAATAGGCTGGACCGACATGAACCATCAATAGGATATCGCTGCCAGTAGAGGTCGACAAGTATTGTGTGAGCTGATCGAGACGGAGCTGGTCTCGTGTCACGTACCCGTCCAGGGACTGCAGCGCCGCTCGCTCCATAATTGTGATTGTCATCAGCCTTCGGAGGATGCTGCGGAGAATGCCCTTGATACCAGGCACTCCAGCGATCGAATTCATGAACCGCACGATGAGCGCTCTTGTTTGTCGAGAACTCCACGGCCAAGCCGCACCCCATATAGACTCATCCGGCATTCCCATGAGTGACAATCGAGGCTGGCGAAGGTCACGCCGTTTCCCATCGCGGAAGACCCAATCGACCCGCCCGACGACCTGCCAGATGTCGGCTTTTTCGTATGGACCGGTCGTGGCGTTTCCTCGCAGAAAAAGCCAGGGGTCTTCGATAACATGAATTCGGTGACAGACGACATCGCCGATCTGAAGTTCGGTCGCATCCTCTAGCTCGAGTTCGTCCCCTTTCTGAATCTTCGGAGCCATACTCTCCGAATGTATGATCGGCGCCATCACCTCCTGCAGGACGAGTTTGTGCACGGCTTTCGGTAACCGCTCTGCCGAGAAGCTGGTTGAGGCAGTTGATGGATTAAGTAGGCGAGTGATCATAGCGGACCGCGTACTGGTGTGGTGGTGAACCGATGAAGCACCCGTCGAATCAGATCACGTGCAGCGGTCGTGAGGTGATAGAGGTGCGAGAGCCTCGTCTTCCAGGGACGGATTTGTCCTGCCGGACCATACCGGTAGGAAAGGAATGTTGTGGAAGGGAAAAGCCGCTGCTTGAGCAAACTCAGCTTATTGCTGTCGGGTTGCGTGAGGAACAACAGGAGATGGCCGACTTCCGGGAAGGACTCCGTCGTCACCAGCTTCTGAAGCAGCCAGGCCAGCATCTGCTCCTGTCTCTTCGTGGGACCTAGCATCGCCAGAACGCTATCAGGAATGGGGAGTGCGGGAAAGATTTTCACGACATGCGACAGTCCATGAAAAAGAGGCACGTGCAGTGTAGATACCGAGTGAGCTCATCGGGGAATGCAACGGCCGGGAGCATACCGGTCAGTAGCTGTTGGATGCGGAAGAGAAACGTAATGATGCAGGTGCTGATGCTGTCGAAGACTCTGATGCAGAGGATTAGGATACGCACATCTTATTTCCTACCATCCAGAAAGTATGGTGCGATAAGGGCTGCGGCTTCTGCTCCCCCGGTCGGCGGAAGTGGATCCGTCTGAAGCACAGGCATCTCGAGGGCCTTCGTGAGCGTCAGATCCCATTTACCTGTTTCGAAATCGCTCATCGAAAGTTCTACCCCTCGTCCATACCGATGCAGATAATCCACCAGCGGTTGTTCATCGGCAAAGTTGTACCGTCGCACATACACCAGAGGTGTTTGCAGTGCCACGGCTTCCACTAATGTCCCATAGCCCGGTTTGGTCATGAGGACATCAACCGAGGCCAACAACGATTTAAACGAAAACGGGAGAGATTTGGTAGAAACGAATCGCCTGCTTGTCGATGGGATCGAACCGTCGAAAAGGAATCGATAGCCGGTGAGCGATTCCAGTATGTCGAACGGGAGTGAGTCCAACGGAATACCGCCGAATCCGATGAGCACGGTGCGTTCTCCAGGCGCTAGCCTAAGGAACTCGGTGAGTTGCTCACGAGCTGAAGGAGCCGGTTCGGCAATCGGTCCAATGTCGATCAATTGTTTGAAGACCGTCATGATAGGAGCCGGCATGATTCGTAGCGCCAGGTTAGCCGCGCCATAGGCCTGTCGAATCGACTGGATGATTGCCCGACCGTCGATCGTTGGAGGGGCCTGGTACTCGGATAGGACAAGGTCCCACGTAAGACTGACGAGTGCGACGGTGGAAATGCCGGCTTTCTTTCCCGCTGCCAAAGCCAAATACGGAGTATCGGCCAAGACAAGATCTGGAGCGGCAGCATGCATGGCGTCAATCTCAGTTTGAAGGCGATCATTCCAAGTGCCATGGAATAGGTGATGTTGGTGCCAGGTGGCCTCCACGTCGATCGTCATGGGGCCGTTCTGAATGCACCCGATGTCCTGCTGAACGGCGCTTGTTTCCCAGGGAATCGTGAGGCGATCTGTGAAGAATGATGCGGGAACGGTGGTGCGAAGAAGAACTCGAAGGTTCGGAACGAGACGGCCTAGTGCATTGAGCACCGGCACGACTTGCGCGGCGTGACCAAATCCATGTCCTGAGATAGCAGCCCAGATCAGCGGCATAAGCAGGAGCGTGTGAGAATCACGAGTGAACGATAGTGCAGGAGGAGTCTACCTCAACTAGTAGAATGATCCGATTCCATTGGAGCGATATTGTATGTCAGCTCAAGATCGAACTCGTCAACCAACTCATTGAATGCGCCGGCCCCCATGTCAGACCGCACTTCGGCCATGACAAGGTCGATGGCCGGGGCAGCGTGTTGACCATATTGCGTGACCGCTGATTCAATTCGTTTTCTGGCATCGTCGAGGTTCACGGAGAGACTCCTTCCGTCGATAAGACTAAGAGTAGAGGTGCAGTTATCTATAGCGACCGTAGCAACTCCTGCATCTCGGGCACAAGGTCCTTGCCGCCGTTGGATCGTCCAGAATGTACCGCCTCGATACCAGCAGTGAGAACAGGCTTGGCCTCGGCATTCCTGCCCAGTCGGATTAACGCACGGCCGAGAGCCAGGTGAGAGGCCACATGGGTCGGATCCAATTGTGTGGCGACCGTCAGATGCTCGACCGCTTCTTCAACGCTGCCGTTTTCCTGAAGAATCTTATTCCCGAGCCCATAGCGGCCGAGAAATCCCTTGGGATTCTTGGCGACCATCTGACGAAACGCATCAATGTCCATGGATCTTGGTTCCAGTGATCAAGCGGTACTATACCACCAGAACAGCTGAATCGGCCAGATGAGATCATTGGGTGAGGGAACGAACCAGTCTTCCTATGGGGTCGTGACCGGAACAAGAGCACGGGTGGGGTGTGTGGTTGCGGGTCTTTTGGCTTTCACAGTCACCGTGCGAATGCCGGTGTCCAGGAGCGGGGCGCTGCTAGCCATATAGAAATTGGTGTCTCGAACGAGCTGTTGAGTCAGGTCTGTGAGGCAGGCTTCCGTCACGTGTCCCTTGAGCTCATCAATCATGACCGGTGTGGCACCGAAGAGTTTGTAATAGACCGTGCCGGATGAGCGGCCCTCGTAGCGTTTGACTTGACCATCCCAACGTTCGAGCTCCAGGGCGACTGTTGCGGCATATCCATATTCGAGGTCAATGAAGGGCGAGAGGAGAAACATGGATCCCCCGATGACGATGCCTTTGAACGCCGAGAGCCAGGAGTGAGGTTCGATGGTTTCCTCGATGGTGATGCGCGCCGAGACCGCCTTGTCTCCCAGTGAATCGGACTTTTCTCCCAGCGGTATCAATGTCGAAAACAGACTGGTTTCTCGGACGCTGCTTAAGATCTGCCGCTCGAGGTCGACGGAGGGATATTGCGAGGACCCGTTCCTTGAGAGGCGAAACGAGTTGGTTACGAGTGGGACTCGTTCATCATTGGGGAGTGAGTGCGTCATGGCCTCTTTAGGATCGGCAGAGGGTGGTTTGACGTCGATCCATCTGGTGCATCCCGTTATGCTGCACAGCACGAACCCAGCAAGACTCAGGATCGACCATCGGAACATGTTCATTGTCATGATCGCCGTCTCCTCAAAAAAAGAATGAAAACCCCGCAAAGGGAAGGCTCGCGTTCAGACCAAGATTCGGGAAGGCAGTACCGGCATTAGAAATGTGATGGAAGCGATATCCTGTATTGAAGGCGAGTTGTGGTGTGATGAACCAGGACACACCCACGCCACCCGACAAAATAAAATTGAACTCGTTGGCTTGTTCCCGAATCCGGCCCCCCAGATCGGTCCAGAACGGTCCGCCGGTAAATTCCGCATAGGGCCGCAGCCGACCTAAGGCGACGAAGGTGTACTTGATCCGTGGCGTGAACCCGATTCCATGCGTCAGCAACGGTTCTCGGAACTCCAGGTAGACCATCTCCGCGCCGAGCGAGACTTGCCCGCGGTACCAGCCGTCACCCACTGGATCGGTCAGGGTGATCATCCAGGATGGCATAAGCGCCGGTCCGTGTTGTTGGGTCTTGTGCAGATGGGTCAGGCGATGCGAGAACATATAGCCGGCGGTGAGTCCGACCTCCTGCGTACCGACCGTGATCGTGGGGGAGACCTCTCCAGCGTGGACGAAGGAAGCCGTCATTATGGTTCCGAATACCAGGGCTGATAACCGTCGAACGAGCGAAGCCATACGATCTCCAGGTCAATATCTTGTCGGCTTATGTGAGATGAAACTTGATTAACAGGCTTTCAGACGTGCTGCCTCAAAGATAGCAGAGGATTGAATTCTGTCTGGTACTGCGCGGGGTTCGCTCTCTGTTGGGAGATGAAAGAATGCTGGACGGTGGAATGCAAGTGATGAGCGAGCGATGGAGCGGAAACTCAAAGGGAGCTATCCGGATTTGCTCAGCATGGAGAGATGGGCGGAGTCGTTGTGGAGCTCGGGTAAGGCGTAGCGTTGGTCGAGCGATACCACACGCTCAAGACACCGTCGAGCAGAAGTATGGTCCTGGCGCGTCTCGTAGACCGTCGAGAGCAGGCGGAGAACGGCGGCCTCAGCCGGTTCGTTCCCGAGTTTGATGTAGTGTTCCGAGGCGTTGTTCAAGCAGCGTTCAGCTCTGGTGAGGTCTCCTTGATCGAGATAGCATTTGCCGAGTTGACTATAGGTAACCGCGAGCCCTTCTTCGTTGCCGACCGTTCGGTGATGATCGAGTGCTTGCTTAAATGAGGCCACGGCTTGATCCCACTGGCCGTCACGGGCCTCTTGCAATGCGAGGTTGTTGTAGAGAATGCCGAGTCCTCGGTCGTCTTGTAACTGGCGCAGAAAATCCATGGCCTCTAAATAATAGGGGCGGGCTTTCTCCGGATGGTCGGATGCGATAAGCAGGTTGCCGAGGTTGACCAAGGTATGGGCGACGGCGGTGAGATTGCGCTCGGTCCGTTGAATCTGAAGCACCTCCCGATAACACTGTTCTGCACGTGGAAAATCGTTCATGAGTGCGTAGGTATTACCGAGGTTCCCAAGGGAGTCCGACAGTGCTTGCTGATTACCGGGAGTTCGATCATCGGCGACTGCCGCTTCCCAGGCCGAGCGAGCTTGAACGAGATCTCCACGATGGAGAAAAATCCGTGCTCGATGTTTATGGTTATCCGACATGCACGGGACCTTGAGGGGATCCGGAAAGTTTGCTACCGTGGGGAACCTAACAATGGCACAGACGAACTGCAAGCGATGTGGAAGGGAATATATTTATCACTGCTGTGACGGACCAGTGTGTATGCCTTGTCCACACTGTGGGTTCGACGAATCCGATCCTGAGCCCTTCGCTGCCAGTGGTCAGCTTTCCCCATCAGAAAATCCCTAACTCAGTCATCAAAGCTCAATTCTCAGCACTATTCTCGCTAGTCTCCACCCTTGGGCGTGTCTTTTCGAAACTCAATCTGAATCTCGTCTTCTTCTTCGAGACCCAACCCTGCGCGGAACGATTCATACAGTTCCGTGACGTAGTCGATATCTCGCTGTTCTTTCCCATCCACAGAGCCAAGATAGACCTCGGATAGTCTCATTCCGGTCTGAAAATGATGGGCGATCGTTTCTTCCGTGACCTGCTGCCAGGTGATGTAGATGCAGAAAGCCTGGAACGAGTGGGCCTTGGGATGGCGTTGCGCGAGCGCCAGCAGTTCCTCGTAGGCCCCTCGGGCAGTTGCACCGAAATTGGAAGAAAATGTCTCTTCGAGCTCAACGGCGTGGTCCCAGTCCGAGCCGAGTTCAAGCTCGGATTGGCTGAATGCGTCTTGTGCGGCTAGGGCTGCGTCGAATTGCATATGGCTAGCTCTGAGGATACTGGGGGGAAGGAACAGAGGTCAATGAGTCTCGCATACGACCGACATTTACATTACAGCCACTTGCTCTGTAGACTGCCCATGCTATTCCAATGAGTACTGAGAGATCGTCTCCATTCGCACCAGACGAGTCCGCATCCACCGATCCTGCCGATCAGGTGATCAGCTACCACGTTAGGACGAAGCACCATTTCAATCGTTATGCCCGCTCACTAGGGTATCTCGATTGGGCAAATCAGCCTGATCCGTTTCGGCGCTTCGAGGGTGCTCAGCTCATCCCACTTCCATTACTCAAGCCAGATGAAGAGCCGCTGTCGCCTGCCTATGACGCGATTTACAAACGAGGAGCCGTTCCCTGTCAGCCTCTCAGTGTGCCATCGCTTTCGCGATTGTTTGAGTTTGCACTCGCCTTGTCGGCGTGGAAGAAGGCGGGGGAGTCTGAATGGGCGTTACGGAGTAATCCCTCGTCAGGGAATCTGCATCCTACGGAAGGGTACGTGGTTTTGCCACGGATTGCCGAACTTGATGTGGTACCAGGTCTGTATCACTATGCGCCAAGAGAACATGGGTTGGAATTACGCGCAAAATTCTCTGAGGATCGACTCGCCTGCTTGCTGGCTCCGTTCCCAACCGGCGCCTTCCTCTTCGGCCTGACCTCGGTTCATTGGCGAGAAGCATGGAAATATGGAGAGCGAGCATTTCGCTACTGCAATCATGATGTCGGACATGCCATTGGGTCGGCTCGGGTCGCTGCAGCGACGCTGGGCTGGAAGATGGTCTTGGTAGATGGGGTGGATCAAGACACTGTGGCCATGCTACTCGGAACAGATCGCAAAGGAGACTTTAGAGAGGCTGAGGCCGAACATCCTGATTGTCTGGCTGTCATCTGGCCCGGGCGTGTCATGCATCAAACGTCAGCTGTCAACTGGTCAGAGGCGGCCAAGTTGCCATTGTTTCTGGATTCGACCATCGTGAAGGAGTTGGCTGACGGAATATGGTATGGGAAGGCTAATCGGTTAAGTGGTGAACACGGAGTGCATTGGGACATTATCGATGAAGCAGCGGCAGCAGGTTGGAAGCGTATAACGGAGCAGCATTCGGTACCTCTTTCGAGGACTCCCACGAATGATACGTCGCGAATGACGAACGACGCTGCCCCGTCGGCTGGCCAAATCATTCGCCAGCGCCGAAGCGCTGTGTCGTTCGACGGCAAGACGTCAATTTCCGCCAGCACGTTTTTTCAGATGATGCAGCGAGTTATGCCTTGCGTTGAACGGCCACAGTTGGAAAGGCCAATGCCGTGGGATGTGTGGCCCTATGATCCGGCGATTCATCTCTTGATATTTGTCCATCGGGTGGATGGATTGACGCCTGGGCTTTATTGCCTCGTCCGTGATCCGAAGAAGTTAACGTTCATTCAACAAGCTGTGAATTCCGAGCTGACATGGACCCTTGCACCGGAGTGTCCGGATGGTCTCCCGCTCTACTGGCTGCTCGAAGGCGATGCCCGCAAGCTGGCGGTGCAGGTGAGTTGCCATCAAGACATTGCTGGTGACAGCGCGTTCTCATTCGGCATGTTGGCTGAGTTTGAGGGAAGGTTGCGAGAACGGGGTGCCTGGTGGTATCCGCGCATGTTTTGGGAAGCGGGCTTGCTCGGGCAGGTCTTGTATCTGGAGTCGGAGGCGGCAGGAGTGCGGGCGACGGGAATCGGTTGTTTCTTCGACGATCCGGTCCACGAGACTATTGGTGTGAAGGAGTTGGCCATGCAATCCCTCTATCACTTCACTATTGGTGGGCCGGTGGAAGATCGACGTTTGCAGATGTTACCGCCGTACGATCATCTACGGCCTCGTTCATAGGCTCGACAGCTGGTGAGGTAACTCATGTTCAAGATCAAGAAGAAGGCTGAGAAACCGAAACGGACGGTGCTCTATAACGTCATCGAGGACTATTCGGAGTTTGACGCCCCTGGAAATGTCACCCTGTGTGCGATGACGGAGCCGGAGGATCTCTCTACCCATGCCAAGATTCTGTCCGAGAGCTACGACGTCCCGCCTGAGACGATGACAACCTTGCTGACCACAGGCGGAACTTATGTGTATCCACAAATCGGTGGCATCCTCACTCGAGGATTATTTGCCTGCCGGATTGATTCAGCCGGGCAAGGGCCGAAACAAACCTGGACGCTGGACCTCATGCAGTTTGCCGAGGCCGAGCAAGTGGCTCGATCTAGGGCGCTTTTAATGGTCGATGCGGCGTGGGAGGTGTTTTGGAGGACGCTGCCAGGCGAGCTGCAAGCCAAACTGCAGCAGAAAAATTTGGGGCTGGATTATCGAACATTGGATCGTGCCGTCGCCAAGGGCGGCGACATCAAGTACATCGATTTCCGAAAGGACTGGTCGCCGCATTTCAAGCGGCTCTGTATCATGCCGGATGGACGCCTTGTCGAAACCGGTGGATTGCAAGAGTTTGCCGAGCTTCATGGTATCACTGTGGCACAGACAAAAATGCTTATCGAACAAGGTGGCACGCTGGAGGTGAACGGAGAGGTACTTGCCTGTCAGATCGTGAACGGTCAGCCCGCGGTTGCGCGGTTTAGTGAGAAGAGCTATACGAAAGCAAGAGAGTTGGTTTCTTCGAAAGGCATACACCTCATGGATGCATTAAGTGAAGTGGGGTATGCCGATCCTGCTATGATGCGAGGCCTTGCACGAAAGACACTGAGTGCGTGAGCGTGATCCAAGGGGTACTCTAATTCAACGGGAGGTTCTATCTGTAAAGGCGGGGATATATAGTGAATCGTTTTTGACCCATCACTTTCAATAACCACATTGCTGGCCATAGTTCTGTAGCCGTTGTGGCGCGCTGTTTTTCAGCAAGGTACCCACCGAGAGCGGCACCCAGCACATTGCATACCACGTCCGTCATGGCAGGAAAGCGGCTATGGCAAAACACTTGGAAGAATTCAATCGAAAGTGAGACGCCGCCTGCGATGGCGGTGATTACTGCAATAGTCCTGAGAGAAGTTGAGTCATCCCTTAACTGGTAGCGTAGTAGGTATCCGAACGCCATAAACCAGAAGATGTTGCCGATGACGTCCGTCAGCACGTTCCTAGAAAGTTTGAAATTTTTGAAATGGAATCCACTGAATGAGGTCCCAGTGCGGGTGTCCTGCAAAATTGCTCAATGGGAGCAGGGGAGCGATAGAGAGGATGGCTAGTAAAAACCAAAGGACTTCGGTTTTTGGCTTCAGCCCTGAGAAGAGCGTCATCCTTTGAGGTGTTTCAATGTTCATGTGCGATCATCCCAATAGCTCTGCGATTATCTCAATATATACGAGGTCATCATTATAATGCACGATGCTTCACGCTGGTGAACGTCAACGAGGAGAAATCGTAACGCGTTGATTATTTGGGTATTATGATGGGAGGCCTGTTGCCTGCCGGTACCGCTTGAAAGAATTCGGCTAGTACTCGATCGGAGGGAGGTGGAGCCTGCTTTAAGGCTTAGGCCGCAAGTTCTTCTTTCACTGCATCAAGGAGTTTGTTGATGTCGAACGGCTTTTCGAAGGCCCGACGTGCACCGAAGAGTTTCGCAACATCGAGGAAGTTGTGATCGCCTTGTGCTCCCGTGATCGCGATCACTCTGGCATCAACATATTCGCGAGTGAGCTGAAGCGTGGCCTCAAGGCCGTCCGTTTCCGGCATCAACAAGTCCATAATCACGAGATCGACCGGCTCTTTCTGATACAGCGCAAGCCCCTTGCGCCCATCCTCAGCTTCAAGTACGCGGTGTCCTGCTTTAACAAGGACCTCTTTCAGTAGTCCTCGAATAGATTGTTCGTCGTCAATGACTAGGATGGTGGCCATAACATGCTCTACTGATTTTTTCTAATCTTACCTGGCGTCCTCGAAACAGTCTAGAAAGAAAATGATTTTTGGAGTAGGTGCAAGAGAGGAAATGAAATTAAGTCCAATTGGCCCCATTATGTATGTAAGGCATATCTCCAAGGTAGCTTGATGATGGCGTGCGTGCTTTGTTCTTATAATTCGAATGAAAAAACATACACAGCTAATGTTTAAGTGAATCCATAAGCATACATTTTTTGGCATGATGAGCCTATTTAGCGCCACTCAGGACAAATTGTTTGACCAAATTTATGATTTTTGTTACAAGGCCAAACGGTCTTTCAATGATTATCGTCCACTTTTTTCGGGAGTTGTTTCAGTGAACATTACAGATCAGCCTGAATGGGCCTGGACCAGACGCACGTTTCTTCAGGTTTCCTTGGTGGGGACTCTTTTACTAAGTGGGCGGTTAGTCGGCCCGCAGCCAGTGCAGGCTCGTGAGCTTCCAGAGGGCAGGTTGACGCTGGTGAATGTGTGGACCAATGAGCGGTTGGATGTCACCTACCGAGACGAAGATGGGAACTATGATCTTACGGCACTCGATGATGTGAATTATCTCTTGCGCTGCCATTACACGGGTGAGGTAGGAGCTATTGATGTGCGTGTGTTGGAGCACGTGAATTTGGTGCAAAAGAAACTCGGCAGTCAGCAAGAGATTCATGTAATTTCCGGTTTTCGGTCTCCCGAGTACAACGCCATGTTGGTTCGGACGGACCGGCATGTCGCCAAGAACAGCTTACACATGCAAGGACAAGCGATCGATCTTTTGATCCCCGGTGTTCCCACCACGAAGCTTCGCCACGCCGCGCTCGAACTGCAGTACGGAGGGGTCGGCTCCTACAAACGTTCAAGCTACGTACATTTGGATTCAGGCCCCTTTCGGCATTGGTAGTACTCTCCTCATCACTCAGCGAACACTCTCTTCTTAGAACCCATCTGCTCGCAACGGGAATGAGGAGGGCGGTGTCGTGTGGAAATAGGGTGCTATCGCTCGTCAGCGGACTATCGTTTTAATAACAGAATGGACAGGGGCGGGAGGGTGATCGTTAATGAATATGGGAAGCCGTGGCTCGGGGTTTCAGTGGTGTGAATGCCACCGCCATTTCCCATGTTGCTGCCGCCGTAGGCGATCCCATCGGTGTTGATCAGCTCCCGATACCAACCGGGTTCTGGGACGCCGATGCGGTAGTGGTGGCGAGGCATTGGCGTGAAGTTGCACAAGCAGACGATGGCCGCTTGCGTGCTTTTTGCCTTTCGAATATAGGCGAGGACGGAGTTGTCGGCGTCGCTGAAATCAATCCACTGAAATCCGCTCCAGTCAAAGTCGATCTCGTGCAGAGCCGGCTCCTCGCGATAGACTCGGTTCAGATCGCGGATCAAACGTTGTAGCCCACGATGGGGCTCATCCTCGCAAAGATGCCAATCCAAGCTGGTGTCATGGTTCCATTCCCGCCACTGGCCGAACTCTCCGCCCATGAACAGCATTTTCTTACCGGGGTGGCTGTACATATAGCCATAGAGCAGCCGGAGGTTCGCAAACCGCTGCCAGAGATCACCCGGCATTTTGTCGAGCAATGTTCGTTTGCCGTGCACCACTTCGTCATGAGAGAGGGCGAGAACAAAATTCTCGCTGAAGGCGTAGAGCAGACCGAACGTCAGTTGGTTCTGATGGAACCGGCGGTAGATTGGGTCGTGCTGAAAAAAAGTCAGCATGTCGTGCATCCACCCCATGTTCCACTTGAACGTAAAACCGAGCCCTCCCGTGTAGGTTGGCCGAGAGACACCAGGCCATGACGTGGATTCTTCCGCAATCGTGACGGCTCCGGGGAATTCTCGGTGGACGACGACGTTGAGCTCTTTCAAGAGCGAGACGGCTCCAAGATTCTCCTTGCCCCCAAACTCATTGGGAATCCATTCACCGGACTGTCTGCCGTAGTCAAGGTAGAGCATGGACGCCACGGCGTCGACGCGCAATCCGTCGATGTGGTACTTGTCCAACCAGAAGAGGGCGCTATTCAAAAGGAAGGTGCGCACCTCGACTCGATCGTAGTTGAAAATCCGGCTGTGCCAATCGGGGTGATAGCCGAGGCGCGGGTCGGCATGGTCATAGAGGTGTGTGCCGTCGAACTGGGCCAATCCATGGGGATCATCAGGAAAGTGCGCTGGCGCCCAGTCCATGATCACGCCGAGGCCGGCTTGATGCGCGGCATCGACAAACGCCATGAACTTTGTGGGATCTCCATATCGGCTGGTGGCGGCAAAATAGCCGGTGGCTTGATATCCCCATGATCCATCGAACGGATGTTCCGTCACCGGCATGAGTTCCAGGTGTGTGTAGCCCAGATCCCTTGCGTAGGGGATTAATTTCGCAGCGAGTTCTTCATAGGTCAGCCAGCGATTGTCCTCCTCCGGTACTCGCATCCATGATCCGAGATGGACTTCATAGATGGAGAGGGGAGCGGTCAGCGGATCCCATTCGGATCGGGCCGCCATCCATGTGTCGTCGTGCCAGGTATAGGTGGACAAGTCACGCACGACCGAGGCAGTCCGCGGGCGGAGCTCGCTCGCGACAGCATAGGGATCGGCTTTCCTCAACAGATCGTGGCGTTCTCGTGCCCGGATCTCAAATTTGTAGAGAGTGCCTTCCGGTAGATCGGGCATGAAGAGTTCCCAGAGCCCGGTTGGTCCTCGACTCGCCATGGGATGACAAAGTCCATTCCATGCATTGAAATCGCCGATGATACTCACGCGGGCAGCATTGGGAGCCCACACCACAAAATGAACTCCACATATGCCCTCAACAGTGCGGAGATGGGCGCCGAAACTGTTGTAGGCCTTGTACAGGGTTCCTTCTGTAAAGAGATGGAGTTCAAAATCCGTCAACAGCGGTGGAAAAGCATAGGGATCATGAATGTCATCGACAGTGCCGTGAAGGCCTGTGACGCGAAGCTTGTAAGATGGCGCAAGTGTTGTCTCGGGAAACAGTGCCTCATAGAGTCCCTCCTCACGAATGCGAGTCATAGGTTTGAGGATGGAATCGGATACGGCCTCAACCTCCTTGATCTGGGGGAGCCAGGCCCGGATCGCGAAGCCGGGGCGACCGTCGATCGTCGTGGGATGTGGGCCCAGAACCGTGTGAGGGGCCCAGTGAGTGCCGGTAATGAGACGATCAAGATCATCCTGCTGAATGGTCAGATCGAGAGACATTGGCCTATCCTAATGGCTCCAGCCGTGATTAGGAAGGAGAAAATGTTCTCGCCAGTGTCGTCGAATGAAATACTAGAAAGACGACTCGGATTGCATTGTCGCTGTCGGCCCAGGATAAGGCGGAGGCTTGTACGATGATCCCTCTCAATGTGGTTCGAGGATCTAAATGTCATCTCTGACGCAGGCTCTACTTATCTTCGGCGCGTGCTATGCGCTCATCATGACCGAGCGGCTCCACAAAACGATTGTGGCATTGTTCGGCGCGGTCTCGTAAGGAGAGGTATTCTACTGGCATGAGTTCGGGGTGGATTACAACGTCGTGTTTGTGGGTATCGCCAGGAAGGCCGGCTACCGGATTGCCTGTTGGCAGTTCTTTAAGTTTGGCTTTCCTGTCATGGTCAGCTCCGTCGTTCTCAGCGCGCTCTACCTCTGGCTGTTCTTTCTGCGCTAATGGGGATTAGGGCTTGCCCTCAACCTTTAGATTGAGCGATCCGTCACTCATCACTCGAACGTACAGCGAGTTCACATCGGCGAACACGCCGATGCCTTGCACCGACGCGACGGTTCCATGCAGTGAGAGCGTCTGATTGATTGATCGATTCAGTGCCGTTCGAAGCAAGTCTCGCATGCGGTCGGTCGCCGAAGTCACACCGAGGACGGTTTCACCCATCACGAGTTCTCTAATGGAAGAGTGGGCGAGCCAATCGGGTCCGCTCTTCACTAGGAACTGTTCGGAATCGTGGTCCAAACGGAGGCCGCCGATCTGGACGGATTGTGTCAACGTGTTTATTTCAGGTTTCCCCACGAAATATAGGTGGCCGGTCGCATCTCCTGCAAACGCTATGCGCAAGACCACTTGGTTGCCTCCACGACCCAAAATGGCGGCATCAGTGATCTGGATGAAGTCTCCTTTCACGGCGACACGTTTTCCCTTCAACCGCGCTGCAAGTGACTGGGACAACGAGGGATAGTCCAGCGGGATGTCGGCGACGACGTGGAATCCAGGGGAAGCCGGTTGAGTATCAAGTTGAGGAAGTGTTGCAGGGGTGACAGGTGGTTCGGAACCGAAGACGATCACAGGCGTGGCGATGATGTGCAGTGTGTCATGAAGACTCTGTCTCTCTATCGAGAACTCATTTCGTTTAATCTTTTCGACATTGAGGTGGAGCCACGTGTTCGGTTCCAGTTGGATAGGAGCGCGCAACCCGTTCCATGCTTCTTCCACTTGAGGGCGAACCGTACTCGAAGCAAGTCGCGCAAGCGCGTGCTGAAGGCCGCCTCGTACCGTGTCCGTCAACCTATTCCTGGCGTCCTGGGGAAGGTCGGTCGTGATGATGCGAGCGTTACACGTATCAATGGTATTCACTGCCACATCGGTGACGGACGCGGACAGACCGTAGTTCGGAGTCATGCCAATGGCGATACCAGTATGCAGCATTGTTTTTCGCAACCGCTCCTGGCCGGCGCCACAGTCGGTGGGTGCCTTGACGGTCGGTGTGGGTGCCTGCGTACCGAGGTGAGGATGAAGCTCAGCGGTGAGGGGGAGGCGAGTCCCCGGAAGGTCGATTCCCTTCCACCAATCGCGGAGCATGGCACCTTGATCCTGGCTCATGGATTGGTAGGAGTCGAAACGTTCGGTCGTAAAATCATCCCGCTCCACATAATACTTGTGTTCCACGCTTTTCGAGTGCTTGATGGGGTTACCTGATTGATCGAACACTTTTGGAATGACGTTCTCATCGTTGACCGTAGCTAGAAATGGCGCGAGGTTCATCTGAACAGGAACACTGATGGTGGACTCGGTGGCCGAAGAGAGGGGGGGCTGGGTGGCCGGCAACAGCGTCGGCGGTGGTGGGTGAACGACATACTGCTTGGCCATACAGCCCGTCAAGAACAGCAATAAGGATAGGACGATGAGAGAGTTGCGTATGGATTTGGGAAACATCTGCTTTGCCCCTTTAGATAGTCACAGGTAGTGTGTCTGGGTGGCGAAGAAACGCGGGTAGCATACCAGAAACGCACGATTGTTTGTTAGGGCCCGTATTGAGTCATCTAAAATCTTACCGGGCGACAGATCGTTGTGCCATTTGGAAATCTTACCCTCCACCCCTGCATGGGGCAGGGCCGAAGGAGGGCG
>LNDU01000040.1 GCA_001464735.1 Nitrospira sp. Ga0074138
CGCCCCCAAGGCCGTAAATCCGCCATCGAGATACCGATGCAGAATGGCGAGATAGGCGAGGGGCGTCTCACATGCCGCCCGCAGGTCCTCGTCCGAGATGCGCTCGCTTATACGTTGGGTCGGGGCGTCGATCATCGTCTCACCATTCCGAGGGTGCATGTCCGGTCAGGCTCCTCGCGACACGCGGAGAGGATGCTGAACGCGAGGGGACAGGGTCGGAGAGCCATCTGCCCGTCGAGATGGCCGGGGCCATGGCGCGGTGCGCTCCGGGCCGCCACGCTATTTCAGAATCAGACGCCACGACCCATGCGACGCGTGCTCCGCTGATCTGGCGCGATCACCTTGAATCGCCACGAGAAATGCCGCGCGAAGCATCCTATACACTTTGTCCTAGTATAGTGTCAATGGGGGGAATTCTAGGACAAAGGCCGTGGACCTGGAGTCGGACACGCTATTAGTATCCGGGATTGTGTCCTTCTCGGATGCCTTGATTTCTGGTCGAGACAAGATTAGAGTGCCAGCGGGTGAGGGAGACCCACGGGAAATTGGGCGGGAGGAAATCGTCTCCTGGTGGGTCGCTGGGGCCGTCCAACGGGACCGCTCCCATTTTATAGAGAGAGCGCCAGTGTGAGACGAGGCCGACCACTCCGTCGGATTGCCGACCCGGTCTGATGTCTCATCTGTTCTAAGGGGTGTCAGTCTATGGATCTGGTGCCGGCCCTGCCTGAGCCGGGGCTACCGCAGCCACACCAGCCGGATGCGTTGGTCCCACTCGCGACGACAGGGCTTCGACGGGCAGGGAGCGAACTCCAGCCCGTCTGCCTGCAACTGTCGTCGTCCACCCTGATTGGCCTACGGGTCTATCTCGAAGAATTTACCCGACAACTCGCGGCGCAGAAACCCTCTGCGACCACAGCCCGCACCTATCTGAAACGTGGACGCGCGTTTATCGCGTGGCTCGAGCAGGGGAGCGGGATGCGGCGGCTCGATCGCGCCTGTGTGGAGGCCTATCGCGCCTATCTGGATCGGCGGTTTCCGAATCCGCGCACGAAGAACGGGTATCTCACGGCCGTCCGCCAGTTTCTGCACTGGCTCGTGCCGCTCCACCCCGGCTTGGTCAATCCGGCCGACGTCGTGCAGGGCTGGACGTGCAGTCGGCAGCACACGCGGCGCCATCTGCCGGTGGAGGATGCGAAGGCGTTGTTGGTGGCGCTCGAGACTGATCCGAGGAAGACGGACCTGCAACGAGCGCGCAACGTCGCGATGGCGTATCTCATGTTGAAGACAGGCTTGCGGACGATTGAGGTGAGCCGGGCGCGGATTGACCATCTCCAAGAACATGTGCCGGGCGACAAATGGAAACTGTGGGTGCATGGGAAGGGGCGGCCATCCGCCGATGAGTCGGTGCAGGTGCTGCGAGAGGTCCATGACCGCATCCAGGCGTATCTCTCACTCAGATCTGGACCGCCGCAGGGATCGGATCCGCTCTTTGCGACCACGGCCTGTGTCGATCGCGGCGGGAACATCGTCACGCCAGCCGGGCAGCCACTCTCGACCCGCGCCATTCGTCGGATTATCACGGAAGGATTGCTCCTCGCCGGGGTGAAGAAGCCCGGCATTGTGGTGCACAGTTTGCGGCACTCGACCCCCACCTTTGCCCTGCTCAATGACGCGAATCCCACGCGCGTGCAGAAGATGATGCGGCACCAACACTATGCGACGACAGAGATTTATGTGGAAGAGGTGCAGAAGCTGCTGGAGGGCGCGGAGGAGGCGGTCACGCAGATCTAGCGGCCAGGAGGTGCCGTCTGCTGAAGACGGCCTGTGCACCATGAGAGGCAGAGAACAGAGGAACATCCAGAAGACATCCCGCTCCGAGAGCCCGTCGCGACGGCGCACCAGCACTCGGGCCCTCCCACTCTCCGGCAGGCGCGCGATGACGCCGCGCACATCACAAGCATCACGCCGGTTCTGTCCCAAAGTAGCCAAACGGACATCCCATGACCTATCAATGCGATTTCTGCTCAGGCCCGTCTCCCATGGTCCGGTATCACACCCATCCGTTTGGCTTTACTACCTCCGACCAAATCTTTGGCGATACGCCGGTCTACAACATTGACGGGCTCCAGCATGTGGCCACCGAGGATCTCCATCCCGACTACGGAATTGGTGCCATGATGAGTCCCGAGTGGCTGGCCTGCGATCCGTGCAGCCGGTGGATCGATGCGCGCGATCTGACCGGGCTCCTCACTCATTGCCTCACCCAATTTCGAACGGCTGGCTTATTAGCCGACCCCTGCCTGAATGAGGAAATGACCACAGCCTACCATCAACTATTTCGCGCCTTCTTTCACTACCTCCGGTATCGCGAGCCGTGGCCGCCGTCACCCTAGTCGGCTGTACTGATAGCCGTCGGCATGCTGGGTCTTGTACTCCTACCAGAGCGGCGCCATGGTCACGCCCTTCCGCGACAATTCCTGGATGTACGGTCGCCCACTCCGGCATGGCCCGCGGCACAGCCGGGTTCCCAGCTGCTGATTATCCAGCTCCTCCGGGAACGGCCAGGACAACCAGGCCGCCCTGGCCCGATACAGGGTTTCGGCCGCCGTGCTCCGCGCCACCCCACAACTGGCGGCGACTTGTTGGTTACTGCGTCCGCAGGCCCGTTTGAGCGGCAGAATGTCTTTGATCTTTCGCCATGTCAAGTGCTTCGCTGGCATCGGCACCTCTCCATAAAATGGAAGGCCTATGATACCCAGGATGAGGAGGACGTGTGTCGCGAGGGGCTCCGACACGATTCCAGACATTCTACTTTGGTAGAGGAGTTCAGCATGGGACCGGAATGGTCGTTTTGAGTAAATTTCCGGGTTGAGACGATCTCATACTGTGGGTAGTTCTGACCGGTCATGGTTGTATGTATCGTCAGAAGTACACGAAAAGGTGTGTGAAATTTTCTGACTCTTTCATGAAAAAATACACTATATGGAGTTGACCATGTGGTCATCATGGCTATATGTGCCACATAGCCCAATCAAAGATATGTGCGAATGGTCTTCTATAGGGGGAGGGGTAATTTGGCAAGGATGGCAGCATTGAACGCAAATGATTTGAATCTCCCGAAGGGGATACAGAGCAGTCGTGAACTTCCTGATCCCGAACTTGGGGCAATCTGGGATTCAATTATTATCGACGAGGCGGTGAAGTCCCAACTGCTATCCCAGGCTGTTCTTAACTTTACCGTTCGCGCTAAGGTCCAACGGAGTGTCCTACCTCTTCATGGTGTGATTTTCTTGGTGGGATCGCCTGGTACCGGCAAGACCTCGCTCGCTCGTGGTCTCGCGCATAGAACCGCCGAGAGCTTTAAAAACGCAAAATTCCGCCTACTTGAAGTCGAGCCGCATATGCTGACCAGCTCGGCTATGGGCAAGACGCAGCGGGCCGTTTCCGAACTTTTTTCCCAAGCGATTGCCGAAGCGGCGTTGATGGGCCCGACGATCGTGCTCCTTGACGAGGTCGAGACGCTGGCAGCTGACCGATCAAAGATGAGCCTTGAAGCCAACCCGATCGATATCCATCGTGCCACCGATGCAGTTTTAGTGCAGCTCGACGTATTGGCAGAACAGCACCACCATCTGCTCTTTGTTGCCACCAGTAATTTTCCACAGGCAGTTGATACCGCCTTTACCTCGCGGTGTGATCTCGTAGTGGAGATTCCGCTTCCAAACAAGGAGGCCTGTGGCCGTATATTAAAGGACTGCCTGACTGGCCTTGCCAAGACCTATCCACCAATTAGCAAGTTGCTTTCTTCCCCCAAGTTTGATCACTGCGTCAATGAGTGCGTCGGGCTCGACGGGCGTGCGATCCGCAAGTTAGTCGCTAACGCGCTGGCAAGCAGCCCACAGACAGCGATGAAGCCAGAACATGTGACGATTGAAGACCTCCTTGCGGCCGCCCGCGCCGCGAAGGTGGTCCGAAATAAGGGAGGAAAGTAAGCATGGGTACCGTCGCCAGCCGAACTTTCCGCAGTAGCCCACAGCGGGACTCATTGCAGACATGGGCCGCCATCGTTGACCTGTTGACTCAGGGGAATAATGGTGGCAATCGAACCGAACTGCTTTCAGTCGCGGGAATTGCCGCGAGCATAATTGCCGAGCGAGGTCCAAAGGACTCGGCCATCATCGTCACCAGTGACGGTCCACGTACCCGCATCTACTGCCTGTACGACGAGAACGCTATCGATGGTGCAGATGCGAACGAGGATGCGCTGGGGTTCGATCCGCTAAATGGGGACTGGCGTTTGTCATTACCCTGTCCCGAAGCCGATCTTGTATGGGTACAATCGGCGCTGAAGAAGCACAGCCTGCGTATCACCGCGCGCGACGTCAATTCTAGTTTTGAAATTAATGAAAGCCTGCCCGCCAAAACTGATTCGCTCGTCCTTGATTCGAAAGGATTCTTGGGGTCATGACCAGTGTCGTCGTCAACACCTATTCTCATTCTGTAACCTACGTTGCGGATAACATTCTCAAGAGTATCAAAGACATCATCCTGCTTAGCGGGCTGGATCCAGGCGCCTTTGTCGGCGATTGGCAGTCCAACTTGCAGGCGATGCAGACGTGGCTGAACTCAAGGGTGCTCTTGGGAGTGAAGCTGGAGATCTACAATCCGAAAACCAATGAGCTAATTGTGCGTTGGGACATTGACGTCGTCTATGCCTGGTCCGGGGGCGACGGAGAATTTTGGACTGATACTGAACAATTGCGATATGCGATCAGGAAAGTCGGCCTTGCTCCCAGCGAGGTAAAATACAGATTTACCTTGAGTGTTAAGCCCGGTACGCCAGACTTGCCTGGCTGGTCGGACGCAACGATGCGGTCTACGCAGGGCATGGTGAGGCAAAGCCTTGGAACCACTGTGGAGCACTCCGGGCTAGGAGCGAGCGCTTCGTACTGGAGACACGTGTCATGATGACGATCGATGAAGCATTCAGAAAGTTCAAGAGTCGTCTGGAATTAAATGACCGGGAGCAGAAGAATGCATCCACCCGCCATAACGAAGTGCGGGCATATATCGGAACAAAATTCGCTATAGATCGGAGCTTTCTGACTGGATCGTATGCACGACACACAAAGACGAAGCCACTGAAGGACATCGACATCTTCTTTGTGCTGAAGGAGACCGAGAAACACTACCGTTCAAAGGAGCCGTCGACAGTGATCGTTGCGTTCTACGACACCCTTGTGAACGAATACGGCCAGAGCGCACTTCGGAAGCAGAGTCGCTCCGTGAACGTTGATTTTGGCATTGTGGCTGATGTCGACGATAATACGGACTACCGCGTCGTTAGCGTGGATGTCGTTCCGGCGTTTGCCGCCGGAAAGGACTATGAGATCCCAGACGTCGACTCTGGAAAATGGATTAAGACCAATCCTGAGATACACGCCGACAAGGCGACGGCGGCACATCAGGCATATTCCAGCGAGTGGAAGGGCCTTGTCAGAATGGTCAAGTACTGGAATAACAATCCTAAACACGGTGCAGACAAGCCCATCAAGCCGTCATTCCTGATCGAGGTGATGGCGCTTCAGTGCCTGCACGGAGGATGGGGTGGACGATTCGATTACGAGATACAGGGATTCTTATCTACACTTGGCGACCGCATTTTTGATGAATGGCCGGACCCTGCAGGACTAGGTCCCGCGATCAGCAATAGTATGGATACAGGTCGAAAACAGCGGGCTCGTGAATTACTGAGTGCCGCAAGCCGCGAAGCAACGATCGCTATCGATCATGCGCGTAAGGGCCGTAACGGCGAAGCCCTCAAAGTCTGGCGCGCCTTATTCGGCCCTAAATTCACGCTGTCCTGACTAAATCGCAGGGGTATGCATGGTAGATTCGGTGATAGCCC
Source organism: Nitrospira sp. Ga0074138 (assembly GCA_001464735.1). Classification (GTDB taxonomy): domain Bacteria; phylum Nitrospirota; class Nitrospiria; order Nitrospirales; family Nitrospiraceae; genus Nitrospira_D. The sequence goes on from LNDU01000040.1 coordinate 5,909, forward strand.
CCTGGCACGGCAACAATTATCAGGCTCGCATTTTCTGGCAAAACGCCTTCAACCTCCTCGATCCAACCTCCTGTGTCGTCGAAGTTACCTTTGAAGCGAACAGGCCAAAGGCCTTTGACGACGTGGTCGTCAAATACGACCCTCCGGTCCCACGATCTGGACCGGAGCGCATTGCCGCCGACTACCATCAGATCAAATGGCATGTGGGAATGGCTGGCCGGTTTGGCTACGAGGATTTTGTTGATCCGAATTTCATTGGCGCACAAAAAGTTTCATTGCTGCTACGCCTCAAGCAGGCCCAAGCGTCTATAGCTGAACCAAGTTGTTTCACCTTCCTCACGACTGACCGTATCAAGGATGGCGACCCACTCGGCGAGTTAATATCCGGGAACGACAAGAGCCTGCTTGCTGAGCGCCTCTTTGATGGCACTACGGACGCCAGCCGTATGGGGAAAGTCAGGAAACTGTGGCGCGACCACTTGCAACTTGAGAGTGATAGCGAGCTGAAGGCTGTGGTTAATAATTTGCGCATATTTGATGGGCATCGATCACTGGAAGAGTTGCGCAACGAAATCAACTTTCAAGCCCGAGCTGTTGGCGTGCTTCCTTGCACCGCCACGGATTCCGATTTTCGGTTCGACGAGCTAGCCCGGCAGCTGAAGGCACGTAGGCTGAACTCTCTTAATCGTGAAACCCTGCTCCAGCTTTGCCGTGACGAGGGATTGTTAGCTCCCGCTTCAGCTACAGTGCCAGAGCCGTTCCTGCCCATCGCGATTCGCAGCTTTCTCGGGCCAGCAGCGGATATTATCGGCGCTGTTCCCGAAAATACGCTCCTGCTGACCAACGATTTTAGACAGCGCTACTTGCGTGACGACATGGACTGGCAGCAAGACATCAGGCCAAAAGTGGAGGCATTTCTGTGCGATGCTGTTCTTAAATCACCTCGGCTTCGTCTCATTCTTGATGCACATGCTTCGATCGCCTTTCTTACCGGTGCTGTTCTTGACCTCAAATCGGGCGTGGATATCGAACTTGTCCAGAAGGGGCGTGCCGGTTCTCAAACTTGGCGTGCCACTGATAGCACGGCGGACAAGGGAGCGGCTTTCGATGTGACAGAAGAAATCGTTGGCTCAGGTCGAGATATAGCAATTGCCATCAGCATTGCACAGCCTACTGTCATGCAGGCACGGGCCTATGTGTCGAAGAACCTTGCGCAGGTTGGCAAGCTTGTTTCTTTCAGTCTGCCGGGCGGCCCAGGGCAACAGACTGTCGCAGGTGGAGGGCATGCAACTCGTCTCGCCGAGCAGGTCTCCAATCACCTGCGCCAGGTCAAAGCGCACGATCTGGAGGCTGTGGCTCACATCTTTGCTGCTTGCCCAAATGCGCTGCTGTTCTTTCTCGGTCAGGGGCATCAGGGGGTCTCACCGTGTGTCGTGTACGAATTCGATTATGACCGGAAGGGAAACAAAACGTATCAACCGTCGTTCGTAATCGACTGAGTAAGTTGATTACAATAGCTCACTCTTGTCCAAAACAGCATATGACGTTGGGTCATCCAACGGTATAGGGTGTTGGTGAATCGCCAAATCCATCGACACCCAACCGGAGAGAGGTGAACAATTACCGTGCTCATTGCATGATCTTTATGACGCGGTTGGTGACGCCCGTGAGCTGGTCGCGCCGTTCTGCACGGCGGTAGACGCAGACCCGGACGGACGCCTGCTTGTCGATTGAGAGATGCGATGGCTGCGCAATCTCTATGAAGATGATCCCGACATCATCGTGAAGCTCAGCGCGGCCGGGAAATTCGACGATCTGTTTGAAGGTGGTCGTTCTGGTGTCGCCGCGCTGCGGCGTCGTGTCGGAACGGATGCCACGGTTCGGGATATTTATTTCGCCCTGGCCGGAGGCATCAACCTCGGTAATGATGGCCAGGTACGTTTGGAAAAACGCGGCACTCCCGTTGTAAAGTTTGTTGGCTTGGCGCACGCCGCCGGCCACATCCTGCAGCTTGTTAACCTTGTCCTTACCGATGTTCACGCTCTCAACCTTGACGCGCTTGCATTCAAACGCGACCGCCTGATGCTGCGAAAGACGCGGGCAGATAATCAGGTCGATGTCGCCTTCGCCGGGCGCATAGAACGGCTGCACGACTTCCGGGCGATGGAAGGCATCGGGCGGGAGGCCCAACTCCTCAAGGATGATCTGACGGGAGGAAGGGCAAAGCATGAGCCAGCGGATAATGGGTTTCTCGTCGAAGGCCGTGACACGGGCAGAGCCGTCGTCCACGGAAGGATAGGGGGCGACTTCGAAGAACGTGGCTGAGCCAGGCTGGTTAAGGGAGACATGGACAGTGTCGAAACTGACCTGACGGTAAATAAGGTACTCTCCCATTTATGCATGATAAAGGTCGTTACCATGCATAACAAGAATCTAGCTCAGAGGTCGGGGCCGGACTGGAAAGGAGGGCAGGCGGTCGGAAGGCACTGGTCTAGGCTACATACTACTGCTTGAGCCAATTTGAGGAGAATAATGGCGCCTTAATCTCCGCATAACGTGCGCATATTAAGCTTGAAGAGGCGGAGAATATGAGGCATAATCTCCGCATGATGTGCGGAGAATGACCTATATCCATGAGCGGTCGGATTGGCCACAATTTACCTGGGATCAGGAGAAGCTGGCCCCAAAGCTAGCCGCTGTGCGTCATCGGCAGGGCCGTTTGCTCGGACGTATGGAAGCCATTGGCTTTCCTCTTCGCAAGGAGGCCGTGCTGGAAACGCTTACCCTCGACGTTGTGAAGTCCAGTGAAATTGAAGGGGCGGTTCTCAATTCGGAACAGGTGCGATCTTCAATCGCACGGCGGCTGGGGATGGACATTGCCGGAGCGATCCCGGCAGACCGCCATGTTGAGGGTGTGGTGGAGATGATGCTTGATGCCACGCAGCATTTTGACAAGCCTCTGACGGCAGAGCGCCTGTTCGGGTGGCATGCGGCCTTATTCCCGACAGGACGCAGCGGCCTTCATAAAATCATCGTCGGTGCATGGCGCAATGATTCCACAGGCCCGATGCAGGTTGTCTCGGGACCTGTGGGCCGTGAGAAAGTACATTTCGAGGCGCCCAAGGCCAAACGCCTGAGGGCCGAGATGGCTCAATTCATCAATTGGGCCAATAAGAAAAGCGACATAGATCCTGTTTTACGGTCGGCTTTGGCGCATTTGTGGTTCGTGACGATTCACCCGTTTGATGATGGCAATGGTCGCATCGCAAGGGCGATTGCGGATTGGGCGCTGGCGCAGTCTGAAAACAGCTCTCAGCGCTTTTACAGCATGTCGTCGCAAATCCGTCTGGAGCGGAATGACTATTACGACATACTGAAAGAAACGCAAAAAGGCACCCTCGACGTGACCGAATGGATGGAATGGTTTCTCGGCTGCCTTGACCGTGCCATTGCCGGCACTGAATCCAGCCTTGCCGGCGTGTTCCGTAAAGCAAAGTTTTGGGAGAACACTGCCGGGAAAAACATCAACGACCGGCAACATCTGATCCTGAATAAATTGCTCGATGGGTTTGAAGGCAAACTCACCTCCAGCAAATGGGCAAAGCTCGCGAAGTGTTCTCAGGACACGGCCCAACGGGACATTCAGGCTTTGATTGGCCAAGGGATACTGGTCAAAGACGCGGCAGGTGGCCGAAGCACCAGCTATTCGTTAGCTGACTAGGTGGTTTGCGTTCCCGAGAAGGCGGAGACGTGGCTGTGGCTGTGGCTGCGGATGCTGGCGGCGTACGATCTGGCGCAGGCGGAAAAGAAGACCGGGAAAGTGAAAGTCCGGCTGGTGACGGATCGTATGGGAGTTTCTGTCTGAGAGTGCGGGATTTGACGTGGGTCGTTTATATTCTTGAGTGCGCGGATGGAACGTTCTATACGGGCGTGACGCGGGATGTTGACGCACGTCTTGCGAGGCACGTGGCGGGCAATGGCGCCCGCTATACCCGAGGCCGCGGGCCTTTCAAGGTTGTGTATACGGAGATGACATCGGCGAAAGGCGCGGCGCTGCGGCGGGAGCGGCAGATCAAAGGGATGCGGAAGGGGAAAAAGCTGGCGCTGATCGAGGCCGGGCGTGGGGGCTCGTGAGCTGGCAAGGCACCGGCATTGATAAGGTCTAGGAGCTGGACTATCTGCCGCCTTCTGGGGCGATCGGAAGTTAACCCAGAGCGGTGCACCATGCGTCACCGCTTTCGGCTTAGTCTCAATAAACTCCAACCTGCTATGTCATTCATATGCGCTTCCGCGAGACCGAAGAAACAAGTTCATCTTGTCAATTTCATTGGCGCTGGTAACGTGATTGAGGAACGCAATATTGGCCTCATGTGAAGCGTCGATGATGTCGCGTAGTAGTTCCGCGTTCTTCAGGCTGGTGCCTATCAAAGATGCACGCGCGGCAGAAACCTCATCGCGCGTGGTGCCGGCGAAGTAGCTGTACATGTTGCCGATTAGTCCAACCACGATGTCCGATACCTGTATGCCCGGCTCGGATTTGGAATCGGCAAACCGGTAATTCTTTACTGGTTGCCCGCCTGATACCAGCTTCATAGATTCCAAATCATCGCGAATGGAATCTTCCATATCAAGGATGTGGCTTGAATATTTGAACACTGCTATCCTTGTCAGATAGGAGATGGTGAAGCTTTCTATTAGAAGGTGGGGTGTGAACCCTTCAATGAAGTCGAGGCTAGGAAGATTGCGCCCGGCCTGCAACATGCCCTTGAGAATCATCGTATTGAATTCCGGCAGCACATCATCGCTCCGCTCCAGTATTGAGATAAGTTCATTCAGGAAAGGTTTGCGGTTCTCCGGGGCCAGATCTGGATATTTATAGCGGTAAAACAGGCTGGTCGTTTCGGGCAGGTTGGCCCGAAGAAGCGCGGTCAGGTCCGCCTTTAGATAAATATGAAGCTCCTTCAGGCGTGGCTCGCCGAGCCTGTAAAGTATCGAGTCCATAATGTCGACGAGCGACCAGAAGAGCGGATCGAGGGCATGATAGTGGACAAACAGGCCGTTATCGGAGATCCACTGTAGAAAGGTGGTCAATTTGTCTGACGTCAGCAGATCGAGAAAATCGCCCTTGGCAACATGTTTCAGCTTGAGTTCGTCCGCGCTCCTTTGAATGCGCATCGCCTTGCGCAAAGGCTCTAAGTCAAAACTCCGAGGCGTACCGTCATGAACAACGCCGCCCAGCACAAAGACACCAGGCTCCGTAACATTGAAGCCCTGCACACCAAGGCGCAGCTTTTTAATGTTGTTCGTTTCGTCATGGTAAAAGATATATTCTGCATCAGCCTTGGTAAGGCGATGCATGGCTAAATGCGCGGCCCGTATCTCATCTATATCTACCAAAGCACAAACCTCCGGGTCAGTCATTCTACTCTATTGATTCATCGTGGTTGACGTAAGGCAATTTACAATTCTCTCCCAATAGCTCCAATGGAAATCAAGTGGAGGGTTGTCATGCCGCCTCCTTTTGGCTGCCGGGCTGATGCTTGTGGATGAAGTCAGCGGCGCGTTGCGCGTGGGCAAGAGCCTGGCTCAAATTGCTCGTGTGCACAAAACCATCGAGCGCGGCAAGCCGGAACGGCTTCTTTGGGCAGACGAAACGGCACGCGCTACCATTTGCGACCGAAGTAAGTTCCTCAGCCTTTGAAACGCTAGTCGATCAAGTCTCGATAATGATGGGAACGCGGATTTGTGTAGCAACCGGAGTGTAGATGTCTGTTTCCGGCGTGGTGATGGTGGCTACCAAGGCGTAGTGTGAGATCCTGTCATAGGCTCTGAGATTTGGCCGTTTGTTCCACCAGCCATAGGTCGGGAAAATAGCGATGTGTCCGCGCGCAGCCAGATCGGCCGCGCTTCCCGTCCAGAGATTGGAGTGAATGCACCCTGATGTCGTCAGGGTGGCAGGCTGCCTGAACTGCCATGAGCCAGACTCTTGCCGATGATCGGCATCATAGTCCTCATCGCGCGCGGCCTTGTTGATGCGCTTCTCAAATTGTGGGACGGTTTCGCGAGCGCGCTTCACCGCATAGCGCAAACCATGGGATTGATAGCCGTACTTCGTAGTCCAGCCGCGATCACCGGGGTTGGGTTCAACGAAATAAGAGAGCGTGACACGGAGTTGAACCTCCGTCTCGCCTAACTCCTGAAGCACCTCGACTGGCCACGGAAGCCCGTGAAGTTTCAATTCACGGAACTTCACGTCGCTGCCCTCTTTATGGAAGGGCTGAATGGATCCTTGCGTGATCAAGGTAAGCGAGTTGTCGGCGCTCGACAGCAAGCGACGCAGGTTGGGCGCACCGTAGCCAAAGCAGCGCATGAGGCCATCGTAATCAACCTCGCCCTGTGCGTTCGTGAAACGTTGCACCATCGGCTCAGTCCACGTCGCAGAGTGAATGATGAGTGCGCGTACGGCTTCAGGTGTTAAGCGCGGGTATTTCGCCCATAACATTGCGGCAAGACGCGCGGCGGCAGCAGCCGCCGCGCTCGTATCTCCGAATGTCGTGAGTGGTCGGTTGATCGCGAAATCATGTGACGTGCTGAGCAACTGAAGCGCGTTGTCAATATAGTCGGGGTCAGCATGGTTCGCGTTACGCGCCATGTTGCCCGCCTCAAGCACGATGTCAGGTTTGTAGGGCCACTTCGTGCCCTTCCAAGTGAGGG
>LNDU01000041.1 GCA_001464735.1 Nitrospira sp. Ga0074138
CCTGGCTTGGTGCTACTGAATGAGCGAAGAGGAATCAGATTGGCAGGATCCTAATCGTGGAGCACGACATTGAGGAGAGAACTATGCACGTGCAATCCTCCATTCCGGCGCGACCCACCTTTGTAATCAATGAACCCCAGCCTGCGGAACTTATTCATAAAGAAACTGACGCGCGACCGGGTGGTGCCGACCATTTCGGCCAACGTTTCCTGACTGATCTTCGCAATGACCGTCTCCGGCCTGCCCTCCTTCCCAAAGTGGGCCAACAACAGCAGCGCCCGCGCCAGCCGCTTCTCGCTGGAATTGAATAGTTGATCCACCAAATCCTCTTGGACTCGGATCGAGTGCCTCAGTAAATAGGACATGAACGCCGAGGCGAACTCGGGCTGCTTCTGAAGCAGGTGGAGCATGACGGCTTTGTCGATGCGGAGAATGCGGGAGTCTTCCAGGGTGGTCGCGGTCGCCGTACGGACCATCTGACCTACAAGGCAGGATTCTCCTACAAACGCACCTCGCTCAAGAATCGCTACGACGGCTTCCTTGCCATGCTCCGAGAGCACGGTCACTTTCGCCTTGCCCGCTTGGATGTAGAACACCGCATCAGTCACATCCCCTTGTGAAAAGAGAATCTGTTTCTTGGGGGACGAGAGAATTGTAACGCCCTTGTCGATCTTATCGAGGAATATGTCCAGATTAAACGGCGTTCGTATGCGTACCATCACTCACCTTCCTCTTATCGGCCGCGGTTCAGGGAATAGGATCCGCCCGACGACGGGACGGGGGCCTGCAGGCTATCCACATTCTGTTGCATTTCTCTCAATGCCAGACCGATCTGTTTGACCGAGCAATGGCGTAGGGCATGGATATTGTCCCCCGTCCAGAGCCGAAGGCCTTTTTTAGACGGTGAATTCAGCGTCAATACATACGTCCGTGGCGTGGTCTTCATACTGTCCTCCATGGTAATTGTGCCCGCCGCTTCACGCTCGAGCCGAGCCTGAAATAACAGACCATATTCAGTTTCCTGTCACGCCGAGCGAAAGACCGCAAGCAGATCACTCAACGCCATGGTCTTGTGTTTTAGCGTAGCCCGCTCCGCCTTCAGCTCATCCAACGCACCCGCCTTCGCGGCTCCGTCTCCAAGACACGCCATGATCAGCGAATGCACGCGATCACATTCCTGCTCGACCTTTGCCTGAACCACCTGGTTGACAGCCAGCATGTCCAAAACAGTTGCCTTGGTCGAGGCGAGATGCGACTGTACGTCCGCCTCCGAATAGTTGATGCGGGCTGCCTCGCTCACACAACGATCCATGCTTTGCGCCAAGAAGACGTACAATCGAGCCAGCGCATCCGTGATGTCGATGTGACTATGAACGGCCAATTGAACAGTCATGATTCATGCTCCTTCCAGTAACAGACACAGGTACGCCTCAATGGCGACTTACAGCTCCTTAGCTAATGGGGTGGCTACCCCCGGCACGGTTTTCATGGAAAGACTAGGCTCCGACGTCCCCTGCATCGATGCCTTCAGCTCCTGGATGGCCCGTTCGACATCTTGCTCCGTCGATCCAAACCGGTCTCCCATCACCTTGATGGCCTGAACGATCGCTTTCTTCATCTTCAAGATCTGTTCTTCTGTTGTCATAACCCCTCTCTCACTCTGAGCATCGCCATCGTGAATCTAATTGGTTAGGACACCCGGCCGATGCGTCCCGCCGCCATGTGAATCATCAGCAATACCATCCCGCCCGCAAGCAGGGTCCAGGAACTCTGAGTCGCAACCGTGGCTATTCCAGCCCAATGCAACCCTCCGGCAATCAATCCGAGGCATAAGAATATCGCAGACGTCGAAGCGACTGAGACTGCTGAAACAGTTGCGCAGAAAAGAAGAAGGCAGTGCAAGCAACAATACAGTCAAGGTAACTCAAACGTCAGGGAGAAAGAACCTCGACCATGACCCCCTTCCTCCCTCGCTCGTACTTGAGTCTAGGCGCTTTAACTACTTCCTGTCAAGTTCTATATTGCCATACACTCATTTATCTTATACAGTTAACCGTATTTTGTTAATCCCCGCACAAGGAGATTGCTCATGACCATTGCACTGCTCATCCGGACTCGCTTGAAAGAATTAAAACTAGGACAGCGAGACCTCGCCCGTGCGGCCCACGTGACTGAATCGTATATCTCACAGCTGCTGACGCAGAAAAAACTCCCGCCGGCGCCGAACCGAACCGACATGTACAAGAAAATCGAACAAGCATTGAAATTGCCTCAGGGGCAACTGGCCAAACTCGCCGATCAGCAGCGCCTCGAACAACTCAGACAACGGCTTGGAGACCAGCCGACTCCTTTACTGCACAACGTGCGGGAATTGATCCTCCGTAAGTGTCACCCCTCAAAGGCCAAGCAGATCCGCACGATTTTTGAGAAACAACACTTCGGCGAACTCGAGCGGTTCGTCACGCAGAAGCTGCTGGGTGTCGTCAAAAGTGTCGCTCGGCAGGAACTCGACAATCAGACATGGATGCGCAAGGTGGCTCGGCTGAGCAAGAAAAGCTACCCACAGATGCGCGTCACCGTGCTGGAGTTCTTAGATACGACGATCTTCGATCTCTCGAACGAGAACTGCATTGCGTTCCTCAACCCCTTGCTCGAATCCTGGGATATCGACCTTGCCACCTTTTGTATTGAGATTGTTCTGAACCGTCGAGTGGCACCGGGACACCATAAGACGTTCGAGTTTATGGAACGAGGACCGGACAAGACGTCAGACGAGGAGCCTGGGCTGAAGGACTTTCTCCAAGACCCCCTGCTGAGTGGGGATGTGAGCGAAGAAGAACTCCTGTTTCTGCGTGCACTAACCTTCGAGAACAAACGACCGACCCCACTCTACTATTACCGCGAGCTTCAGAGCCTCAGAGATCCGCTACATTTTCAGCCCCCGACCAAGAAAGGCTCCCCAGGATGACATGCCGGATTGGCGCGTGGTTATTTTGTCAGCATATACGTCACCAGCAGAACCCCGCCCCATGTGATCATATACGCAAGCAAGAACAGTTCGGTTGCCATATCACGCCGAAAATCACGCCACTTATTCATGACTCCCTCCCATTGTCAGTCAACAGCCTGCGTGACCACGTCGATGATCGCCACTCGTACGACCGTTCCCAAGAGACCTGCGGGCCAGATCCTGTCCCAATCCCTCATGACCACTTTCCTCGATCACTGTTCCACCGACGATGCGGTTCACCTCACATTGCCTTTCGCAGCTCTGGCCGGAGGTGACCCAGGAACACGTGCGCGGTTCCGACTCGGTTGACCATGACTCATGCGGTTGGCTTCAATCCCTGAGTCCGTCGTCTCGCCGCACAGCAGGCACCGCCATCCCAGCACACGGTCCTGACTCGACAACTCTCTCAAGTCGACTTCGATCATCAACCCATGGCAACGTGGACAGTGCATGGCACCCCCTCCGTATAGGCTCGCGCTACAACACCCTTCTCAATGTCGCGTTCCAGATCAGACACGCATACACAGAATCAGCCGTGGTTCGAGGGAAACAATACCACCATACCTCCACCATGAGATCCCACGGCCTGATCATGTCAGGCCTCCTTTCAGGCAACTAGCACGCCTTGGGTGGATGGTTCGATGAGGCGATATTAAAAACCGCCAGATTCGGATGTTGGAACTCCAGCCGCTTCTCGCGTGTCTGAAACGTGCGATCTCCGATCGCCAACAACTGCTGTTTATTGAGAAGCAAGTCCCGCTTGTTGTACACCGCCCACTCGTATTCCTTCGTCATCGCAAGGGCATCGACCGGGCAGGCTTGCACACAGAGGCCGCAAAACAAACAGCGCGTCATATCCATCCAATACTCTCGCGCGTATCGCTTCGTCGGCTCCTCCGGCACTTCGGCGCTCACTACTGCAATGACGCGAGAAGGACAGGCGGCCTCGCAGAGATCGCACCCGACGCACTTCTCGGTACCATCGTCATACCGCAGCAAGGCCAACATACCGCGATAATTGTCAGGCAGAATCCGCTTCTCATGCGGATACTGCAGCGTAATCGGCTTGTAGTGAATAAGATGGCTCATCGTCGACTTCATCCCCACAGCAAGCTCATAGAAGGTGATCAGCTTGATCCAGGCCTTGAATTCGCGGTACTGCCTTGCCAATCTCTCATTCAACCTCATGGGTATTCTTTCCATGACGATCCCTTTGCCCTCTCGTCTCCGTGACGCTACCTCAACTTCTACAAGGGAGCAGGACGGACGTTGACACACTCGTAGGCCATCGACTGAAGGAGCGCCCCGTAACAGTTCACTACCGCCGATCTTCCTGCTCCTCTGGGATCGAGGCCCAAATCGTGATCCCCCACAACAGCAGGATAATCCCAACCAAGCTATAGATCTGATACATAGTGCTCACCTCGCTTTCAGTGCCATTTCGAGTTTGCTCGTTCACTTCTACCCACTCTTCGCCTCAGTCTCTTCAACGCAAGCAGGGCCAGGAAGCGGCTGCCGGCTATCGTGAATCTCCCGTGATCAACATTCAGAATTTCGGTGCCGATCGCAGCGTTTTCCTCACTTCATCTTCACCTGCACAGCTTTGTTCAGCCAGCATACGTTGCCCGGCGCTGGCGAGCGCAGGAATTCTGGCCACGCACGCCTTGAGCGTATCCTCCACAGCACCCGAGGCCATGACGCCACGCTCTGCCAATGGAGCGAACCCCACAGTTCTTTCCACGAGCAGATCCGCCGCTTGAACAGGTTGAGTCGACAATATTGACAATGCGGCGAACAGCACCAAGGTTGAGACGACGACTCCAGATTGTGTGATCGTTGGAATTCTCATGGTGACGACCTCCTCATATGTGTTAGGGACCTCTGCCCGGGCACCCCAGGGCAGACCCACGCGATGGAGCGCATGTGCCCCGCGACATCACCTACCCACTGAATGGGCACAGAAGACACGAAGTCTGTGAAATGCGGCGTTCGCATCTTGCACCGCCTGATCCGTTAAGACTCACTATGTCGAAGAAGCTGCGGAGACTGGGGAATCAGACGCGCGGGAAGGATGGGAGCGCGAGAGATGGGACAGTCGACGTTGCGTTGAACGTCATAACATCACCCTACAAGTCCCCACTGTTGCTGTCAATGCTTCGGAATGGAGCCTGCCCTGTAACGCAGTGATTCTATAGCGCTATATTTCTTTTTCAGACGAGCAGCATGAGTGCATGAAGAGGAGATATCCGGCACCTATTATTTGTGTTCCAATACACGCGGTCGTCACGCTGGCTGCCTTAGCCAAACCGCTTCATTTCTTGTCTCGTAGGGCTTTCCCCAACAGAGGAACGATTTCGCGAGCACTGGCGTGGTCATCTCAAATATAATTGCTCGGCCATGAGTCTTTCGACCCATAGTCGAGAGCATCTGAGCATTCACCCTCTAGGAAGTTTGTGCGATAATCACACCATGATTGTGAAACGTTGGCTCGTCGGCGATCCGCTGAAGACCGCCCAGGCAAGGCATGAACGGCTTTCTAAAACGATCGCCCTTGCCATCTTCTCATCGAACGCGATTTCCTCCGTCGCCTATGCAACGGAGGAGATTTTGCTGGTGCTCATACTCGCCGGAGCTGCTGCAGTCACCTGGTCGATCCCCGTCAGTCTAGCGATTCTGTTCCTCGTGTTGGTCCTGACCATCTCCTATCGCCAGATCATCTACGAGTATCCAGAAGGAGGCGGTGCCTATGTCGTCGCACGATCCAACCTTGGTGATCGGCCCGCTCTGGTGGCGGCTGCGGCGTTGATGATCGACTACGTCTTGACGGTGGCCGTCAGCGTTGCGGCCGGTATCGCCGCTCTTACTTCAGCGATCCCAAGTCTGTTTATCCACCGAGAAGCCCTGGGACTGGTCGCTATTTTGTTCATGATCGTCATGAATCTCCGTGGAGTTCGAGAATCTGGCAAGTTTTTCGCCATTCCAACCTATTTCGCCATCGGAGCACTGGGCATTCTTGTCGTTGTGGGAACAGTTCGATCTTTATCCAACTCTGGAGCCCCCCCTCTCACGACAAGCCCCGTCGAGGCAGAAACACTTACGCTGTTCTTAGTGCTCCGCGCTTTTGCGGCGGGCTGCTCGGCAGTCACCGGCATGGAGGTCATCTCAAACGGGGTCAAAGCCTTTCGCCCACCAGAGTCCAAAAATGCCGCCACCACCATGATCTGGATGTCGACCATCCTGGCTTCGCTGTTCATGGGCATCAGCTGGATGGCCTTTCACTATGGCATCCTGGCCAAGGTGGATGAAACCGTCGTTTCCCAGCTGGCTCGCTTGACGTTCGGCACCGGCCCTATCTACTACGCCATACAGATCGGCACCATGGCCTTGTTGGTGTTGGCAGCCAACAGCGCTTTCGCTGGATTTCCACACCTGGCATCGATCCTGGCCCGCGATGGATTCATGCCCCATCAGATGGCCACGTTCGGCGATCGACTGGTTTTTTCGAACGGCATCATCATCCTAGGGTTCTTCGCCTGCCTCTTACTCGTCGTGTTCGAAGGAGATACGCACTCACTGATTCCGTTGTATGCCATCGGCGTGTTCCTGTCGTTTACGCTCTCTCAAGCCGGCATGGTGAAGCAATGGCTTGTCAAGAAGGGGACGCATTGGCAGACAAAACTGATTGTCAATGGGGTCGGCGCCGTAACCACCGGCATCGCAACAGTTATCATCGCCAGCACCAAGTTCATGCAGGGTGCCTGGATTGTTTTCCTGCTCATCACAGTCCTCCTCCTCATGTTCCAGGGGATTCGCTCGCACTATAAGGCCGTCTCTGAACAGATCGCACTGGACCGTCGAGGTGAACGCCCTCCCTTGCCTCGGCGCAATATCGTGATCATTCCGATCAGCGGCTTGAATCGCGCTGTTATCCGTGGGTTGGACTATGCGAGAAGCCGGCCTGGTGAAATTCGCGCCGTGTTCGTTGACGTCGACCCAGCAGAAAGTGCCAAAGTCAAAATCCAGTGGGCTCAATGGGGAGGTGGCGTCAATTTGATTGCCCTCTCCTCGCCTTACCGCTCAGTCCTAGGATCGTTATTGGACTACGTTGAAGAAGTGCTCGAGAAGGACCCGGATGCCTGGATTACCGTCGTGATCCCCGAAATTCTTCCGGCGAGGTGGTGGCAGAACATCTTGCACAATCAGCGGGCTCTGATGCTGAAAGCGGCACTGCTCTTCAAAGATCGAGTGATTCTTATCGACGTTCCCTATCACCTGACCAGGTGAACGTGAGCAGGAGCACGTTCAAAATGGAAAGGGCTATGTGTGACAACTGCCCCTTCTCGTCCCTACTGGCGACCTTTCTAACTTTCACACTTGTCCTCAGTTTGTCGACTGAGCAGTCGTTTGCCTTCACCATCAACACCCCGGCAGCAGGGTCCACACTGACTGCGGGAAGCACCGTGATCGCGCGCGTGGATCCTGGGAAGGACACCGGTATCGTGAAGGTCCGCTACTATTGGTACGGCGAACAAGACGAGGTGCTGGTCGAACAGGATGACTCAACCGCCATAGGCTCCATCGTGGCGCCGGTCGCGATGGTAGGCTCAGCCGACCAGGAACCTGCCTTCGGCGGCCCGCTGAAAGTGCCCCAAGACGGCATTGGGCCGATGCGTCTTCTGGCGGTGGCCGAAATCTCCCGTGGACGATTAGGGACCAGAGCCGTCTTTGATGAAGTGATCGTGAAGGTGGAACCTTCTGCCGCCCTGACCACGATCGATTTTGAGACGGATAAGCCCCTGCAGCTAGGTCGGGCGGGACAGTCCGCTGCCTTCGGTCATGTGGATTCAATGGGCAAGATTTTTGAACTGCCGGTCGTTGCCGACTTTGCCGACGACATCACCCGGCGCATCAGCACTCCAGCCAGCGGGACAAACTATGAGTCTTCAAGTCCAAAAGTCATTAAAGTCCTGCCAGGTGGCCTCTTACAGATCGTCGGCAACGGCAAAACCACTATCACCGTCACAAATCGTGGCAAACAAGCCTCGCTGGATATGGACGTCAATGTGAACGATGAGCCGAATGAGCCACCGGTCGCTGACGCCGGAGTGAGCAAAGCCGCCAAGGCCGGTACTAGAGTGAAGTTGAATGGACTAAAGAGTCGAGATCCGGAGGGCGAAGCTCTCTATTATAGTTGGAGCCAAGTGCGCGGCAGCAAAGTCCCGTTGCTCGACGCCAATAACTCAGAGGCGTCCTTCCTCGCCCCATCCGTCTCAGAACCGCGAACATACCGCTTCAAGTTACGCGTGACGGATCGAAAGGGAGCTGACAGCTTGCCGGTGTTTGTGAATGTGACAGTGGAACCGTAATGGGATGAAACTCTACGGGCTCAAGCGTTGCTGCTAAGCTCCCTGCTTCCCCTTACCTTTTGCAACCACGGCGACGACCTGAAACAGTTTCTCGACTCGGGCCTTGTATTGATTCATGAATTGCTCCGTCCACATCTTGTTGTATTCGATGGCTGCACTCTTCTTCATGCCTGCATCTTTTTCACCTACAGGGGAGGAATAGTGCGCAATGAGACGATCCAGTTCGTCTTCACCGAAACTTCTCGAATAGGCTTGCTTCAAATGGTCGTGGAGGGACTCAACCTGCCCGATTGATTTTCTGATGTCCTGCAAGAATGCGTCGAGAAGCCGTTCGATTTCCTTCTTTTTTTCACCTGTCAGATTGGAATAGGTGCTCCCGATAGACTTTCTTATTTGTTGCTCGTATTCGCTAACATATTTCTGGGTCAGCGCGTCATATTCCGCCTCGAGCTCCGAGACTCGAATCAGCGTCAGCAGTTTCTCAACCTTGATGGCCTTGGCATTCTCAATGGCAGCCGTTTCTTCCACGGCCATCAGACCGGAACCGATCGTCACGAGACACCACCACATCACAAGAACAGCTTTCACATCATGCGTGACCTTGATTTTACGCATCGTCCTCACCTCTTACCGTCGAGTCTACATCGTACGGACCGATCGTCAAGGAATATAGAATGTTCGATCGTCAAGCTTCGCTCAACTCTCCGAGCCATAGATTCCGCAAGTGGAAGCTGATTGATGGGATGATCCGGCAGGTCCACTCGCCAATGTGGGATGGCGCCATTGTCTGCTTCTCTTTTCCAGGAAAAGAACAGAAGATAAAATGAAGATGAATTAGGCTCGATTCAGCTGCATCGGCCCATAGGTTTGGCGGGCTTGGTGGAGTGCGTCGACGTGCTTCCGCAGGGTCGAGCCAAACGTCGAGCGAGACACTTCTCGCTTAAATCGCTCACTCTCACGTTCGACTTGCTCAATCGCCTCAGCTAGCTGCCCGACCATGCGCCGGCCTGAACCGGTGAGCCACCCGAGATGGTGATCGGCATAGTGAAGATCTTGAAGCGAGTACCGGACAGAGGCGACTTCTTCTAGACAGCGAAATCGAGCCCGTTGCAAGTCTCGCTCTGTCAGACCGACCTGTTTCCATCTCGCCGCCCCGCCCCGCCCCGAAGCCCAGGACGAAAGCCGTTGGAATAAGAGGGCACCCATAGTGAACGTGAACGTGGCATGAAGAATGCCCCGCAGTGGACGTAGGCTCCGTCGCCACGGCGAGTAAAAGATCTGCTGGTTATGGTCCCCACGGTACATGACATGTTTTCGCAACAGGAGATTCAAATGGTGATGGCTGTTCTCATGGATCAGGTCATCAATCAGATCAAGTTTGCCCCGATCAAAACAGTTGATGAATGACAACCCCGGGCGATGCCGATAACTAAAACTGACCACGCCCTTGGCCTGAAGCGGAATAATGCGAGAAGTGAGTAAGGCTAGGAGAGCATGTCCCTCCGGCCAAGCCAGCTGGATAGTCTGCCACGCACGGGTAATCCGTACAATCTGTCGCTTCTCCGTAGGCTTCACTGTTCTTGGCTGGCGATTCTTCCCATAGACAAGAGTCGGCCCAACGGTGATGGAATCGTCGCCGCTATGGGGTGCAACGATTGGTGGATGGTACGCCCACTGCCAGCGGCCTACTCCTCCCCCATCCGACCAGATTGGTGACACAACCTTACCGGCCTTCAACGTGATGCCGGTGGACTCCACTCGAAACAAGACACGTCCTTCCGATTGGCGTAACACTCGTGGCACTTCTTTGGGCGCCTGACACCAGGCTCCCGAGATATCAACGGAGACGGTTCCTGCAATTTCGCTGCGCTCGAAATTGTCAGAGAGCATTCCTGGCACATCCCACCGCTTCATCTTCCGCTGACGAAGCCACTTCACCGCCACACCCGGATCGAGCCAGAGGGCCTCCCGGGTCAATTCCTGTGCCAATCTCTGGCACAGCGCGAACAGGCGCTTCTCCAATCCACGCGCTTGAGGTTGGCCCGTGGGAAAGAGGTCATCCAGGTAGCCATGCTCAAAAAACTTCTCCTGACACTCGTTCAACAATTGAGCTGCAAACTCGGGCCGATCCTGTTCACTCTGTAGCTGACGAAGTACATCCAAGAGATACACGAGGTCATTCAGCGTCTCGATCCATCCGACAACTTTCCAGTTGGAATAGGCCTTCGGCTTGAGGCTGGAATGGAGGCTGTCAAAGAGACCGGTCGGAAGCCCGAATTCTCTGGCCAGATCAGCGTGGTGGGCATGCATTTCTCGACACAGGTCGACAAACAGCCGCCGCATTGAGAGGCGAAATTCATCCCGTAATTGCGTAAGCCGTCGTGAATCAAGAAGGAGCATGGTGGAACGAGCACACAAGAGCTCTGGAGGAACTCTAGCGTAGCGGGAGAGTGAGCGCAAGCTGGACGCCAGCCAGTCCTCCTGACTATGATCGACTGCTTTTCACCAACACCTCGCGTCATCACTAGGCAGCGACAGCTGCCGAATGTTTCGTTTCAGACTCTTGCGTGTTTTTAAGGCGAATCGTACAGTGACAACCCACTACTGTCCTAGAATAAGATCCCATTGACGTAGGTCGACACTGGAATTGGAATGCTTTCATGATGCTCACCGCTTCCGATCTGGCGCTGGTTCTGGCTGAGATGACTCCGGTACTCCGGAACGGCTGGATACAGAAGATTCAGCAGCCCAGGCCCCGGACGATCGTACTCGACATTCGTGTGCCAGGCCAGACGCATCGACTCCTACTCTCCTGCGAACCAGACATCTCACGGCTCCACCTCACCACCCGTCCCCACCTCAACCCTCCGACACCTCCCCCCTTCTGCCAGTTCCTCCGAGCCCACATCCAAGGAGCCAGGCTCGACGAGATCCGTCAGATTGGGAATGACCGAATCGTTGAACTGCAGATCACCAGCAAGGAAGGCCCCCGCACAATTGTCTGTGAATTGACCGGCAAGAAAGCCAATCTCCTAGTACTCAACGTTGAACGGCATGTGCTCCGCGATTTGGCGCACCAGCGTGATCGTGTTGGCCAGCCCTATGCATCACCTGTTCGAACGGCCGCGCCGCCATTTTGCGAAACGCAGGCTCGTTTCACGGGAGTGGCAGACCATCCATTCCCGGTTTCGGAAGCGATCGAGGCGTTCTATGAAACTCAGGAAGGTCACGTCGCCGTCGACCATGCCAAAATAGCACGGTTCCGGTTCTTGAAGAAAACCCTCAAGAAAGAACTGCGGTTGATCGAAGCCTGGCGTGGAGACTTGGCCAAGGCCCTCACCTACCGAGGCTATGCCCGCTATGGAGAATTGCTCAAAGCCAATTTGAGTTCGATCACAAAAGGAATCGATCGCATCACTGTCACGGACTATTTCGACGAATGCCTCCCGGAAGTCACGATTCCACTCGACCCAATGAAATCTGCGCACAGCAACATGGACGAGTACTTCCGCAAACATCGCAAATACCTGACGGCCGAACGGGAGCTTATCCCGCGCAGTGAACGGGCTGAACAGGAGGTGAAGAGGCTCCAGCAAGAACTGCAAGACATCGAACAGGGCATCTGGACCCCGCCAGCCACGCCCCCTGCTCCGGGGCATGCCAAGACTCAGCCTCGCTCAAAATCGGGGCAGCGATCATCAGCCAATGATCAGCAGCGCGGACCGTTCCGTCGATTTACCTCGACTGATGGATTGCCGATCTTTGTTGGACGCAATGCCCGCGAGAATGATGAGCTGACGTTCGGTCTGGCCAAGAGTGAGGATCTCTGGCTGCACGCTCGTGGAGCGCCTGGGTCGCATGTCGTCGTGAGGCTGGAGAAAGGAACCGATCCTCCCCCTGAAACTCTCCGCGACGCCGCAACCTTGGCACTGATCTATAGTGATTTGAAGAAGAGTGGGAAAGGCGAGGTCATCTATACACGGCGTAAATGGGTCAAGAAGGCGAAGGGTCAGGCTCTAGGCGCGGTCATCGTCACCCAGGAAAAATCACTGCACATCAGTCTCGACAAGACCAGGCTTGACGTACTCAAAAACCGAAGGAGCCAGGAGTAGCTGCTCAATCCTCACCACTTTGCCTCTCCTTATCTCCATCTCCCATGCGGCTGCCTCAACGTATGCGCACTGTTGTTCTGCAGCCTCCCCTAGATCGTCCTCACACCCGTTTCCTTTATCGATGTGCATGAACTCGATCGGGAACTGGGTCACGCATGTGGAGCATGGCTTCCCTGAGCCAAGATCGGTACCTATTTTTTCATCAGTATGATCAGGTACGATTCCCTCAGCTTCACTGTCGCCAGTCGGAGACCGCACCGTGAATTATGTCGCGCTCAAAATGCTGTTCGGTGATCGCGCCAAATACCTCATGCTGCTCTGTGGGTTGACCTTTGCGGTCATGCTAATCGTGCAGCAGGGCTCTATTTTCTGGGGTCTCATGATGTGGTCTCAAGCCAGCATCACCAATCTCAATGTTCCCATCTGGGTCACGGATCCGGGTATTGCACAAGTGGACGAGGTGAAGCCGCTGGCCGACACAGCGGTGGATCGGGTCAGAAGCCTGGACGGTGTGGAATGGGCCGTGCCCCTGTACAAAGGACTCCTCCGAGCCCGCCTGGCCACCGGAGAGTATCATCAGATCACGTTAACCGGACTCGAATCGGCGACACTGATCGGACGTCCCGCTGAAGTTCAAGAAGGCCGGTTCGAAGATATCTTGCAACCTGACGCTGTCGTGTTGGACCAATGGGCCGTGGAACGAATGGGAGGCCCGACCGTCGTTAGGGTCGGCACCATCTTTGAATTGAACGACAAACTGGCCCGCGTCGTGGCTATTGCGAAAACTCAAAAAAGTTTCACCAATATCCCTGTGGTGTACACGACCTACGAAGGTGCGATGCGCTATGTGCCGCGTGAACGCCGAATACTGTCCTACGTCCTGGCAAAACACAAGGACGGTGTTCCAGTTGAAGACGTAGTTCAACGCATCCGCACACAGACAGGCCTAGGCGCATTCACCCAGGAAGACTTCGGGTTCAAGACATACATGTGGGTCCTCGTAAACACTGGGATTGGTATCAACTTCGGCACGACAATTCTGCTCGGATTCATCGTTGGAATGGCCATTGCAGGACAAACTTTCTATCTGTTCACCATCGAAAACCTTAGACAGTTTGGCGCGCTGAAGGCTATGGGAGCCTCAAGCTTCACTCTGGCACGCATGATTCTGCTCCAGGCCTTCACCGTTGGACTCACCGGCTATGGTGTCGGCATCGGGCTTGCGACGGTCTTTGGATTCTTAACGGCACAAGGTGGCAACTTGCCGTTTGCTGAGACCTGGCAACTACTACTCCTGGTCCTCGTCGCATTACTCGCGATCTGCCTTGTGTCCGCATCAGTCAGCATTATCAAACTCGCACGGCTAGAACCGGCGATCGTCTTTCGGTAAGGGATATGAACGACGACTCACAACCAGCAGCCGTGCGTGCTCGAGGTATCGTCAAGTCGTTTGGCACGGGCGACACACAGATCACGGTGCTAAAAGGCATCGACCTCGATATTTATCTGGGTGAGTTGCTGTTGCTCGTCGGCGAGTCAGGGGGTGGGAAGACGACACTGCTGTCGGCGATCGCCGGTATTCTTGACATCAATGAAGGCAATATTGACGTGCTCGGTGTCCCACTGAGTGCGTTGCCAGCCAACAAACGTACTCGGTTCCGTGGCCAAACGATGGGGTTTATTTATCAGCAATTCAATCTTCTTCCGGCACTGACTGCAGCTGAGAACGTCGCGGTGCCGCTCTTGATTCAGAACATTGGACGGTCGGAAGCATTGCGGCGAGCACGGGGCATGCTGAACCGTGTCGGTCTCCCTGATCGCACAGAATTTCTCCCCAAGAATCTCTCCGGTGGTCAGCAGCAGCGTGTCGCGATTGCCAGGGCCCTGGTCAATGAACCACGCCTGCTCATCTGCGATGAACCGACGGCAGCCTTAGACGGACCGAACGGGCAGAAAATCATGGAGCTCCTGCGCGAAGTGGGGCGATCGCCGGATCGCTGCGTCATCGTGGTCACACACGATAGCCGCATCTTCCACTTTGGCGACCGGATGGCCAGTCTGACGGATGGGCGAATTACAAACATTGAACGTATTCAGCAGGAAGGAACCGCATGATCGTCTTCAAACGAGTGAGCGTCTGGCTGGCTGTAGCCGGGGTGGGGTTTGCCGCCTGGGTCTTAATAGGCGCGAATAAGAAGGAATCGATGCCGACTCCCATCTCAGAGCCACCACGTTCGCCGTACGAACAAGTCGTTGCCGCGTCCGGCATCATTGAAGCGGTGAACGAAAACGTCCGCATTGCCCCCGCGGTCGCTGGATTGATTACCAAGGTATTTGTGAAAGTGGGCGACCAGGTCACAGAACAGACTCCGCTGTTCCAGCTGGACGATCGAGAGCTACGCGCACAATACTTGACCCGTGAAGCCGCCATTGCCCCTCTCCAGGCGCAGATCGATGAGCAGAAATACAAGATTGGTGATCTTGAAACCCAATTGCAGCGCCTCCAATCGGTCCACGATGAGCGAGCCGTGAGCGAGGATGATCTCAAACGCACCTGGTACGCACTTGAGATGGCCAAACGTGGCGACCAGCGGCTTCACGCGAGTCACAAACAGGCCAAGGCTCAGCGAGATGAGGTCACCATCCTGCTCGAACGCCTGACTGTGCGTGCGCCACGAAGCGGAATTATCTTGCAAGTCAACGTTAGAGCCGGCGAATACGCGACCCTCGGATCAAGTGAGCCGCTGATGCTGTTGGGTGAGACAGAGCAACTGCAAATCCGTGCAGATGTCGATGAAGTGAATGCCCCACTCGTCATTCCGCAAGCGCCCGCTGTGGCCTCGATCAAGTCTTTAGGAAGCGAGAAAATTCCACTGACCTTCGTCCGCATTGAACCCTATGTCATCCCAAAGAAGTCGTTGACAGGAGAAAACATCGAGCGAGTCGACACGAGGGTTCTGCGAATTATCTATCGATTCAATCGTCCGTCGTTCCCTGTGTACGCAGGTCAACAAGTCGATGTGTTCATTGAACGGAAACCATCACGCACTACTGGTAGAACACCATCTTCTCCAACTACCCCCACGGAGCGGCCATCGTGAGCCGCACCACTCCTATTCTTGGAGTTATCGTGATGGCATTGGCCCAACATGCCTGTGTGCAAGGCACACAATTACCAGCGCCCCCAGACCGAGGTACCGGACAGCTGGTCCCAACTCGCGCCCATCGCCGCCACAGTGTCATCCGATCGCGGGCCAGAAGCTGCTTGGTGGAAGACGTTTCAGAATGACGAACTCTCGGAGTTGATCGAACGAGCCTTACAACACAATCATGATAGGAAACGCGCGGTCGCTCGAATCTTAGAGGGCCGCGCCTCTGTGATGTCTGCTACCGCAGGCGTTCTCCCTCAAGTGAACCTCTCCAGTGCCTACACCAACATCGCGGTATCCAAGAACAGCTTGGCAGGGTTGGGGTTGGCGACTGGCCAGAGGCCAGGTCCCTCGATATTCGCGACGCCAGGAACCACCTTCGACCTCTGGAACGGTGCGATGGACCTGCGCTGGGAAATCGACTTCTGGGGTCGTATTAGACGAGGCCGAGAGGCCGCGCAAGCCGAGACCAAAGCCATCGAAGAAGACGCCCGCGCCATTGCCCTCTCACTCATTAGTGATGTAGGACAATCGTATTTCCGTATCAGAGAGCTGGATGAGCAGCTTGATATCGCCTCGCGTACCCTTGCCGTCCGCCAAGAATCCCTCGAGATCATCCAGAAGCGCGCAGCGGTCGGATTAGCTTCCGAATTGGACGTCAAGCGGACAGAGGTACTCATCGCGGAAGCAGCAGGTCTTATTCCGGATCTGGCAAGGTTACGTGCCATCGAATCTCACCGACTTGAAGTCTTGACTGGCATGGCCCCTGGATCGCTCGACCTTGCTCAGAAACCTCTTCGTGCCGTCATCGCACAACCGGATATTCCCGTGGGACTCCCCTCTGAGCTTCTTGAGCGGCGCCCGGATATTCTCCAGGCAGAAGCGACACTCGTGGCCTCCAATGCCCGCATCGGTCAAGCCCGCGCCTATTTCTTCCCGACTCTCATGATTACTGGGCAAGGCGGGCTTCAGAGCGCTGACTTTGCCAAGTGGTTTACCGGCAACAGCTTCAACTACAGTATTGGCCCATCAGTCACCTTGCCCATCTTCCAAGGGGGAACCAACATGGCTCGCCTCGATCAGGCCGAGTCCCAATACCAGCAGATGCTGGAGAGTTATCGGCAGACCATTTTACTGGCCTTCCGAGAAGTGGCGGACTTGCTGGTTTCCGTACACGCACGAAGCGAGCAACTTACGCATCAACGAGCACAACTGACCGCAGCACAGGAGGTCGTGCGATTGGCTCAGGTACGCTACCGCAAAGGCGTGGTCAATTACTTGGATGTGCTGGATGCGCAACGAACAGTCTTGACGGCTGAAACCCAACTGGTCCTTACCGAACGGGCCCGTCTCACCGAGATGGTCAGCCTGTTCAAGGCGCTGGGGGGAGGATGGGAGCCAGCTTCTCCAACACCTCCGTTCTGACCTTACGGTAGAGTATGTGCAGAAAATGGAGTTTTCCTCGCCGTATGCCGTGCTCGGCACTATGATGGGACAGAAAACGTATGGAAGATCAACGAAGTAGCACATTATCACGCATTTCGGCGACCATCTTGGTTGTCGACGACGAATCGTCGATCGTCACACTCTGCAAAACACTGTTGGAAGGAGCGGGACTTACGGTACTCGAGGCCAACGGCAGCTCTGAGGCGCTCAAGATTTGTACCCACCATGACGGTCCGATTGATCTCCTCCTCACAGATCTTGTGTTACCCCCGCCAGGGTTTCAACTGGCCTCGACCTCCAATCAATTTCCTCACGTCAACGGTCATGAACTGGCCCTTCGCGCAACCCTAATCCGGAGCGGCCTCCGAATTATTCTGATGTCAGGGAATCCTGATAAGGAACTTGCCTGCCACGGGATCAAGCGGGGAACACTCCCGTTTTTGGAAAAGCCGTTGGAACGCGATCGCCTGCTCGCCCTCGTGCACAACGTACTCGCACAACCAGCGCCAACCCTTGGAGTAGAAGACAGGCCACGTGCAGCCAACGATACCGACTGGTTTGGTTAAGCGCCTAAAAAGGTGGTAGGTGAGGCGATGGTTCACCGAGAGCGGTCGGTGTCTTGCCCCATCACGGATTGCCCTTGGTCTTCTTGTATTCTAGGGATGCTCTGTCATGAACCATCCGGCAATCGATAACCTTCGGTGCTCACCAGCTGTAGGGTCCACCCGGCAAACT
Source organism: Nitrospira sp. Ga0074138 (assembly GCA_001464735.1). Lineage (GTDB taxonomy): Bacteria > Nitrospirota > Nitrospiria > Nitrospirales > Nitrospiraceae > Nitrospira_D. Next base: position 17,819 of record LNDU01000041.1, read on the forward strand.
CGATGGAATCGAGGAACAGTAAACATGACCAGCGATCCAGGGCGAGGTTCGATACAGTGTGTCGGCATAAGATTGATAGGCCCCTCGGCACGATCTACTCGTCGCTCATAGATGATCAATTCCCCTCCCCAATCGGGCTGCCATTCCTCATGAACGTAGGTGACGACAGCGATCCGGCGCTTTGGCGCTCGACGGCCTTCTACGAGCCGACCCTGATCCGTGTCGTCATGCGTCAACAGACAGTCTCCGGCGGAATAGGAATAGTAATTAAATCCTACATGACGCCCGATGATATTCGGGAACGACTCGATGTGATCTTGAATACAGGGAATCTGTAGCCGCGACAGAAATCGCTGCCCTTCCTCTGGGCCGATTTCAGCTTTGGCCCAGTTGCCGGAATTCGGAAAGTCTTCCTGAACATGCGGCAGGTCGGAAAGGCTTTTCCAGGACGCCTGCTTCATCTTTTCCCGGAAGAACTTGCGCTCGTCTGGCGACCAAAAGTTTTCCACAACAAGCACCGGACTTCTCTGCAAGGAAACTGCCGACAGATCCGCTAGTGCAATTGTTGATTGGGCCATGTTCATACTTGGTCGCACTCCCAGTGATGAAGTACCCCTTCTCTCTACTTCACCTCATTATCCGCCTGTTCAGTTCATAAAAAAAGAAGGGGGTGCCACATTCTGCGGCACCCCCATTCCATCCTGAGTTCTATGCTGTTGGATTACCAGCGATCGCGTTTTCCACCACCACTACCGCTCCGACCACCGCCTCCACCGAATCCACCACGTCCCCCACCACCGCCGCCAGTGCGCGGTTCCTGCGGACGTGCTTCATTGACTGTTAAAGTCCGACCACCCATCTCTGACCCGTTGAGAGCCGTGATAGCAGCTTGGGCTTCAGCGTCTGAGGACATCTCCACAAAGCCGAACCCACGGGATTGGCCAGTGAACTTATCCGTAATGATCCGCGCCGAGGCGACTGCGCCATGGGCCGCGAATAAGTCACTCAATTGCTGCTCGGTCGCCGAATAGGGCAACCCACCGACATAAATCTTCGAACCCATCGGGGTTCCTCCTTTAAGATAATGACATTGTCTTGAACACGAGGAACGGGGAAGGAGCGGGCCGAAGACGCGATCGATGCAGCGACTTAGGTCTGACTTCCGACAAGATTCCCGGACAAGGCAACATCGGCATTGTGGGTCTCCTGTGATGAACACTCGGTATCGCCGAGACCCAGGGCGACATGAGCCTGTCGTACCCTAGCACACAACCCTCTGGATTACAACATCACTCCCCGACTCGAACCAAGAGCCCGTGCTCCTTACAATAGGCGACCGTCCTATAGAACCATGCGACGACGACGACAAGGAACGCCCCGTTCAGACACACTGCCCAGGCAAGATTCCCAAGAGGCGAGGCCCCTCCACTCAAGACGGTCCGCATGCCCTCAAAGATATGTGCGGCTGGATTTACCCATGCAATCATCTGCAGCCATGTGGGCAATACCTCCATTGGATAGAAGACACAGGAGATTGGCTGGAAAAGAAACACCATGCTCCAGGCCAGTACTTCGGCTTCTTGTCCGAACCTCATGATCAGTGAGGTCGTAAACACGCCGATAATCCAACCGGTAATGACCAGATTGAGCACGAACGGCATGAGCCATACCCCGACGATCAGGATGTTGTACGAATAAAAAAGAAGAGCACTACCCGCCATGACAATCGACACGACCGTCACTTTCATCACGCTCATGGCCATCGTGGCGGTCAGAAACTCGCTCGGTTTCAGCGGGCTGGCAAACAGGTTCATCAAGTTACGCGCCCAGAGCTCTTCGAGAAAGGCAATCGTGATCCCCTGTTGCGATCGGAACAACATGTCCCAGAGAATCAATGCGCCCAAAAAAAAGGTCACGAATCCTGGAACCTGGCTTTGGTATCGAGCGAGGTAGAGCGTGATAAACCCCCAGATCACGAGATCCAGGAAGGGCCAGTAAAAGATTTCCATAATACGGGGCAAACTGCGTCGATAGAGGTATAGATGCCGGACGAGCAAGGCCGTGATGCGGTGCAGTTTCATCGGCACGTCTTCTGGTCATGTCCGTCGTGACAGCCACCGCATCCCTGATGCATACCGAGGAGGTTCTCCATGAGATGCCGGACTCCCGCAGCCAGGTGCGTCCCCGCCCGTTGTCCGTCTGGCATCCGCCTTAGCCCAAGGCCAGCCAACACCGTTGGCATCCCCAGGAGTCCCATTACGAACACGGACGTCATGCGCTCAAGGCCACCCATCCACCACACAAGAGCAGTCGCCAAGGCAAGCGGCACACATCCTCCCAGCACACTCATGAACACCACGCGCCAACCACACGTGCCGCGACTCAGTCCGACCAGGCTGATCGCCAGCCAAAAGAGACCCCAGGCCGCGCTGAGGACAAGCCCTCCAGTCATGAATCCGGCAACACTATTGGCTACTACATCTGTCATGATGCCTGCCGCTGCTCTCGTGCAAACTTCAAGAAAACCTCCTCCAAATCTGCTTTTCCAAATCGATCGATAATTTCCCGCGCCGTTCCCTCCGCCACAATGCGTCCACGCTGAAGAAAAATAATGCGATCCGACATTTCCTCCATCTCGCGCATGTTATGAGACGTATAGAGGATGCTCAGTCCGGATGCTCGCTGTTCTTCTTTCAGCAACGACCTGATCTTGTCGGCGATATCGGGGTCCAAACTCGCCGTCGGCTCGTCAAGAAACAGAATGCGCGGTTCTGTCAGGAACGCCTTCGCCAATGTCAGTCTCGTCATCTGCCCTGACGACAGCTTGCGGGTAATCTTGCTGCGAAACTCTTCCATCTCCAGTTTTTTGATGATGTCGTTGACGCGCCGCGCCCTATCTGAAATCCCATAAAGACGCGCTACAACGCATAAATTTTCTTCTACCGTGAGCGCCTGAGGCATGGAGATGTAGGTGGACGAAAAGTTGACCTGCTGCAGAATCTCTTCGCGATGAGTCGAGAGATCCAGCCCGAACATGTGAATAGAACCAGCCGTCGGGGTCACGAGTCCCAAGAGCATCTGAATGGTGGTGGTCTTCCCGGCTCCGTTCGGGCCCAAGAGTCCGAGGATTTCCCCCGGCCTGATCTCAAAGGATACCTCATTGACCGCCACAAAGTCGCCGAACCGCTTGGTCAGAGCTGAGGCTTTCAGTACTGGGATAGCCATCACGTGGGCGGATTCAGTCGATCAATTGAACAACAAGGTCCCGGTGATCTTCTCCGGGATATGACAGGTCTCGCATTTTCGGTCCAACACTTTCCCGCCATACTGCACCTTCCCATCATGGCAGCGGAAACAGTCACTGAGTGCCCTCTCGCGAAGATAGGAGCCCTCCGGATGAGTCGGGTGCCACGGCTGGCTGTCGGCCGAGACATGTCCGCGTGGAATGACAATGGGATACCCCTTGATGGGGGCATCGTGCACCACCCCAGAATGACAGGTCGTACAACCTTCATCCTGTCCACGGACGCTGAACGCCTCCATATGTTGACGATGATTCATGACCAACCCCACCTCGTTCACTGGTGATGGAAGATCTCGCGGCGCCGTCTCGGACACACGAAGGATATGCCGATGGCAACTGAGACAGACTCCGGAATCCACCTTGGCCTTGAGACTGTGCGCGTCGGTCGGCGTTCCAAAGACGTAGATGGCTGTATCCCTGACTCCCGCCACGACCTTATCGGACAGCCAGCCTTGCACACCAGGCCTCACATGACAGGCGACACAGGTGACGTCCTTATGGGAAGACTTGGCCCAGCTCTCATACGCAGGGGCGATCGTGTGGCATCCGGCACAGAACGTCGGATGATCGGTAAGCGGTATCGCAGTTCCAACCAGAGCCATCGCTCCGATGACAAGCGTCAGCAGCAGCGTGGCCTTAGGCTTCCAGCTCATGCTCCCGTCGTCTACGAGGGAACTGCTTGATCAAAAGGGCGGCGACCCCGGCCACATCGTCCAGATGAATTACCGGCACAGGCAGGGTAATCGGCTTGTCGGAGACCACCGCCAGAAGACCGTCGAGAGAGTAGGAAATTTCACCGAGCTGATCACGAACGATGATGATCTTCGGGTACCCTTCGCTTTTCCACCCTTCGGCGATAATGAGGTCGTAGGACGCATCCACAAAACGATCCCGTACTTCCTCCACCTTCAGCTGTTCGGACACATCGGCAAACAAGGCAAGGCTCCCCTTCGAGACCACCACGACACTACTGGCGCCGGCACGTTTATGGCGCCAACTATCCTTCCCTTCCGTATCAAGATCAAACCCGTGGCCGGCATGTTTCACCGTCGCCACCCGGTACCCGGCCTTGACCAACTCGGGGATGAGGCGTTCGATCAAGGTTGTTTTGCCGCTGTTCGACCGGCCGATAAACGAAACAATTGGAATGGACATGTGTGACCGTTACATGCGGTTGATCTAGCAGCAGGAGAGCCGATGGGCCTCGGTATGCCCATGCTCGGTTTTCGCAGGCCATGCCTCACCGCTCAATAACTGAACCGCCACCTCGTCGCCAGGATTGAGCAGCTCAACGTCCACCGGCACATCGATGAGACAATTCGCCTTGACCATAGAGGTGAGAATACCGGACCCCTGGGCTCCAGTCGTTCGAACCTTGAACACACCGTCTTCGCTCGTGAGTATGCCGCGCAGGAAATGACGACGATCGCCACGCTTGGAAAATCGTTCCTGGAATCGGGCTTGAACCACCGGACGCCCATAGCTCCGACACCCGCTCATTTTGAGTAACGCGGGTCTCACCAACTGCTCGAAGGTCACCATCGAGGAAACTGGGTTGCCTGGGAGACCGAATGCGAGCTTGCCCTGGATCTTCCCGAAGGCCAGCGGCTGCCCAGGTCGGATGGCGAGCTTCCAAAAATTCATCTCAGCGCCGAGCTCACGGAACACCGCTTTGGTAAAATCATAGTCCCCCATCGAGACGCCGCCGGATAACACCAGAACATCCGCATTCAGCCCCTGGGAAATTTTTTCTTTGAGCGCCGCCGGTGTATCGCGGGCTATGCCGAGTAAGAACGGAATGCCTCCCGCTTCCTGGACAGCCGCAGCGATCCCATAGCTGTTCGAATTGATGATCTTCTCCTCGCTGAACCGCTCGTCCAAGTCAGCCAACTCATCACCGGTCGAAAGGATCGCCACCCGTGGCCGCTGGTGGACAAACACAAACGACTTCGCAAGGATCGCCAACATCCCGACCTCGCCGGCCCGAATTCTGGTCCCTTTGGCGATGATACAGTCCCCTTTCTTGACGTCTTCTCCCTGCGGCCTAATGTTAGCCCCTTTGGGCTCCGCCTGAAACACGCGGACCAAATCAGGCCCCTGTTCCGTATCTTCAACCTTCAACACCGTATCCGCCCCTTGGGGGATCGGGGCCCCGGTCATGATCCGGATAGCCTGACCAGAACCGACTGTCTTGGACGGCATGGTCCCAGCTGGAACATCTTCAATGACCGAGAGTGTGACTGGTGTCTGAATGGCGTGCTCCTGCTTGATATCTTCCCATCTGACGGCAAACCCATCCATGGCTGAGTTATCCCACGGTGGATTATCGCGCTCAGAGACTATGTCTTCACCTAGGACACGGCCCAAAGCGTCTAGAATCGAGACTTTTTCAAGACCCAACAACGGCGCAGCATCGAGCACCACCTTTTGCGCATCGTAGAGTTGGGTCAATCCGGTCATCGGATCCGCAGCTTTCACTAACGATCTCCCTTCAGCAATCCTGTCGTCGTCCGCCCCACTTTCAGCAACGAGGCACTTTTTTTACAAAAGGCTTCGACCTGATTGGCGATCTGGTGGTACGCTTCCGCAGTCGGCGAGTCAGAGTTGAACAGGGCAAAGGGTTCACCCGCGTCTGACTGTGTCACCACATCGGGATCGAGTGGAATCCGTCCCAGAAATGGGACGCCCATATCAAGCGCGGACGCTTCCCCACCACCCTTTCTGAATACATCGATCTGAGTATGACAATGTGGACACTCGAGCCCACTCATGTTTTCCACGATCCCGACGATCGGCACCTCGCTATCCTTACAAAACGTAACCGACTTTCGGGAATCAAGCAGCGCCACTTCTTGTGGCGTCGTGACAATCACGGCGCCGCTCACTGTGCCGAGCAGATCAATTGTCGTGACCGACTCGTTCCCGGTTCCCGGCGGGAGATCGATCAGGAGAAAATTCAAATCCTGCCAATCGACACCTCCGAGCAACTGATTGATGAACTCGTACTTGTAGGCATCGCGCCAGATAATTGGGTCATCCGAGTTCTGCAACAAAAACGACATCGAGGCGATCTTCAAATTGTAGGCTTGGAAGGGAATAATCCCCCCGGAAGTGCTGACCTTGAGCTTCTGACCTTCCGCACCGACCATTTTCGGAATGTTGGGACCATGAATATCCATGTCACAGATTCCGACATGCCATCCCTTGAGCGCGAGGCTCACCGCAATGTTGGTCGTGCAGGTGCTTTTCCCCACACCGCCCTTATTGCTCATGATGAGCACTTTGTGCTCGATGCGCTCCATCCGCTTGGCGACCAGCCATCGGCTATGTCCTTCTTTATCCTTCTGGCACCGCTCGTTTTCGTCGCAGATGGCACAGGCCCACATATACGTACAGGCGTCGCTATTCCCGCTTCCGGTATTGATGACATTGAGTTCACGTGCCATAGGATATCTTTTCTCCGACCATTAGTGTCGCTCGCCCTCGTCGTTAGTGGTGTCGGCCTCCGGGAACGCCGACATAGTCATCGTCCGAAGATTTTGGCATCGACATGCCCGAAGCAGTTCCCCCGGCCCCTACCCCGGCCATGGCGACTGTCGAAACACCTGCTTGCTGACTTTCAGCAGGTGCCTTCTTGCCGAACACCTTCGCGCCGAAGATGCCGACCCAGTAAAGAAGAAACATGGGGCCAGCCATCAGCATCTGATTAAACGGGTCCGGCGTGGGCGTCAGAATCGCAGCGATGATAAACGATCCTAACAACGCCCACTTCCAATACTGAATCAGGAACGGCGCATCGACCCAGCCCAACTTGGCCATGAGGGTGATGGCCAGCGGCACTTCAAAGATCAGTCCAAAGACCGTCAAGAACCACAGGGCAAAACCGACATACTGGGCGATCGAGATTTGCGGCACGAATCCCGCGTTCACTCCGTACGAAATCAAAAAATTCAAGGCGAAGGGAAGAATGAAAAAAAACGAGAACCCGACCCCGGCGTAGAACGCCAACGCGCTCACACAGACAAACGGCCCGACAAACCGCCGCTCCTGCGCGTGAAGACCTGGAACGACGAACCGCCAGATCTCATACAAGAGATAGGGCATGGCAAGCACGACGGCGAACAATCCCGCTACCTTGACGTTCTGCCAGAGCGCCTCTGCCGGCGCGAGAAAGACAAACGGCACCGTCGGCAAATCGGTCGGTTCCCAGGTTAATTGGCTCGGCACGAACATGTTCTGGAGCGGAACCCGCAACCATTTGACCAACGTGTCGGCATAAAAAAACGTCCCCATGAACACGACCGCCAGACCGATCACCGCACGGGTGAGCCGGACCTGGAACTCCACCAGGTGTTCCATGACCGGCATCTTCTTGTCTTCCAGCGGCTTGAAGACCGAGTCTTGCAGCCACCGGTTCAGCTTATTCAGCACAGAGCCTCGCAAGTTTTGGAATCCGTCGACCCGACGATCTGACGATTGGGCTTCCGCCAATCGTCAGATCGACCGATCAACAGATTCCTCTGTGCTTCTACTTCGGATTAACCGCGACAAACAGGCTGTTCCCTTGCCGATTGACCAACAACACGGCAAGTTCGTCCTTCTTGATCTTTTCTGAGGACTTTTGATAATCGCCGAGCGTCTTGATCGGCTCGTGATTGACTTCTTGGATGACATCACCACGCTGAAGCCCGGCTGCCTCTCCCGGCCCACCCGGTTCCACGGAGGTGATGACGACCCCGGCCATCTTCGAGGAAATGTTCAACTGACTCATCAACGCATTATCCAACGTTTGGACACGCAACGACGCGAGCACATTGTCCGGAAGCTTCATCGTTTCGCCCGCGTCCTTCGGCGGCGCCGAGTCTTTCTTGGCCAGCAGTTCATCCGATGGGCGTTCGGCAACCTTCACCGAGATCAGCTGCTCCTTGCCTTCGCGCAGCACCTTGACCTGTGCGTCTTTTCCAACCATCGTTCGCGCGACAAGATTGCGCAGCTGACTGACACTCTGCACCTCCTTGCCGTTAAAGGCCACGACGACATCGCCTCGCTTCACTCCCGCAGCATGGGAGGGGCCATTTTCATTGACATCGCTGATCAATACTCCCTTCCTCTGCTCCGGGAGTTTGAACGATTTCGCCAAGGCCGGCGTAATTTCCTGAATCGCAACACCCATCCATCCGCGTACGACCTTGCCCGTCTTCTGCAGACTATCTACGATATCGAGCGCGATGCTGCTGGGAATTGCAAACCCGATCCCTTCTGATCCGCCGGTTCGCGAGAAAATCGCGGTATTGATCCCGATCAGATCGCCATTCATGTTAACGAGCGCACCGCCAGAATTTCCCGGGTTGATCGCCGCGTCGGTCTGAATGAAATCTTCATAGTCCGCAATGCCGACATTCCCACGCCCCAGGGCGCTGATGATGCCGAGCGTGACGGTCGAGCTCAGGCCAAACGGACTTCCAACTGCCAGCACAAGATCACCGACTTGCAGTTTTTCATACTCCGCCCATTTCAGCGACGGCAGCTCCTTGGCTTCAATCTTGATGACCGCTAAATCCGTCTTTGGATCGGTGCCCACCACCTTCGCTGAAAACTCGCGCCGATCGCTCAAGGTCACCGTAATCTGAGTGGCTCCTTCAACAACGTGATTATTGGTCACGATGAACCCGTTGGCATCCAAGATGACTCCGGATCCCGCACTCTGATCCGGGCGGCCATGCGGCGCGGGTGGACCATGCGGGCCTGGCGGGGGGGTCGGCGATTCTCCTCCTCCCGGCTCATCCCCAGGGGGAGGAGGGGTCCCGAATGGATTAGGAGGCATTCCCCCGCGTCTCCGGCTCCCTTCTCCTCCACCCGTCACCGCGATATTCACGACAGCCGGAGTGGTCTTTTTCACGATCTCCGAAAAGCCCTGAGCCCATGCCGGAGGCACGCCGGCAGCTGAGACAGGTGATACGCATCCACTTCCGACAAGAGCACACAGGGCCAAGCCACCACTAATAAACACGTTTGTCGCTTGCTGAGTCCGATTGACCATATCTGAATTCCTCCAGGATGTGACTCTCATCGAGAGTGCTATTGGGAACGAGCATCTCCACACATCGAACACTTCATCTTACACTACTCTTTCAACGGGCTTCAAAGAGGAAAAGTCCTTTTATCACGAGCAAAGTCTGTCATGAGAGAGATCTAATCAAAGACCTTCTCACCGCCCTAAAGACTTCCATTCTGCTCATAGCCAGTCTTACCAGCCAGACGGTTGCCTTTCATCCGATGTTTCCAGTACGGTGGCGGACGGCCGCAGTGAAATGGTCGCCATAGGTCATGCGGTGATTCCCACGGAACGACTCAATCATACCAGGCTTGTCACGGGGGTGGGGATCGTCTGCGCGTTGCTTCTCGCCGCTTGTGTCAAACCTCTGGAATTGCCTCCACTGGGGGACCCGTTACCCGCCAGCGCCAAGCTAGACATTGCCCCATCGATCAAAGACCTGACGATTCGCTACAGCGATTCCTGCGGTCAACTGCAAGAAATACCCCTGGGCGATCGACTCCAGGAGGCTCTACGAGAAGGTATTCGCCAAACGTTCAACACGACGGTTGACGACGGCTCCAGCACCACCACACCTGATTATGTCGTTCACGTTGATCTCGTCGATTCATCGTTCGACCTCAATAAGGAGGCCCTGTACGACCGAGCGCCGGCGAACATAGAAGTCAATGCCATTGCTCGCATCTATGATCGAAAAGGGACGTTGCTCCGTCAAGCGGACATCAAAATTGCCCGTCATGAACGGTTGCGCCTTGAGCAGCTCTCCAAGAACTGCAACTATCTGATCGACCCCTTCGTCCACGACACCGTCATCGATTTTGCGACACGCGTCTCGCTGAATGCCAGGCAAGCGGCCGGTGGCCAAGAACCCGCTGCGTTGATAGAGCCGAACCAGGCCCCGATCGGAAAAATGGGAGCGCCTTCAGCTTCAGCATCGCCGGATCTTCAGTTCAAGGCCACACTCTTCGACGAAAACAGCAACCTGATTTTTGAAGGAGGCGAGCATGTGCGGGTGCGAGTGGATGTTATCAACGCGGGGACGAGGGTAGCTGAGAACGCCTCCGCCTCGCTCACCGGAACCTCGACTGTCATCGAGCAATTCCCCGCCACGACGCTGCCCATCCCGGTACTCCAACCGGGCCAAACAAAATCCCTGGAGTTCATCGCGACCCTCCCCCCAACCAAGCAAGCCCAACAGGTCACAATCCGGGTCACAATCGCCGAATCGGGAAGAGCCGCCTCACCATCCCAAACCCTTTCGTTCACCATTCAGCCGGCCAGGACCGTCACGGATGACGTGAGCCAAATTCCCGCCCCGGTGCCTGACTTTCACCGGCCTCAGACCTACCTCGTCTCCATCGGGGTCGGCGCCTAACACGATCCCAAGCTCACGCTCCGCCGCTACGCCGCGACGGATGCTGAGACCGTCGCAGCCTATTTTCAGTCCCTCGGCGGCGTGCCCTCTCATCCAACGTCCGGCTGCTACACAACTAGAAGACACTCCGCGCCGATCTCCACGAAACATTGTTCGGCTGGCTCCCACAACATGCGGCCAAAGATGCCGTCGTGATCGTCTATTTTTCGGGACAGGCAATGGTCACGCCCACAGGCGACGTCTTGCTCGCTCTTTATGACGGCAGCGCTGCGGACTCGGCCCGACTGTACCCGCTCACTGATCTTGAGTCCGCCTTCGCCAGGCTCAAGGCCAACCAGGTCCTCTTCCTGTTCGACGGCATGATGTCCAGACTACGCGGCGATGCCAAGGGGAAAACCGCATCACCTCGCTGGGAACTCGGCGGAGGCAATACGGTCGGACTGATCGGGGGCGAAGATTTAACGAAGGGGCTGGAAGACGACCAGCACCGCCATGGCCTCTTCACCTACTACCTCTTGAAAGGACTCCGAGGAGAGGCCGACACCTACCACAACGGAACCGTCACGTTCGGAGAATTCACCGGCTACGTGCGCCCAAAAGTCGCCTGGGCGGCGAAGTCTCAGTTCAACCAGGAACGACGACCCTTGCTGCTCCCGTCGCTCAAGCCGGACAACCAGGCCGCCTCGCTCGTGCACTCCCGACTCGCCGCGCTGATCGGCGCCGAAACACGCTGAAACCTCCCGGCTCAGTGCTCCCGCCCTCGTGATGTTCAAGGCGATAGCTCAGACTATAGGCCTGTCGGATACGGCGGGTACATCAAGTGCAAAGTCAAGCAACGACCCCATCTTTCTTCGCTACTTCCTGATCCACAGAACGCCAGAGATCGAGTATTAACTGAAGAGGAATGGAGCAAACTCTACGAGGTCGCAAAGGGACATCTCAAGCCTGTCCTCTTACTCGCCTATCAGCTGGGCCAGAGATTTGGTGAGATTGTCGGTCTGACCTGGGACCGGGTTGATCTCAAGAGAGGCTTTATCATGCTTCGTAGTCAGGATACGAAGACCAAGAAACCTCGCCAAGTCCCAATGACTCCAGATTAACGAAGGACCCTTCAACGTCTGACGAAGGTCCGTTCACTCTCAACACATCATGTCTTCACATTCAGAGGCAAACCTATACAACCTATCAGCCGATCTTTTTGCACAACCTTGAAGGACGCCGGAATTACAGACTTCCGGTTCCATGATCTTCGGCATTGCGCATCTACTAACTTGCGACGGGCAGGAGTGGACACAGCAACCGCGATGAGGATCGTGGGTCATAAGTCTGAGAAAATGTGGAAGCGTTACCATGCAATCGAGGAACGCGGCTTGGTTCAGGCAGAGGTGGCTCCGGTTCTTTGGACAGAATCTTTCACTTCATAAGTGGTGCCTGGCGGTATCCGCCTACGCAGCCGTGGGCTGTGCAGGTCTGTTCTC
>LNDU01000042.1 GCA_001464735.1 Nitrospira sp. Ga0074138
CCGTTCGAATCATGTTGGAATAGTTGATCGTTTGGTCCACGACCAGCGAAAATTCATAGTCGCCTTCGACGACATAGGCTCCTTGCTCGCCGGGGTCCGGTGTGGGACATTTTTTGGCATAGCCGCCATTGATGAGCGAGAAGCCTTTACGGTCGCCGGCGGTGTCTGGCCTATTTCCTTCCTCAATTCTCCACTCGCGCGACTTCCTGCCAACCGCATCGGGAGGGATTGGGACGTTCACCGAGCCTTGTGTGATGGTATACCCCTCCCGTTCACTTCCTGGCGCCATCGCCTGCGCGAGTTGAATGGACAACTGGGGTGGCCCCGAGGCCAACAAGAGGTGAGGTGCATGAAGGGGCTCGTCAAAGCGGCTTTTTCGTGCGGCCCCTGGCGAGGGACAATTGGCAACACTAGGGCCGAGTTGGGCTTTAAAGTTGTCAAACAATTGCTGATCCAAGGATCGCGCAATAGACTCCGCCTGAGCGCCAAGCAATTTCTTGAACGCTTGACCGTCTTCCCCTGCGAAGAGTTGTGTACTGCCAAGGCCATGAACAATTTTCGACAAGGCTTCACAGGGGTTTTTGACGTTTGTAAATAGTTGCAGCGACTCCGGGTTAACCGGCACTCTCTTCCATTCGCCCTTTTCATTCGGTCCCGGTTCGAGCGGGGGTAACTGAATTGACGATGGGCCCTGTTCTGCCGGTTTCGCAACCGACGCGGATGGTGCGCTGGGTGGCGCGGACGGTGTTGTGTACACTCTCTTGGGGTCGTATTCGGGCGGATTCGAAGACGGCAGGTGCTTGTCTCCGCCGCAACTGGTTAGAAGGATCGTGACAAGGAGCATCAGAAGGAGGCTGGCTGGCATTCGCGGTCTCCCGGTGAAGGACTACCAACGATTGGAATGGCCGCCATGCTAGCCCAGGCACCTGGGTTCTTCAAGTAATCCTGAGGGAATACCTTCCATTTACTGACAGCATGGGCGTTGCTATTCAACCGTGCTCTTGCGTACAATCCCGTCGATTTTCTTGTGAGGTGTCGATGCGATACCTGGCATTTTCCCTTCTCTTCCTATTGCCGCTCACCGCATACGCCGGCAATATCAAAGACACCGATCTCATTAGCAGTAACAACTTCTTTCTGCCGCCGAGTACCCAGAAGACCGTCTTCATCCAGGCCCGGAACTCTTCCGATAACCAAGAAGTCTCACTGCACGATCTGGGCGCCCGGCTGAGCGCCAAGGGCTATCAGATTGTGAATGATCCGGACGGCGCACATTACGTCCTGCTGGCCAACATCGTCTATTGCAACATTACGAAGCCGGAGATGCCGGTTGAGGCGATGGTAGCGAGTGGCTATGGATCCGCGTTCAACTCGGCGATGGGCGCCATGCAAGGCCTCACCAGTATGGCGAGTATGGCGGGACCCTACGGGGCGATGGGCGGTGCGGCAGCCTCAATGGGGTTGAGCGCGATCCAAGGCATCGGTGATCTCTTCAGTTCTTCGTCATCTGCTCCCAAAATGCCGGACGACGTGAACTATGCATGCGTGGCGGACATCCAGATTACCGAGCAGAGGACCGTGCCAGTCCCCAGCGGAATGAAGACAGGAACAGGCGAGGAGCCCGGCGTGTACCAAACCAGACTGGCCGCCGATGTGCATCAGAAAAAGCTGAATGAGGAAGAAGCCACACCATTGCTACAACAGAAGCTGAGCGCCGCTGTAGCCGGAAATTTTTAGCCATGCCTTCGCATAATCGCCTCACGCCTTACCCCTTACTCCTTACGATCTTGTTGTTGCTCGCACTGACCACCGGTTGTTCCAACATCATCCGATCCGGCCTCATGAACAGCAATACGGTCTTTCTCGATCCCAGCATGCAGCGCACGGCCCATCTCCAACTACGAAATATTTCAGAGAACCAACAGGTTACTCTCACCGACATTCAGACCAAGCTGACCACCAAAGGCTACCAAGTATCTGCCGATCCCCAACAAGCCAATTATTGGATTCAGGCCAAGGTGGTCTATTGTCATAAAGCCGCAGAGGGCGTGACGCCCGAGCAGGTGGCGAAGGCCGGATTTGGAGCCGGTGTCAGCAGTGGGGGAACCGTTATGGCCTCGGTCAATGCAATCGGCGGTGATCCCTCTATGAGTATGGCTGGCATGAGCGGGATGCCAATGGGTGGAGGCATGCCGGACATGAGTGCCATGATGAGGCAGGCCATGGCCATGAGCGGCGGAGGCGCGGGTTTTGGCGGGATGCCCGGTATGCAGATGCAGCAAGCTCCGAAAGAGGATGGAGTGACCTATCTCTGTGTGACGGATGTGCAAATCACTGATCGCAAAATGGGGAAACCGCTTGGCCAGCCGGTCGGCGGTCAAGCCGTAGCCGGTCCGAAAGTGCAGCAGATGCGGATGGTGGGCCACGTGCGGCAAAAATCCATCGACATTCACGAAGCCACCCCAATCGTCCAAGAGAAAATCGCCACCGGGATTGCGGGACTGTTCTAGTTCAAGTTCTTCGATTCCAGTAGTGGCAGCGGGTTGCTTTCTACCAATGGGGATTTCCTATGCTCCGCATAGCGGGGCCAAGACCGAAACAATCGAGGACCGGCGGGTGTCCGTATTTCAGTGAATGGTATGTGGGCCTATGCTGAGAGCTACACCGGACAGCCGGTCCACAACCCTGGTTATTCCGCGCCTGCCGGTGAGCTGCGGGGCCATTGGACCTAGATGACTATGCTTCCGGCTTTTGCGCGCCGTTCTGAACTCCAGGCGAGAACGGAGGTGGAGAAAGTCCTGGCGTTTGCCTACTACTCAGCCAAGACGACGAAACAGGAACACTTTTCAGCAAATGACATCACGCGTTGGTTCATCGATGCAAGATTGCATCAGCCGAACATGTCTCGTCTGCTGAAGAGCCTCAAGGCGTCTCGATTGGTTGTACAAGACAAAACAAATGGAACATTCCGCCTTCATGCCCGTGCTGACCAGCAGCTTTCCAAGGCATATGACGAGCTACTACACGCTGAGACAGATGAAGAGATTGTTCATAGCGATACACTTTTGCCAGTTTCAGTTACAGCCAGTACTCGAGGATACATCGAGTCCCTAGCTGCGCAGATCAATGCGGCCTATGAAACAAACGTTTTCGACGGATGCGCGTTGCTGATGCGGCGTCTAATTGAGATATGCCTCATTCACGCGTTTGAGCATTCTGCACCGACGTTGAATATAAAAAAACCGGATGGACAGTACGTTGACTTAGCTGAGCTCATCAGTCATGCAAAGGGAAACTCCTCGCTGTCATTGTCGAAAGGCACGAAGGCGTGCTTGGATGATTTTCGCGTACTAGGGAACTTCTCGGCGCATAAGATCTACTACAACGCGAAGCGCGCTGATATCAAACGTGTCATCTTTGAGTATAGAGCCGCAATCGAAGAGCTTCTGTATAAGGCAGGTCTGAAGAAGTAAAAGGAGATCAAATGGAAGCAACCAAAGTCCGCATTAATCTCCGAACGGGAGAGATCGAATTGGAGGGATCGGAAACGTTCGTTGCAGATCAACTCGGCAAGCTCGCAGAGGTTGCGGATCTCATCGCTAGTTTATCAGCACCAAGTGGCTCAGAGACGTCTGATGATAGCGATGAAGAGAACCTTGATCTAGTGGAAGTGGAAGAAGCCGCAGCAAAGCAGGCCGACAAAACAATCTCGGTTCCAGCCTCCTTCGGCGAATGGCTGCACAAATTCAAAAGCGGTCTATCGGATTAGGATAAGGCGTTGTTGACCGCATATTACGTTCAGTCTCAATCACACACGAATGATTTCAAGACTTCCAATGTCAACAAGGCTTTGAAGGACCATAGCATAAAGCTAGCGAATCCATCCGAGACGATTCGTCGTCTTGGAGTGAAGAAGTATCTATTCCAAACGCGCAAGATCGGAAAGCTACGATTCATGAGAGTCTCAGCGGATGGACTCGAAGAACTCCGGCGGCAGCTCGCATAAGTCCATCCATGCGTTCCAGCCGATCGGGCGTAAGACGCGCTTCTGCTGAACGCAGGCGTTGGAACTGAAAGGAAAGAGAGCAGCATGCCTGTAGATACTTTCTTTTCATCGAGTCTTATTGGTTGGGTTACGCTTGTCACGGCTCCGGTTGCGGCGCTGTGGGCGCTCATCAACTTTCGCCGAAGCAATCGGAACAAAGCTGCAGAGCTATTGCTAACGATTGAGAAAGAGTATTCCCGTCAGATCCCCGCACTTCTGCAAATAGAGAACTTGGCTGACTACAAAAAACATTTCGCGAAAGCGATTAAAAAATCCATTTACGAAGAATGTGGGCCCTATACGCGTGAAGAGTCTCAGGCAATCGATCAACTGGAAGCTGCTTTACGACATTTTTTTGAAGTGATATCGGGGTCACTTCTTGACGTTGCACTCCCTTCGGCAAATCAAGCGGGAGAGCCGGGCAAACTCAAGAACTTCCCACCAGCTTCGCTTTCCCGCGCCCCGGTCAACGCGGTTGCTAGGATTTCCGCCTCGCATCCGTCTGATATTTCGTATATATTCTCCACATGAGCACAATTTCCCTCACCCGTGACGAAGCGATCCGGCGGCTTCACACCGTTGAGTCCAAGATTCGGAGCCTTGGTGTTCGTCGGCTGGCGCTCTTCGGGTCCGTGCTTCGTAACGAGGCTCGCCCCGACAGTGATGTTGATGTGCTTGTCGAGTTCGCTCCGAATGAGAAGACATTCGATCGCTTCATGGCGCTAGCGGATCTGCTTGAAGACACGTTGCAGCACCGGGTGGAAGTGATCACTACAGAGTCACTCTCACCGTTTATCGGGCCACACATCTTGGCCGAGGCAACGGATGTCCTTCGAGCCGCATGACTATCTGCGGCATATTCTCGCGGAAGTCGAGTACCTCCTCGATCAGAGTCGGACTCTCACCTATGAGCGATTTGTGGTCGATCAGACGCTGCGACGTGCGTTCGTGCGCAGCTTGGAAATTATCGGCGAAGCAGTGAAGAACCTGCCTACTGAGTTCCGGGTATCGCATCCCGAGGTGGCGTGGCGTCCGATGGCTCAGATGCGTGATCGCCTGATCCATAGTTACTTTGGAGTGGATTATCAGCTGGTATGGGATGTGGTGTCCGAGAAACTTCCGGAACTAAAACGTAGCATCCAACGGATTATTGATTCACAACAAGCTTAGCCATCAGGTTGAAAGAAAGGTGGAATGGCGCGCCGCTCACTCGAACCGTTGGCCAGCGCGTCACACAATCTCCATCTTTGTAGGAGGCAGCGACATCATGAGCGTTCAACCCTTTGTCTTGAGACCCGATCAGCATGAGCCTGCGTTGAATGTGGTCGGAACACAGGTGACTGTGTTGGCGTCCAACGCGGCAACGCAAAGTTATGGGATCACCTTGCAGCAGGGCGAAGAGGGAACAGGCCCGCCGCCGCACAGTCACGATTGGGACGAAGCTTTCTACGTCCTGAAAGGTGAGATTCACTTTCTCTGCGACGGGAACGTCTATGCCTGTGCCGTGGGGACTCTCGTGCACATTCCCGGTGGAACCGTGCATGGCTTTCGCTATGGAAGTGGCGGCGGTCAGATGCTTGAGATTACGGGGGCCGGCGCGTTAGCGGCTCAGATGTTCACAGCCATCGACAAGGAGATTCCCTCCGGACCGCCGGATGTACCAAAGCTGCTTGATGTGCTCAGGCGCAATGGAGTAACCGTTGCGGTGTGACCGGGGAGAAGGCTTACGAACTAAGGCTTGGGTATTTTTAGATCCTTGCAGATTTTGTTTGCCAGATGATTGGTGACTTCAGTGTGGCGAGGCACGGCTGAGCGAGTATTCAGAGAAGGGTGATGTCACCAGGAGTGCTTCGCTCCTTCGCGCAACAACTCGCATCCATGTTGCCGTAAATGCCGAAGCAGCTCCTCACGTTTCATACCGCGATAGAGGCTTCCTCAAAATTTCCACCGGCGGCCCCTAATGCTTCCTGACGATTGAGTTCCAGTGCTTCCCGGAGTGTGACTCGGAGCGTTTCCACTAAAGCCTCTCGGCTAGGTTCCTGGCAATTCACACCTGGTACTTCTTCGATCCAACCGATCCACCACCCGGCATCTTGTTTGATCACAGCCGTATAGTTCTGTTGCATGAGGGCCCTCCGCTGTAGACGAAACCCCTGGGTATTACATTGAGCCTATGGAAAGGTACGGGGATCGTGCATTGCTTGTCAATGTAACATCGTCGGGCTGATTTAATCTCATTCGTTCGATCCCCATACCCTCACCGTTTTGCTTCCCACCTGTTATACTGTCCCATCCCGTCATTCAATTTGAGAGTGATCGCTATGAACTCTCCAACCTGGGATGAATATGCCGAGCTTGCACTGAAACGTATTACAGCGTCAGGCGCGGAGTACGGCGACATCCGCATTCAAGACAGCAGCACGGAACACATCGAAGGTGAGGATCGCCGAATCGCCTCGATTCGAGACATCAAGGACATCGGTTTCGGCGTGCGTGTGCTCTATCACGGAGCCTGGGGTTTTGCCGCGAGCTCAGTCTTGTCGCTGGAAGAAGTGCCACGGGTGGCTAATCTGGCCATTGAGATCGCCAGAGGATCTGCATCGGTGGCCCTCGAAAAAGTGAGATTGGTGCCTGAACCAGTTCATCGTGACTGTGTCGTCACGCCCTATTGCATCGATCCCTTCACCATCCCGCTTGAGAAGAAAACCGACTTATTGCTGAATGTGATGGAGACGCTCCATCGGCAATCCGGCATCGCACGAAGCAGCGCAAGTCTGTGGGCGCGCCGAGACAGGAAGTTGTTCATGTCAACGGAAGGGTCGCGTGTGGAATTCGATCTGTTGGCAGGGCAAGGCGACTGTACCGCGACGGCTCTCCATGAAGGTCGGTTTGCTTCGCGCAGCTTCAATACGCCACATCTCCGGAGAGGCTATGAACTGATTGAGGAAGCCGACCTCCTGCGCGAGGCCTCCCGCGTTGCCATCCAGGCAGTCGAAAAGGTGAAGGCCCCGGCGGTTGATGCGGGCCAATATGACCTCGTGCTCGATCCTGAACATCTATCATTGACGATCCATGAATCTTGCGGCCATCCGAGCGAACTGGACCGTGTGCTCGGGTACGAAGCCAATTACGCAGGGACCAGCTTCTTGACGTCAGAAAAGCTGGGTAACTTTCGCTATGGCTCGCAGCATGTGAATTTGGTTGCCGATAACACCGAACCGGAAACATTAGCAGCGACTGGTTATGATGATGACGGGGTTCAGTGTCAGCAATGGGACATTGTCCGGAACGGGGTGTTCGTCGGGTATTGCACGAACCGTGAAGTCGCGTCGAAGATTGGTGAATCTCGTTCACGTGGCTCCAATTGGGCTGATGGGTGGAGTCACGTTCCGATGGTCCGCATCGCGAATATCGGACTTGAGCCAGGCTCAGCGACTGTCGATCAACTGATTGCCGATGTGAAGCACGGCATCTACATCGAAGGCCATGGGTCCTATAGCATTGATCAGCGCCGCTACAATTTTCAGTTTGGCGGGGATGCGTTCTGGCTGATTGAGAACGGCAGGCGCACCCACATGCTGCGGGATGTGATCTACCATGGGATCACGCCGGAATTCTGGAACAGCTGCAATGGAGTGGCCGACCGAACTGCTCGCCGTCGATACGGCTTCATCACGTGTGGCAAGGGGCAGCCAGGCCAGTCTGGTTGGATGACTCATGCCGCCTCACCGGCGAGGTTTCGCCAGATCCATGTGATCCGAGGAGAGGGAAGCGCATGACCGTACTGAGCGGCACCTGGCCGAAGCTGACCAGCAGCGAGGAGTTTCGCTTTCTGAGCGATCTGGTCTTGACCCGCTCATCCGCTGATCAGACGATCGTCCGTCTTCGCGATCACCACGCCGGCACGACGAGATTCGCCAACAATCAAGTCATCCAGAATGTCGACGCGAGACGGGGCTCATTGGCCGTGACGGTTGCCTTTGGGGGACAGCAGGGGACCGCGAGCACGACGGATTTTACCGCCGGCGCGATTCAGGACGCATTGGCGCGTGCTGAGCGGATTGCTCGGGTCTCACCAGTTGATCCGGAATACCTTCCACCTCCCGATCCGTGCCTGTTCCCTGTGCGAGCGACGGCGAAACCAGAAACTCTGGCGGCAGGACCGGTCAAACGTCTGGAGTATGTGAATGAAGCCATCGGACATTGCCGGATGGAGAACCTCATGGCGGCCGGCGTCGTGGCATCATCCGGGACCGCGGTCGGGATTGCGGCGAGCAATGGGCTATTCGGCTATGAGGTACGAGGAGACGCGAGGTTTAGTCTTACGGTCCAAATTGGTGACGCGACTGGCTGGAGTGCGGCGGCACATCGGTCGATCGATCATTTGAGAGTTCAAGAGCGGACCTTGGCGGCCATTGCCAAAGCCAAGCGAGGCCGGGATGTGTGTGAGATGCCGGCGGGGCAGTATCCCGTAATTCTTGAGCCGGCAGCCGTGGCCGGACTGTGGGCGTGGGTGCTCTGGTCTTTGGACGCCAAGTCTTACACAAAGGGAACGAGCCCTTTCGCCGGCAAGCTGGGCCAGGCCATCGTGGACGAACGGCTGACGCTCAAGAATCACCCCGATCATGCCGACCTGTTTGGAGAAGGATTTACCCATGACGGTCTGCCGAGTACAGCCTCCCTGTGGATCGACCATGGAATCCTCAAACAGCTGGCCTATGACCGGTTTACGGCGAAGGCTGATGGCATAAACCCCATTCCGACACTGGAGGCTCCGGCCTTGTCGATTGTGGGGGCTCCTGCACAGTCGATTCAGGATCTCATGAAGAACACGGACCGTGCGATTCTGGTGACGAATTTTTGGTATATCCGTCCTGTGAATCCTCAGGACCTCACCCTGACCGGAATGACCCGAGATGGAACGTTTCTGATCGAGAAGGGGGAGATCGTCTCAGCTGTGAAAAATTTCCGATTTCATGAAAGCCCGATCCAGGCCTTTCGACAGATCACGGCTTGGACTGTGCCGATGGAGGCGGTGAACTCAGAGACCGGAAAGATGTTGGTTCCGGCTCTGGCCCTCCCGCATTTTCGTTTCTCAAGCGTCACACGGTTCTAGCTGTGTCATGAGGACTCCAAACATATTTAATCGACCGCAGAATAAAAGGGTTGACTCTTCTCTGTGCGAGGAGTAGGTACAACAAAGGTATACCAATAGGTCCGATTGAAGGGGGGATCTGCCAGATGGCCCCGCGATTCAACAAAGAACCCATCAACCTCATTCACCGAATCCCATCACAGAAGCAGATTGATGAAGCTCGGCCGGTTGCTACGCCCTACGGTCAGATCCTGCTCAATGCTGGCACCCTGTGCTGGCGCAAGATGGTTGACCTCTTTGCCTATGTCACGCGCTATGAGGACGAGATCCAACCGCGCCTTCGTAAACCCCTTGCGCTCCCCGACCGAACGACGGAGCGTACCACGATCCAGGGGGAGGGTCCCGTCTGGTCGACGAATGGAGTGGAGGAGCCAATCCAGGAAGCAGAGAACCCGGTAGCCGCGAAGGTCACAATCCTACAACAGCCGTCTCCGGTGCCGGCTCAGGTTCAGTCGGAAGAAGTCGCCGAAATCCGAGCCTGCATGATTGGGCAGCAAGATGAGATTGCCAGGCTGACGTCGCACATTCAAGAGCTGACTTCCTTGGTTGCCTCTCAGCAAGAGGTCCTCGTTCATCTTGGAAAAGAGCTAGAAGCCGGTACATTTTCACCGGTATCCACCACCAGCACGGCGGCTGCCTCTCTCAAGCGAAACCGTATCGGTCGGAAGAAACCGACGGTCAGCGAAACGCCCACTCCTCCTCAGGAACATGAGCGCCCGTTTCATCCTCAGGACAGTGACGGTCAGTCGCTCCATCTGTAAGCTCGGTCCGGTAAGTCGTTGGCGCTGAATACTTCTCCATCGCTTCACCGCTAGAAAAGGGTGAATTCTACTGACCAGACAACGATCCCGTCATGAAGGTACATCTGCTCCTCTAGCCAGATAGGGGTCACGTCTGCTAAACATCCAGCAATGACCATCGTTCGTGTCCTCCTGTGGGCTGTGCTGTGGCTCAGCCTGTTGACGATTGATCTCAATGCGGCTCCTGAACGTTCTACCGCCCGGGTGCCCCTCTTCGAGAATCTCGGTACCCTCCATCACCCCATCACGACGAGTTCACACGAGGCTCAACAATACTTTGATCAAGGTTTGCGGTTCGTGTACGCCTTCAACCATGAAGAGGCGATCCTGGCCTTCGAAGAAGCCGCTCGACTGGACCCCTCTGCCGCCATGGCCTATTGGGGGGTGGCGCTCGCATCGGGTCCGAACATCAATGCCGCCATGGATAAGGCTGCCGAACGACGGGCGTGGGATGCCGTACAAAAAGCTCGCGCACATCGTGCCGGCACGAGCGCAGCCGAACAGGCGTATATCGATGCGATCGGTAAGCGATACGAGCTCAGAGCGCATGCACGATCGGCTCTGGATAAAGCGTATGCGGACGCGATGCGTGTAGTCTGGCGGCAGTATCCGAACGATCCGGATGCCGGTGTCTTGTTCGCCGAGGCCTTGATGGACCTGCGGCCGTGGGATTTATGGACGGCAGACGGGCGGCCCCAACCAGGCACTCAAGAAATCGTGTCGGCGTTAGAATCGATTCTGGCGCGTTTCCCGGATCATCCAGGAGCGTGCCACTACTATATCCACGCGGTCGAAGCCTCTCCGAACCCGGAGCGAGCCGTCGCTTGTGCGGAGCGATTACCCGGGCTGATGCCGGGTGCCGCTCACGTGGTCCACATGCCGGCCCACATCTACATGCGACTCGGTCGATATCACGAGGCGGCTGAACAGAATACACATGCGGCGGAGGTCGATCGCAAGTATCTGGCCAGGAGAAAGTTACACGGCGACTATGCCGACGGCTACTACACCCACAATCTGCATTTTCTCTGGTCTTCCTTAGCGATGGAGGGACGAAGAACCGAGGCATTGAAGGTGGCTCGTCAACTGACGGGCACGATCTCCGAAGAGGAAGTGCGGAAGGATGCCTGGAAGGAATTGTACCTTCCAGCTCCCTTGTGGTCCATGATCAGGTTTGGACAATGGGATGACCTGCTGCGTGAACCGCCTCCTCCAAAGACGCTGCATTTGCAACAGGGGATGTGGCGACTGGGGAGGGGACTAGCGCTCGCGGCGTCCGGTCGTATGCCTGGGGCCGAGGGCGAGCAGGTGGTGTTGGCCAGCCTGGCGAAACGGTTCGGGCGCGATCGAACGCGGGAAGAGAAAACGGAACGGACTCTCCTTAAGATCGCGGAACGACTGCTGGCCGGTGAGCTTGCGATGTACCGCCGCCAATACGATGAGGCCATCAAATCCCTTACTGATGCTGTCAAGCTGGAGGAGGAGCTGCCCTACACTGAGCCGCCGTTCTGGCCGATTCCCATTCGCCACTATCTCGGCGCCGTCTTGTTGAAGGCCGGTCAGCCGGGTAAGGCGGAAGCGGTCTACCGAGCGGATCTGGCCAAGAATCCGCGGAACGGCTGGGCCCAGTTTGGACTCATGCAAAGCCTCCGTGCACAACGGAAGGGCCGTGAAGCCGATGCCGCAGAAGAAGACTGGAAACAGGCCTGGGAGCATGCGGATGTGACCCTCACGGCCTCTCGGTTTTGAAGAAGAAGAAGCGGGCTGCAGGAGGATTGATGCGATTTGTGGTGGGAGTAATGGGACCGGCCAAAGCGACGAAGAAGGACCTCGACAATGCCCGAGTTCTTGGAGAATTCATTGCCCGGCGTGGGTGGGTTGTCTTGACTGGTGGTCGAAACGTGGGTGTCATGGATGCGGCGTGCGAAGGAGCCAAGCGGGTGGGGGGCAGCTTGACCATCGGGGTCTTGCCGACGGCCAAGGACAAGGTGTCCCGCCATGTGGACGTGCCGATCATCACGGAAATGGGGAGTGGCCGGAACAACATCAATGTGCTGACCAGCCATGTCGTGGTGGCCTGCGGATTGAGTGGTTCGGGCACAGTGTCGGAAGTTGCGTTGGCCGTGAAGGCTGGAAAGCCGGTCATTCTCGTTGAAGCGTCTCCTGCCGATGTCACCTTTTTTCGAAAACTCGATACACGCTTGGTCCAAGCCGCTGCCTCGCCGGAGGAGGCTATTGAACTGATCATGAAACTCATGGATGGGCGCCAGCGACGAGTGCGTCGTACAGAACGGGATCTCGACAGGTATATTCCAGTTTGACGCGTGAAGGCCTCATATGCCGGCTCCTGCCCGACCGCTTCCACGCGAGTTCCACCCGCCTCTCCGCACGCGTCGTAGTAAGATGTAAGAATAAGACTACGACGACGACTCTAAAGAAGGAGGAGACGATCATGACAATCCTGCGGCGTCTGACATCTATCGCCATTAGTCTCGTGATCTGTGCGACCCTCACAGGCTGGCCCTCACACGGAGTGCAGAGCGCACCGACCACCGCCAAGGCGTATTTTGCAGGCGGCTGTTTCTGGTGCATGGAAGAGGCCTTCGAAAAGGTGGATGGAGTCCTCGCCGCGGTCTCGGGCTACATGGGCGGCACTGTGGCCAACCCCACCTATGAAGAGGTCTCGGCTGGGCGGACGGGTCACGCAGAAGCGGTTGAAGTCACCTACGATCCAACGAAGGTCACGTACCAGAAACTCTTGGATGCCTTTTGGCGCAACGTCGATCCGGTCACGCCGAACGCGCAATTCTGCGACCACGGGACTCAGTACCGCGCGGCCATCTTCTATTCAACCGACGAAGAAAAGCGGCTCTCGGACGAGTCAAAACGCGCGATCGAAGAGTCGAAGCGCTTTCCCCAGCCCATCGTGACTCAGCTGGTCCAAGCCTCAACCTTCTACCAGGCTGAAGAGTACCATCAGGATTACTACAAGAAAAACCCGCTCCGGTATAAGTATTACAAGTACGGCTGTGGCCGAGCCCAGCGGTTGGAAACGCTGTGGGGGAAGTCGTAGAGGTAGAATGCTTGCGTGCCGAGCATCTAATGCTACACCCGGGCTTTCATGATCAGGCCTCTTAATCGTTCTCGCTGAGCCAGGCGGATACTGGTGAATTCCAGGCCGAACTGTTTCCCGTCGATCCAGCGCACGATGGCCTGATCGACGCGGAGCGGCCACTTAAAATCAGGAAGAAACAAAGACAGTTTCAATATCATCCCAACTGTCATGTCGATCGATGATTCGGCGCTGCACCCGTTTGTTGATACGTCCAAAATGTCCGCTTCACCCTCAAAGTCATCATCGCCAAAGAAAAACAGGCGGCAGGAGAGGGCAAGTCTTCTGCCACGTCGGTCCTGTTGGTTCGCATCTGCCTGACCGAGCTCTCCAGAGGTCTTTGCTGTCACGGCGGTGGTCCTTTCCAACCGCAGATTCAACTTCCCAGTGCATAACTTCAGCGCCGTTGAGCCAGCGCGTGAAAGACCTCGTTGGGCGTTTGAAAGCCGAGTGATTTACGGGGGCGCCGATTGAGCAGGCGCTCCACCTTTGCCACGGTCGCTGGATGGATTGTAGAGAAGTCCGTGCCTTTGGGGAAGAAGTCTCGGATCAGACCATTCGTATTCTCATTCACCCCGCGTTCCCACGCATGATAGGGCGTGGCAAAGAAGACGTGGGCGTGCAGGCACTGTGCGGTGTTCCGGTGTCCGGCAAACTCTTTACCGTTGTCGTAGGTAATGGTGTGGACATGCTGGCGTAACGGTTTCAGGCGATGCACGGTAGCGCAGTGCGTGGCCTGAGCCGTAGGCCGAGACAGTTTCGAGATGATCGTGAACAGGCTTTTGCGCTCAACATGCGTCAGTAACCTGCCTTGATGGCGGGTGCCTACAAGGGTGTCGCCTTCCCAATCGCCCAGCCGTGACTTGGCCGCCACGATCGCAGGCCGCTCAGCGATGTCGATCCGATGAGGGATCACGCC
The DNA here is from genome assembly GCA_001464735.1 of Nitrospira sp. Ga0074138. Lineage (GTDB taxonomy): Bacteria > Nitrospirota > Nitrospiria > Nitrospirales > Nitrospiraceae > Nitrospira_D. The sequence goes on from LNDU01000042.1 coordinate 14,032, forward strand.
GCGTCCGGCGTGCTGCGCCCCACGCCGGTTGTACCGCTTGCCCCGTCGACGCAAGAAGCGCCAGAGATCACCGCCCATCCGCTTGTTCGCCCAGATCATCTGATAGATCCATTCAGGGCTGAGCGAGAGGCCACGTTCGTTCCGCAACCAAAAACTGAGCTGCTCTGGACTCCACCGTTCCGCCCGGAGCTTCCGGGTAAGAGCGCGACGGACACGGCTGGTCAGTTTGCGTGGCTGGTGCCGGACCTGCTGCTGTCGAGCCTGGGCCGAGCGCTGCGCTTGCTGAAACCGGTAGCCCCGCCGTCCTGCGTTCCGAGCCAGTTCCCGACTGACCGTCCCTTGGCTGAACCCCAGAGCCTGGCTGATCTCGGCCTGGGTCTTGCCCGCCTTTCGCAAGGCATAGAGCTGACATTGATCTTCGTACATGATCCGACGATACGTCCTCATTCATAACCTCTTGGTGTGCCAAGAGGTTACTCCATCACGCCGTCGATGAAATTATGCACTGGCTACTTGAATCCGCGAACTGAAGATCGGGGGGCCAGCAGTCTTTAGTGTACGCATAGAAACTGCCTGAGCAAGCAGAATCCATATTGTACCTAGGGTGACACCTATAACCTCTCCTATCGCACTCTAGGTTGTGGCTCTATCTTGACGCCGACCTCATCCTCTGCCACAAAGGACACCGATCGTGAAGGCTTAAGAAGGAGAAGGGTCATGCGAACAGTCAGTCGACGGATGGCAGATCTCGCCCAATCGGAAATTCGGGCCATGACCCAGGCCTGCGCGAGTGCGAAGGGGCTCAATATGGCACAGGGGGTCTGTGATACGCCGGTGCCGCCGATCGTGCTCGAAGGGGCAGAGCAGGCCATCAGGGATGGGCACAATGTCTACACCCGCTTCGATGGCTTGCCTGAATTACGGGAGGCCATCGCCGACAAGCTGGCCCACTATAACGGGATTCACGCCGATCCTGAAACCGAAGTCACCGTCAGCGCCGGGGCAACCGGCGCCTTTCACTGTGCCTGTGCTGCGCTGCTGAATCCTGGTGATGAAGTCATTCTCTTTGAGCCGTACTATCAATACCATATCAGCGCGCTCATGGCGGTTGAAGCAGTCCCTGTGGTGGTCCACATGCAGCCACCAGCCTGGACCTATTCATTGACTCAGCTTGAGCAGCTCGTGACCTCGAGAACAAAGGCCATCATCGTCAATTCGCCCGGCAACCCCTCGGGCAAGGTCTTCAGCCGAACGGAACTTGAGGCGTTGGCAGAGTTTGCGTGCCGGCACGATTTGTTTGTCCTGACGGACGAAATCTACGAATACTTTCTCTATGACGGGCGACGCCATGTGAGCATGGCCTCCTTGCCGAATATGGCCGAACGGACGGTGACCATCGGAGGGTACTCCAAGACGTTCAGCGTGACGGGGTGGCGGATCGGGTACAGTGTGGCTGCGCAGACGTGGACACGAGCGATTGGTGCGATGAACGATCTCCTTTATGTTTGTGCTCCAGCGCCGCTTCAAATGGGCGTGGCTCGTGGCATTCGAGACTTGCCGGACGATTTCTATGGGAGCCTGGCTCGAGACTACGAGCACAAGCGCGACAGATTTTGCAGCGCTCTGGCGAAGGCGGGACTCACACCCTCGATCCCAGAGGGGGCCTATTACGTGTTGGCGGATGTGTCCCGGCTTCCTGGCGACAGTGGGAAAGCTCGTGCCATGTATCTATTGGATCGAACCGGTGTAGCTGGTGTACCGGGAGAGGCCTTTATCCCCGGTGCGGCAGGAGCCAACTTCGTCCGTTTCAGTTATGCCAAGACCGACCTAGATCTCGATGAAGCCTGTCGGCGGTTGACCCAAGCTGGCTTGTAGGTACTCACGTGAGGAAGCGTCCGTTTCTTGCCTGAAGCGCAAGCCCGTGCTATGAACTCGACCATGAGTCTGCACCTCGCTCCCATCGTGGCTGCTGTTGCTGCGCTGCTGTTGACTGGATGCGGTCATCAGGTGACAGTTCCTCTCTCTGTCTCTGCTGACCATTCCGCCGGTGATCGTTCCGTCCTGGAAGGGGAATGGGAATACGAAGACGGCGGGGCGGTCGTCCTTCGACTCGATGATCAGGGCAACGGTACGTACGCATTCAAGGATGGGCGATTCGAAACAATTCAGCTCAACGGCCGGACATGGATCGGTAAGTGGTCTCAGAAAGAAAACGATAGGGAAGGCGGTTTCGTTGTGAACCTCTCTGCCGACGCTGTGGAAGGGGACGGGACCTGGTGGTATGAGCGAATTGGTGCGAACAGGTCACCATCCGAGAAGGGTGGCACGTTCCACCTGACCAGGAAAACCTCCATGACACGCCTTGGCGACACTCCTCCCGCACCCTGATCCTCCATCACTCGCCATTACGCAAGGCCGTTGTCGGCCCCACAAGTCAGGCATCTGAGCTGTCGCGCGAGCGCCTCGGGACAGTGTGGGCCCGTGGCGATGATGCCGCGATAGCGAGGCTCGCGTCGGTTAAAGAGTAGTTCCTGTCCGAGGCCATCGGAGATGGTTCCTCCTGCCTCCTTGATGAGGAGTGTCCCTGCGGCCACATCCCATTCATTTTCTGGTTCCCACGTGACTACTCCCTCGATACGGCCGGTTGCGGCGAGTGCGAGTACCCAAGCGATTGAGCGGATAGGCCGCTTATTGATCGATGGCTCCAGGGAGGTGAAGCGGCCGATCTTGTGTTCCCATTGATTCAGGGCGATCACTGGATGTCGACTGTTCCACGGAGCTGGTGGAGTAACCGGTTTATTATTGAGGCGCAGACCTCCACCTCGAGTTGCAGTGAATAATTCGTCTGTGGAAGGGTTGAAGATGCCTGCCACGATCGGTCGACCCTGTTCAATGAGGCCAACGGAAATGCAATACTCCGGTTCACCACTGATGAACGCCTTCGTCCCGTCTATCGGATCAACCACCCAGACCCGTCGTTTCTGAAGTCGCTCCAGACGATCCGGTGATTCTTCAGAGAGCCATCCATCCTCAGAAAACGCGGAAAGCAGGTGGGAGAGGAGGACCTCATTCACGGCCAGGTCCGCCGAGGTCACTGGGGATTGGTCCGGCTTCTGGATCGTCTCAAAGCCATCGACGGCGAACCGTAAGGCTTCTGCTCCAGCCTTCCGAATCGCCATGCTGAGAACATCCAGTTCATCGTCCCATGTCATGACAGGAGAGTAGCAGGCCTGGAGACAGATGAAAAGAACCGAGCATGTGCCGACTTGACCTGGATCCGGAATCTGCGTACAAGCAGGTTACGATGAAACTGCTCCAGAAACGGTCGAAGAAGACGGGGCTCTCACCAGGGACGCTTGTTCACATCGGCGAACAGCGGGCCGAGGCCGTGAGCATGACTCTGTTCAATTATGCCGGTGCGCGGTGCGAGGAGCAGGTGGTCACAGATCTGAATGCGCTTCGACTGCCTGCCGACGAAAGCGTCACATGGGTAAATGTTGGCGGGGTCCATAAGGTTGACGTGTTGGAAGGATTCGGGAAACATTTTGGCCTTCATCCCCTTCTGCTGGAAGACATCGCCAACACGGACCAGCGTCCGAAGCTCGACGACTATGAGACCTATTTCTTTCTCGTGATGAAGATGCTGACGACCGCTAAGCGAGGGGACATTGTCGTCGAGCAGGTGAGTTTCGTTCTTGGCCGAAACTACGTTCTCTCATTCCAGGAAAACGGCACCGATGTGTTTCACACGGTGCGGGACCGTCTGAGAGGCGGGAAAGGGCGGCTTCGGCAAAACGGTTCAGACTATCTGCTCTATGCACTGATCGATGCCATCGTCGATCAATACTTTGAGGTCCTCGAATTGCTCGGTGAGCAGATCGAGTCGCTGCAGGAACGGGTGATGGCCGATCCCAAGCCGGATATCCTCAAAGATATTCATGGGCTGAAACAGCAGTTGTTGTTCGTACGCCGTGCCGTTTGGCCGCTCCGGGAAGCGATCAACGGTCTGTCCCGCTCGGACTGTCCATTTCTGCATGAGTCCACAAAGATATTTATCCGTGATGTCTATGATCATGTGGTTCAGATTGTTGATACCATCGAGACCTTGCGGGAAATGGTCTCGGCCAGTCTGGATATTTATCTGTCGAGCGTGAGCTATCGACTGAACGCCGTCATGCGGGTGTTGACGGTCATCACTACGATCTTTATGCCGCTCACGTTTATTGCGGGCATCTATGGCATGAATTTCGAGTATATGCCGGAGTTGAAATGGTCGTGGGGCTATCCGATGGCGATCGGCATTATGGGTCTCGTCGCCGCCATCATGCTCATCGGGTTCCGCCGAAAGAAATGGCTATAGATGGGGAGTCCAGACTACTCTTGAATTTCCACCTTATCTACGAAATAGGTGGTGTCCCCGAAGCAGGTAGTGGGAATGTAGCGATACTCCTTGTAATGCAAGATCACCCGTTTCCCCATGACCTCTGACAGTTGCGCGGCGATTTTATCGTCCGAGATCGTAAACTGCCAGAGAACAGGTGCCGTTCCCGGTACGGTCGTCATGGCCAGCTCTCCTTCATGCGTCTTGCACAGCCAGCCCTTCGTCGAAAATTTTTGAATGTATCCAGCCCGGTTTCCATCCGAATAGGTCCAGTTGAACACGACTGTGAGGTAGGCAGCGGCTAGAAAGAAGAGCAGCGTCACAAACAGTTTCACCAGTATCTCCTCAGTTACGAATGAAGGTCGCTGAACAACCAAGGCGCGTCAGTCTTTCGACGAGACTCATAGGCCGTGATCTCAGGCTCATGTTGGAGCGTGAGGCCGATCGAATCAAGTCCTCGATAGAGGCAATCCTTGCGGAAGGGGTCGATTTCGAACCGGTATGTTGTCTTCTCGGGCGTGGTGACTGTTTGGCTGCCAAGATCGACGGTGAGCCGGTATCCCTCGGTACTGACGGCGTGTTTCATGAGAGCCAGCACTTCATCGGCCTTCAGCACAACGGGGAGAATGCCGTTTTGAAAACAGTTGTTATAAAAAATGTCAGCAAAGCTTGGGGCAATAATGCAGCGGAACCCCTGATCCAACAGGGCCCAGGGGGCATGTTCACGAGAGGAGCCGCAACCAAAATTATCGCGCGTTAATAAGATCGAGGCCGATTGATAGCGAGGTTGATTCAAGAAAAAGTCCGGATCCGGCGATCCATCTTGTTTCTTTCTCCAGTCAAAAAAGAGGCCTTCGCGGAGTCCTGTTCGTTTGATCGTCTTTAAAAACTGCTTCGGAATGATCTGATCCGTGTCGACGTTGATGAGATCCAACGGGGCAACGAGACCAGTGAGAAGAGTAAACGGTTCCATAGAGTCATCAGCTCCAATGTCGAATATCGACGAAGTGCCCCTCGATGGCTGCAGCGACAGCCATGGCAGGCGACACCAGATGAGTTCTCCCGCCTGCACCCTGACGGCCTTCAAAATTTCGATTGCTGGTGGACGCGCAACGTTCCCCTGGCTGCAGGACGTCGGCATTCATGGCCAGACACATGCTGCATCCAGCCTCTCGCCATTCGAATCCTGCTTCACGAAATACGTGATCAAGGCCTTCCGCCTCAGCCTGTTGTTTGACGAGTCCGGACCCTGGGACCACCATGGCATGCACAGACTTGGCAACTCTTTTCCCCTTGGCAAAGCTGGCTGCGAGCCGGAGGTCTTCAATGCGTGAATTCGTGCATGAGCCGATGAAGACGCGGTCGATTGCAATATCCGTAATGGGTGTGTTGGGCGAAAGTCCCATGTAGGTCAAGGCACGTTCCGTCGCGCTCTTCGTGTTGGCATCGGACATCGTTCGTGGGTCTGGGATCTTTTGATCGACACCCAGCACCATCCCCGGACTCGTTCCCCAACTGACCTGAGGCGCGATGTCTTCAGCCTGTACCGAGACGGTCGCATCGTACTTCGCAGATGGGTCAGTGGTGAGCTGCTGCCACGCCTGCACAGCTTGTTCGAACATCTCCCCTTTCGGAACGAGCGGCCGTTCCTTCAGGTAGGCGATCGTCTTCTCATCGGGGGCCACTAACCCAGCGCGGGCTCCCCCCTCGATCGACATATTGCAGAGGGTCATGCGCCCTTCCATGCTCAGAGCGCGAATAGCCGACCCTGTATACTCAATCACATAACCGGTTCCACCGGCCGTGCCAATTTTTCCGATAATCGCAAGAATAATGTCCTTTGCTGAACAGCGATCGGAAAGGGTTCCCTCAACCCTGACCTCCATCGTCTTTGGTCGTTTTTGGACGAGACATTGAGTCGCCAGCACATGTTCGACTTCACTGGTCCCAATACCGAATGCCAATGCACCGAATGCCCCATGGGTCGATGTGTGAGAATCTCCGCAGACGATCGTCGTCCCTGGCAGGGTGAATCCTTGCTCGGGGCCAATGACGTGCACAACGCCTTGTCGGATATCATCCATGCCGAAGAAGGTAATGCCGAAGTCGCGACAGTTTTCCTCAAGGGTCTGAATCTGCTTCGCGCTGACCTGATCGGCGATCGGTAGCTTCCGATCGGTCGTCGGAACATTGTGATCCGGGACGGCCAGGGTTGCGGCCGGTCGTCGAGGCGTTCGCCCAGCCAGCTTCAACCCTTCAAACGCTTGAGGAGAGGTCACTTCATGAACCAGTTGTCGATCAATATAGAGGAGCGTGGTCCCATCTGCTTCCGCCCGCACGACATGCGCATCCCAAATTTTATCGAATAGTGTTTTGCCTGCCATGGCTACTCCCGTCTTTATGAATTCGAAGCGTCATTATACAGAGAAGTCCTATGGTCTTGACAAGTGCACGTCCAGAGCTTGCCCTGCTCTACGAGACGTGGTACCACCGCACCGATGAAACCCAGGCCCTGGAGCGAACCGTGCATGGTTGAGTGGAGTCACCGACTACTGGAGAGCTATCATTATTGGATCGGACAAGACCTCATTGATCGGGCAGGCGATCGAAAGGCACAGGCCCTCCGGTTATTCGAAGCATCCATTGTCGTTGTGTCGCACGGTGTGGAGCCGGACCCGATCTTAAATTATGGCAATCAAGCCGCCTTGGATCTGTGGGAGCTGTCCTGGGAGCAATTCATCCAGACGCCATCGCGACTCACGGCCGAAGCGGATGAACGTACTGAACGAGATCGGATGTTGATGCAAGCCAGGGCCAAGGGTTACTACGATGGATATCGGGGGGTGCGAATTTCCTCGACGGGGAAGCGATTTCTCGTCGAGCAAGCCGTGATTTGGAATGTGATCGATCCTGCCGGACACCGCATCGGTCAAGCGGCGACGTTCTCTCAATGGTCATACTTGTAATGGTCATATTTGTGATGATCGAGGCGAGAGCATAGCCTGCAAACCTTCCGGATTGGCCAAAACGACCGCCACTGTATCGAGTCGAGTCCAAACTAGTCGGAGAGACACAATCGACGATGGTCTGTCTGTGAAGTCATCAACGGAGAAGTCAGGTCCAGAGTTCGAGAGGGCCGTGGTTCGCGATACCCCGCAGTAGATCTTGGGTAGCAAGAATGCCGACCAGACGGCGATGGTGATCCAAGATTGGAACCGCATGAATCTGTTCATCCAACATGACGCGGGCAATTTCCCGGACCTCTGTTACGGGAGTTGCCGAAATAACTCGGGACGTCATGATTTCAGCCAATCGCCGCCTGGAGGCCTGTCGCGTGTCGGCCGCCGTGATCAGTTCAGGAGCATGGCGGAGTAAGTCGCGATACGACACCATCCCGACGAGGCTGTCGTGCATCGACGTGACGGGGATATGGTGGAATCCCTTGTCTGACATGCTTGTCCAGGCGTCAAGCAAGCTGCTGTCGGATGGAAGAGAGATAACCGGAGCACTCATCAGGTCACGCGCGAGGATCGCCGGTTTTGGGTGTGATTGTTCGATGCTCTGCTGTTGATAGGCTGTTTGTGCTGCCAAGGCTGAATGATCCAGAGAGGAGGCATGTTGGCCATGATGCTCTCGCTCCCTCGCGGATTCTGCTCGGCCAATCCGTGGCCCAACCGGTTTGACCGGATATGCCTCCACGATTCCGTTGACCGCCAGAATGATGGGCATGCCACAGCTCCTCAACTGCCCTATCGGAGTTTTCGGGAAATACTTAAGCGAGGCCCTGACCAAGCGAATATTTAACGAGAGCACGGGGTGCTCTGCCACAATTGGTGTCAATTGTCCGGCACCGAGAGGGCTGACACACGAGTCGAGGACCACAGCTGCTTCCAGGGCCGTCGCCTGTGGAGCTGGATTCCATCGAGTGAGCCACGGTTCAAGCAACCGCGGAAGTTCCAAAGCGATTGCTTCCGTTTTAACCCATATGTTATAAAAGCAGGATTGTGGCCTCCAGAATTTCGGGAGACACTGTAAACAAAGGTGTACAGTGTCAGCAGCGGTGGCATCCTCCGAATATTTGGCGGCACATATTCACAAGCCTCTTTTTGTTTCTTCTTAATATTCGCAAGGGGGTAGTCATGGGCAAGACGATGTTGGCGGTCTTCTTTGGCCTTGGAATGGTGTTGGCTGGGGCTTCGAGTTCGTATGCGCTTCAAGCGGGAGGTGTAGAGACAGGCGATCTGGAAACGGGTTCTGTCGTCGGCCAGCCCTTTAAGGAGCTGAGCGTAGATGTCTCATTCTTTGCTACTGAAATTGGAAACATGAAGGTCTGGTATCCGCCGATGACGGTTATCGATTTTAAGGCACGCCCAGGCTCACCGGTTCTATTGAAGGTCACAAACAATGCAACGGCTGAGCACGGGTTCCAGCTCAGCGCCGCCGTGAATCAATCTGCACCGACCGTCTTACATACCAAGATCGTGCTCAAACCGGGGGAAACGCAGTATATCGGTATTCCAACCAGCGATCTGTTTTATGCGTCGGGGAACGTCCTCGAGTATCGTTGCCACTTGCATCCGGGTCACGTGGGTGGCAAGCTGCTGATGCTGAAGTAACCTCAATTCGGTTCGAACAATGAGAAGGCCTCGGTGCAACCCACCGAGGCCTTTTTCAATGTTCGGTCACAACAGCCCAAAACAAAGGGCCCTGGTTCTGGATGGAACCAGGGCCCTTACAATACGTCACTTAAAGAGAGTTAGTTTCTCACCCCGCTCCATATTTTGGCAGGATCAATTGCTTTATCTGGATTCAATGTCTTCGCCCTGTCCAGCAGCACATCCGTCGTTTCAGGATAGAGAGGGTCTGAAATGCAACAGTTGTCGACGGGGCAGACTGCAGCGCATTGGGGCTCGTCAAAGTGACCAACGCACTCAGTGCAACGGTCATGTGCGATGACATAAATATTGTCCCCGACTCCCTGCCCATCGCCAACGTGATTACCTTTGCTCTCAGCGTCACTTCTGGTTTCAAAGATCGCTTCATTGGGACATTCTGGGAGACATGCTCCACAAGAGATGCATTCATCCGTAATCAATAATGCCATGACCCAAGCCTCCTTCTCACTCCAAAAGACTGACTAACTCATAGCACGTTGACAAGTTCACGCAGCTCACACCATAGTGCTCCCATCGACGTGTGGTGAGCATGTACGCGACGAGTTATTTTATTCCGTGATTCTTTTCCAAGTCAATCGAACGGAGGCCGGTCAGAAGACCTAGCTTACGCTTCTGCATGGGGCATTGGGCCCAGCAGGGAAAGAGGCCGTCGAATACCATCAATGGCAGCTGATCAAGCCCAGGCGAGCAATCGAGAGCAGCAGAAGAAGCGGATCATCATGATGATTCTGCTCGCCCTTCTCCTGATGAGTGTGTCGGTGTTCCTCATTGAGCGCAAGGAATCGGACATCATCGTCGTCAAGTTTCCGAGCGGTGTTGAGCTCGAAGCCGAAGTGGCGAACACGCCGGAGAAATTGCTCTTTGGACTTGCCTTCCGTGAGGCCTTGCCCCCAGGCGGAGGCATGCTTTATATCTTTGAGCAAAATGGTATGCATCGCGTGACAACCAGGGAATATCGATTCCCTATCGATATTCTGTGGGTGGATGAGGGGCATCATGTCGTGCATATGCTGGAACATGCAGAACCATGCGTGAAAGACCCGTGCCCATCTTTCGGGCCACCGCCGGAAGAGGCTCGGTATGTGATACAGACAGAATCGGGGTTCATTAAGACAACAGGAGTTGCAAAAGGCGACGAGCTCAAGTATGCCCTTCGTATGTAGCGTCTACGAAGAGGGTCGAGGAATCACGCATGATGGATGGGTTTCAGAAAGTTGCACAGATCGATGAGGTACCTCCGGGAAAGTCAAAAATTGTCTCGGTTAATGACCGTCCGCTCGCGTTGTTCAACGTCGAGGGGAAGTTGTACGCCATCCATAATAGCTGTCCCCATGAAGGGGGTCCGCTTATTGAGGGGAGACTCAAGGGGTATGTCATTGCCTGCCCTTGGCATGATCTGGCGTTCGACATCAGAAATGGGCAAGGCACCGACGGTGGCGGTTATTGCGTAGGGAGCTACGAAGTCCGGGTGGACGGGAATGATATTTTGATTGGCTCTCGGCGGAAAGCATAAAAAGGGAAATCAGGTGGAACGGGTGTCTTCGCGACACGGATCGGGATATCGACGTGAGTATTTCCAGTGCCGATCACAACCCTACGCTAGACGGCAGTGATTGCCGCGTGGTAACGGTCGACCAGCCATTCGTCATCCATTTATGGGAAGATCGCACCAGAGGTGAACAGTGGGTGCCGTCCTATGATGCCAAAGGGCTTGCTCTTCTCAACGATGAATTTCTCCGCATCGCGAGTAATAACGCCGTAGAAAACGGGCAACGCATCTTCGAATTTCAAGCCGTGCAGTCCGGGGTCTATCAGCTGATTTTCGAAAAGCGCATGGGGTGGAAATTTACCGCGGAAGACCGGCGCGTATTCAGAATCGAAGCTGGACCGCCATCGAGGAATTGAGCTAATGCCGGATATCGCGTTCATCAACGGTCGTTTTTTGCCTTGGGAGGAGGCGACCGTTTCCATCGATGATCGAGGTTTCCAATTCGGAGATGCCGTCTACGAAGTCATTCGCACGTATCGAGGGGCGCCGTTCGAGTTTGCCGCACATCTTGCCAGGCTGAATAGGAGTGTGGGGGAACTGTCGCTTCGCCAACCCTATACCAGGGAGCAATGGACACGGTGGATTCAACAAGGACTTAGCCTGGCCGGATATCAAGATGCCAAGATCTACATCCAGATCACCAGGGGGGTGGCTCCCCGCGAGCATAGTTTTCCCGCCGATACTCTTCCAACGGTTGTGATGACCATCAGGGAGTTTCATCCTCTGGCGCCAGATGTCCGCCGCACCGGCGTCAGCGCATGTACTAGAGAGGATCTTCGGTGGGGGCGTTGTGATATCAAGAGCGTCAATCTTCTGGCCAACGTCCTTTCCCGTGAAGAAGCGAAGAAGGCCGGCGTCTTCGAAACGATATTAGTCAGAGACGGTTTCGTCATGGAAGGTGCGCTGAGCAATGTCATGGCGATTCAGGATGGGGTGGTCATGACGGCTCCTGAAGGTCCTCGAATTCTATCCGGCGTCACGCGAACGGTGGTCTTGGAGTTAGCAAAAAAGGACAACATTGTCATCGAAGAACGGTTCATACCGGTCGATGCTCTGTATCGCGCAGATGAAGTATTTCTGACGGGAACCACGATCGAAGTACTCGGTGTTGTCCGGATCGATGGAAGAACTATTGGCTCTGGCCAGCCGGGTCCCATCACAAAAACACTGGCTGCTCGCTGGGCTATGTTGACCGGCTAGTGCCCTTGCTTTGCACCGGGGTGCATGGTATGGTGCTGCCTCTGTAAGTGGGCTCATGCCCACTTTTTTGTTTGGATACATGTCAAAGGGAAATGGGCTGAGTATATCGGGTAGTAGTCATCAGCCGGTTGCCGACCGGTTGGAAAAAATCATTTCACCGATCCTATGGACGCTCGGGCTTGAATTGGTTGATGTGGTGTGCGTGGGGAAAGGTCCTCACTCGGTCGTTCGGGTTCTGATCGCTAAATCGGATGGAGTCAGCATCACAGACTGTGAGCAGGCACATAAGGCTCTAGGACCGGCACTTGATGTGGCCGATCCATTTCCCCATGCCTATACCCTTGAAGTCTCTTCTCCGGGTCTTGATCGACCCTTCAAGAGATCCCAGGATTATCAACGGGCGATTGGAAAAGAGGTGAGTCTCAAGCTTCGACAGCCTCTCGAAGGCCAGTGGAAGATTGCTGGTCAACTCATGCAGGTGGATGAAGAGGCGGTCGTGCTGACGGTGGTTGCTGCACGGACACCTCACACGGTGAAACTGAGTCGGGACATGATTGCTGAAGCGAAGCTGGTAGTGAAGATCTAGAGGGGCGGAACGTTGGAGCTTGCGAGTGGTAACCGGATGCAGGAGCGTGACGTATGAATCGTGAACTGATTTCCGTGATCGACGAAATCGGGCGTCAGAAAGGGATCGACAAGGCCCGAGTCATTGGGGCCATCGAATCCGCTCTGCAGACCGCCGCGAAGAAACGCTTCGGTCAGGCCGAAAATATCCAAGTGGAGATCGACCCCAAAACCGGGGAAATTTCCGTCGTCTCCAAGAAGATCATCGTAGAAACGGTCAGCAACCCAAAGGCGGAGATCTCTCTTCAGGAAGCTCGCCAGTATGATAGCGAGGCGGAGGTTGGGGACGAAATTGGATCGCTGATCGAAATGAACGAATTGGGGAGAATTGCCGCGCAAACGGCGAAACAAGTGATCTTCCAGAAAGTGCGCGAAGCGGAATGGGAAGCGGTTCAAAAGGAATATTCGACACGCCAGGGCGATCTCGTTACGGGAATTATTCTTGGCATGGAGCGCCGGAATTACCTGGTGGACCTCGGAAAGACGGAGGCCATCCTGCCGATCCAAGAGCAGATTCCTCGTGAGACCTATCGGCGCGGCGATCGTGTGAAGGCGATGTTGTTGGAGGTGCGTCGTACGCCTAAGGATGTTCAAGTCATTCTGTCTCGTAGCCATCCGCAGTTCGTGGCAAAGCTCTTTGAGCTTGAAGTGCCTGAAGTTATGGAAAAGATCATTGAAATTCGATCGGTCGTTCGCGAGCCTGGAGACCGAACAAAGATCGCGGTCACGTCACGTGAGAAGGCCGTGGATCCGGTGGGAGCCTGTGTTGGTATCAAGGGCTCCCGCGTACAGGCGGTCGTTCGTGAGCTGCGGGGCGAGAAGATCGATATCATTACCTGGACGCAGGATCCGCGCGTCTTTATCGCCGAAGCCTTAAACCCGGCAACAATCGAAAAGGTCGGGATCGACGAAGAAAAGAAGTCGGCGCTCGTGGTCGCAGCCGACTCGCAATTGTCGTTGGCAATCGGGAAAAACGGTCAAAACGTCCGGCTTGCCGCGCGCTTGACCGGGTGGAAGATTGACATTATCAGCTCAACGGAATACGAGAAAGAGAAGGTCGAGCGTGATAAGGAAATTAAAGCCGCGCTTGCGGAGGAAGCTGAAGCGCAACGACTGCAAGAAGAAGCTCGGCAGGCTGCCAGAGCTGAGGAAGCAACGAGCGGATAGAATACGGAATCGTCCTCATGGCTATGCGCGTATACGAACTTGCGAAGAAGTTAGGCATGGAAAATCGAGTGCTTATCCCCGAGCTCAAGAAGCTGGGGGTCTCGGTTTCATCTCACAGCAGTGCGCTCGATGAAGAAATCGTTCAGAAGGTGTTGGATAAGTTGGCCGCAAAATCGAATAGCCAAGGGACGGGAATCGAGAGAGAGGTCGGTGCAAAGTTGGCGGAGCATACGAGTCAGGGGAAAACTGTGGCGGCAAAGGGACTGGTTGTCGAAGAGCCGATCAAGCCTGATAAGCGGCGCATTCTCATCAAGCGAAAGAAGGAAGAGGAGCCGATCGAGGCCATTGCGTCAGCCTTGATCGCTGAGACTGAACGTTCAGCGCAACCCGAGTCCTCAAGTATTGTGCCGACACCGGCTTCAGCGGTTGACCACCTTACTAGCGATGCCCCAGTCGACCGCAGTCTTCCCGTGGAAGAAGGACCGGGCGAGGTTGCTCCATTCGCACCGGTACCACTCGTTGCGAAACAGGAAGCGCCGCCGGCCAAGCCAATCATCGCGCCGACAATACCCGGGGTGGCGACTCTGGAGTCTGTCACCAGCAAAAAGAAAAGCATGGCATTCGAGGCCATCGAGGCAGAGGCACTCAAAGAAAAGCTCAAGAAAGCGAAAAAAACAGGCCGTCCTAAGGACGAGCAGCAAGATGTGAAATTGCGTGAAGACGCCGCCCGCTGGCAAGACCTTCGTGCCATTCCGGTGCAACGCCGCGATGACCGATCGAAGCATGTCCACCATAGCACCCCGGGGGAAATCACCAAGCCACGTCGCAAGAGCGTGAAAATAACCCCTCGGACAACGGTAAAAGAATTCGCCGAGTTGATCGGTCAACGGCCGGCGGACATCGTTCGGAAACTGATGGATATGGGGCAAATGTTGACGTTTCATCAACCTATGAGTCTGGATGCTGCATCGATTTTCGCCGAGGAAAGCGGAGTCAAAGTTGAAGTCTCGGTCGAGAAAATTGGGGACGAGTTGCTGCACGATATCATTGAGACGGGCGGTGATGAACGGCCGGAACCTCGACCACCGGTGGTGACCATTATGGGGCACGTCGATCACGGGAAGACGTCGCTTCTCGATGCCATTCGCCAAACAAAAGTGGCCGAAGGGGAAGCCGGTGGCATTACCCAGCATATCGGCGCCTATACCGTCTCCGTGCGCGGCAAGCAGGTAACCTTTCTCGACACTCCCGGTCACGAGGCTTTTACGGCTATGCGATCTCGTGGAGCGAAGGTCACAGATATCGTCATTTTGGTTGTTGCGGCAGACGACGGTGTGATGCCGCAAACTATCGAAGCGATCAATCATGCCAAGGCAGCCGGAGTGCCGCTGATCGTGGCGATAAATAAGATCGACAAGCCGACCGCCAATTCTGATCGGGTCAAAAACGCTCTCTCGGAACATGGGCTGATTTCCGAAGCTTGGGGTGGCGATACCATTATGGTCGAGGTGTCTGCCAAGCAGAAAACGGGTCTTGATACCCTCCTCGAGATGATTTTGCTTCAGGCGGAAGTACTTGAACTCAAGGCGGATCCACACAGACAGGCGAAAGGCACCGTCATCGAAGCCAAGATTGAACGCGGGCGTGGTCCGGTTGCGACGGTGTTGGTCCAGAGCGGGACTCTACGGGTTGGGGATGCCTATGTCGTCGGAACATTCAGCGGGCGTGTTCGGGCTCTCATCAGCGATCGCGGTGAAAAAGCACAGCAGGCAGGGCCGTCCATTCCGGTGGAGGTCATCGGATTGCCGGGCGTTCCATCGGCGGGGGATGTCTTCCATGTCGTTTCCAATGAGCGAGTCGCCCGAGAGATCGCGGAGGAACGAGCGCAAAAGCGTCGGGCGGCAGAACTAACCGGCCCTGCGAAAGTTACCTTGGATGATCTCTTTGCGAAGATTCAAGAAGGATCTGTGAAGGAGTTGGCCATTGTTATCAAGGCCGACGTGCAAGGATCTTCGGAAGCATTGGCTGGCGCGGTCGAAAAGCTGTCGACGAATGCCGTCAAGCTACGCGTGATTCATAGCGGAGTTGGTGGGGTTATGGAATCTGATGTGTTGCTTGCTTCCGCGTCGCGAGCCATCATCATCGGTTTCAATATCAGGCCAGAACCAAAGGCAGCTGCATTGGCCGAACAGCAGGGTGTCGATATCAGGCTCTACACGATCATTTATGACGCCATTGCGGACATCAAGGCTGCGATGGAAGGCTTGCTCGAGCCGACCCTGAAAGAGCGCGTGTTGGGACGAGCGGAGGTACGGCAGGTCTTTACCATTCCAAAGGTCGGAGCCGTAGCCGGGGCGTATGTGATTGATGGCACGATCTCTCGGTCAAGCGTCGGAGTCCGAGTGATTCGGGACAATGTAGTGGTCTATCAAGGTAAACTTGGTTCGTTGCGGCGGTTTAAAGATGATGTGCGTGAGGTGCAGCAGGGGTATGAATGCGGATTGAGCGTCGAAAACTTCAACGATGTCAAATCCGGCGATATCATTGAGGCCTATGCAGTCGATAAGATCGCGGCGAAGCTCGAGTAGCAGCCGAAGGATTTTTATTGTAGCCTCTTACCTGAAAGGCCTGACAAGCTCATGAAGCTGAATCATGGCGCCTCTATTGTGAGCCGACACTAACCCGAACCCTGGCCATGGTTGTGGGGCTATACACCGTCGAGTTATTCATCTCAGGGAGCCAGTCGCTTAAAGACAAGCGGCAAGTTCTTCATGGAATCAAGGACAGGCTTCGTGGCAAGTTTAACCTCTCAGTCGCCGAAGTGGATGGCCAGGATCTGTGGCAGAAGGCTATTCTTGGAATGGCTTGTGTGTCGAATGAGCGTAGCCACGTAAACCAGGTGCTTGAACAAGCGTTGAATCTAATCAAAAGCATGCCAGCAGTTGAAGTGTCACGAGCCCAGTTGGAATTACTCTAACCTCCCTGTCATGCTTGCGACTGATAATGTTGGGTAAGGAAGATGTCGAAGACGGCCTATAAAAGGGCAGACCGAGTGGCTGACCAGATTCGCATGGAAGTGGCGGATATTCTCATGCGGAAAATCAAGGATCCTCGGGTCCATGACGTCACTGTTACCGATGTCGAGTTGACAGCGGATTTGCGCATCGCGCATATTTTTGTCACGACCCTGGAAACCGGGGAAGCCGAGCGCGATGTCTTTACTGGCCTCTCAAAAGCCAGTGGGTTTGTACGGTCGGAATTAGGACGGCGGCTCTCGCTCCGCTACCTCCCGGATGTGATTTTCAAGAAGGATATCAGTGGACCTCGCGGTGACCGGATCATGCAGCTCTTGGAAGGCCTACATGGGGAATCTGACCAGCAGAAAACCCAGGACTCTCCGAGCAGTGCTCAGAAGATCACGGACTCTTAAGGGTATGGACCGGACAAGTATTAGAACGGACCTGGGTAATGCCTTGGAGGGAGTTCTCGTTGTCCATAAGGAAGCCGGCTGGACTTCACACGATGTCGTCGCCAAGGTCCGGAGTTTATTGAGGGGAAGCAAAGTCGGTCATGCTGGTACGCTGGATCCTAGTGCCACGGGTGTTTTGCCAATCCTTGTCGGACGGGCCACGAGAATTGCTGAGTACCTGATCGATTGGGATAAGGAGTACCACGCCGTCATGCGCCTGGGGGAAGCGACCGACACCCAGGATGCAACCGGGCAGGTTTTGAGCCGGGTCGATCCAGGCGCGATCACGGAGGATATGCTTCAGGCAGTGATCGCTCGATTCCGAGGAGTGCAGCAGCAATTGCCACCGATGTACTCAGCTGTGAAAGTTGGCGGACGGCCGCTGTATAAAGCAGCCAGGGCAGGCAGGACGGTCGATCGGGCAGAGCGGTCGATTGCCATTCATCAGCTGGAGATCGTGGCCGTTCACGGTCGTGACGTGGCCCTGCGCATTGTGTGTTCCAAAGGCACATATGTACGCACCTTGTGTGCCGACATCGGACAAGCGTTAGGGGTCGGCGGGCATCTCTATGCTCTCGAGCGTCACCGTGTCGGCCCACTGTCAATCGAACAGGCAGTGACGATTGATCAAGTTGCCAGCCATCTCACGATGGGAACTCTCACGAGGCAATTCATTTCGTTGGATCAACTCCTCGTCCAATTCCCAGCAGTAGTTGTGAACGCGGAGCAGGCGCAGCGTGTCTTGAATGGCTCACCAATTTTTCCGGTAGGAGTCGGGCAACTCCCACCTGCCCATTCCACGGTTTCAGTACGTCTCAAGGATGAAGCCGGTCAGTTGTTGGCCATTGGAACTCACGATACCAGCCGCGTGGGGTCGATTCGAATTCGCAAAGTCCTGAGTCTCTTGAGTCATTAATACGGAAGGAGTAGGTATGGCATTGTTAAAAGAAGTAAAAAGTGAACTCATCAAGCAATATCAGCAGCATGACAAGGATTCCGGATCACCGGAAGTCCAGATTGCAGTATTGACCCACCGGATTACGTATCTCACCGAACATTTCAAGACCCATAAAAAGGATCACCACTCGCGGCGTGGATTATTGCAGCTGGTCGGACGCCGGCGTCGTCTCCTGGACTATCTCCGCGGAGTGGAGGAAGCGCGTTACAAAACCGTGATCGACCGACTCAATATTCGCAAGTAACCGGTCGAGCGAATGGCGGCGTTGACCGGCGCCATGGCATCGTTCGAATGTCCCACAGATGAACACCGACATGCGCTCACATCAAGTGTGCGGTGTAAGTATGGAAAGCTGCGAAGCTGTCGAGAAGTTGCCGGATTCAGCTTTTCAACTACGCACTTACTCGTTGAGCGTATCTCAGTGGGCATCTGTGGATCTAACCAGAGGAGACCATAGATGATACACGTCGTAGAAATCGACATTGCAGGTCGAACCCTTCGCCTCGAAACCGGCCGTATCGCAAAGCAAGCTGATGGATCGATATGGGCCTCGTATGGCGACACGGTCATACTTGCGACGGCCGTAGCTGCGCAAACGGCCAAGCCTGGGATCGATTTCCTTCCCTTGACCGTCGATTACCAGGAAAAGGCCTACGCGGCCGGGAAAATTCCTGGAGGCTACTTCAAGCGAGAAGGTCGACCGGCTGAAAAGGAAGTCCTGACCAGCCGCTTGATTGACCGCCCGCTCCGCCCGCTATTTCCCGAAGGCTACTACTTCGAGACGCAGGTCATTACCTCAGTTCTATCGGCAGATAAGACCGGTTCGTCCGACGTTATTGGAATCACCGCGGCATCAGCTGCCCTCGCGGTATCGAACATTCCATTCAACGGCCCGGTGGCTGGTGTGAGGATCGGTCGCGTCAATGGTCAGCTCGTTGTCAATCCTGACCTTGAAACGATGGAGCAGAGCGAGCTGCATCTGGTAGTTGCGGGCACAGCGGATGCGGTCATGATGGTGGAGGCAGGTGCCAATGAATTATCCGAGCAGATGATGCTCGAGGCACTGGAATTGGCTCACTCCGAGATTAAGAAAATCGTCAGCAAGATTAATGAATTGGCCAAGAAGGTTGGCAGAGTGAAGAGGGTAGTTGTTGAAGAGTCGATCGATTCGGCGTTGCAGGTCGAGATCAAGGCGTTGGTGGCACAACCCATTCGTGAGGCCATCATGATTGCCAACAAGACTGCCCGGCAGGAGCGGTTGGACCAAATTCTGGCCGACACCATTGCCAAACTGAAAAAGCCAGATGATTCCTCGAGAGAACGGCACATCAAGATTGTGTTCCATCAATTGGAATACACAGAAGTCCGGAAAATGATTTTGGAGAAGCGATCTCGCGCCGACGGACGCGGTCCTGCGGATATTCGTCCGATTACGTGTGAGGTTGGCGCCCTGCCGCGAGCCCATGGTTCTGCGATCTTTACCCGCGGCGAAACACAGAGCTTAGCGGTGGTGACGCTAGGGACGACCGACGATGAACAGCGTATCGATGCGTTGGAAGGCGAGTACATGCGGACCTTTATGCTGCATTACAACTTTCCGCCATTCAGCGTCGGTGAGGCGAGGCCGCTTCGCTCGCCCGGACGGCGTGAGGTTGGGCACGGGGCCTTGGCGGAACGGGCGCTGAAGCCTGTCATCCCGGGCAAGGATGTCTTCCCCTACACCTTACGGATTGTGTCTGAGATTCTGGAATCAAATGGGTCTTCCTCGATGGCAACCGTGTGCGGTGGGACGCTGGCCATGATGGACGCAGGAGTTCCCATCAAAGAGCCAGTCGCCGGCATTGCTATGGGATTGATCAAAGAAGGGGACGACGTCATTATCTTGTCGGATATTCTAGGCCTTGAAGATCATCTGGGTGATATGGACTTCAAAGTGTGCGGCACCAAGAACGGTGTGACGGCACTGCAGATGGACATTAAGATTGGTGGCATTACCACAGCGTTGATGCAGCAAGCCTTGGAACAGGCCCGGTTGGGACGCCTCCACATTCTTGGCCATATGGCGAAGGCCCTCAGCAGTCATCGCGCCGAGTTGTCGACGTTTGCCCCTCGCATCTACACGATGAAGGTCAAGCAGGATAAGATTCGTGACATTATCGGACAGGGTGGCAAAACCATCCGGGGCATTCAGTCCGACTGCGGCGTCAAGATCAGTGTCGAAGATACCGGAATTGTGACCATCGCTTCTGCGGACGGTACGTCCTTACAAAAAGCCAAAGAGATCATCAACCGCCTGACCGAGGAAGTCGAAGTCGGAAAAGTCTATACGGGAACGGTAAGAAAGATTATGGACTTTGGTGCCTTTGTGGAGGTGCTGCCAGGCACCGATGGGTTGGTCCATATCTCACAGCTGGCGCATCACCGAGTAAAGGCCGTGTCTGACGAGGTGGCCGAAGGCGATCAAATTCTTGTGAAAGTGTTGGAAATCGATAGACAAGGCAAGATCAGGCTTAGCCGAAAAGAAACTCTCCCCGCACCGACGGGCGGTGGTGTAAACGAGTCAGCGGGCGGGTAACACTTGTACCGTAAGCTCATCCTCGAGAACGGGATTCGCTTGGTTTCCGAGCGAATCCCGACCCTAAAATCCGTAACCATAGGCATCTGGGTCAATACGGGCTCTCGTGATGAAAGCCCAACACAGGCTGGGTACGCCCATTTCATCGAACATATGTTCTTCAAGGGGACGACCACTCGATCGGCCACGGAGATCTCTCGTGAAATCGATGCGCTGGGGGGCGAGATGAACGCCTTCACCACGCGTGAAACCACAACCTACTACGTCAAGGTGCTGGATCAGCACCTCCCCAAGGCTCTCGACCTTTTGGGGGATCTGTTTCTCCGCTCCCGACTCGGAAAGAAAGAAATTGAAAAGGAAAAACAGGTCGTCCTTGAGGAAATTCGAATGGTTCAAGACGACCCCGAGGATCTCGTTCAGGAGTTGCATACCAAGTTAGCAATGGGCCGACATCCCTTGAGTCGTCCGATTCTTGGGCGGGAATCAACAATCGTCCGGATCCGCCGCCAGGATCTCCTCGAGTACATTGATACGCACTATCGTCCTGAAGAGATCGTGCTTGCCGTAGCCGGGAACTTCAATCAGCAGCAGCTGGAAAAGACGATGGCTCGGACCTTTGGGAAGTATTGCCCTTCATCAGGCGTCCTTCCGCGAAAACGTTGGCCTCCGGAGATCTGTGGTGGCGCCATCGTGAAACACAAATCGTTAGAGCAAGTGCACCTCTGTCTGGGACTCAAGGGCGTTGCAGCTGGTCATAAGGACCGTTATGCGGTCTATGCTTTGAACAGTGTCCTCGGCGGGGGTGTCAGTTCGAGACTGTTCCAGGAGATCCGTGAAAAAAGGGGCTTATCCTATTCTATCTACTCATTTTTGTCGGGGTATTCCGATGGCGGTACGATCACCGTCTATGCAGGCACTCAAGCTCGGGAGGTTGAGCGGGTTCTTGAACTCGTCAGTCGGGAGATTCGGCGCTTGAGCAGGGATGGAATTGATCGACATGAGCTAAAACGGACAAAAGAACAGATGAAAGGCGGCCTCATGCTCAGCTTGGAAAGTTCGCATAGCCGGATGAACAAACTTGCAAAAGACGAATTGATCTCCCGTGCTCACACCACCCTGGAAGATATGATTTTTGAAATAAGCGCGGTTACACCACAACAAATAAGTCAAGTTGCACAGGATCTCTTTGCTTCTGAAAAAATAGCCCTGACAGGATTGGGGCCACTTTCTTCACAGCAAGTGAAGGCGCTAAGCGGGCAATTCCCACAATGCCCAGCCTGACCACAGCATATTTTCCAGTCTGAGCAGACTTGTAACTCATTGTTTTTTATATACTGTAAGAGTTATATATGCTCCTGTGACAAGTCTGGCAAACATTTCCTTGACAGGGCCTCTTAGTTTCAGTACCGTTCCGGTACCAACCGGACGGCCTTCCGTTCATTTTTGGGGTGGGCTATCGAAGAACTCTAAATTTTCAAGAAGATTTGCGAGCTATCTCAAGATTACGAATTAGGAAGAACTAGTGTCTCATCGGAATATCGGCCTCAAATTGACGAAGGAGGGATTACGTATGAAAAGGGCTGTCGTTTTAGCTGCAGCGGCGGTTTTTTCGTCTTTCGGTTTGCTAGCGGCTGATGGTTCATTTGCTGCCGGGGCCATAGAGCACCTAGGCCTCGCCGATGCAGTCGTTGGAGGGAAACCCCTAAAGGCTGCTGAAGCGGCCAAGAAGCTGCAAGGCCGTGTCTGGTCGCAGTGGGCGGACAACCCAGATGGGGAACTCTTATTTGGCATTCAATATTGGAATTCGGGAGAACCAGGGTCCGGTGACAGTGGGGGCCGATCATCAACGATGCTTGACGTGAAGCCGCCTGATCCATTGTTCAGTTGTTGTGCCTGGGGATTCTCCGGGGGCAGTGACAAAAATTCAACCTATTCTGGTTGGTACCATGCCGCCACCACGGTTCGTCTGGCAGTCAAAGATAAAGCCCTGATGGACCAAATTATCAAGGCCTCTCAAGAATTAGTTGCCATGGAGGTCACTTTGGACGGCAGAACCATCACTGGCTTCAAGGTGATTAAAGATTAGCCGATCTCAGTGCATAAGATGCTGAATATGTTGTTCAAGGAGGACGCGAACATGATGTTGCAGAAGCGAGGAGCAGCCGTTCTGGCAGCCGTTGCGCTGGTAATCGGTATGGGTTCGACTGCCTCGGCTATTGAGTCATTTCAAGAACGATTTGAATGGGGTGACATGAGCAAACCGACCACCATTCAAGGTCGGGTGATCATCCTCGATCCCTACGATGAAGCTGTGTGGATTAACACAGCCGTTTTTGGTGGTAATGCGGAGAGCGGGTTGTACTGGCAAAAAGTTCATCCGGGCAAAACGCTGAAGTTCTATGCTGATAAGTCAGCCTGGCAAGAGCTGAAAAAGATGGGACGGTCTCATGCTGGACCCACAGCAGCGAAGGAAGTTCCTCCCGGCAGCACAACGGACTTGATCGAATTCGTCGCAACGGAAACCGAGCAGAATCATCGGGTGATTTCATCGGTGAAGAAGATACCTGAGGTGTCTGGATCGGTGGGGAAGCCTCTGAGCATTTCCGCGCTTCGTCTTAGGGAATGCGCTGGAAAAAATGAATTCGAACCAACTTGCGCGAAAGGCATGGCGGTTCTTAACAGTTCGCCAGTGACGCCCGATGGCAGCAACGTAGGCATGCAGTACGATGTGATGCTTCCAGGCGGGAAAACCGTCGGCGGCTTAATTCATTCGACCGCACAATATAACCAAGCGCACTGAAGACTATTGCAAGATGCGAGCGGGCGGCATTCCACTTGGGAATGCCGCCCGTTTGATTTTCACCATCTGGTCAATGCAAATTATCGAGCGGATGGATCGTCGTGCTCCGATCTCACCATACGCTGCAACTCGGCAAGACGATTCAGTGCATCGAGCGGTGTCATCGAAAATAGGTCGATCTGTTTAACCTCTTCTATCATCGGATGAGGATGAGGAAGGAGTTCCGATGTCGTCGGGTGTTCATCCTGATTGATCCCGGAACTGAGAGATTCTGGTTGTTCCAGCTGTGACAGCACCGTTTGTGCCCTGCGAATGACCTCCACTGGAAGTCCTGCCAGTTTGGCCACGTGGATGCCGTAACTTCGATCAGCTTTCCCCGCCACGATTTTTCTGAGAAACACCACATCGCCGTCGCATTCCTGTACGGCGACACGATAGTTCTTGATTCCGATCCGTTGTTGCTCCAATTGCGTCATCTCATGATAGTGGGTTGCGAATAAGGTGCGCGCGCCCAACCTGCTGCAGTCGTGAATATATTCCGCAATTGCCCATGCGATACTCAGACCATCGTAGGTGCTTGTGCCGCGCCCGATTTCGTCCAACAGAATGAGGCTGCGGGAAGTCGCGTTTTGGAGAATGTTCGCGGTCTCCATCATTTCGACCATGAAGGTGCTCTGTCCCCCGGCCAGATTATCCGAGGCTCCTACTCTTGTGAAGATGCGATCGGTTAATCCAATCGTCGCTTCTGCGGCTGGTACGAAGCTGCCGATCTGAGCCATCAAAATAATCAGTGCGACCTGACGAAGATAGGTGCTCTTCCCTGCCATATTCGGTCCTGTAATGATCAGGAGGCGGTTCAGTTCGAGGTCCAACACGGTATCATTCGGTACGAATACTGAATCCGTACAGAGTCGCTCGACCACTGGGTGACGACCTTCCCTGATGATTATGGCACCGCCTTCAGTCACCGTCGGCTTGGTATACCGGTACAGAGCGGCCACCTCGGCCAACCCGGCGACGACGTCAAGGAGCGCAAGGGCGGTCGCCATGGCGTCTAATCGATGGGCTTCTTGAGCCAACCGAGAGCGAAGCTGGATAAAAACCTCCTGCTCACGAGCCAGGAGCTTGGCCTCGGCTCCGGTGACACGTTCTTCCAGATCTTGCAGTTCGGGGGTCATAAATCGCTCGGCATTAACCAGAGTTTGCTTGCGAATATAGTCAGCGGGGACACGGGCAAGATTGGCTTTGGTGATCTCGATGTAATAGCCAAACACCTGATTGTAACGGACCTTCAATGACTCAATGCCCGTTCGGTCACGTTCCTGCGTCTCGATTGCAGCGATCCAATTCTTTCCCTCTTTGCTGGCTTTACGCAATTCGTCGATGATCGGGTCATAGCCATCTGTGAAGATGTTCCCGTCTCGAGTGGAAGGCGGAGCATCCGGTCGGATGGCACGCTCGATCACGTCGTAGAGATCCTGGCCACTATCCCATGATGTTCGCGCCTGACGGAGCAGCAGACTTTGGAGCGGTGCTAGCTGGACACCAATCTCGGGTAAAACCGAAAGAGATTGCTTGAGGGCCAAAAGTTCTCGTGGACCGGCCAAGCCAAGTACGATGCGACTGCCAAGTCGTGCGATATCCTGGATCTCTCGCAAGGCGGTCCTTAATGCGGTTCTGACCTGCATGTGGTCCTTTAGCTCTTCGACCGCATCAAGTCGCTGACGTATCTGGCCGTCATGGAGTAACGGCCGCACCAGCCACTGTCGAAGAAGTCGACTCCCCATGGCCGTGGCGGTCCGATCTAACACGCTTAGGAGCGTAGTAGACTTCGAAGCCGACACGTTCTCGTTCGACAGCAATGGTTTGAGAAGTTCCAGGTTACGGATGGTGGTGCCATCCAGATGCATGTACTCATCATTGCGCCGGATAGTGAACCGGCGAATATGATCCAGCGGAACTGTCGGTTGAGTTTCGCGCAGATACGATAAGACCGCGCCTGCTGCGCAACTGGCGGCGGAGCTACCGGCACAGCCTAAGGCGTCAAAGTACTGTACGTGGAAATGCGCCATTAAGGTCTGAACAGCAGATTGCTGGCCGAACGATGTCGGGGGACGTTCACACAGCCGCGTTCCTGCGATTTGCTGGATCCAAGCAGAGCATTCGGGGACCAGGCTGGCAGGAAAAAGCACTTCTCGAGGGTCCAATCGAGAGATTTCATTCAATAGTTGCGTGACGGCGTGGGGACCGTGAAACTCCATCCCCCAAAATTCACCAGTTGAAACCTCAAGGACGGCCAGGCCTATGAACCTTCCATAAACCGTGTCTGGTTGAACGAGGAAAGAGGCAAGGTAGTTGAGCTCGCACGGGGCAAGAAATTCCGTGTCTACGAGTGTGCCCGGAGTATAGAGTCTGACAACTTCACGGCGTACCAGACCTTTGGCGACCTTGGGATCCTCGACTTGCTCGCACAACGCCACGATACGGCCAGCCTTCAATAACTTTGCGATATAGCTGGTTGCGGCATGATAGGGAACACCACACAGAGGAACAGGATGGGGGCTGTTCTTATCGCGAGACGTGAGGGCGATGGATAAGAGTCGGGAAGCCTCCTGAGCGTCCTCGTAGAACATCTCATAAAAATCTCCGACCCGAAAAAACAGTATGGCTCCAGGGTATCCCTGCTTGATCTCCCGATACTGCCGCATAAGCGGGCTCAGGGTCGGGTCACTCATCAGTGAAGTCCCTCGAAGACTCCATCGGTGTGGGGGCTTGGGTGTGTCCAGACATCTTCTCAAGAGATTGACGAAGTCGCTCTAAGTTCGCTTCAGCTTCCTGTAAGGCCTTCGTCTTCCGTCGAAGATCGATACGTCCACGTATCCATGGGGGAAACAACAAGATGGCTGCGACCAATAGGCCGATGAGAAATCCAGCCAGAATAGGTTTGTAAATGGGAGTTGACGCTTGGAGCAATCCAAAGAAATAGCGGAGTGTGACTTCCTGTTCTTGGTTTTGAAGGAAGAAGGCCAACGAAAGGAGCACAAGAATGCCGATCAGAATCAGTCGCGTCATCGCGGCGAAGTCTTTCTGTCTGGTTGCAGGATTGGCTGGGATGATCGAGAAGTTCGACGCAAAATCTTCGTGATGCGAGCGAGAAGTAAGTGAGAGCGTGAACCTCGTGCTGCCAACTGAGCTCTTCTGGTCATCCTGGTTCGATGGGCGAGCCTCACTTCAAGTCGGTCATCCGGAAGCAGCTGAGGAAACCGATCTGCCCACTCAATGGCGACAGCCACGTCATCCGCAAAGTAATCGGACAGTCCAATCGATTCGGCTTCTTCCGGTCTCTGCAATCGGTACAGGTCGATATGAATGACCGGAAGCCTCCCTTGGTATTCATGGACGAGCAGGAACGTCGGACTCGTGACAGAAGCTGCTGGGACTCCGAGGCCAGCCACGACCCCGCGGACCAGTGCTGTCTTACCAGCTCCCAATTCACCGATCAAGGCAAGTACTTCACCTCCACGAAGCACCTGGCCAATGGCGTATCCAAACGATTCTGTCTTGCCAGGAGATGAGAGGAGAAGGTCCAGAGAGCTGACAGAGGTAGCCATGAAACGTCCTTACATGGGATCGTTCCGCATTTTCTCATTGGTCTCGCTTGATGGAGCCTGATGCATGAGCTTGAGGGCATCGGGAATCTCCTCGATGACATCGCTCGAAATCAAGCCGGCTTGTCCCTTTTTCGCTGAAGCCAAATCCCCGGCGACACCATGCAGGTAGGTGGCGGCACAGGCCGCTTCCCAGGGGGGTACGCCTTGAGCCAAGAGTCCCACTATCATGCCGGTCAATACATCGCCTGTTCCAGCAGTCGCCATGCCAGGATTACCCGTAGGGCAAATAGCAACGACTCCGTCAGGTCTGGCGACGACGGTCCGAGCCCCTTTGAGAACGACGAACAGTCCCCGTTCCCGTGCGAAGCGGGTGGCAGTACCGATCCGATCGCTGTTGACGGTCTGAGGCGTTGCGTCAGCCTCCAGTCGTGCCATTTCACCAGGGTGAGGGGTGATAATTGGCGGTGTTTTGCAAGCCGCCAGAAGGGCCGTCCGTCCGGTCAACGCATTCAGGGCGTCCGCATCCAAAACAGCCGGCCGGTCCAGTTGTTTCGTCAAGGCCCGGACCAGTTCCACCGTTTCAGGATGAGTTGATAGACCTGGACCGATAGCGATAGCAGTTCTCGCCTCCATGAAGGCGACGAGCCGATCGAATGCGGTTCGCGCCAAGGTGCGCGCTTTTGTTTCAGGCATCGGAATCGTCATCGCTTCCAATAACTTTGCTTCCAATACATCGTTCACACTCGTAGGGATCGCAACAGTCACGAGGCCCGCACCGACACGCAGGGCCGCCCGAGCGGCCATGGCGGCTGCGCCGGTTTTACCGACGGATCCTGCGATAATACCGGCATGGCCGAAGGTCCCTTTGTGACTCGATGGCTGCCGTTTCGGCAGGTATGTGCGCACCACGTGTGGTGTCATCAAGATAGTTCGGCTCTGGACTGCGTCAATGTAGGCCGGTGGAATTCCAATGTCGACGAGTGCCACCACTCCGGCGAGGTCGATCCCATCATTTTGATAGAGGCCTAACTTTGGTAGCCCAAGGGTCACGGTAAGGGTGGCACGAATGGCTCGGCCAAGGACCGTTCCAGTATCGGCATGGAGTCCCGATGGAAGATCCACAGCCACCACGGGACGACCGGTTTCATTGATGCCGTCAATGACCTCGGCATAGCGCCCGGTTACAGTAGCGGAGAGTCCTGTTCCGAGTAGGGCATCAATGAGGATATCACTGTCCTGAAAGAGTGCCTGCGCCTGGGCCTTGGACGAATAGGGGTAGACAGAGGATTTCCCTGCTCGGCGAACGAACTGCTTATACATCGTGGCAGCAGCGAGGCTCAGTTCGGAGGAAGGTGCCATCGCGAGGACGCGCACGTTCGCATGACGTCGATGGAGGAGGCGAGCAACGACGAATCCATCCCCCCCATTGTTGCCTTTGCCGCACACAACGGTGACCCTCTTGCCCCGTACGGGCCCGAACCGTGGCTCAAGGCAAGAGACAACGCCCGACCCGGCGTGTTCCATCAATATGGTCGCTGGGATGTGAGCCTCTGAGATCGTCCGGCGGTCGAGTGCTTGCATCTGTGCAGCAGAAATAATCTTGGTCATGGTGAATGAACGTGAAAAACGGGTGGACCCAGCAGGTCGACGATCTCAGATCAACTGAGTAAGGCCTTCATTTCTTTCACGGCTTCTACGAGACCGACGAGGACTGCCCGTGCGATGATACTGTGCCCGATGTTGTACTCGACGATTTCCGGAATATGCGTCAAGCGTTTGATGTTGCGGTAATTCAATCCATGCCCGGCATTGACGCCGATCCCAAGCTTGTAGGCCAGCTTGGCGGCGTGGGTAATGGCCTCGAATTCCGCATCGGCTTCTTTAGAGCGGGTGGCATTCGCGTACCGACCGGTATGCAACTCCACGAAATCAGCGGCAACCTTGTGCGCAGCCCTGATCTGATTCAGATCGGGCTCTACAAAGACACTGACGGGAATCCCCCCGTTATGTAACAGAGTCACAATGTTCTGAATTCGGTCACGATGCCCGGCGATATCGAGGCCCCCTTCGGTGGTAAGTTCCTGTCGTTTTTCTGGTACCAACGTGACAAGGTCGGGTTTGATGTTCAGGGCGATCTTCGCCATTTCCGGGTCGGCCGCCATTTCAAGGTCGAGCTTTGTACGGGTTATTTCACGAAGGAGTTGAAGATCTCGATCTTGGATATGGCGCCGGTCTTCCCGCAGGTGGACGACCAGGCCGTCTGCGCCTGCCAGCTCGACAAGCACCGCAGCTGCCAATGGATCTGGATCAGTCCCTCCACGTGCCTGCCGCAACGTGGCCACATGGTCGATATTCACACCAAGCCGGGCCATCCCTCCTCCTTACATCCAGTCAGTCCGAGAACAAGTACGTGAAACGGGCTAGAGCCATTAATCTAGCGATAGTAGTAGCAGAAAGGAACGAGAGGGGGCAAGAACGGGTTCGTGGATTGGTGAAGAATCGGAGGAGGAGCAGGTGCATCTGACAACTTCAGAACCCCATAGAAAATTAGGTAAATTGACTCGACCAAAGCCCTCCATTAGAATAGGCCCCTTCAGGATCCCTGCGCTCATTTCGTCGGGATGAGTTAGCTGTGGGTAATATCTAAGAGCAGTCAAAAGGAAGTTCATGGGGCTGGGCGAAGGTTTCTATCGAATCAAGCGACTCCCGCCGTATGTGTTCGCACAAGTTCAATCGCTCAAGCTTGAGGCTCGCCAACGTGGGGAAGACATTATTGATTTCGGGATGGGGAATCCCGATCAACCAACCCCACCTCATATCGTCGAGAAGATGATCGAGGCCGCCCGCAAGGGAAAGAATCATCGTTACTCGGCTTCGCGCGGCATCACGAAGCTGCGGCATGGGATTTGTGGGTGGTATAAGCGAAACTATGGTGTTGACCTGGATCCGGAGACCGAAGCGATTGTCACCATCGGATCAAAAGAAGGTCTCGCTCACTTGGCCTTGGCCCTGATCGGCCCAGGCGACGTGGTCCTGACCCCGACGCCGACGTATCCCATCCACATGTACAGCTTCATCATCGCGGGTGGCGAGGTCCGCGGTATCGAACTGCGTCAGGATAGCGATTTTTTCGAAGATCTGACGCGCGTCTATCGGCAGACGTTTCCGAGACCGAAGATTCTCGTGATCAATTTCCCCCACAATCCTACGACGGCGGTCGTGGATTTAGGGTTCTTCAAGAAGATCGTGGCGTTTGCCAAGGAGCACAACGTCATCGTTATCCACGACCTCGCCTATGCCGATTTGGTGTTCGACGGGTATAAGGCGCCGAGTTTTCTTCAGGTCCCGGGAGCAAAAGATTGTGGCGTAGAGTTCTATACGTTATCTAAGGCCTACAACATGCCGGGTTGGCGGGTGGGTTTTTGTGTGGGCAATCGAGAGGTCGTCGGCGCGTTGGCAAAGATTAAGAGCTATCTGGACTATGGTATTTTTCAGCCCATTCAGATCGCCAGTGTGATTGCCTTGAATGGTCCTCAGGACTGTGTCAAGGAGACGGTGTTGCGGTACCAGAAACGCAGGGATGTGCTCGTGGGCGGGCTGAATCGGATCGGCTGGCAAGTCGCAAAGCCTCTGGCCACGATGTTTGTGTGGGCACGTATCCCCGTGCCCTATCGCCACATGGGATCCTTGGAGTTTTCTAAGCTCTTACTCAAAGAGGCAAAAGTGGCCATTTCGCCGGGGATCGGGTTCGGTGAAGGCGGTGATGAATATGTGCGGTTTGGGCTGGTGGAAAATGAACATCGTACCAGGCAGGCCGTCAGAGGAATCCGGAAAGCCCTTAAGCTCAATGGAGATGAGGAATGAGATCGCGTATCGGAGTCGGGATCGTGGGTTTCGGTACAGTCGGCACCGGAGTCGCCAAAATCCTTCTCGATAATGCCGCCCTCATTACACGTCGCGTCGGTGTCCCGGTCGAACTCGTTCGCGTGGCGGATCTGGATATTGTCCGCGAGCGTGGCGTAGCCTTGGCTGCGGGAGTGTTGACGACCGACAGCCAACAGGTTCTGACTGCTCCAGACATCGATATCGTCATTGAGCTCATCGGAGGATACGATACGGCTAAGCGCGTCATCCTGGATGCGATCGCGGCTGGGAAGCATGTAGTGACGGCAAATAAAGCGCTCCTGGCACTTCATGGAGAAGAAATCTTTGACGCCGCCGTGCGCAAAGGGGTGGATGTCGGATTTGAAGCCAGCGTCGGCGGCGGGATTCCCGTTATTCGTGCGTTGACGGAGGGCTTGGCCGGAAATACGATCGAATCCATCTACGGCATCATCAACGGGACGTCCAATTATATTTTGTCGAGAATGACCCATGAGGGGCACAGTTTCGAGGAAGTGCTCACGGATGCACAACGAGCCGGGTATGCCGAGGCTGATCCGACTTTTGATGTGGACGGGATCGATTCGGCGCATAAGCTGGCCATCCTCGTCAACCTTGCCTATGGAACACCGGTCAACTTCAAGGACATCTATACGGAAGGGATTACAAACATCACGCCGATCGATATCGCCTACGCGAAGCAGTTTGGTTTCACGATCAAGCTGCTCGGTATCGCAAAGCTGGTGGAGGGAGAGATTGAGGCGCGGGTTCATCCTACGATGCTCCCCTCGACGTCTCCGATTGCCCAGGTTGAGGATGTGTACAATGCCATCCAGCTCGTCGGTGATGCGGTCGGTGACGTCGTCCTCTATGGTCGGGGGGCCGGATCCATGCCGACGGGGAGTGCGGTGGTCAGCGACGTGATTGCGATCGGACGGAATCTTTTGAAAAGCAGCGCCGGTCGCGTACCCGTGGCGTCGTTTCAGCCGGATCAGCGACGGCCGCTCCGGCTGAGATCGATGGAAGAGATCAGCTCGCTCTATTATTTGCGATTTATGGTCGTAGACCGACCCGGCGTGTTGGCGCAGATCGCTGGTGAGTTGGGGCGATGTGGAATCAGCATCTCGTCGATGGTGCAACAGGGACGCCGCGAAGGACAGACCGTGCCGATTGTCATCAAGACTCATGTGGCGAAGGAGCGGGATGTCCAAACCGCGTTGCGTGAAATCAATCGGAAGGCGTTCGTCTCCGAGCCGACGACCCTGATTCGGATTGAAGGCAGGGATGAGTAAGTGATGAACCCTTGGCGTGGAGTGATTGAGGAGTACCGTAAATTCCTTCCCGTGACGGAGAAGACTCCTGTGGTCAGCCTGGGAGAGGGCAACACCCCTCTGATTCGGGCCACGAGATTGGCTCAGGCCATCGCGCCAGGAGTCGAACTCTATCTGAAGTTCGAGGGGGCCAATCCAACCGGTTCCTTCAAGGATCGCGGCATGACATTGGCCATCTCGAAGGCGGTCGAAAGCGGTGCGCGGGCGGTGATGTGTGCGTCCACCGGCAACACCTCCGCTTCAGCCGCCGCATACGGCGCGCGCGCAGGGTTGTCCGTTTTCGTCTTGATTCCAGCCGGCAAGATCGCGATGGGCAAGTTGTCTCAGGCGATGATGCATCAGGCCACGGTGATCCAGATCGAAGGCAATTTTGATCAAGCCCTGACGCTCGTCAAGGAGTTTTCAGCGACACTGCCCATCGAATTGGTGAACTCGGTGAATCCGTTCCGGATTGATGGGCAGAAGACCGCAGCCTTTGAGGTGTGTGATCAACTTGGCGAGGCTCCGGCTCTTCATGTGTTGCCAGTTGGGAATGCGGGCAACATCACAGCCTATTGGAAAGGGTACCAAGAATATCGTGCGGCAAATCAGATTACGAGGGTGCCTCGCATGATGGGATTCCAGGCCGCTGGTGCTGCTCCGATCGTGTTGGGCCGAGTCGTTGATCAACCGCAGACCATTGCTACGGCCATTCGAATCGGCAATCCCGCCAGCTGGGCTTCAGCATTGAGGGCGGTTGAGGAATCCACGGGCGCGATCGATCTGGTGACCGATGAGGAAATTCTCCAGGCCTACACCATGGTGGCGGCAACCGAAGGGGTCTTTTGTGAACCGGCTTCTGCTGCGTCCGTCGCCGGCGTCGCCAAATTGCATCGAGCTAATGCGCTACGAGAAGGAGAAACGGTCGTATGTACGTTGACGGGGCATGGTTTGAAAGATGCCGATACGGCAATCAGCGTGTCGAAACAACCGCAGACGGTCAAGGCGACGCGCGAGGACGTTGCTCGTCTGTTGAAAGTCTGAGAGACGTGTGGATCTTATGAAATATGTGATTGTGCATGCTGGTGGAATGGCTCATCACCCACAGGAAGAACTGGGCGGTCGGACGCCGCTCCAAGTAGCAGCGACTCCCCATCTCGATCGTCTGGCGCAGAGCGGAGAGCTGGGCCGGCTGATGATTCCCGCCGACGGGGTGCACCAGGGAGGTGGATTGGTCGGCACCGCGATCCTCGGGTACGATCCCAAGAAGCTTTATCCAGGCCCTGGACCGCTTGAAGCGGCAAGTTTAGGTGTGTCTGGGACGGAACAGGACGTCGTGTTCCGCTGCACGATGGTCACCGTGGTGCCGGAGAGCGGGAAGGGTGGTGAGATCAAGAAGTTAGGTCCGCACGTCATCATGGATGATGGGACGGCCGGGCTGATCGAAACCGAAGAAGCCCGCGAATTGATCGAGGCGATCAATGAGCAGCTCGGTTCGGAGACCATCCAATTCTATCCGGGGTCCGGTCACCGCCACCTGATGGTATGGGTAAAGGGGAAGCCGCGAGCGATCTGCACCGATCCGCAGACGATACTTGGTCAATCCATCGCGGATGCCTTACCGAAAGGTGATGGAGCCGATATTCTCCGCAAGTTGATGGATGCGGCCTATTTCATCTTGCGCGATCATCCTCTCAACGAGGAACGGATAGCTGCGGGCAAGAAACCGGCGAATTGCATCTGGCTCTGGGGCGAGGGACGTGCGGTCACGTGGCCAAGTTTGGTTGAGAAATACCAGGTCACGGGGGCGGTCGTGGCGACCAACGACGTTCATCGCGGTATTGGGATCTGTGCAGGTCTGGATGCTGTGGACCTTGATCGGCTGGCCAGCGGTGATCTCCAGGCGAAGGCGACCGTGGCGTTAGAGGAACTGGCCAAGAGAGATTTTGTGTATGTGCATGCCAAGTTGGCGGATGAGGTCATCCACGGCACTGATATCAAAGCCAAAGTTCAGGGGATCGAAGAGTTCGATCGTGATCTCGTCGGTCCGTTATTCGAAGGCTTGTCTCAACAAGGCCCCTATCGTTTCCTTATGATCTGCGATCATACCGCAGGAATCGAGGGTCCGGCGTTCTATGCGTTTGGTGAAGGAGGCGGAAAGGGATCCGAGACCGTCGGCCGGCGATTCACTGAGACTGACGCCTTTGCCATGAACATGCCTACCCGTGATGCCACGAAATTCGTCAATAAGTTCTTCTCCAAGAGCTGACGGCTGTGGCGCTGATCGTCCAGAAATATGGTGGGACGTCGGTCGGCACGATCGAACGAATACACCGCGTCGCCGACCGCGTGGCTCACGCGCAACAGGCGGGAAATCGAATCGTAGTCGTGCTCTCAGCCATGAGTGGTGAAACAGATCGGCTGATCAAGCTTGCGCACGAGGTGACGGCTACCCCCGATGAGCGCGAAATGGATATGCTGCTCTCAACGGGGGAACGAGTCACCATCGCGCTTCTCGCGATGGAGTTACGAGGGCGAGGGGTCAATGCCCGGTCCTTTACCGGTCGGCAGGTCGGCATCATCACGGATAGCGCTCATACCAAGGCGAGAATTGCACGTGTGACGGCAGATCGCATCCGTGAGGCCCTAGACCAAGGAGTTGTTCCCATTGTGGCTGGGTTCCAAGGGATCAA
The DNA here is from genome assembly GCA_001464735.1 of Nitrospira sp. Ga0074138. Classification (GTDB taxonomy): domain Bacteria; phylum Nitrospirota; class Nitrospiria; order Nitrospirales; family Nitrospiraceae; genus Nitrospira_D. The sequence goes on from LNDU01000042.1 coordinate 48,927, forward strand.
TGAGCAATCTGATGTGACCACACTCGGTCGTGGAGGGTCCGATCTCTCCGCCGTGGCACTGGCGGCGGCTTTAAAGGCGGATCGCTGCGTCATCTTCACCGACGTCGATGGGGTGTACACGGCGGATCCCAATATTGTGCCGGCGGCGAGGCGGATCGATCGGATTGCCTATGAAGAGATGCTTGAAATGGCGAGTCTCGGGGCGAAAGTCCTCCAAACGAGATCGGTCGAGTTTGCGGCCAAATTCAATGTCCCAGTGGAAGTAAATTCCAGCTTCAAGGAAGGGAAGGGCACGCTTGTGACAAAGGAAGATACGGACATGGAAGCGGCAGCCATCGCTGGAGTCACCGGAGATCGTAATCAAGCGAAAATTACCATCATCGGGGTGCCGGACAAACCGGGGATCGCGGCCAGAATTTTTGGACCCGTCGCAGATGCGCACATCAATGTCGACATGATCATTCAGAACATCAGCCAAGCGGCCTTGACGGATCTTTCGTTTACCGTCCCCCGCGCCGACCTCAAGAAGGCCGTGCCGCTCATTCAAGCCGTCGCCAAGGATATCGAGGCCAAGTCCGTCTCAGTGACTGAAGCCATCGCCAAAGTCTCGTTGATTGGGGTGGGGATGCGGTCGCACTCCGGCGTGGCGGCGAAGATGTTCGAGGTGCTGTCCCGAGAAGGCGTCAATATCATGATGATCAGCACATCCGAGATAAAAATCTCCTGCGTCATCGATGAGAAATATCTGGAATTGGCCATGCGCTCGCTGCATTCGGCATTCGATCTCGATCAAGCTCAGTCCTGAACCGGTCGGACCAAGGTCTGATACCCAATCGATCTCTTCGAGCATCGTGACCTCCTGAGAGGGGACTTTCTGTAGCTCAACCGGGTATTGTATGTCTGCTCTTTTGAGGATTGATCCCTTGCCTTCAGGTATCGAATTCCAACGTGATTTCTCATCGGGGGAAAGGTATCCTTTGAGATAATGAAGGTCACTGGCGTTTAGACATCCCATGCCTACGATCAGTATCTTCTATGGTATCGTGACTCAAATGTTCTGGCGGGAATATAATTCCCCGCATTTCCATGCACTGTATGGCGAGCATGAGGCCATTTTCGATTTGCGGGCTCTCCGCGTACTGCGAGGAACGCTGCCCCGTCGTGCCATGGGATTGGTATTGGAATGGGCAAGTGAACATCGAGATGAATTGATGGAGGACTGGAATTTATGCAGCCAACTCCAATCTCCAAAGCCGATCGCCCCTCTGATGTAGAACCGATAATTCGGCATGTTGTGCCTTGGCGGGTGGAGGCAGCGACTGCTATACCGGACTTTCGGCTAGATGTGATGTTTGTCGATGGTACCAGGGGAGAGGTAGACCTGCGAAACTTTCTCACCGATACCGGCACCAACGGTACGGTGTTCGAGGCGCTACGCGATCCGGCAGTCTTTGCTCAAGTTCGGGTTGTGATGGGAGCGGTGCAATGGGCCAATGGCGCCGACCTCGCCCCGGATGCTATGTATGATGCGATCAAAGCTCATGGGCAGTGGGTTGTCGAATGACGGGGACGTTCATTCTCGCTGAGCACTGAGCGCCCCGTCCTAAGCCTGTCCAAGGGCAGCATTTCTTTCGCGTCCCCTCCCTATTGTTCCCCTCTCCGAAAGCCGGTATCCTTGCGCGCGCCAAATTAGAACCGGTTTGAGCGTGCTGCAGCAATGTTTTGACCCTCAGCTTTCTGGCTGATAGGACACCATGGCCAAGATAGAAGATTTGATAGCCCAAATCCCGGATGAACGTCTGCGCAAAGGCATAGCCGCCGAAGTGAAGGCGTTGAAGAAATCGAAGAAGTTTGGGCTGGTATTTGAAGAGCACTTGCCAGAGACGGTACGCCTGCTGCGATTACCGATAAAGCCCGGCGATCTTGTGGCGTTGAAGCGGGAATCAGGGAATCAGTTATGGCGAGTAAGAAGTATCAAGAAGGGGATCGCCACATGCGATCGTGCGGTGGAAGGCTATCCTGACGGCAAGGATACTGATCGAGAGTTCGCTGTTTCTGATCTCATCGTGGTTCGGAATTTTGGCGACCCCATCTATCCAGCCCTTGTGCCAGTGGATCGTGTCGAACGAGGCGGACCTGACAAACCTTGGCATGTGCTGATCAATGCCGACAACTTCCACGCCCTCCAACTTCTCCTATATTGCTACGAGGGCACGGTGGATGTGATTTACATAGATCCACCTTACAACACCGGTGCACGCGACTGGAAGTACAACAACGATTATGTTGATGAGAATGATCCGTGGCGACATAGCAAATGGCTCTCGTTCCTGAATAAGAGACTCCGCCTGGCGAAAAGACTCTTAAAGCCAGACGGGATCTTAGTCGTCACTATTGACGAACATGAGGTTCATCATCTTGGAATGCTACTAGAAGACTTATTCCCTGATGCATATCATCAAATGTGCACCGTTGTTATTACCTCTCGTGGGGTTGCGAAGCAGGGAATGGCAAGAGTAGAGGAATACGCGCATTTCGTGTTCTGTGGAAAAGCATCCGCGTGCGCGACGACGGATGACTATTTAACGCAGCCAGCGACTTCAAAGACTAAATCGCCGTGGGCTAGCTTACTCCGAAGAGGCACAAATGCCGCACCCTCGGACCGTCCTGGCTTGGTGTACCCCATTATTGTTGACCAAAATCGAGGCGCAATCATTGGAGTCGGAGAAACGCTGCTGGAAAAAATTCAGCGCGGCGAGCTCGCGAAAGCTCAGGCCAACGCATACGTTCCCAAACGGCTCCCCAATGAAGCGTGGCCAACCCGCTCAGATGGCAAGTTGGGAACTTGGCAAGTTAAGCCGGATACTCTACTTCAGCTCGTTAAGCAAGGTTACGCAAAGCTTGGAAAATACGATGAGAAACGGCACTCATGGGCGATCAATTATCTAAAGCGTGGTCCGATCAAGGAAATCGCGCGTGGGGACCTACTCATCGTCGGTCAGAAATGGGCGGGTGGTCCTGCTATCCTTGAATACGCAGACGGTGTAGATAGCCGGAAACGAGCGAAAACAGTTTGGTATAGGACGGCTCATGATGCTGGGACATATGGATCGGGAATTATACGTTCAATTTTGGGGAATAGAGCTTTCGAGTTTCCGAAATCACTTTATACCGTTCGCGACACGCTTGCTACTCTCGTCTCCGATAGACCGAATGCGCTAATGCTGGACTTTTTCGCCGGAAGCGGGACCACCTTTCACGGTGTATGCCTTTTGAATAAGGCGGATAATGGCCGTCGGAGAGCGATTCTAATAACTAACAACGAGATATCCGAGGCCGACAGAAACAAGCTGGAAGCAGCTGGCCATTCTCCTGGAGACGATGCATGGGAGCGGCTTGGAATTGCATCAGCTGTTACTTGGCCACGATGTAAGAATTCTGTATTGGGGAAAAATGACGATGGGGTACCGTTAACGGGAGAGTACTCGTCGGCTCAGTTCATAGATAGGGAAGGCACTCGTACGTTCGTACATCTTCCCTTGGGGGATGGGCAGCAACTCGATCTAAACACAAGAAAAGCAATTGTCCGCTTAATTCCAGAATTGAGTATTGGTGCTGTGAAAGTTGGTGAAGATTGGCACATTGAAGAAAGGGCTAACACGACGATTCTTTGGGATTCGAAGAGAGTAGGTGACTGGCTGGAGGCTGTTAACGAGGAAAACCGAATCGATAAGCTTTATATCGTCACGCCTCGTCAGAGTGAATTCAATGTGATCAAGAGACAGGCGTTGGAGGAGTTAGATCCTGTGCTCGTTAAAAGCGAACTTATGTTTCCTGCTAATGAAGGGTTTGCTGAGAATATTGAGTATTACAAGCTCGATTTCTTGGATCCTAATTGTGTTGCCCGCGGCGATGCTTTCCAGGTTATTCTGCCTATCTTGTGGATGATGGCAGGATGCCAAGGGTCGCGAGATGACTCCAAAGGGTCACAACCGTGGTTTATCCCCATGCACTCACCGTTTGCTGTGCTGATCAAAGAAAAAGAGTTTCGTGCGTTTTGTGAAAGGCTCTCTGAGCGCAAGGACATTGGGTGGGTATTCTTGGTTACGGACTCCGAGGAGAACTTTGCCCTCATGCGCCGTGCTCTGGGCCGCAAGGTGGAATGTGTCCAGCTCTACAAGAGCTATCTCGAAAATTTTCGACTCAATACACCTGAAGCGCTCGGCCAAGTCGGGGCGTCATGAAACTGGAGCTGAAACCGTTTCAAGAGAATGCCGCGCGTGAAATCATCTGCGAGCTTGATGAGGCACGGGCTTCGGTCACCAAGGGCAAGCTCCAGGCTGTTATCCTGAGTGCGCCCACTGGTTCCGGGAAAACCGTTACGCTGGCGCAGGTGATCGATCTCACGTTTGGTGGAGCCGACGGCATTACTGCCAGACCCGAGACGACATTTCTGTGGCTCTCCGATTCTCCCGAGCTCAACGTGCAGAGCGGGAACAAGCTTCTTGGCGCATGCGATTGTTTGCCCTATTACAAGATGGTTCGAATCGAAAGCGATGTGTTCGATGATGACTACTTGCAGCCAGGGTATCTCTATTTTATCAACACGCAACTACTTGGAAAGGACAAGATACTTACGAAGGAGCCTGGGGATGGACGAAGGTTTACATTTTGGCAAACCGTCGCTAATACGATCGCTCGTGCCCCCAAGGATTTCGTTCTGATCATTGACGAGGCACACCGAGGCGCGACTGCTAACGATCGAAATCGGGCCACGATCATGCAAAAGTTCATCGTGGGCTCCGAACCGGATGGGTTGCCACCTGTTCCGCTCGTGCTTGGCATGAGTGCCACGCCGCAACGATTTACCACGCTGTTGGGCAATACCAACCGCACGCAACGACCAATCAATATCGCTCCCGAAGACGTACGGTCGAGCGGCTTGCTCAAAGACTGGATCGTCGTTCGCTATCCCAAATCAGCTGTTGCCGGTGACCTCACCCTCCTTGAAAATGCCACAAAGAGCTGGAAGCATTTCACGAAGATTTGGGAAGACTATTGTGTTCAGGAAAAAGAAAAGAACATCGTTCGCCCAATTCTCGTTGTGCAGATTGAGGATGGCAGTGGAAATTCCCTGACGCGTACACCCCTTGACGATGTGGTACGTGTGATAGAGCGTCACAGCGGACCGCTGGGGATCAATGAGATCGTTCATTGCCTACAAGATCAGACCGATCTTGAGGCGGGTGGGCGAATTATTCGAAAGCTAGATGCCTCGCGAATCCAAGAAAGCCAAGATGTCAAAGTGGTCATCTTCAAGACGGCGTTGTCCACAGGTTGGGACTGTCCGCGCGCAGAAGTCATGATGAGTTTCCGCCGTGCGCAAGACCAAACCAGCATCGCACAACTCGTGGGGCGGATGATTCGAACCCCATTAGCCCGACGGATTGGCACGAACGAAGCGCTCGACACAGTTGAACTCTACTTGCCGCATTATGACGCGGGCGCCTTGGAAGCTGTGTTGGAGAGATTGCGAAATCCTGATGCGCAGGATGGCCTGCCCACGCGCGTCGAGACATCCATCGAAACGTATCAACGAAACCCCGCAATGGAGAAGGTCTTCACCTTGCTAGGGAAGTTGCCGACCTATTCCGTGGATCGCGTCCCACGAATGGGCGATGTGAAACGTGCATTGCGTCTGGCTGGGTTGCTGGTCCATGAGGGGGTTGATATTGACGCCGATGAGCAGGTTCGTGATGAGTTGGTCAAGAAGCTCAAGGGGTTGCGCGACAAATGTGCTGCCGAGCGGGCGGATTGGGATACCCTCATTCGCGAAGGGGGAGAGATCGAAGTGGATGTCTCCAGAATTGCAACCGGGGGAATGAAGGTTGAGGGTAAGACATCAAGCCGAGTGTCCTTAGCCGAGGAGAACATTGACCAGTTGTTTGACGAAGCGGGCCGCATGCTGGCATCGGGAGAAGGTCTACATCGAACCTATTGGAAACGCTATCACGATAGAGCATATCCAAATCAAGCGAAGCTGGAGTTGTTTGCTGTGCTTGGCCAGCCAGAAACGCTTAATGTTATGGAGCGTCTCAGTAAACAATTGTTCGATGCGATGTGGAATAAGCAGAAAGCTGCCATTCGGCAACTGCCTGCGTCGGTCAGGAGACGATTTCAATCACTCATACAAGCGGCTGGCGAAGCGGCACTGCAAGTGTGGGAATTGCCCACACAGATTGTTGAGAAAAGGGAAGGAGATGTCTGGGAGAAACATCTCTACTGCACGGCAAGTGGCGAGTTTAGCGCGAAGCTGAACGGATGGGAAAAGGAGTTACTGGAGCAGGAAATGAAGAAAGATGGTTTTGTCGCTTGGCTGCGGAATCTGCCACGGCGCGAATGGGCGCTCTGCATTCCGTATGAGCTGGCAGGTAAAAAACCATTCTATCCGGATTTCACCATTGTTCGAAAGAGCGGCAAAGGGTTGGTCGCTGACGTCTTAGAGCCGCACGATGATAGTCGTACCGACACATGGGCTAAAGCCAAAGGGCTCGCGGAATTTGCTGACAAGCATGGGATAGATTTCGGGCGACTTGTCATTGCCAGGAAGAAAGATAAAACTTGGCACATGGCGGACATGAATGAAATGAAGACTCGCGCTAAGGCCCGCAAGATGCAGTCAGGTAGCGATCTGGAAAGTCTTTTCGGGTGGTAAGCCAAGACAAGACACGAGAGTTGGGAGTGCGTGTTGCTCCAAACAAAACGTGTAAGGGCTAGCAAGGCCATGTCGGAAGATCGAAAAGAGCGGGAACATCAATTCGGTGGGGAATGGACCACCCGGAAACTAGAGGTCCTGGCCAAGTACCTGCGGGGCTACACGACTGTGTTAAAGAATACGCCTTTCCATAAGCTTTACATCGATGCCTTTGCAGGCACAGGTTACCGCGATGCTCGACGTGACAACGAGGAAGACTCGCCACAAAACATGCTCTTTCCTGATATGGCTGAACCTGAGCCGCAGTCGTTTCTGGATGGTTCTGTCCGCCTCGCGCTCCAAACTGAGCCGCAGTTCGACCAATACATCTTCATCGAGCGTAGCTCTGGGCGTTGTGCCCATCTCGAAAGCCTGAAGTCTGAATTTTCCGGTCTCGCTAAAAAAATGGATATTCACCAAGGTGACGCTAACACTAAGATTCAGGATCTGTGTGCGAAGGACTGGCAAACTACCCGTGCAGTGCTTTTTCTCGACCCGTATGGCATGCAGGTCGAATGGAGGACGATCGAAGCGATTGCGCAGACGAAGGCGATCGACCTGTGGCTCCTCTTCCCGCTTGGCATCGGAGTCAATCGGCTGCTGACCAAGACCGGAGATATTCCGAAGGCCTGGCGACATCGGCTCAATCTGCTTCTTGGTACTGAAAACTGGTACGATGAATTCTACACTGTTGAGACCACGCCAACGCTTTTCGGCGACGACAGGGAGCGTGTCGTCAAGGCAACGATGGACACCATTGGACGGTATTTCAATAACCGACTCAAAGGCCGCTTTGCTGGTGTAGCAGAAGAGCCGGGCGTGTTGCGTAACTCGGCAAACAATCCGCTGTATCTTCTTTGCTTTGCGGTTGGCAATGAACGAGGGAAGGACATCGCGCTGCGCATCGCACAGCATTTACTCAAGGAGGTGCGCTAATGGCACAGGGCTCCGGCATAGAGTGGACCGAGTCCACATGGAATCCAGTCACAGGGTGTACGAAGGTCAGTCCTGGTTGCAAATACTGTTATGCCGAGCGTATGGCTGAGCGTCTTCAAGCTATGGGGCAAGCGAATTATGTGAACGGTTTCCAACTGACACTCCAGCCCCACATGCTGGAGCTTCCGCTGAAATGGAAGAAGCCACAAACGATTTTCGTGAATTCCATGAGCGATCTGTTTCATGATGATGTGCCGATCGCGTACATTAAAAGAGTATTTGACGTGATGAATCGCGCTCACTGGCATCGCTTCCAGGTGCTAACCAAGCGCGCTGAGCGTCTTGAGGCATTGAGCGGACAGCTTGACTGGACACCCAACGTTTGGATGGGGGTCAGTGTCGAGAGCGACGACTATCGTGAGCGAATCAAGCATCTTCGTCGGACGAACGCACACATCAAGTTTCTTTCTCTGGAGCCTCTCCTTGGGCCGTTGCCGCATCTCGATCTGTCTGGAATAGACTGGGTCATTGTTGGGGGGGAATCAGGGCCAAAATCCAGGCCCATGAACTCTGCATGGGTTATTGATCTGCGCGATCAGTGCCGTCGAGCAGAAGTCTCCTTCTTCTTCAAGCAATGGGGAGGTAAGAATAAAAAGCAGGCTGGTCGTGTGCTTGAGAGAAGGGTATGGAATGAAATGCCTCACCTCTCAAAAAGAAGAAAGGATCTACCTGTCCTCGCTTAAGGAATTTGGTATGTCGATCTTGTCTTCGGGAGCGTGAAGAAAGGTATTAGAACTCTTTTGAGTTATTCGAGTAGTGGCGGTGACGTGTTCGAAAAATCTGGCCGACTTTGAAAGATCTCTCAGGGATTGTGTGCAAATTCTGGTCGAAGACATCCTCAAATCAAAAGCGCAGACGTTAATCAATCCGGTGAACTGCGTCGGGGTGATGGGGAAAGGAATTGCTTTGGAGTTCAAAAAGCGATTCCCGGATATGTACGACGACTATGCTCAACGATGCCATCGTGGTGAAGTGAGGCTCGGCGTCCCGTATCTCTACAAGACATTGTTTCCACCTCAGATCATCAATTTCCCGACGAAGGACCATTGGAAGCTGATGTCCAAGGTAAGTGACATTGAGCGTGGCTTGAAACACCTGCGCGATTATTATCAAGCATGGGGTGTCACGTCGTTAGCTGTTCCCGCGCTTGGCTGTGGCAATGGACAATTAGAATGGCGAGTGGTTGGTCCCTTTATCTATCGCTTTGTGAAAGACATGCCGATCCCCATTGAAATGTATGCTCCTTATGGCACGCACGCGAAAGAACTCACAGTTGAGTTCTTGGCCCAAGGCGAAGATCGGCACACGGAGATAACTGTGAAAAATGGACAACTGGCTGATTGCCAGTGACTCGGGCTGGCCCGAATCGCTCGGTCCTTGACGTCTCGACAGGGGAGCCTCGCTCCTGGTACCCTCTCTTCCCATGGCTCGAAAACCCTCGCAACCTCGCTCTTCCCGCGTTTCGCGTGAGCAGCAGTCGATTCTTGGACGAAAGCTGTCTGCGGATCAAACAGCAGCATTAGAAATTTATGACACTACCTTGCGCGACGGCGCTCAGGCTGAGGACGTCAGTTTCTCGGCCGAAGACAAAGTCCGGATCGCGCAAAAGTTGGATGACCTGGGAGTTCATTTCATCGAAGGCGGTTGGCCTGGGGCGAATCCCAAAGACATTGAATTCTTCCGGATGATCAAAACGATTCCGCTGAAGCACTCCGACGTGATCGCGTTTGGATCGACCAGAAAGGCCAGCAATACCGTCAGGAAAGACCCCAATCTCAAGGCCTTACTCGCTGCCGAGACCAAAACCATCACCCTCTTCGGGAAAACCTGGTCGCTCCACGTGACCGATGCGCTTGGAATCTCACTGAGCAAGAACTTAGAGTTGATCGCCGATTCCATCGCGTATCTCCACGGAAAAGGACGCCGGGTGTTCTACGATGCGGAGCATTTCTTTGACGGATACAAAACCAATCCTGACTACGCGCTTGCGACCATCAGGAAAGCAGTGGAGGCCGGAGCCGAACGGGTGATTCTCTGCGACACCAACGGTGGGACGATGCCGTGGGAGATCCGCGAGATCTGCAGCGTGGTTCAACGCGAGTGTCGGGTGCCGCTCGGTATTCATGCGCATAACGACTGCGAAATGGCCGTGGCAAACTCCCTGGTGGCGATCGAATTGGGCATCCGGCAGGTCCAGGGGACGATCAATGGAATCGGAGAACGGTGTGGGAATGCCAACCTCTGTTCGATTATTCCCAATTTAGAGTTGAAGATGAAGCGCCCCGCTTTGAGCGACCGCTTGAGCCATCTGAAGGATGTGTCAGGGTTTGTCACGGAGATCGCGAATCTGATGCCGAATAAGCATCAACCCTATGTCGGCGATTCCGCCTTTGCGCACAAGGGGGGCGTGCATATTCATGCTGTGCTGAAGAATCCTGCGACCTATGAACATGTCGATCCGGCCAGAGTCGGGAATCGGCAACGGATGCTGATCTCCGACTACGGAGGACGAAGCGGGCTTCTCGATAAAATTGAAGCGTACGGGATCAAGCTTGCAAAGAACCACACCAAGGTCGACGAGCTGATCCATACGCTGAAGGATCGAGAGAGTCAGGGCTATCAGTTCGAAGGCGCCGAAGGATCGTTCGAATTGCTCATGCGAAAGGCCATGGGAAGCCATCGGCCCTCGTTTCAATTACTCGGGTTTCGTGTGATTGTTGAAAAGAAGCAGGAGGATGGAACGACTCTTTCCGAAGCCACGGTGATGGTCAAAGTCGGCGATGTGGTCGAACATACGGCGGCTGTTGGGGCTGGACCGGTCAACGCGCTCGACCATGCGCTGAGAAAGTCGTTGGAACAATTCTATCCTCAGCTTCAAGAAGTGAAGCTTCTTGACTATAAGGTGCGCGTCCTGGCGGCTAATCGAGGGACCGAGTCAAAGGTGCGTGTCTTGATCGAATCCGGTGACCATAAGGATAAGTGGGGGACAGTTGGGGTCTCAGAAAACATCATCGAGGCGACGTGGCAGGCTCTCGTTGATAGTATCGAATACAAACTTCTCGCGAAGGACTAAAGTATGTTCGTAAGCGTTAGCCAAATTTATTCTTGACAGCTTTCGTAACCTCACGTAACTTAAGCAAAACTCATCGCATTAGGAGAGAAGTTGATCAGACAGAAACGCGGTGAGTTGCAGTGGTCACGTAGGGGGGTGGTATGAGAAAGGCGGATATCGCTGATGAAATTTTCAAGCAAGTCGGCATTTCAAAAAATGAAGCCGCTGATATCGTTGAGTTTATACTGAATATGTTGAAGTCTGTCTTGCAGAAGGGAGAATCGGTCAAAATCGCGGGGTTTGGAAATTTTGTTGTCCGCAGCAAGGGAGCCCGAAAGGGTCGAAATCCTCGAACCGGAGAAGAAATTGGAATCACCCCCCGTCGAGTCGTGACGTTTCGGCCAAGCCAGGTGTTCAAGAAGTACGTCAATTCATAGCAGGATGCTGAAAACAACCACCCGCGTCGTTCTCGCATTGCTCAAAGCCTCACCGTACAGCACAGGGTACGACTCGGCTTCTCGCTCGCTGCGGCCTTGCGGACGGTCTTTTTGATCATCCTGCGTAAACAAATCAGACAGGTCAACACAACAACCAGCTCGGCTCCGTCAATACAGTACAAGGCGCACCGTGAGGCCGGTCATGGGAACTGAACCCAGGCTGGGGAGCAAGGTTTTCTACAAAATCGGAGAAGTGAGTCAGTTGACGAAGCTTCCCGCGTATGTGCTCCGTTTCTGGGAATCTCAGTTTACGTTTCTGAAGCCAAAAAAGAGTCGAGGGAATCAACGCCTCTATGTTCAACGAGATGTTGAAACCGTGCTGGAAATCAAGCGGATGCTTTATGAGGAGGGACATACCCTCGATGGTGTTAAGCGATACTGGGTACGTCGTGGGCGCGCTGCGTCTCGTAAGCTGCGTCCAAGAGAGGTTGCTAAAAAGTTGAGAGGCGATCTCCAAGTTATTCTCAAAATTATCGACTCGCATTCAGCATGAGAAAAGGGTAGGTTCACTGAAAACAATCCCCTGATCATCGGTTACGATGAGGATGCCCAGAGTTATGAACGTGTCGGGGCGTAGCGCAGCCCGGTAGCGCACTCGCTTGGGGTGCGAGTGGTCGTGGGTTCAAATCCCGCCGCCCCGACCAGTTTGTTTCGTCCAGTATGAAGAGCATTTGGAGTTGGGGAGTATCGCCAAATGCTCGGTTTGGACATCGGAGCTGCCTCGGGCAGCTCTTTTTGTTGAAGCATGACCATGCGCATCCTCGTCACCAATGATGATGGTATCCAATCGCCGGGCATCGCAGCTTTGGCAAAGGCACTTGCTGTGATCGGTGAAGTCTGGATTGTTGCTCCAGATCGGGAACGCACGGCCGTCGCGCACGCCGTGACATTGCATAAGCCATTGCGTCTCCACCAACTGAGTCCACGCACGTATGCCGTGAATGGGACTCCAGTGGATTGCGTGAATCTTGCGCTGCTGAAAGTCATGCCGAAACCGCCAGCCATTGTCGTCTCCGGTATTAACAAAGGGGTTAACCTTGGTGATGATGTGCTGTATTCAGGGACCGTGTCGGCGGCGATGGAAGGGACCATCCTTGGCATCCCGTCCGTAGCCGTGTCGCAAGAAGGGCAGGAGAAATTTCGATTTGAAATTGGCGCGATCTATGCCGCACGTGTCACGCGTCTTGTTCTTACTCATGGTCTGCCCGAGGAGACGCTTTTGAACGTGAATATCCCAGATCGTCCGCAACGAGGCATGAGAGGCGTCCGAGTCACCTGTCTCAGCCGAAGGCGGTTTGATAATCCCATCATTGAAAAACTTGATCCGCACGGACGCAAATATTACTGGATCGCAGGTCAGCGCGTCTCGTGGAGCCGTAGTAAGGATGCTGACCACGAGGCGATCGAAGAAGGTTTTGTCTCCATCACGCCGATCCGCCTGGATAGTACGCACCATGGCGTGCTGGATCATTTCCGTGCGTGGGAGCCCATCATGAATCGGGCGATCAAGAAATCTCAATCGCTTGGTCGCAGATCGAGCCGTACTGGGCAACGAGAGGCGTGATGGGAGGGTTGATCGAAGCCATCATCGGTGAGTTGAGCCGGTTTGTCATCGCGTGTATCTCACGATTTGGCTATGGGGGGATCCTCTTCACGATGGCCGTTGAAAGTGCCTGCATTCCGCTGCCGAGCGAAATCATCATGCCGTTTTCAGGCTATCTGGTCACGACTGGACAGTTTACGATGCTCGGCGTCACGCTGGCCGGAGCAGTCGGCAATGTGCTCGGTTCGATCGTGGCCTACTACGGAGGGGTCTGGGGCGGACGACCGTTTGCAGAGCGCTATGGACCGTATTTCCTGGTCTCGCACCACGATCTGGATGTGGCCGATCGCTGGTTTGCAAAATATGGTGAAGCTGCAGTCTTTTTTGGCAGAATGCTCCCGGTTGTGCGGACGTTCATCTCGCTCCCGGCTGGTATTGCCAAGATGAATTTTCCGCGGTTCGTCGTCTTCACCTTTGTTGGAGCGTTGCCCTGGTGCTATCTCCTCGCCTATATCGGTGTGAAAATGGGTGAACAGTGGGAACATCTTCGGGATTACTTTCATCAATTCGACATTGTCATCGGGCTTTTCCTGGCCCTTGCCCTCGGATATTTTCTCTGGTCCCATTGGCCGAAGCGTAGACCCACGACTCCATAGCGGGCCTTCACATGCTCAAGATCTACAATACGCTGACCGGAAAGAAAGAGCCGTTTGAGCCGATTGTGCCGAACACGGCACGTATGTACGTCTGTGGCGTGACAGTCTATGACTACTGTCATATCGGCCATGCACGGAGTGCGCTGGTTTTCGACGTGCTCCGGCGTTACTTGGAATACAGTGGCTATGCGGTGACCTTCGTGAAGAACTTCACCGATGTCGATGACAAGATTATCAAGCGGGCACTTGAACAGGGTGTTTCGTGTGATGCCGTGACGGCCAAATACATTCAGGCCTACCATGAGGATATGGGTAAGCTGGGAATCCGCGCTGCGACGGAAGAGCCGAAGGCCACGGAGCATATAACAGACATCATTCAGCTCACGGAGAGATTAGTCGCCAAGGGGTTGGCTTACGTCGTGGCCGGAGATGTGTATTTTGAAGTCTCCAAATATCCAGAATATGGAAGACTGTCAAAACGACGGCTGGAGGACTTGCAAGCCGGTGCGCGTGTGGAGGTGGATGAACGCAAGCACCACGCGATGGACTTTGCCCTATGGAAGAGCAGTAAGCCCGGTGAACCGGCATGGGAAAGCCTCTGGGGACCAGGGCGACCTGGCTGGCATATCGAGTGCTCTGCTATGTCGATCCGGCACCTCGGGGAGACCTTTGATATCCATGGCGGAGGGATGGATCTCATTTTCCCACACCATGAGAACGAGATTGCGCAGTCCTGTGGCGCAACCGGCAAAGAGTTCGCTCGCTATTGGGTCCACAATGGGTTTGTCCAAATCAATAAAGAGAAGATGTCGAAGTCGCTGGGGAACTTCTTCACGATCCGGGAGATTTTCGAGAAGTCGGAATGGCCGGAGGATGTGACGGGAGAGATCTTGCGGTGCTTTCTTCTTTCGACCCATTACCACGGACCGCTCGATTTTTCCGATCAGGCATTGAAAGAAGCCAAAAGCGCCTTGAACGGGTTCTATGACCTCTTTGGCCGATTAGGTGAGCCGGGAGGGAAGGCGATCGTGGGCCAGGGGCTTGATCAGGCTTTGGACCGCTGTAGGGCTGCGTTCATGTCTGCGATGGATGATGACCTCAACACACCGATGGCGATAGCCTCTCTGCAAGCCTTGCGAAGTGATGTCAACAAACTACTCGCAGTCGGACTCTCTACAGAAGGGAGACAGACTGCACGACAAGCGTTTCGTTCCTTCGGTGCCGTGTTGGGATTGTTTCAATTAGACCGGTGGGATTTCAATGTCCGCGTTGAGCCAAAAGCTGCTCACCTTGCTCTTGCAACCTTCGCTCCAACAGTCACTGTAGAGCCCGTGATGACAGATGTGCAGATAGAAACCAAACTGGCAGAGCGGATTGACGCCAAGAAGTGTAAAGACTTCAAGCGGGCCGATGTAATTAGGGAAGAACTCAAATCACTGGGAATTACGATCGAGGACAAGCCCGATGGGACCAGCCGGTGGAAGCGCTGAGGCGCAAGAAATTCTCTACGGCCTCCATGCCGTACGTGAAGCCCTGAAAGCCGGAAACAGACCATTGCAACGCATGTTGGTCCTTCGGACCGATAAACAGTTCACCGATCTGGTGCAACTGGCTCGATCACGCCGCGTTCCGATTCATGTTCAGCCTCTGACCTCCTTTGACCGTCTGGTTCCCAACGGCAAGCACCAAGGCGTCGTGGCCTTTACCTCAGCAAAAGCCTATGAGACGGAGGAGTCGATCCTCGCTCGAGCAGTCGAACGGCATGAGGCGCCCCTGTTGGTCATCTTGGACGGAGTCGAAGATCCACACAATCTCGGCGCCGTGCTTCGGACAGCAGAGGGAGCTGGTGCCCACGGAGTGTTTATTCCTGAACGCCGGGCTGCCGGACTGACCTCAGTGGTGGCCAAGGCTTCGGCCGGAGCGATCGATCATATTCCCGTTGCACGCGTAACAAACATGAGCAGATCGATCGAGTCATTGAAGACGGCTGGAGTGTGGATCTACGGGGTAACACCCTCGGCGAACAAAATATTTACGGATGTCGACCTACGAGAACCGGTTGGACTCGTTCTGGGAGGAGAGGGAACAGGAATCAGACCTGGTGTCTTGCAACATTGCGATGAATGCGTCCGCATTCCTCTGAGCGGCAAGGTCGAATCGTTGAATGTGTCCGCTGCGGCAGCCATCGTCCTCTTTGAGGTGGTTCGTCAACGCCGAATAACCCAGAACCAGGTCTGACGCTACCGGATCTTGAGGTCCCCGCCATGGATGGCTGTCTTCAGCAGTTGAGCCGTATTCGACACGCGCATTTTTTTCATCATATTGGCGCGATGCGCTTCAACGGTTTTGACGCTGATCTTCAGCCGTTGCCCGATTTCCTTGTTCTTAAATCCTGCCCAAATCAATTCCAAAATTTCCTGTTCGCGTGACGTAAGCGATTCAGGCCGTTTTGTACGCGCAGGAGGTTCAAGATTGGCAAGAGATTTTCGAGGCCGTGGCTTTCCAGTTGTCTTCGGCATAATAGTTAGTTCTCCATACTAGGTAGGTCTATGCTTCAGGTATACTCATATACGCAGACGTGAATCACGCCTCTTCGAGTGCACCATTATGGAATGATCTTTCACGAATGTAAAGAAAGGTACTTCGGCCCTAGTAGGGTTACTGGGTAAGGAAAGAACTCTGAGCAATTATGCATGATGGACCAATCCTGTTCCCACTCCTAATTGTCGGTCTTTTTGGTGCACTCATCGGCAGCTTTCTCAACGTCTGTATCTACCGGTTGCCACGGCAGGAATCGGTCGCGTGGCCCGGCTCTCATTGTCCAAGCTGCTCTCATCCCATTGCCTGGTTCGATAACATTCCAATCATCAGTTACTTCGTTTTGGCTGGACGGTGCAGGCATTGTGCGGTGCGCATTCCTTTCCGCTATCCCATGGTCGAGATCCTGAATGCCATGGGTTATGTAGGGCTCTTCTGGTTTTTCGGCTCAGGTTGGGCTGCAGCGGCCTATTCCCTGCTCTATTCAGCTCTCCTCGTGGTAGCAGGAACGGATCTTTCTCATAAGATCATCCCCAATGCCGTCACGTTTCCGGGGATCATTATGGGCCTCGTCTGTGCCACCACTGTCCTACCCCTCGGTTTCCTGGATAGCTTGCTGGGACTTCTCGTCGGAGGAGGAATCCTCTGGCTGTTGGCATGGGCAAGCCCCTATCTCTTCGGAAAAGAGGGGATGGGAGGAGGGGACATCAAGCTTCTGGCGATGATAGGCGCGTTTCTGGGATGGAAGCCTGCCCTAATGACGATCATGGTAGGGTCGCTCCTGGGATCACTCGTGGGGGTTACCCTCATTGCAACGCAGGTCATCAAGCGCGAAGACTATATTCCTTTCGGACCCTTTCTGGTGTGCGGTGCATTGGTGGCACTATTCTTTGGCCATTCTCTCCTTGATTGGTATCAAGGCCTCTTGGCTGGATAACGGCTCCCATGGCCGATCCCCCCATTTCGTACTGTATCTCTTCTGTCAAGAACTGTATCTCTTGAGGTACTGTTCCTATCCGCGATCATTTCCTTCCATCTAGATGGTGTGTCTTCCAGGTCAACCCGCACCTTTCTCCTATTGGCGCTACTTGGTTCCATCGATTCAATAGCTTAGGGAATCCCAGCCAGCCCTTGTTTGGTAGAGAGTTAATTCATGAGGGCTCCAGCTATGAGTGGCACAAGTCTTGACATAGCCTCGGATCAGCAAGCCAGTGCAGACATTGTGAGGAGAGTATGAAGCAAGAAGGCAAGACATTGATGGAGCTCATGGTGGTCGTGGCGATTATAGGGATGGTCGCCACCATGGCCCTTCCCAATTACTCGCTCCTCAACTCGCGCACTCAGATCCGTTGTACGACTGAAGAAATTGCTTCGGAACTACGCCTTGCACGCCAGCTGGCGATGACCTATCGGGATCGTGTTCGAATCATCGTCGACCAGGAACAGCAGGCTCTTACTACTCAGTTCGTCAACAGCGCGACCACGCATCACATCTATCGCTATGGAGGAAAGGGGATTGTGATCGAAGAGCCCAGCGCAGGGCCGGAAATCCTCTTCCATCCAAGCGGACGCTCGGCCAGTGCCACGACGATTGAACTTCACAGCTTAGAAGGGCAGACCCAGCAGCTCACCGTGAGCATTACGGGTCGGGTATCACTCCTATGAGACGAACGATGAAGAATGACGGTTTCAGTCTGATCGAAGTGATGGTGGCGATGGTGATTGCAGGAGTTGCACTGATGGGTACTTTGGGCGCAGTGGAAGTGTCGTCTAGGCACATACGACAGGGCGGCTTGAACAGTAAGGCGATCGAGTTGGCCCAGGCCAGGTTGGAAGCAAAACGTTCCTGTCGTTGGCAGTCCCTCCTGGACGATGACCTCGATCACGATGGTATTCCAGAAACGCTCATGGCCGATGATGGCCAAGGCTCTGACATAACTGCGGGTGATGGGATCTACACATCCGGCTACGAGCGTGACGGGGTGACGGTCGTGTGGACGATTGAAGCTGAACGTCCAGGGCCACTGCGTTCCACCACCATGGTGAGGCTTCGAGCGGTGGCATCTTATTCCGGCCTTAACGGGCACAAGAGAGAAGTGCAGGTGGCAACCATTCGAACCAATCCAAACTTTGTGGGGCAACGATGAATCAAGGAAATGTCACCAGGTCGGCTAGGTGGAGCCAGCACTCCATCGGCCTTGTATTCGACGAGGGTGGAGTGTGTCTGACCGAATTGATGGTCAGTTTGACGGCCGGAGTGATCGTATTGGCTGCAGCGTTGAATGCCTTCAATGTCGCGCAGGTCCATGCGAGCAAACAGCAAAAGGACCTGAGACACCAGCAAGACCTCCGATTAGGGCTAGAGGTGTTCGAACAAGAAGTTCGATTGGCGGTTGCCGAGTCGATCGTCTCGGCGACTCCAGATGAATTTCGCTTTCATGCCAATATCAGTGCCCTTCGAACGGTAACAACTGGTTCGGTTGTACCGGGACAATCAGTGATTACGGTGCAGGATGGCAGTGGATGGAGTGAGGGAAAGACCATCATCATTTGTAGCCAGCAGGCCTGCGAAGCGCATCGACTCTCCCGTTCAGGGCAGCATTATCAGCTGACCTTGACTGAGCCGGTGGCCTTGTCCTTTCCCCCCGGTGCCTCTGTAGAAGTGAACAATCGGGTGGGCTATTACACCAAGCGAGATGAAAACGGAACGGTGAAGCTTATGCGGGTGGTGGACGGAGGAGCGAATACATTCATCGGAGACTTGGAAAATCTACATTTTTCGTATTGGGACGAGCATGGGCATGTCACGCAGCAGCCATCGCTCGTAAAGCGAGTCGTGCTCGAAATTGAATCGAATCACTCCCAGCATCGAATGATGCGGGAAGTGAGCCTTCGATCATAGGAGTGAAGACATGTTCTATTGGACTATCAAAGACGGTCAGCAGGGGATTGCCCTTCTGGGAGCAATGATTATCGCGCTCATGCTCTCGCTGTTGGGCGCAACGCTTCTCAATCTCGCAGGACAAGAGGTCGTCAATGCTGGGTTAGCAAACCAGGCATCGGTTGCCCAACAACTTGCCGATGGGGCCGGTGAGGTGGTGGTGGCCTGGTTTCACAGTCCACAGACAACTACGGACTTACCTCAGCTGTCGTCTCTTGGTGAAAAGAGACATCGCGATAGGGAAGGAGCACCATCCTTCTTTGATGCATCTGGCCGATCACAATTCGTGGGCACGGTGGATCAGCCGGATGTACGGTTACAGGCAGGCAATCCCGCGGATAACAGACTATTGAACGATCCTGAGATAGGGATGTTTCGCACCCTGACCCATCTAGGACTGGTGGAAGAAGTCAAAGTCTATGGGCCGTCCAAGCCGGGCCTCCTGTGTACAATCGACACCACGGTTGCAACAAATACCAATCCTCCGGTTCGGCAATCGATCCTCATGCAGATGGGCGCGCTGGACGTACCGCCGTTAAGAGCCGCTGTACAGGTGGGCCAGCAGCTTGGCCGCTTCCAGGCAGGAAGTGAATCACCGGTCGCCGTGCATTGGGGTGAGTTAAAGGTGGGGGGTGATCTAATTCTCACACAGCTGGATGAGATCCCACTGAAGAGTGCGCTTGCTCCAGTCACCGGGCAGACCTATGACGAAATGACGCCACGAGAAGATCGATGGGTGGAAGCGTGGATAGGCGGGACGGTTCAGGTGACACATGTAGCATCCGACCAGACTCCCAGTTTCCATCACAACCTTCATATGGGTCAGAATCCGATTCCGGGAGTTCGCCTTGATCAGTGGAGCTATGAGCACCTCAAGCGAGTGGCAAAGAGATTCGGGCGCTATTTCGCCATTGATCGCGAAGGCCTTCTGTATCCGCAAGGCATCGTCGAACCAGGACGTGGCATCTCCCCAGACGAGGTATTCCGATCACAGGGAAAGGGCGATCAGCAGGGTCTAATATTCATTGACACGCTCGATCAGACGGCCCCCCGCCTAGACAATCTCGGAGTGGTCAGATTACAGGCTCCGTACTTTGAAGGCATGGTGGTTGTGCAAGGCCACGTCGTGGTTGCTCCCAGCGGATCAGGACAATCCATTAAGGTCCTGAGTCCTCTGTCGGATCAGGGTACAGCTATTGCTCGGACGCCCGTGCAACTCTCCGGCGTGCATGTCAACGGGGTGCTTCACGCAAGCGGGGATATTACGATAGCGGGAAGAGTCAGAGTGTATGGAGCAGTGGCAGCAGGTGGGACAATTACCCCAGCCAGTTCAGGGAGCACATTGGAGGTGTGGTATGACCACGATCTCAGTCAAGGGTTCTATCGTGGATTACCCGTGGTCTATCGTGCCCCTGGTACATGGATGACGCGATATTGAGCCGAAGGCAAAGGTCGAACCATGTCGGTGTGAAAGAGACTGATACATAAAAACAACTTCTTATTGTCGATGCGAAAGGATGAGATAGAATGATCACTCAAAGCGTTGCAACTTATCAGAAACGGCAGATCCTCTCAGTTACCAGTCTAAAAAAGCCGTCGATGCCCAAACAACCTCGCAAGATGACGATGGGGCGTAGTCTCTTAGACTGTATCGCCTATCGTGGGCTCATCAAGCAGGCGGACCTCGATGCCGCAATAGAAGAATCTCTATCACGGGAAATTGATCTGGAAACCCTCTTACTCGATAAGTACCGCGTGCCGAGGTCTGCCCTCGGGTCAGCGCTCAGCGAATTCTACCAATGCCCTTATGTTTCCTATGATGAGCGCACCGTCATCGACCCGGAGCTCTTGAAAAACCTCAGTTTCGATTATCTTAGAAGAAGTGCCTGGATTCCATTGAAACGACAGGGGACTGTCCTCGACATTGTCATCAATGATCCACACGATCTGGAGAAAGGCCTCGATATCCGACGTGCGTTCCCTGGGACGACGACACGCTTCTCCGTTGGTCTTCGGCGGGATATCGAACAATATCTCCTTGTCGCAACAGGTCAGGCCAACGGAGGATCGATAACCGAGATTCTGGGCGAACTCGTCGATGAAGCGGGCATCGAACGAAACGGCGAGGCCGAGTCCGGAGAGATCGATGAAAATGATTCAGCCATCGTGCGCCTCGCGAACCAGGTGATTGCTGAGGCGTATCGATTAGGGGCCTCTGATGTCCATATTGAGCCCTATTCGGATCGCAAGGAAACGGCGGTACGGTTCCGTGTCGATGGGACGTGTTTTACCTATATGCGGATTCCTGCCGTCTATCGGCGTGCCATTGTGTCGCGGTTGAAGATCATGGCCAACCTCGACATAGCCGAGCGACGGAAACCTCAGGACGGAAAAATTCGGTATAAATTGGCGAAAGATCGTGAAATCGAATTGCGGGTCGCGACCTTACCTACTGCAGGAAACAACGAAGATGTGGTGCTCCGTCTTCTCACGGCAAAGGACACCATGCCCTTAGAAGCCATGGACTTTTCCCAAGACATGCTGCAAAGCGTCAAAGAACTTTCCGAGCGTCCACATGGAATTTTTCTTTGTGTGGGGCCGACTGGCTCCGGGAAAACCACCACACTGCACGCCGTCATGAAACACATCAACACCGATGAGCGAAAGATCTGGACCGCAGAGGATCCCATTGAGATTACACAGGAGGGGCTACGACAGGTTCAGGTGCATCCTAAAATCGGGTTTACCTTTGCCACGGCGATGCGTGCATTCCTTCGGGCCGACCCGGATGTGATCATGATCGGGGAAATGCGCGACAAAGAAACGGCCGATATCGCGATTGAAGCGTCTCTCACGGGTCATCTGGTAATGAGCACACTCCATACCAATAGCGCTGTGGAAACAATCACTCGACTGCTGGACATGGGTTGCGACTCGTTCAACTTTGCCGATGCGATGTTGGGGGTACTGGCCATGCGCCTCTGTAAGCGCATTTGTTCTGACTGCAAAGAAACCTACCACCCGACTCAGCAAGAGTATGACGAACTCGTACAAGGCTATGGAGCGCGATACTGGGACAAGCTCGGGGTTCCCTACACGGAAGACTGGACCCTCTCTCGTGGGCGTGGTTGCGAAATCTGCAATCACAGCGGGTTTAAGGGACGGGTGGCGCTGCACGAACTCCTGGTTGGGTCTGAAGACATTAAGAATCTGATCCAGGCCAAAGCGAGGACAGCCGAAATTCTCAGCGTGGCAATGCGGGATGGAATGGTCACCTTGTTGCAGAATGGGATCCAGAAGGTGCTGAGAGGTCTGACGACCTATCGGCAAGTCCGAGCGGTTGCGATAAAGTAGCCTTGTGAGGAGAGAAGCGACCAGTTGAACCTGCTTAGGGGGTTTGCTCCAACAAGAGGGTAAACGCTTTCAGTTTCATGAGCATATCGGGTCGAACACGGATGAATTCCAGCCCACATCGGTGCCCGGAAACCCAGCGAACTCCAGCCAATTCGATCGTAGCCGGCCCCTCCCCGTTTAAAAGTTCGATATCCAGTGTAATGTAGGTCGAGACCGATGGAAGGTGCTCCGTCGTGATGGCACACCCCTGCGCCGAAAGGTTTAAAACGGTTCCGTCCGAGTTGACTTCATTGCTGCACCATTTGCAAGGAAGCTGAACGGCAAACCGCTGGGCCTTGCGAAACTCTTGTTTCATACGATTCCTTCTCGCCGATGCAGATTGAATCCTACCCGATCCTCAGCCTGTTGTCCTAACCCTCTGTTGTCTGCAGGAACGACTACTCACATATTCCCAATGCTAGCCACCCCATAAACAAACTCCGTACACCGTCATAGGCGAAAATTGTCGTACATAGGCGCACAAAATGACCGAATTTGGTTGGCTCTATCAGGAAATGAATCCTATCAAATCAGGAGGTTAGAGGGGGGACACGTCTTACTGAGAGCGGCATGCCCCTTGCTCGGTCAGGAGGTGCCATGGTGCAACCCGAATTAGGATCAAATCGAGGACGGTGGGGGCAGAGCGGATATACGCTCTTGGAATTGATGATTGTCGTCGCGATCATCGGAGTGATCGCGGGTATTGGAGGAGTTAATTTCGGAGTGTGGAAATCT
The DNA here is from genome assembly GCA_001464735.1 of Nitrospira sp. Ga0074138. Lineage (GTDB taxonomy): Bacteria > Nitrospirota > Nitrospiria > Nitrospirales > Nitrospiraceae > Nitrospira_D. Next base: position 72,032 of record LNDU01000042.1, read on the forward strand.
CGCGCGGACTTGAAGGAAGCGATTCAGCTTGTCAAGAACGAACTGGCTGTTGCACGCATGATATCGATGAGCCGAAATGTATCTGTCACTACGAATATCGCAGTCGTTCCTACAATGGTCACAGTGACAACCCTCAATACGAATACATTAGCGGTACTTTCTACAACATCGAGCAAGATCACACGCATCAATGGCATCACCAATCAAACAGGAGGCGTGCCTGCTGCGCCTGTCTTTGCAGCAGCCCCGGTTGCCGCGGTCCAGTTCAATGCAATGGGATTTCGAGTCGGAGGAAACGTGCCGGGATCCCAAAATCAGGTTATTGGTCTTGTCAATGACGTGGGGACCACCTATGCCATCCGCATTAATCCGCGTGGTGTGGTGGACTGGTGTCCAAGTCAATTCTGCATGGGGACTCGTTAGCGGGAAGGGATCATGAAGATCGTACGAACCGAATCGGGATTCACGCTATTGGAAGGCATGATTGCCACCGTGATCTTGTCGGTTGGCGTGATCGCTATGGGCGCGATGCAAGGGATTGCCATCACGCGCAACGTCGATTCGACGGAGCTCACGCTCGCAACCAACATGGCTTCAGAAATGCTCGAGCGGATCCAATACAACCGTCGGAACGTCACGGCCTATGCCGGCATAGATACCAACAATCCATGTGTCCTTCCTGCAATCCAAACCATGGCTCAGGGAGATTGTGTCCAGTGGCAAGCAATGATGACGAACCAAGGAGCCTCAGGGATCAGTCAGGCATCGATGCTGACTGGGGTGCGAGGGGTGGTGACGGTAACTCCGGTCGTGACCAATCCACCGCTGAATCAGAGCCGAGTGAATGTCGTCATCACGTGGACTGGGCGAAATATGGGTACGACGGCAGCGGCCCCGCGGAGAGTGATGTTGGATACCACCATAGCACCTGAGTGAAGGGATAGTCGGCAGAACATGGAAAAGCCTAGGCGTCAGACGAGTAATCAAGACGGGATGACGTTGGTCGAGCTGATGTTTGCCGGAACCATTGCGGTGGGTATCGTTGCCGCTGGGCTTGCCGTGGTGACGTCATTTGAACGGTCCAATGCCACTACAGGGCAAACGGGAGAAACGCAGCAGAACGTGCGAAACGCCATGGAAATGATTGCCCGAGATATCAGACAGGCAGGATTCGGATCGATAGGGGCTGTGGGCAATTGTCCAACAGCCATTGTCCCTCTGGATAATGCCGTCGCTGGGCCCGACACAGGTCCGGATCGTATCAGCCTGGTCGTGCCGCTTGGAAATCCAGTGGGGACGGCGACCAGGCCGGCCTGGGTTCTACAAGCCCCAATCGGCCCTGGCTACAATGCGTTTGCATTGGCTTCGCTTCAGGCCGTGACAGATATGACTGCTGAATGGGGCGGAGGAACTTTAGTAGGAGCCACGGTGAGTGTGGCAGGGAGTTCAACCGCCACGGTAACCGGAGTTGGCGGATCGACCCTCACCGTCACGCCGGTTCCAGCTCCGGTGGCTTTTGGCTTGAACGCGCCGGTGTATTTCCTCCAGTGCATCACCTACCAAATCATTCCACCGCCGGATGCGAATGGGCTCTGTGACGGTCGCTCCCCATGTTTGGTGCGGGGCGTGGGCACAGGGGGCTTGGATTGCAATACGCCAAATAGTCGCTGCCTGTCCATTGCCGATGAAATCGAAGACATGCAATTTACCTACGCCTGCGACGGGTGCTTTATAGCGCAGAATGGCGGCATTCCTGACGGCATCATTGATAATCAGGTCGGGAGTGCCGCTGGGTTCGATCAGCTAGATTTTGTAAGTAATAACGCATGGAATCTTGCGCCCATGACGCCGGACAAGATTAGTTTAGTGCAAGCCAGCATCGTCGGGCGCGAACGCTTTGTAGATCAAGGAGCGGGAGAAGGGATCGTGGCCGGCCGTGTCGTGCAAGCTCAACCATTGCAAGTGTCAGATCACAACCATGGCGCCGGGCTCTTTGCGGCCGGCGATTTCGCGGGGCTCAATCCGCCCTATACGTCGACCAGACGGCGCATGTTCGTTCGAACGATAGAGGTACGCAATCCAGGGCGATAGTGATGCGAAGGAGATGTAGCGTGAGCACAATACGTTCAAAACGAAGGCGGCACGGAGTGTTGAATAATGAGCGAGGCTTTGCTCTCTTTGGTGTGTTTCTGACCCTTCTCATGATGACGGCGCTTGGAATTGCTGCGATGACGATGACGGGGCTGGAGAATCGCATGGCTGGATCTGCCAATTCTACGGATGCTGCGGCGGCAGCGGCTGAGTCCTGTATAGGGACCGGCGTCAACGTGATTATGCAAACCTTGCAGGATCGGCAAGTCCCTCTCAGCTATGTCGGGTCTGTGATTCCCGCAAGCGCCGAAGGCGCGATCGCACCTACCCTCACGCAAGAAATCATGGGGCAGGCGAACAATAACGCAGACGTCGCTGGTGCGTCTCCTGATATTCAGATGACAGCCGGGCCCTTTGCAGTCGTTGGCGACATCGATCGCCTCTACTTCAAGAACAAGGTCGGTGGATCGCTACAGTTCGCGGCTGGGTATGAGGGAGCCGCTCAAGGGGCTGCAGGAGGAGGAGGCGAAGCCATTTATCAAATCGATTGCACGGCCACCCTGCAGGCGACTGGTGCGATGAGTCGGATTCAGGCGGTTTTTGCCTGTGTCAGTGCGGGGGGCGAAAGCTGTCAGCGGAAGATCTAAGGGAGGCATCAATGTTATACGCGTGGTCACAGAAGAACATGCAAGCATTGAGACCATATCTGTTCACAAGTTGTTCGCTGATCCTATTTTTTGTCAGTGGTGCGGGAGCTGTCCCTTTGGTGACCGTCCCTCATGCACTGGCCCACGAGGACAAGAATCCCTATGCGAATTTCAAGGCCGGCGAAGTGACGGGTATTCAAGGGGCCGGGATACAAATCAACAACACGCATTATCCGATCCTCTCAGCGGCCACGATCACGGACCAGTATGAAAATGCCGTGAGCTTGAAGGATATCTCTCAAGGGGAGAGGGTACTCTTTCATCTCGATGACAAGGGACGCATTGATCGGCTCGTATTGTGGGTTCCGAGCTAAGCGAGCACACCGAGCAAGACCGAGGAAGTTTTGAGGGTAAGGAGGGAATTATCATGAACGGTCGCACCATTGTCAGCTCTATGCACGTCGCTCTGATTGCAGGGAGTCTCTGGTGGAGCGCATCGTCGGCATCGGCGCAGACCTTGTCACAATATACCAGTGAACCACCTTTCCTGACGGAGGCCGTCGCGCCGAACATCCTCCTCCTAATGGATAACTCTGGAAGCATGGATAACTCCGCCTACCACCATGCCAACGAAGCCTACAACCCTGCCAAGGCGTACTACGGCTATTTCGATCCAACGCTCTGCTATAGCTATGGATCCAATCGTTTCCAAATCGGAACTCCAAGAGCAGCGACGGCACCGACCTGTGGCGCAACCTATCCCTGGGACGGCAACTTTCTCAACTACATGACGATGTCCCGCTTTGAGATTGCGAAGTGGGTCATGATGGGTGGTAAGTGTTCCCCGCGAGCAGTCAATGGAACCTGTTACCCAGGTGGAATGCTCCGTCTCGAAACGGATGACCGGTTTACGGCGTTGACGGCCGCTGCAACGGGAGTCACGTCCTACACAGGCACGAGGTGTTTCGATCGAAGCGGCAACAACCTTATCGTGTACGGTGGAGCAGCTTGTGGCGGGGGCAGTACATCCCACACCCTCGTTGTCGACATCGCTTCTGAGCCGAACGGTGTGATCCAACAAATAGGGGACAAGGCACGATTTGGACTGATGCAGTTCAAAGGGGCCGGCGACGGGGGGCAAGTGCTCGCTGATGTCGGTTCCGGCATGACGAGTATGGTAAATGCCATCCAAAATGCCACTGCTTCTACCTGGACGCCCTTGGGAGAGTCTCTGTATGAAGCCACACGATATTTCGCCCAGGTCCCCCCGGCCTATAACAACTCAGATTATTCCCATAATGTTCTGAACAAAGACCCATACTATTTCACCTCTCCATGGTCAGACGTTCCTCAGTATGTGAAATGCTGTAAGAGTTTCGTCATGATTTTTACGGACGGGCAGCCGACCCAGGACTTAAACATTCCCTCGACCATCATGGATAAAGCGCATGTGGCAAATGCGCATGCGCCAGTCGGGTTCATTGGCCATTGTCCAGGTGCTGCGGGTTGTACTGTAGATCATAACTCAGCTCCGCACAGCGGTCATGGCGGGGGGATGGTCAACCATGATGCGAATGGCCAAGTTGATCACCACGACAATTGTTCAGCGTACTATGGTGGAATGGCTTCATCCAATGATGTCTGTTGGAGCAACGGGTCTCATTATCTTGATGATGTCGCGTACTATGCCCATACGACGGACCTTCGGCAGGCAACCATTCCAGGCCTGAATCTCAATGGATCGGACGCAACGGGGAAGGACATTCCAGGTGTCCAAAATCTCGTTGTCTATACATTCTATGCCTTCGGCAGTGGTTCAAGGCTTCTTCAGGATGCTTCCAAGATGGGAGGCTTTGAAGATCGCAATAACAACTTGGTGTTTGATGCCGGTGATGTGTGGGATCAGTACAACAACTATACCGGTGGATTAGGGGCCGATGGCGTTCCCGATACGTATTTTGAATCGTCAAACGCCGATGATATGCGCGACAGATTTGTCTCTGCTATCAATAGTATTCTCCGTCGGAGCCAATCCGGCACCTCCATTTCGGTCTTGGCGACCTCTGGGACGGGAGAAGGTGCGCTCTATCAGTCATTTTTTTACCCCAGCACGGCAGAGCCGGCAACCAACGCGGATGTCCGATGGACAGGATTTACTCAGGGTCTCTGGGTGGATAAGTTCGGAAATATCCGAGAAGATACGCTGGAAGATAACAAACTCACGTTGGCGGACGACTATATCGTGAAGACGATTATTGATCCGACGACCGGCGATGTCGGCGTACAACGGTTTCTGGATAGCGATGCTGACGGGAAAGCCGACAATCCGACGGGGCCTCTTCCGACTATTTCCTTGAGAGAGGTGAAGGGGATTTGGGAGGCTGGCAAGCAACTCGCCAAGCTAGACCACGCGAGTCGTCGAATCTTAACCTGGGTCGATGCCAACAATGATGGCGTGGTTGACTCGGGGAAAGATACGAAAGGCCAAACGGACGGGACTCATACGGCGGCGTCGGGAGAAGTGATCCCATTCACGACGGCAAGCGCAGCCTTGTTGAAGGAGTATCTCAGGGCCGATGCCGATACACCGACCACCAATCCGTTTAAATCAACCGATATCATCCAGTTCATTCGAGGTTGTTATGACACCAGCGTTGGTGGGCCATGTCCAAGGTCGGCTCAGCTCCGTGACCGCCGGTTAACAGTGTCGGGAGTGGGGCTGGCTGTATGGAAATTTGGCGACCCCGTGCATTCTACACCCACGATCGTCTCCCAGCCGAGGGAATCGTACGACTTCATCTACGGCGATCCAGGCTACTTGAATTTCTTCAAGCGATGGAAGAACCGAAGGCATGTTGCCTATGTGGGAGCGAATGATGGGATGCTCCATGCATTTAATGGGGGATTCTATAATCGGGGCGACGATGCCAGTACGTCCGGGGTGGTGGAACATGGATGGTTCTCCAATACCCCGACGAGTGATGGGCGTGGACAAGAGCTCGGCGATGAACTCTGGGGCCTTATCCCCTATCAACTCTTGCCGCATCTTCGCTGGTTGGCGCAGGCCGACTACACGCATGTGTACTATGTGGATCTCAAGCCGAAAGTGACGGACGTTCGTATCTTCACTCCCGAGCCGGCCTGCAGTAATCCAGTGGCCGCGGGCTGTATCCACCCGAACGGATGGGGCACGATTCTCATCGGGGGATTTCGCATGGGTGGGAGCTGTGGGACTTGTGGCGCAGGTGGTGCTGCTCCCATGACGGTGAGCATCGGAGGAACCAACCGAACGTTCTACACCGCCTATTTTGCCCTCGATATTACGGATCCTGATGCGGAGCCTAAGCTCCTCTGGTCCTTCAGCGATGCTGGCATGGGGTTATCGACCAGCTATCCCACAATCATACGAATGAACCCACCTGGTTCGAATACCTGTCCACTTACCGGTCCCTGCGATGATGTATGGCTTGCTGTATTTGGATCAGGTGCAACGGGATATGAGGGCCAAATTGGGCAGACAGGGAAATTTTATGCGGTCGATATCAAGGTTGGCCCCAAGACGGGCACAGGGGGCAGTGCAGCCAATGTGTTCAAGACGTTTCCGATAAAGAGTGCCTCAGGAGGGGATCTCAATACCTTCGTCGGCGATTTGGTCAGCGTGGATCGTGACTTGGATTATCGCGCAGATGCGGTCTATGGTGGGTCGGTGGTTAATGACGGTAGTCTTCCCTGGCGAGGGCGGATGTACCGGTTGACCGCCGGTGGATGTCTCACGGCCCCCTGTTCGTCTTCGACATGGGGATATGATTTGTCGGGCAGCCGCGTGCCCAGCGAGGTATTGGGTGACTTTTCACCCTATCCGTCAGGGACTGCGATCCAAGCCGGGCCAATGGTAGCCGCTCCAGGCCTTGCAGTCGACGATGCCAACAACATGTGGCTCTTTTTCGGGACTGGGCGGTTCTTCGGCAATACCGACAAGACCAACTCCGAATCACAACGGTTATACGGCGTCAAAGATTCGGTATTGAGTAATAGTTGTACAGAGGGGAGCATAGACGGTTGTAAGGCGGCCAGCCTCGTGAATGTCTCCGACGTTGCGGTATGTGTCGTCTGTGCAACAGGGACGAATCAAGTCACTTCGACAGCGCTTTCAGGAGTTCAAAAGGTTGAAGGAACAGATCCAACCACGACTTTGCAAGGTCTGGTGCAAAGCAAGGACGGTTGGTTTACCAATCTCACGGCCACACGGGAACGGTCGATCACCTCGCCGACGGTACTCGGCGGGATCGTGTTCTACCCCACCTATGTGCCTCAGGACGATCTCTGTATCTCAGCTGGTGACGGGTATCTCTACGGTCTGTTCTATCAAACTGGGAGTGCCATGAGCACCCCTGTCCTAGGGACTTCCGCATCGGGGAGCAGTACGATGGCGAATGCAAGAGTCGATATCGGTCAAGGCACAGGAATGCTTTCGGTGATGGCCGTTCACATCGGTGCCCAAGGTTGGGGCACTGGTGGTGCTGGGACCGGTGGAAGTGGGTGTCAGTCCGGCATTACAGGAATGATGCAATCGAGTGCGGGATTGACCAACACGATTTGCACGAACCCTGGATCTGTCACGAGTCGGTTCATCGCTTGGATCAATCTGCGCGAGTGACCGAGTGCAACATAGAGGAGCACAAACATCCGGCGAGCAGTGTGGCTGTTCTTCTCAAGCATGTTTGGGAAGAACAGCCGTTCAGTCGCATTCGTGGAAGCGATCGCGGAGAGGGATAGGGTCAGTATGTGTTCTGTTAACGATCATCTCTCTGCCCGTCCCTGGCTGCACATCACGATCCAGTGAACTTCCAAAAGCTAATCAGCCGCCTACCATTCACTCCATTGTCTTGGGGCCAACCCCGTTCAATCGGCAAAGGGATCTCATCGCGCAGGTCAACACGCATGATCCGGACAATGACACGGTCCAAGTTCGGTATCAGTGGTATCTGAACGATCAGGTAGTCGATGGTGAGAAAAGCCCAACACTTTCGGCTTCTCTGCTAAAGCGAGGGGATCGAGTTCATTTGGAAGCGGTACCGTTTGATGGAAAGATTGCCGGGGCTAGCCGAAAATCTGAAACCATTACGGTGGACAATACTCCTCCGTCGATTACTCAGGTGGGCATTGGCTTGCAATCGGACGAACGAGGAGATCGTCTTCAAGCACTGGTGGACGCCTCGGATCATGATCAAGACATCCCACAGTTCCTGTATCGATGGACCAAGAACGGACGCGTCGTGAAAGAGGGTGAAGAAGATTTTCTCGAACTAACTGAGGTCAGACCGCAGGATCTCGTCGTGGTTGAGGTCAGGCCGCGGGACCAGCATGCCGCCGGAAAGGTGTCGCGCTCGGATCCCTACACGGTTGGGAATAGCGCACCCAAAATCGTCTCATCTCCACCAACGTCCATCGATCGCAATCGCTATGAATATGCAGTGAAAGCTGTAGATTCAGATTCCGACTCGGTGAGCTTCCAGCTCGATATGGCCCCACCCGGTATGGCTATCGATAGAACGACGGGTCACATTGTTTGGGATATTGGACTTGTGAAACCGGGAGTGCATCGAGTGAAGGTTGTCGCGACGGATGAACAAGGAGGCTTTTCCTTCCAAGAGTTCGAACTCACCGTCGCAGCTCCTGAACGGTCCAAACCAGAGTCTTAGCCTGCGATGTGCTTCGATATTCCCTGTGCTTGTCTCGACTTTTCTTAGTCTGTTACAATCCCTTCATCATAGAGGAGGGAGACCACCTCAGACTCGTGCGCAAACTTAAACTACGAGAAGGTACCAATACTGCGGTCTTGTTCGGTCACCATGACCGGCATCTCAAGCTGATCGAAGACGAGTTGGGTGTCCGCCTCTCTGCCCGCGGGGAAGAACTCACACTGGATGGTCTTCCCGAAGCTGTTCGTCAAGCGGAACGCATTCTCATCGAACTTGCCTCTCTGACCAACCAAGGGGTATCACTCCAAGCTGAAGATGTCACCCATGCGCTCAGCGCATTGCGTCGAACCCCCGAGGCGTCGCTCAAGGACGTGCTGGGCGAGTCGGCCATGATCGTGACGAAAAAACGGTTTGTCGGTCCCAAGTCGCCCACGCAGAAAGTCTACATCGAAGCAATCGAGCAGCACGATATTGTCATCGCCATCGGCCCGGCTGGAACGGGAAAGACCTATCTCGCCATGGCCATGGCTGTCAGCGCGTTGATGAATAAAGAGGTGAGCCGGATTATTCTTGCGCGGCCGGCTGTTGAGGCAGGGGAAAAACTCGGGTTCCTGCCTGGCGATATCTACGAGAAAGTGAATCCCTATCTGCGGCCGCTCTATGACGCGCTGTTCGATATGATGGATATGGAGCGAGCGAATCGCTTGATCGAACGGGGAGATATTGAAATTGCCCCCTTGGCGTTCATGCGCGGGAGAACGCTCAATGATTCGTTTGTCATCTTGGACGAAGCACAAAATGCTACGGCAGAGCAGATGAAGATGTTTCTTACGAGGCTGGGGTTCCATTCCAAAGTGGTCGTGACCGGCGACATCACGCAAGTTGATTTACCGAGTGATCGGGTGTCTGGCCTCATTCAGGTAAAAGACATCCTCCACGACATTGAAGGAATTGAGTTCGTGTATTTCGACGAAAAGGATGTGGTCAGGCATCGATTGGTTCAAGAAATTATCAAGGCCTATGATCGCCACCAGCCGGTACACGGCAGTGATGTTCGGCATACTCGAGGGCAGGTCTCGTCTCAACAGCGTCCATCGTCCAATCCCCGCAAGTCGCCTGCGTCAGGCTCGTCGCCTGGCGATCTAACCAGCAGTTCTCATTGATGCCAATCTATCTTCGCGTGCGTCTCACGCGGTTTGCCGTCAGACAAACCATACTGGCCCATTTAGCTGAAGGCCTCTTATCGGCAGTTGGAGAGTCTGGGTCGGAACTGAGCCTGGAATTGACAGGAGATGGACGTATGCGACGCCTGAACCGTGAGTATCGCAAGAAGGATCGACCAACTGATGTCCTGGCTTTTCCCATCCGTGAGGCCGTGATGCCTCAAGGTGTGCGTCCTGTCACCCACATGCTCGGGGATGTTGTGATTTCATTACCGACCGCCGTTCGCCAAGCAAAGGAAGCTGGACGATCGATCGACGAGGAGCTGACGATGTTGTTGGTCCATGGGGTGCTCCATCTCTGTGGATACGACCATGAACGTAATCCACGAGAAGCGGCGCGAATGGCGCGTCGTGAGCGAGCGTTGTTTCATCGGATTTCACCTGTGCCGCGCATGGTCACGCTTCGCACTGCACGGCAAACAAGGAGTCGTTGACGATGGGATGGTTTCAACGACTGAATGAAGGTCTCGGCAGAACACGCCATGTCGTGCAGCAATCGCTGGACCGATTCCTCGGACGTGCACCGGACGAAGAACTTCTTGAAGATCTGGAGGCAGCGCTGCTCGCCGCCGACCTTGGTGCACGTGCCGTCGATCGTTTGATACGGCAGGTCAGGGAAGAGACGCGCGGGGCAGATGCAAAAACTTCGGAAGGGGTGCAGAATGTCTTAAGTCGGTCACTCTATAGTATTCTGAAAACCGTATCAGGCCCAACGATCGATCAGCTGGTCACTGAAGGCCCTAAGCCGTTTGTCACCCTTGTCGTTGGAGTCAACGGCGTCGGAAAAACAACCACCATCGCAAAAATTGCACAGCGGATGATGCAGGGCGGGCGGCGACCTCTTCTTGTCGCTGGAGATACCTTTCGTGCGGCTGCTATTGATCAACTTCAAGTGTGGGGCGATCGGGTCGGAGTGGAGGTCATCCGCCAACGACATGGCGCCGATCCAGCTGCCGTGGCTTTCGACGGTATCGTTGCAGCCAAAGCCAGGATGGTAGACATGGTCCTCGTGGATACGGCCGGCCGGTTGCACACCAAGTCCAATCTGATGGACGAGCTGCGGAAAGTGAAACGGGTGATCACTCAGGAGTTACCCGGTGCGCCACACGAGGTGCTGTTGGTTCTGGATGCCACGGTCGGACAGAACGCGCTAGCTCAGGCCCGTCAATTTCACGAGGCAGTTGGGGTTACAGGACTTGCTCTGACGAAGCTTGATGGGACCGCTCGAGGAGGGATTGTCGTAGCCATTGCCGAAGAACTGAAGCTCCCTCTGCGCCTCATCGGTGTGGGAGAAGGAGCTGATGATCTCCAGGATTTCAATGCCGAGGCCTTTGTCGCGGCTCTGTTCGGGCAGCCGACGTCTCGCTCATAAACCACGCATTTTCTTCTCATTGGTCACGGCCTCGTGCTATTCTCCTTGTGCAGGGTAGACCGTCTTAGGTTGTGGAGGGCCGGCGGCGATGGTCAAAGTCTTGATCGTGGACGACGATCAGATGAATTGCGATCTCTTGCGGAGCGTCTTCACCCGTCACGGGTGTCACGTCATTTCAACGACCAATGGACAGGAAGGTCTTGATCTCTTCCGCGCACACAATCCACGAGTCACCCTGGTGGACCTCCGTATGCCGGAGATGGACGGATTGACCGTCCTAAAGGAAATCCGAGCCCTCGACCCTCATGCGTCCGTGATTATCCTGGGTGGTGGAGCCACGGAAATTCAGGAGAATCAAGCACGAGCTCTACGAGCCACGGATTTTATCAGAAAGGGATTGTCGCTGGACGTCCTTGTCGAAGCCGTCACTCGACTCGTACAGTTACCTGTGCCGTCGACGATCACACAGCCATCTCTTGGCAACGGGAATGCTGTCGAGCAGATTGATGAAACAGTCTTGGTGGTCGACGACGAACCTCTCCTATGCGACCTCTTGGTCCGGTTTCTCACTCTGCGCGGGTATCAGGCGTTTGGCGTCAAAAATGGCGACGAGGCTCTGCGGATAGTCGAAGAGATGCCTCCCGATGCGATCGTGCTCGACCTGATCATGCCTGGAATGCCCGGGGTGGAAGTGCTGCGCACCCTGCGTGACCGGAACTATTCAGGTGGTGTCATCATCATGACGGGAAGTCACAATGAGGAGTTGCTTGGAGAAGCGTGGAGTTTAGGCCCTCAGGAGATCCTTATCAAACCCGTCGATCTTGAACGCCTCTTGACTGCGATCCAGCTTGTACTCGTCTGCCGCGAGTGCTAAAACGCTTCCTGATGTCCATCAGGAAGCGCGTCCTTCGCTCTTGTCTCCTTGGTCTGCTGGCGACCTCCATCGTACACACGTGGTGGGTTTCGGCTCTGTCTGCCCAGGAGACTGTCACCAACGTTCATCACACCCTCTCAGTTGAGATGATTCCCGCAGCACATGAGCTTGTGGCGAACGATCAGATCGAACTAGAAGTGAACTCACAGGTTAGGTTGGCCACGTTTACGCTTGCCCATACGCTGTATGTCGAGTCCGTTGTTATGCGAACGCACTCGGTTTCGGGTGGGCAGGGAGGCCGGGATGACGTCGTTCCGTTCACGATAGTGCGTCCTCCTGAGACCACGACCCAACGGATTGTCGTCTCGCTTCCCAAAGACCATGGCCGGAGAGTGACATTGGTCCTGAGTTATCGGGGTCAGATCAATGACCCTCCCAGAGAGCCGCGCCACTTGAGATTCGTGACCCCCAGCGAGACAGCGGGACATATCGGTGTGGAAGGTGTGTACTTGAGCGGTGAGAGCCAATGGTATCCAGATGTCATCGGCTCCTTCGGCACCTATCGAGTGACGGCTCAGATTCCACAGGGCTGGACGGTGGTGGCATCGGGCCGTAAGGAAGGCGAGACGACGAACGCAGGAAAGACCTCCTCAACATGGGTCGCTCAGGACAAGTCTGAGGCGTTCACACTCGTTGCCAACAAGTTTGTGACGACATCGCGGGAATGGAAAAGTTCGACCGGGCAGCGGGTCGAACTCCAGACCCATTTCTTGCCCGACAATGCGGGCTTGGCGGATGAGTATCTCGATGCGACTGCAAAGTATCTCGACGCATATATCAGGATCCTCGGGGACTATCCTTTCGACAAATTTGCAGTGGTCGAGAATTTCTTTGCGAGCGGCCTTGGTCTGCCGTCGTTCACCCTCCTCGGCAGCGGCAGCATCAAGCGTCGCTATATCCAACCCTATGCCTTGGGTCACGAGATCGTCCATTCATGGATCGGCAATTCGGTGTTCAATCGCGACGATCATGGCAACTGGGTCGAAGGGATGACGACCTACTTGGCGAATTACTACTGGCACGAGCTGGTGCAGGATATTCCGCAAGCCTTCGAACAAAGGCGAATGATGCTTGGTGGGTACAATCTCTATGTGAGGCCTGACACGGACTATGCGGTCTCCCAGTTTCTGAGAAAGCATGACGAGAAAGATAACGCCATCGGTTACCACAAATCGGCCTTTGTCTTTCATCTGCTTCGACAAGAAATCGGAGATGAGCCATTCTGGCGCGCCGTGAAGACCTTCGTCCGCAGCTATCGCAATCGCCCGGCGGACTGGAAATCGATCGAGGAAGTCTTTGCTCAAGAAAGCGGTCAGGACTTGCGGTGGTTTTTTGAGCAATGGGTCGAACAACCCGGTGCTCCACGCCTGTCCTTGCGCGATGTCCACGCCCGTCGGGTGAAGGGAGAGGGCGGCAAAGAAGCGTGGCGGCTGACGGTTGAGATTGAGCAGGCCGAGAAGCCGTTTCGGATGATGATTCCCCTCCGCATCGTGATGAAGGAATCGACGGACATCAAGTCGATCAGGCTGAGCCTCTCGCAAAGGAGCGCTGCCGAATTCGTCCTACCTGATCAGCCGTTGCGGGTGGAGCTTGATCCAGATCTCATGACGTTTCGCCGGCTGACGAGAGGTCAACTGCCGCCGATGCTGAACGGCTATGTGACGGATCCACACAAGACGGTGGTGCGGGCATTTTCCGACCCTGCGTCGCCGTTGCAGCAGATTGTGGCTCGTATTGCCGATCACGAACTCACGGGATCACGGAGAACGGCAGTTGTTGCGCTCAAAGAGAATTCCCTTCCCCCCGATGGATCGATCCTGGTATTGGCAGGAGCCGACCAGCGACAGGCGCTTCAATCAGTGGTGCAGGAGTCTTGTGGTGACCGAATTACTCTCGGGGATCGTGGGTTCGAGATCGATGGTCAGGCCTATGACGGGCCGAAGATGGCAGTGCTCTTCTCCTGCCATCGGGCGGATGTGCCGGGCAGTCTCATCACGGTGCTGTATGGCGTGACCTCGGGTGCGGTCGAGAAAATGTCGCGCTTCCTGTTTTATTATGGGTGGCATAGTTACGTGATTTTTCAAGACGGAGCTGTGATGAAACGCGAAGTGTGGCCTGGTTTGCCGGATATGAAGGAGGTCAGGATTGATGCAACGTCGTAAGACCGGGGGAATTTCGCTTTTGGGGTTTTGTGTGTTGATGGGGATTCCCCCGTTGGCCCTGGCTGCTGATCAACAGAAAGAGACTGTGGCGTCGGTTCGGTCTACGGAACGGCATCTGGCGAATATCCGACAGCTGACCGTTGGCCGCCAGAACGCGGAGGCCTATTTTTCATTTGACGGGACCAAACTGATCTTTCAGTCGACCAACGATTGGTCGAAGGACGTCCTGGGGAATCGTTCGAAACCAGCTGATGCCGGGTTGGGTTGCTATCAAATGTATGTGATGGATTTGGCAAGCGACGCCATACGCTTGGTCAGCACCGGCGTGGGGGCGACGACGTGCGGGTACTTTTTCCCTGGAGACCGGCGTGTGCTCTATTCCTCCACTCACGCCGCCAACCCCAATTGCCCACCGAAACCGAAACGGGACGGAGTGTACCGATGGGCGCTCGACGATTATGACATCTACTCAGTCAGGCTCGATGGGCAGCAACTGCAGCGGTTGACGTCATCACCTGGCTATGACGCGGAGGCCACGATCTCGCCTGATGGGAAGACCATTGTCTGGACTTCGGTGAAGGATGGAGACCTTGATCTCTATACGATGAATCTGGACGGCTCGAACGTTCGTCGCCTGACGGACGATGTCGGCTACGACGGCGGCGCGTTCTTTTCACCCGACAGTAAGCGGATCGTCTATCGGGCAGCGCATCCAACTGATCCGTCCGAAGTGGCCAAATATAAAGAGTTATTGGCTCAACGGCTGATCGAGCCAGGTCAGCTTGAAATTTTCGTCATGAATGCCGATGGGTCTGGGAAGAAACAGGTCACCACGACCGGCGCGTCAAATTTTTCTCCGTATTTTCATCCTGACGGCAAACGCATCATCTTTTCCTCCAATATCGAAACGAGAGGGGAAGGGGGACGCCCCAGTTTCCATCTCTATCTGGTGGGTGACGACGGAACTGGATTGGAACGTCTCACCACTGAAGGGCACTTTAATAGTTTCCCCATGTTCTCCCCAGACGGCAAACGTCTCGTGTGGGTCTCGGATCGATATGCCAAGGAGCCTGGAGAGTTCAACGTATTCCTGGCCGACTGGGTGCCGTAAGGCCCGGTGATCGGTGATAGACAATTGGTGAACAGGGCCGGACATCCAGGGCGCCTCGCTACAGATGGTGGCTCGATGAGGGCCCCGTCTCAATCATCCAAGAATACGACCGTATCGCTCGCCGTAGTCGGTTCTTCCTGCGCCGCGTTGATCATCAGCTTTCTCGGCGTGGCCCAATTTGACCTGCCGATTACCAAGTATGTGCGATCGGTGACGATTCATCTCCCCTGGGATCAACTCACTGTTCCATGGATGGCGTTCACCAGCGATACGGGAGACTGGATCGGGCAAGGCTGGCGCCTGACCACCGTGAGCGTCCTCCTCCTCCTCGGCGCGTGGGCCTTTGAAAAGCCGACAGTCAAGATGGTGGCCATCCAGTCGTTGATCGCTCACGGCATCGCCGCGCTGCTCGCCAATGGGCTGAAACACCTCATCAGCAGGCCTCGACCGAAGTTCGTCCATGCGGGAGACTGGCAGATGACCCTTTCCTGGGCATCGGGACTGGACTCCTTTCCGTCGGGACATAGCACGGCGAGTTTTGCCGTCGCGACGGTGCTGGCTAGACGGTTTCCCCTCGTCGGACCGTTCTGTATCGTGATCGCACTGTTCGTCGCCTTCAGTCGTGTCCTCCGAGGATCGCACTTTCCGACGGATGTCCTTGGAGGGATGGTGATCGGCATCCTCAGCGGCTTTATCGCGACGGCTCCATTGAGACAATGGCGCGCGTCAATACAGGATGGACTACGATACGCGGCGATGGGTGCTTCGGCGGTATTTGCCTTGCTTTGGGTTCTCTCCCATCGAATGGAAGATGGAATGGTGGGCATTCTCTTCGTAACGCTGGGAGTTAGTGCAGTAGTGGGCGGCTTATGGATAAGGAAAACTCATTGGGTCCGCAGGGGAAGAACAAGAGAGCGCTGGCACTCGAATACCTCAACGCTGTTGATGGCGTACGGCTTGGCGGCCCTGACGACCTCACCTCTTGTCCTCTCGTCGGTCGGATTCGCCTGCATGGCGTTCTGGCTCAACGCGATAGGTCGGCACGATGGCCACGCCGATGCATCGCCTGGCTGGTCTATGATGCGGGAAAGTGCCTTGCTTGGGGGGGTAGCCCTCGCCATTCTGATTCTTGTTGATGCGCGGGGGGTTCTGCCATTTCGGTGACCGTGATTGCGTAGGCAATGTGTAATGGCTTCGCGCGATATTCCTTTCAATCCATCCTGCCGAGGGCATCTTTCCTCAGAAGGAGGTCTCGAAAGCAGAGCCGAGAGTCGGTCAGTGTCCAAACACCTTGGGCGCTGGTGGGGTGCCAACAGGTGCATCCTGAGGCAGGGTGATCATCGGTTGATTACCTAACAAGACGTAGCCGTGCCGCTTAAGAATCAGCTGAAAACCAGCTGCTTCTTCCGGCAAGGCATCCTGAACATATTCCGGGAGGAGGATCATCGTCCGGCCCTCTTTGCGCAGCGCCGTACGCAGCCGGTCGATTTCGTTGGCTGGGATAAAGGTCACGGTTCGCTTCGCGTAGAAGGCCATGGATGGTCTGGTCGAACCGAACGCAATCAGCTGGTCGGTCGGATTCAGGTTCAACCCGGCTGCGTAAGCCAATTCCTGCGGCGGTGCAATTGCGTAGCGGTTAAGCCCTGGAACGACCAGCAGAATGGCGACAAGGAACACACTTGCCAGCGCGCC
Organism: Nitrospira sp. Ga0074138; assembly: GCA_001464735.1. GTDB lineage: Bacteria > Nitrospirota > Nitrospiria > Nitrospirales > Nitrospiraceae > Nitrospira_D. The sequence continues at coordinate 88,966 of LNDU01000042.1, forward strand.
TCCGGCTACCCCAAAGGCCATGCCTCGCCTGTTGTCGTGCAACCCCCAATACCCGATCAGCCCCATAGCAACCACAATAATCGTTGCGCCAACGTAAGGCCCGATACCCAGATCAAATTGAGTGGCGAGCGGAAATTCTTTGACCATCTTCCCTGAGAATTTGATGAACAAGAAAGGCGCACACGCAAACCCGATCGCCAAGAGATAGCCAATTCCTATCATGAAATGGACCGACCCCCGCAGGCCTCTTGTGGAAGAATCTTTTAACCCTTGGGCCCAAAATGAAGCAGCCAGGATGGCGCATCCGGGAAACAGCGGGCCGATATAGTGGGGCAGTCGGGTGGAGGACAGGCTAAAAAAGATGAACACGCCGACGACCCAGAGCCCCGCAAACCAATCCAACTCCCTACCGGACCCTGGCGGTGTCCCTGAGTCGTGTGTGCGATTCCTCATCAGGCGCCATTCTCGCCAGCTCTGATAGGCTCGATAGAGCCCGGCTGGTAGGAATGCGCTCCACGGATAAAAGCCCAGCAGCAGGACCGGAAAATAGAACCACCAGCCCACTCCGTGGCCTTCCATCGGAGCGAGGAATCGCCCAACTGTGTGAACTTTTGCTTGAGAGGAATAGGCATCTCCATGGAGAAGGAACATGGCGACATACCAGGGACCGGCGAGGAGAAGGAACAGCAACGTGCCCGCGATAGGCGCGCCTCTCTGCCAAAAGATCAGCCATTGCCTGGTAGCAGCGAGATACAAGAGACCAGTGATCAGCGGCACGGCGAATCCCACCGGCCCTTTCGTTAACGTCGCGATGGCCATACCGGCATAAAAGGTCCAGATCCAATGGCGCCCTCGGCCAGGTTCGTGGAGGCCGAGCCAAAACCCGTAGAGTGACAAGGTGGTGAAGAAGATTAGAGCGCTATCGGTAATTGCCATGCGCCCAAGCGCCAGCACCTCAATGTTCAACAGCAACATCAAGGCCCCAAACAGGCCGACGGTTGGTCCACGTAGCCGAGTGAGAAACAGATAGTGCATCATGATCAACCCCACCCCGAATAAGGCTGAGGGTGCCCGTGCCGCAAACTCGCTCACGCCGAAGATGTGGTACGAGATCGTCATCAGCCAATACACGAAGACCGGCTTGGCGACGCGTAGTTCCCCATTGAAGGTTGGGGTGACGAAGTCACCGGAGGCGAACATTTCTCGCCCGGCTTCGGCATTACGGCCTTCGTCGCGATCCGTCAGGCCCATACTGCCAAGACCGGTGAAAAAAAGCAGACCGGATAGGAGCAGCAGAAGAAGCAGTTGTATCGGCTGAGGAGAGGTACGTTCCATGGTCGGATGTGGCCGTTACCCGTGGGTAGCGAAAGGTGCCGAACGGTGGTGTGTGTTGCTGCCGCTCATGCCTGTGGCCGAGGCTCGCTCTTGGTTTGATCCGTGCGATGAATGAGGACCAGATTGCGCACATAGACGACCGCCCCGAGTGCTTGCCCTGAGATAAACACAGGGTCTTTTCGGTAGATCGCATAGGTCAGCGTAATCAGCCCTCCGATGAGACTCATATACCAAAAGGAAATGGGGACGCGGCTTTCGGCTGTCCGCTCGGAGGCAATCCATTGCACCAACCAACGACCAAAAAACAGTCCTTGGCCGAGAAAACCGATGCCGAGCCAGATGGTTTCAGTAGCCATTGGGATAGTTAGAAGGAGGTCAACATTCGCATACCAGCATCGTGGAGGGATCTGTCTTGGAGTTGGTTGTGCATGTCAGTTATCACGGAATTTGTAGCGCAACACACGATGCTGCATCCATCGAACCGCGATCAGATCATAGAGCGACTTAAACAGGCGGTTCCCCATACCGTACTTGGAGACCCCATGAATGCGTGGATAATGCCGAACCGGCACCTCCGTCACTGTAAAACCATGCATCAATGCGAGCGCCGGAAAGAATCGGTGCATTCCCTCAAAGAGACGAATCCGCTCCAGCACGGGCCGTCGAAAAACCTTGAGCGGGCATCCCGTATCATGGACACCATCATGAGTGAATAAGTTGCGCACAGGGTTCGCAATTCGGGAGGAGATCATTTTCACGAAGCCGTCCTGTCGATGTTGCCTCCATCCACAGACCACGTCATGAGAGGCGGTATAGGGAATCAGCTTCAAGATATCTTCGCTGTCTTGCTGGAGATCGCCGTCGATCTGGATGATGATCTCCCCGGAAGATTGCCGAAATCCAGCCTCAAGCGCGCAGGTCTTCCCGTAATTTCGGTCAAAGTGGAACACGCGCACCTGAGCATGCTCGCGAGCCAATCGATCCAGCTCATCGCTGCTTCCATCGCTGCTCCCATCGTCAACGAAGAGAATCTCGTACGCGCGTGAGCGTGATAGCTCGTGCGAATCCATGACTTTCAGCAGGTTTGCCATAAGCGGAGACAGGTTCTCTCGTTCATCCTTGATCGGGATGATGACGGAGGCCCAAGGATTGGAATTGGGGCTAGATGGCGTCGTCATGGTACGCAAAAATTCAAACTGCGGTCAGAGGTGGCGATAAAAACTGGCGCATTCTAACGGAAGGCGGGGAGAGGGTCAAACGACAAGAAATAGTTGTGGGTTCGGCGCCGGCTCCGCTACTGACCCTCCAGTGAGGAGGCTGGGTATCGGTAGATAACCAAAACAACTTGGTGATAGATCGATCACGACGTACTTACTTGTCCAGGTTCATTCCATAACCTAGGGAGCCAGCAGCCGCACATTTTTAATTGCTTCGTTACCAATGGTCGCATGTTCGCGGAGGGATCTCTCAAGGCAACGTCACCGTGAGGTTGGGCCAGTAAGCATAGCCGACGGCCCGAGCATTGCCTGCCTCCAGCTTCTCGAAGACAATCCTGCTGAAAAACGGTATTGTTCCCGAGATTCCACTGAAACCACCGGCTCCGCCTGTAAACGTAAACTCGCCTTCACATTCCATAGGTCCTCCAACACACTTCCATTCGGCATAGCCAACGTCTTTCCCCTCATGGGCGAGAACTGTGCAAAGGCCGAGGTAGGTTCTATGGCTATCCTTGGCACTGAGGGTAACCCGAATCGGACACTCAAGCTGAGCCGTGTGAACGATCCCACCAACCGCGCCATTCGAATGGCGGACAATCATCACGCCTTTGACGATGGCGTTGATCACCTGTCCCCCATCCGGGAGATCGCGAACCTCTCCGCTGCCCATCCAGCTCGTACTCGCATACCCAGCCTCAAGAGTTTTCGCCGAAGCCAAGCAACTATTGTTTCCAACAAGACCAACAACCATGCCCATGACCGTAAGGTAATACATGATCCTCATGACGTCTCCTTTCAGTTTGATTGATTTTTTCAACCACACGTTTCGGGTAAACTATACGACAATATCCGTCCCCCATGGATTATCCACGAGGAACAACCACTTCCCATTGTACTGTCGACGCAGAATGCTGGAGGATCGCCCGCTAAGCTGCACCGCCGCTCCGGTGGAATCGACACCCGTTAAGCTCCAGCGAGCACAGTACTGTACGATGTCGCCTGCCTGCACGATCTGTTGCGCTTCGATGGTGAGTGTCGGTTTCAGCGCCATGAACCCTTCTAGCGCTTGACGAATCCCAGCTGTCCCGCTGACGACGACACCGGGCTTCATCACGAACGAGGCACCAGGCTCAAACAGCGTCATAGCTGTTTCCAGGTCTCGTGCATTCATGGCAGTGATGAGTCGTGTAATCACATCCAACGGACTAGACCTTTCCATACGCGCTCCTCCCTCCATGTCTATTCATGACTTTCCATCATTTCAGCACGGCTCTCACGTCCCGTGACTCCATTGCCGTCGAAAGATGGCATAGAATGCGGGGACTTTCACGACTTCCCCAGTCGGAAGCGTGTGAACTGTCCGAATATGACTCGGGCCCGTTCCGAGCCGCGTAAATCGATCGGAGGGGAATAACAATTTTAGGTTATTTTCATGCAGCATGCCTGGCGTGATCTGATGCTGAAAGACCCGCGCCAGGCCGGGAGGCGGCCCATACTCCGCAATAAGCTTCGCGAAGAATGGTTCTGCCTCGGATGAGAGTTCTACCAAATACAGAATCCCCTTCTTTCCCAGCAACCGCTCGATAGACTGAACCGCTGTTGCATGGTCCGACGGCGACAGCTGATGCAGCACCGCTCGCATGTACACATGTGCATCGCCAAGTTCGTCGTGGAGGACGCCCGCATCATGCGGGTTTAGGACATCGAGTACCCGGTACGACGCATTGGGGGCAGTATTTTTGGCTCGGGCGATCTCAACGGCGGCGGGCGCAATTTCGGTGCCGATCGCCTTGGCGAAATGAGTGGCCAGAAAACGCGTTTGTGTGCCGTTGCCGCACCCAAGATCAATCAACGGGAGGTGCGGATCGGCATGCCCTTTAAACAGCGCTAAATCTTGCTGGGCCGCATGAGCCGGATCGGCATCCCAAAAGATTTCACCCGGTGCTCCAGTCGTCGTACTCCAAAAATTCTCCCACAATGTTGCGTAACGATTAACTGATGTCATCACCATCTCCTTCATGAATATTACGAGGCCGCGGAATGGCGAGCCATTCCTGTGCACTGTGTCGCTTAGGTCTCAACCGTGATCACCTCTTGCTTCGCAGGCAGGAAGGCCTCGGCTGGCAGAATGTTGTATCGCCTGCGAAGCTCCTGAACCTGTTCATCCATCACCGTCCAGTAGTCCCAACCGTCATTCAAGTCCACGTTCATCGCAGCCCCTCGGCGAATGGCAACCATGGCCTTCAATGGATCGAACATTCCCGTCCGCGCCGCGGTAATGGGCGTCATGCGGATGCCTATGTGAAACTGTAGCAAGACGAAGAAGACGAACATCCAGGGCTCGCGTCGCTGAAAGCCAGCGCTGAAGCAGGCGACCTGGACTTCTTCTTCCGGAGCCGTCCCATAGCCAGATAAGACATGTGCACAATCATGGAACACGATTTGCTCGGGCGCCCCGCCCTTTTGTCCAGGAAGCGCGAACCCCTTCTCATGCCAATATTCCCAAAGGGAACGGCCCAAAGAGCCTGGCGGACAATGTTCCAACTCCTGGTAGCGAGCAGCCAACTTCTTGTTCTCATACCGTCCCATCATCCCCCGAACAAACTTGGACAGCCCTCTGATTCCCTCCTTGTTCCAGACTTCGGTCACCTTTTGCCGCAACCAAAACCGGCGGACCAGATCGAGGCGAAGCTGGAGAATTTCTCCCTTCAAGACATGCCGTAAATTCTTCACCTCTGGAGGATCGACCCCCAGCGCCTGCGCGAATTGTTCAACATGAGCTGTTTCGTTTGGGCTGGCCTTCCCATCGATCAGCGTCATGATGACGAGCCCTTGCACAAGCTGCCTCCTGAGCTGTGGATCGGGAAACGCTCGGGCTAGCTCCATCGGCGAGATAGGAGCAAGCTGCTCGAGATCATGTGTCGTGCCGAAGATCCGCTGGATGGATTCCAGCATGTCACGCTCGGTCGCATCGAGCACCCCATCTGCCATGGCGACAGTCTTCATGGCACGTAATCCCCAGTAAGCTTGTTCAGGGCTCGGTATTTTCAGTTCCATCACATCCTCCTTGAGCGTGACTTCCGCCCTACATTCAATCAGTTTGGCGGATAACGTTCTGTTTAGAAGCAGTCACCACAATTAACTGACACATCGAACTTGATTCACTGATTAGGCCTTTGGCTCAACGCAGTGTAATCCACCACGCAAGACACAGAGTCTGTATGTGGACAGGTCCGTCCAGGAATCCAGGCCCGTCTTGACATCACTCCAGGAACCAGAGATTTTCCTCACAGTGCGATGTTGCTCCCCTGCAACCTGATCGACTCCCGCAGCTAGGAGTTGGCCCGTTTGTGCGTCACGGATCGTGAGTTCGGCCGTGACCGCTCCGGTAAATAGAGGTTTGCCGGCAAGGGTATAAATCGTGGCGACAGCCTGTAGTGCTTGGGCCACGTTGGTCCATAGGGCCGGCGCCGTCGAGCGCTCCTCCAAATGCGTGATTGCCACCTGAATGAGCATGATCCCTGCCATCGGCTTTTCGACCATGTCGTAATTCTTTGACAGATTCAGATGGAGCTTGTCTTCAAACGAACCGGCAAGCAGGAGAAGATCATGGCGCTCTTGGACGCGGAGTTTGGACGACAATCCCTCCCGGATCGTCACAGGCTGCAATAAGACCTTGTCGTACGTTGACCAGTTGACTGTCGGATGACGGTACCTTTGCGATCCTTGGCCTTCATGATCTGTCTGGGGTCCGGAGTGTGAGTCGTTCGTGACACCCAACAGTTGAATGCTTCTCGCTTGCTCGGTGGACGCACACCCGCTGAACAAGCTTGCAATCACAATCAACAGTACGATCTCGATTCGTAACATGATGGGTTTTCCTTATAGGGGTTGATTGTGCCGGTCGCTGGTCATCAACTGTTTCCTGTTTGCTCACTCGCGTCGCTGGGCGCGATACAGCATGCTTATGGCACAGAGCGTGCCGATGCTGACGACCAGTGAGCAAAAGACGAAAGCTATTGATAAAACGACGGATTGTTGGACTGAACCGAGATTGTGACTATGTGAGGGAGACTTCACCGACGAGCGAGTCTGCCCAGCCGTCGGCAAGTGCCGAAGCAATCGCCGTCAAATAGGGCGGGCGATGCCTAGGCGCTGCATCTTGGACTGGAGGGTGGTTCGTTTCATGCCGAGTTGGGCGGCAGCCCCGGTCGGACCGCCGATCACCCACTTGGTTGATTTGAGGATTCTCAAGATGTGTTGCCGTTCCGTCTCTTCCAATGTTGCGGGCGGTGGAACCTCGTCTCCAGCGCGTGGTCTCAGTTCGGGCAGCGGGACATAGAGTATCGTACCCTGCGTGAGAATGACGGCCCGTTCAATCAAGTTTTCCAGCTCACGAATGTTCCCCGGCCAGTCGTAGCGGGACAAAGCCGTGATCGTCTCGGTGGGAATCGTGTCGATTGTCTTGTCCATGCGGCGAGCAAACTGTTGGACGAAAAACCGAACCAGAAGAGGAATGTCCTGGCGGCGGTCACGCAGCGCCGGCACGGTGAGTGGAAACACATTCAACCGATAATACAGGTCGCTCCGAAAGAGTTTGCTCTCAACCATCTCGGCAAGATCCCGGTTCGTGGCCGCGAGGAGCCGTACGCTGACCTTGATGGTTCTTGTGCTACCGAGCCGCTCAAACTCCTGTTCCTGTAGAACGCGCAGCAATTTGGATTGCAGTTCCAGTGGGATGTCCCCTACCTCGTCGAGGAAGAGGGTGCCGCCGTCTGCCAACTCGAACCGGCCCATCTTGGTAGCGATCGCTCCGGTAAACGCCCCTTTCTCATGGCCAAACAATTCGCTTTCAAGCAGCCCTGTGGGAATAGCCGCGCAGTTCAGCTTGACGAAGGTCCGTTCGTGGCGCTTGCTTTGGTCATGGATGGCGCGGGCGAGCAGTTCCTTGCCCGTCCCGGTCTCACCGAGAATGAGGACGGTGGAGTCCGTGGGCGCCACGATGCCCACTTGTTTTAGCACCTGCTTGATCGCGGGACTCTCGCCGATGATCTCCTCGAAGTTCAATTCGCTTCGGATTTCATCTTCGAGATAGAGCTTTTCTTTGTTGAGTTTGTCTTTCAGATTCGCGATTTCTTGATAAGCAAGTACGTTCTCGACCGCGATGGCGATTTGCTTGGCGCACTGGCTGAGCAGCCCGGCATCCGCTTCACCGAACGCATTTTCCTGCGCACTCACGACGCTCAGTGCCCCCACTGTACAGTCGTGTGTGATCAGGGGAACCGCACACCCAGATCTGACGCCGTTCTCGACCGCGTGCCGGACCCAAGGGGATGAGAACCGGGTGAGATCAACGATGGGACCTACTAGAACGGGTTGACGTGACGCGATTGCTTGTCCTTCGGGCGTATCGTGCAACGAGATAAGCACACCTTCCTCAAAGGGAATCGTGCCGAACATGCGCAAATCCAAAGCGTGAAGGCGAAGCTGACCGCTCCCAGGCTCATGAAGTGTCAACAATGCTGCATCATGGGGAATGACGCGACATAGGCTAAGGGAAATGGCCTTGAGGAGGTCGCGGAGACTAAGGTGCGATACGACGGCATTGTTGATTTCCAGTATCAAGCGCTCGCGCTCGTACTGGTACCTCATCTCCTTCTCGGCCTGCTGCGCACGCTCGAAGTTCAGCGTGTTTTCAATCGCAACAGCGACTTGCTTGGCCACCAGTTGCAGAAAATCGAGCTCCGCCTGTCCGTAGTGATGAGCTTCCACGTTTCTGACGCCCATCGCACCAAGCCGTCGGCGCACTGTTGTGAGAGGGACGATGCATAGTGACCGGATACCCTCCTGGCGAATCATCGGTATCACTTTGGGGAATCGGGTCTCTCGCTCAAGATTGGTGCAGATCAAGGGCTGCTGATGTTGCCACACCCACCCACCGGGAACGTCTTCAACCGGACATTCAAGGCCCGACGTCACAGGTATCGGGCGCGAGTCTTCCAGCATGTGCAGGCGCATGACATTCTTGCTCAGGTCGTGCAGCCCCAGTTCCATGGATGAGAACGTGAGTACTCGCGGGAGTTGTTGGGCGAGGGCGCGAAGTAACTCGGTCAGGTCGCAGTGCGCTGCAATGGATTCGGAAACTTTCAGGAGCGCGCGGTACTGCTCATTTGGGATATCAGGTGAAATCATGGGCAGGCTCTCCCGCTAGCGAAAGCAGAGCCATTATATAGTTCGTCCAAATAACTGTGCCAGGGGGTGGTATTCTCCGCTTGCCATTGCGCAAGCACCAACTGGCATAGTCTGCGGCTTTTTGACACGCAGGCCCAGCTATTTCCCAGACGCCACAATGGTGAAACGCATCGTGCCCATGAGGGTCATCTCGTTGACTTGCTCGCCGGTATGAATTTCAACCTTGTAGCGCCCAGGCTTCCAACCCTTCTGTGGGGGCGACAACGTGAGATACCCGCTTTCATCCTCCAGGGCAATGTGCATCGCGTCTTCGCTGACGATCGTCCCGGGTAAGACACCGGTCACCTGTTCGGGCATGCATCGGCCGAACACTGTGAAGGCCTGATAATGTTGATGCAGTGAGAAGACAATGAAAATGGCAGCCACATCCTCACGAAATCGTTCAGTTGGTTTGATCGGCACGATTTCATGAGTTCGAAGGGGTCCCAGGCGTTCTTCAAAATCTTCCGCCATGGCAATCGAGCGAAACATGCCACGTGGTGGAGCATCAAAATCGTAGACGTTGACGTCCTCCGTGCGATTTTGAAACTCGGAGATCGGCACGTTCTCGGTGAGTGGGATCTCTTCGGCAGGCGTTTGCGGACACCACAGCAGCGCCGCCAGCATCACACCGCCGGTCAGATGAAATCCTCTGGTCATCATGTCTGTCTGCTACACCTGTCGAGGGGACCCTGTCAAGAAATCGGCGAGCAAGTAGCCCATTGCGGCATTTTCCAGGCATCTGTTAGGATTTCGGCCACTGAACGGACAATTCGTCGAACATTCTCACTGGTGACGGAACGACATGTTGCAAGATGCTGACGCCCTTCCGCAGTTGATCGGGGAATATAAGCCGCTCGATCAGTGGCAGATCCATCTCAACCAACTCTTCTATGGGCTGCGAGGGGACAAACTCCGATCGTACTACCAAACGTTCGCCTCAGCAGATTTCCGGCTCGCCCATGCGCTGGCGGCTGATTATTTCGAGCGCGTCACAAAGCGTGAGAAGACAGCAGGTCGTCAATCTTCCAACCCCATACCCCTTACCCCTCACGCCTCTCCTCTTACCGTTCTAGAGCTGGGGCCTGGCAACGGCAACCTGGCAGCCTGCTTCCTCAGCCATCTCAAGACCCTCGATAAAGAAGGTACGGTTTATCCACGAGTACGGTATGTCATGGTCGATTGGGAGGAATCGGTGTTGGACGGGGCTCTCGCTCATCCGGACCTGACAGTGCATCGGGATCGTGTGGACCTTCTATGCGGGTCGATAGATCACATAACAGGTGTGACCGATGGGACCGTCGACCGGATCATGTGCAACGAGCTGTGGAACGATCTGCCGACGAAATTGTTGGCGAAGCATGGCGGCGAGGTCGAGGAAGAGTATCTCCGTCCCAATCTGAGCGAGTTGCTCCATGCCAAGATTGAAGATTGGTCGTCGTTCGTCCGGGCTTTTCAGGAGAAGAATCTGGATGAGCTCAAGACGTTTCCACCTTTTCTCGATGAGCTGGTTTGGGAAAAAGAGTATCGTAAGGTCGAATGGAAAGATTTGCCTTACCGGAAAACCATCGTCGACTTCCTCCAGGCCATCGACCAAGAAGTCTTGGTGCCAGTCAACGTTGGGGCCTTTGCGACGCTAAAAGAGGCGAAGCGCCTTCTGGCTCCGGACGCGATTGGCTTCAGCGCCTTCGATGCCGGGACCGCCGATATGAACGTCTTGAATGATCCCGAAAAGCCCTGCTATGGCCAGTTCGGGGGGCAATACAGTTTCATGATCAACTTCGCGTTAGTCGACGCTGTGGCCAAGCATCTGGGACTGAAGCAGACGACCTTTGAGCCACAGCGGGAATTCGTCGGGCGGTCGTTGAATACGAATGTGATCACCCTTATGGATCTGTTGGCGACGCATCCGTCTGCTGGGCCTAAACTGCAAGTCTGGGAACAAGACAAACTTGTGTTGAAGACCATCAGGGCTTTGAACGAAACATTTGAGAGTCCCTATCGTCGCCGCCTCGAATTTCCGTTGGGCGCCACTATGCCGCCGGACGAGCGAGAGACCTTGGGCGTGATCTTGCGCGCACTCAAAGATAACGGCATTCCCGACACCGTGGCCTACGTGACCGAAGAGGAACTCACCCGCGCACAAATAGATCTAGAAGAGATCGGCTACGAGAGTGATGCGATAAGCATGGCCTTGAGCGCCCCGCCTAGCCCGGTTGAGTACTGTCACTTCGCATGTCGGTGATGATGCAGTGTGAGTGCGATGCCGACAAGGATGGTCCCAGCATTCGCCGTTTGATGCGAGGGCTCGCGCTCGGGTCCCAGAAATTCCAGCTCACGATCAATTGCAGCGCGAGGCCTCGGCCAACTGTGACCACAGCATATCGAGGGACCATGGATTGTAGGTCCTGGCTCGGTAGGGTTTCATCAGCCTGTGAGAAGGAGTAGAATTTCATCGCTGAACGACTCATCTGATCGCCATAGCAAGATGTTTGCAAGAGTTGCAGCGCGCGTTCTAGTGCCACAAGCATGGTCTCTGAAGTTCATGAATGACAAGGGGAGATAGCTATGAGTCCGTTTGGGACAAGTATTGCCGGGCTTGTGGGTGGAGTGGTGCTTCTGATGGGTCTGTTTGCATTGTTCCAAAGGGAATGGAGGGCAGCCTGTGCTTGGTTTCTTTCGGGCCTGGCGCTGATCGCTCTGTTGACGTTTCTCGACAAACCAGGCTCTCACTCATCAGAATCCATTGAGGCCCCAGAGACGCGCTGATAATCTCGATTGAATTCAGAAAGTGCTCCGTCTTCTGCCGCAATGACGCCGCATGCACCATATTCACCAAGTTCCGCAAGAACCAATCCGGCGGACGTTCAGCATTCTACTAGCCCGTCGGAGTCAGTGGGGCGAGCAGCAGGGAACTCAAGGGGCTGGCAAGCAGGGGAGCGAGCATGAGTCCGAACTGGGGGAAATGGTCCTGCAACGACAAAAACAGGCCATTGTCTTTGAGCCACTCCTGCGGCTCGGGTACGGACCCTTGAGATGATCTCTCTTGCAGGAGAGCCGCCGCTCGTTTCGCAAGAACCAGGGCGGCGGGGAGATATGTGGAGACCAACATCAAGGTAAAGGTCACGCCCCAAAACAGAGTAATGGCTAAAGCCGTTCCCAGTACGGCTTCGTGCGCATCTTTATCGGCGATCAACGCCGCCGGCCACCGCAGCCAGGCTCCCATGTGCAAGACTCCTGCGACAAGAATCGCTGAGGCGGCAGCCAGCACTTCTTTCAAGCGCCTCATCTGCAGCGCATAAAAATCGGGATCGGGTTGAGCCCCCGCCATCGGCGGTGCAAGCGTGCTGCATGCTGCAAGCAGAGCCACCACCGGCACCACCATGGCTTGCACATTGACGATGGACACAACCACCATCGCGTACCGTAAGAGATGTTCGCCGATCCGCTGAGGTCCGGCCTGGCGTAGGTTGTCATAGCTGAAGCTGAACACGGCTCGGTAGAGCGCATGGGTGTCATCCAGAGACCAGATAAAGGCCAGTCCGATGGATGCGAAGAAGATTCCTACGGCTGTGACAACCAGCAGCTGCGGTCGCGGAAGCGATTGGTACATGATGATCCCGCACACGATCAAGGCGTAGAGCCCGGCCACGAGGGCCACCACCACCGTCGTCAGCCAGATATACCGGGACTTGACCTCCACGAGAAAATGAGTGGGATCGAGGGATTCCTTCGACGCTTCTGACGCGCGGTGCATCAGCCGGCTCGTGAGGTTATGGAAATTGTCTACGGTGATGTTAGAGCTGAATTCAAACAAGCCGACTGCGAGCAGCAGAATGAATAGCGAGGGGATCAGCAGGAGCAAGAAGCGATAGTTGGAAGTGGGGGAGACAACCGGAGCTGTCATGGCATTCAGGCTGAGACGATCTGAATCTGTTTGAGCAAGAGCAAGGTGGGAATCCTAGCACAATTCCTCAAGAGGGACGAGGTCAGAATGGCCGGGCTGGAAATCGTGTCCAGTAGGCATGAGCGAGTCTCGGAGATCCTAACCAAGAAACGGACATTATCCTTCAAAATGATTCGTCGACTGCATCCTAGACTGCACATCCCGATGAAAAGTCTTATCGGCACCATGACTTGAAATAGCTCTGGCAAAGACATCCTTTGCTAGAGCATCGGAGCTCATGAGTCGGCATTGCGAATACAGTCATTGGGAACCTTCATCACGCTAGGTTCCGACCGAGGGGGTAGTGGCCACGGGGGCGAAATTGCTAATAAGAATTTGGCGTGCTGTCAGGCACCTTGACTTTGGCATGGCGAATTAATACGATGGGGTCGTAATCGTTCCAAAAGGAAAACTAGGGTTCCGGCTTTCTTCGTTCTAGAAGGGAGCGTCTGGTCCAAGAGTTTTCGGCCTCGCATAACGAGGCTCCACGGAGGGATAAAAACCCGGGAGATCATGTACTGAGGTACATGGCCTTTTGAATCCCCAAATTTCTTCCATACCGGATCAGTCAGACCTGCTGCCGAGTCAGAGAGGTCTGTCATGTTAATGAAAGAAAGTCCGGTTACGATTGTTTCTACTACCGCTACGAGCACTCCCGAGACACTTCACCGCAGCCTCACTCTCTGGAACAGCCTGACCATCGGGTTCGCAACAGTTTCACCGGTGGCAGGGCTCTACGCCATTATCGGTGTCCAGACGGTTGTGACGGGTGGCGGGTGGTTCGCGGCGCTGGCGCTCTGCCTGGTGATGCAGTTGCTGGTCGCGACCGTGTATGCGGAGCTCTCCTCGCAGATTCCGATCGCGGGAGGTGCGTACAAATGGGCGAGACAGCTCGGAGGCGCGACCACCGGGACCTATGCCGGAGCCATCTACGTCAGCTCCACGATCGCGATGCTAACCACGACCGCCTACACCGGCGGGGTCTGGCTGGCTATTTTTTTCGAGTCAGGAGGTGGAACAGGAGTCACCCTCGTGATATGGGGAGCGGTGTTTCTGCTGGTCTGCACCATCCTCAATCTGGTCCACGTCTCGGTCTTTAAGTTCCTCATCTCCCTGGGGGTCTATGCGGAAATCGTCGGCTCGTTCGGTGTCGCGCTGCTGCTGTTCTTCTTTTTCAGGCAGCATGAATTCACCGAACTGTTCGCCCATCTGGGGACCGGAACTGCCCCCAGCCAGACTGCGGCCTTTCTGGCGGCGCTGGCTATTTCCGGTTGGGCATTCATCGGTTTCGATGCCTGCTCGACCATCGCCGAAGAAACCCGTGAGCCCAAGCGGATGGTGCCTCGCGCGATCTTTTTATCTCTCTGCATGGTGGGAAGCGTGGTGCTGTTCAACTCTGCCGCGCTCACTCTGAGCTTCAACCCTGACACCTTGCGCCACACGAGCGCCGCGTCTGATCCCGTCACACCCGTGATCGTCGACAACTTTGGCGCCTGGGCGGAAACCCCTTTTCTGGCGATCGTCATGATCGCGTTCCTGGCTTGCGGGTCGTCGATGGTGCAGTACACCTCCCGCATCGTGTTTTCCATGGCACGTGAAGGCAGCATGCCCGCCGTCCTCAGCCGGGTCACCGCGGCCGGAGCTCCGCACAATGCCGTGCTGTTCACGGTGCTGTTGGCCACGCTTGGATTGCTCTTCGGGCTTAATGATGAAGCGGTCGCCACGGTCCTGGCCTTCGGGACAGGCGGGTTGTACGCCATGTTTGCGATGACCACCGGAGTGGGACTCTACACCCGTCTCACGGGGCGCTGGGATCCCTCATTGGGCGAATTAAAGCTGGGCGCCTGGGGAGTATTGATCAATACGGCAGCGTTTCTCTGGTCCGTATTTGAATTCGTCAACATCGCCTGGCCGCGCCCCTATGCGGTGTCGCCCGACGCCCCCTGGTGGCAGTTGTGGGCTGTCCCGCTGGTCCTCGGCAGTATCCTGGGGATGACCACCCTGTATGTGCTCTTCGGCAAACCGACAAGGAACAACTTATTGATACATCCGGGGGAGTCAGAACCGAGTCAAAA
>LNDU01000043.1 GCA_001464735.1 Nitrospira sp. Ga0074138
TTCGTCGGTGAAGAGGGAAAGCCAAATCTTATCCGACCAGAAAAACATCAGGCATCAGATGCGACACCATGATTCACAACAGATGTTTCTGAACCATGTTTTGACCGCTTCCAAGGCGGAGTACGTCGCGAGGTCGGCTCGTGAATGAGTCGGAGGTTTTTCGTGCATCCCCAATTCAGTATAGGCCGTAACATGGTCGAAGTCCTCTCGGTATACAAGTCTGGTTGATTGTCAGGGGCAGGAGAATGCACGCAGAGCTAAGACAAGCCTACGACAGGGAGATGCATGCAGCAGCAGAGCACTAATCTGGTACTAACCTCGACCTCCTACCACAAGAACGCAGACGTTGAACGGCCGCTTCTCAATTCGGAGATCGACCGGTTTGGGTCGGTAGAGGCTATTCTGACATACCTCAAGTCCCATTGATCCGTCCCGTGCTTAGCAGTCCCCTCACCCATTCGGTGTAGCTGTAAATTCAATCTTCTGGGCGATAGCGAAGGAACCTTCCGCTTATTAACATGTAGCAAACATAGAGGACGGTCCAAACACTCTTCTACAGAAAATAGGACGTTACAAACAAGGAGGTGCTCTATGAGTGATCTACACTTAAAAGACATAAAGGACGACTTAACACATGAGCCACCATGGGTGTATTTGTATGCCGTGCTGTTAATTGGGATCATTGCATTTGCGCTCCTGTCCGCCGGTTTCATGGGATGAGCAGTTATCCGCAAATTGCCGCCAGGACAGGAAGATTGGCCGGAGCCGTGTCCAAACGGCTTCGGTACCGGTCTTTCCTTGTCAATTCACAAAGGACCGATGCCCTTCTCGCGGTAAAGTAAGGAGGGACGACTTCGGACACACCATCTGCTTTGACAGCCGCCGCCATTGGTGGATGTCTATTCTCACGTCAATCACACCCCACGAGCAGACTACGCCCAGAACGCGTCCCAAGCGTGGAGGTCGTAATAATGCTCCCGAGCCTCAATGACCAGGCCGTTCTTGAATTGGAAGACAATGCAGCAATCAACCTCCAGGCGCTTCCCGTTCCGTTCGGCGCTGTTGTGATGAACACCCACCACCACGCCGTCGTCATCCTTGAGCACATGCAGCAACTTCGCCTTGAAAGTCCCGCCCGTCAGGCTCCCATACCGACTGAATTGGGCGAAGACCGACTCGCGTCCCTTGTGGTCGCCGGCGATGGGGTTTTGGCCCGGCGTATGCCACGTGGCATGCTCATCAAACAGAGTCGTGAGTGTTTTCATGTCAGCCGCGTTGAAGGCCGCATAACCGCGCCGTACGATTTCTGCATTCTTTTCTGCTTGATTCATATTGTTGTTCTCCTGGGCTCAGGGTGAAAGTTCAATACGTGTGAAGTTATTGGGTCGGCATCATCAAGTGGGCGTGCAGCAACGCCTAACTAAGTTTAGATCGATCCGCATAAGAACCAGATCTGCCAGCTTCTGTCTGTCTAATACGCCGCTGCCGCTCGCGAACAATACGCCATAGCTGCTGCCGTTTCAATGAGTTGCGACTGGGCAACCATGTGTCACGGATTCTTATGCGGATCGGCATAGCCCCCCCTTTTTGAGCAGGCCCACATCCCTATCTCGCTGCACACGCCTGCCAGTCTCCCTGAAACGTGCCTGGGTCGTACAAGACGGAACTGGCCTCTCATCGATCAGATGGGAATCGTTTTTCGTACGCACTGTATCGATTCTTGAGCTGGCGCGTGAGCGGATAGCGCAACAACTCGCCGAGCAGGCAATGGAGTTACCACCTCCACCAAGGGAGGAAGTCATCTGAGCCGCTTGCTGGAGCGGCTCAGCAATCGTCAAAGGGCGATCTGGGGAAGTGTCGCCGGTAGGCGGCGACTCACAGATCTCACCAGAAGGGGGGTAGAGCCCACTCTAAATGCGGGATTGGATCTCGTGAAGATTAGGGCAGGATGGAAGTCTGACGCACTGGCTCATTGGTCAATATCTATTATTCTCTCGCACGGAAAGGAGGCGATGATGTTCACATTCGTGCAATTCCAAGAGGGTCATAGGCTTCACAATGGGTACAAAGGTGCTCTCGCACTCGGCGCGTTGCTGTGGCTGATCCTGTCGCTGAGTGGCTGCTCCACAGCTCGCAAGGAATACGTTGTGGATTATACCCGCGGTAACGATATGACGGCGCAGGGCTCACGCGAGCGTCCGTGCCAGACTGAGGTACACTGCCGGACCCTTGCTGAGCGTGACGGGATGCGCTCGTATTGGATGGTCTATCAGTGAGGGCGACAATGGCTTGAGCGTTCAGGAGAATCGCTGATGGCCGCTCTGTCCGGGAGCAGTCCGGTACTACCGGAACAGGTTGATAGCTGACTCTGACCGGAAGATTGAATCTGAACGACTACGCCTCTTTCATCTTTCTTCCAGCATGGCCTTTTCGCGTTGCTTCACGTATCGTACGCGGCGATGTTTCGCCTGAATCGGCACGACCTTCGTTTCCCCACGGTTGATCGAGCATCCCCAGAAGGGTTACTCGCCGTAGGAGGCGACCTCTGTCCGGAACGGTTACTCGAGGCCTACCGTCACGGGATCTTCCCTTGGTACAACGATGACCAACCCATTCTCTGGTGGTCGCCCGATCCTCGCGCCGTATTGTTCCCCGACAAACTCCATGTCTCACGCAGTCTCAAGCGAACCCTTCGTTCAAACGTGTTTGCCCTCACGCTTGACACTTGTTTCCGAGAGATCATGACACAATGCGCGGGACCGCGCCCGCAGTATCCCGAGGGAGGCACCTGGATTACAGGTGATATGCTGGACGCCTATACCCGCTTGTACGAACTCGGCCATGCCCATTCGGTCGAGACATGGCAGGATGATCGCTTGGTCGGAGGACTGTATGGCGTGGCGATTGGAGGTGCCTTCTTTGCCGAATCGATGTTTACGCGAGTCGATGACGCATCCAAGGTGGCGCTTGTGAAGCTCGTCAAGCAGCTTCAGGCCTGGAACTTTCGCCTCATCGATTGCCAACAGTTCTCTCCGCATGTCAGCCGGTTCGGCGCGGAAGAGATTCCACGATCAACCTTCATCACACATCTACACCAGGCACTTACCCTTCCCGGCCGACGGGGACGATGGGCATTCGAAACAGTGTGAGCCTCTGAAAAAACTAGCTGGCCTGCCTTCACCTACGGGAGCGACTGCATTTGACAGATTTTTCCCCCGTCGCTTATGATCTTGTCTTCATGTACGAAGAGGAGGCCACATGAGCTTTGTCATCACACCGAAAGAATTGAAGTCGAGACTCGATAAAGGAGATAAGCTGGTGCTGTTGGATGTACGGGAGCCTTGGGAGAATCAGCTCGCCAAGCTGGACAATTCTCTCCTCATTCCACTTGGCACCTTACCCAACTCACTGTCCCAGTTGGACAAAAACACCGAAATTATCGCCTACTGCCATCACGGGATGCGAAGCGGAGATGCCACAGGCTTTCTCCTCCAGCAGGGATTCTCGAACGTGAAGAATTTAATCGGTGGCATCGATGCCTGGTCAATCCAGGTTGATGGGAGCGTCCCTCGATACTGATCGGATAAGCTCTTGAAGACAGTGGCAGTCGCGAGTGGGCAGGTTCGTCTGAGGACGTACCAGTTGGTGCGTGGTTCGTCCTGCGCGTCAGCCTGTAGGCCGGTAGGCTAGCGACTCTTCCCTTGGAAAAATTCTACCGTCTGCTTCAGCCCCTCCGCGAGGTCCACCTTGACCTCCCACCCAAGCTCTTGTTTGATCCTTGATGGGTCAACCACGCTGCGAATCTGCTCGCCGGCTTTGGCTGGGCCATGCACTTCCTTGACGCTCGAAGCAGTCAGCCCGGCGAGCATCCGGAACAATTCATTGACGGAGGTCTCAGCCCCGGTTCCGACGTTATACACTCCATGTGCATCCTGCCCCATGGCGGCCAGATTCGCTTCGGCCACGTCGTCAACAAATACGAAATCTCGCGTTTGACGACCGTTTCCATGAATAATGGGCTGCTCGTTGTTCAACATCTTTTGAATGAAGATGGCAATGACTCCGGCTTCTCCATCGGGATCCTGCCTCGGCCCATAGACGTTGGCATACCGGAGGCTGACGACCGGAATCCCGCTCACCCGTTGGAAATAGGACAAGTAATGTTCCCCGCACAGTTTACTGATGCCATAGGGTGAGAGTGGGTTGGTGGCATGAGATTCAGCCGCCGGAAACGTCGCCTGTTCACCATAGATGGCTCCACCGGATGAGGAGAACACGACCTTACGGCACCCATACCGAACCGCTTGCTGCAACACGTTCATGGTTCCCAAGACATTGATCTGCGCATCGAACACCGGATCGGCTATCGAACGAGGGACATTGATCTGAGCCGCAAGGTGGAGGACAATATTGGGCCGTTCATTGCGAAACACCCGTTCAAGACGCCAGCTGGTAATGTCGGTCTTGTAGAGACTCGCCGCACGATTAACATTCTTCCGCTTGCCAGTGGCCAGATTGTCGACGATGACAACTTGATGCCCCTCTTCAACGAGTCGGTCCACTACATGAGACCCGATAAACCCTGCGCCGCCCGTTACGAGTACTTTCATTGGCCCTCCTGAATGAACGCTCAGCAGTTACGACAGACCTTACATACCATGAAACGGGGTGTCGTACTCAAAGATTGCTAATATTTCCTGGTTGCCTTTTTTCCCTTTGATCGGAGACGCGACGGTCCCCATGGTCTTCAGCCCCTTATCCGCCGCAAATTGGACGATCCTCTGAACAGCTTCCGCTCGCTGTGCGTCATCACGCACGACGCCGCCCCGACCAACTTGGCCCTTGCCGACTTCAAACTGCGGTTTGATCAAGGCAATGACGCGGGCTGGAGCACGGAGAAACGGCAGGATGGGCGGAAGCACCTTCGTCAATGAAATAAACGATACATCGATGACAACCAAATCAACCGGATCCGGGATGGCGGAAGGAGGTAGATAGCGAATGTTGGTTCGTTCACTCAGCACGACGCGTGGGTCTTGTCGGAGCCGCCAATCGAATTGACCGTAACCCACGTCAACCGCGTAGACCTTCGCCGCCCCTCGTTTGAGCAAACAGTCGGTGAACCCTCCAGTCGAGCACCCCACATCGAGACAAACCAGTCCTTGGGGGGCGATCGAATAGGAGTCCAGCGCGGCCTCCAGTTTTTCGCCCCCTCGGCTGACGAACGGCTGGGTCTCCCCGATCATCTCAATGACCGCATCGACGGGAATCACTCTGGAGGGTTTGTCGACGATCGCTCCGTTACTTCGGACCTTTCCCGCGAGAATCATCCGGACCGCGGCGTCTCGACTCTGCACCAATCCCCGAGCCGCCAGCACATGGTCACAACGATCCCTATCGCGTCGTCTGTTCATACCCATGAGAATCGCAACGGGGGAAAGACCAGAAAAGAGATGATACGCAGAAGAGCAACCTGTTATGAATCTTCAGCGGAACCCTGGACATCAATGTCATCGGAGGTGAAGGCGCGTAGTTGTTTTTTCCCATTCTTATCCTGGACGAGCACCTCGACTTTTCGTTCAGCGTCCTCCAATACCTTTAAACAATTCCTCGATAGCCGAATGCCCTCCTCGAAAATCTTCAACGATTCATCCAAGGGCAGATCTCCATTCTCTAATTCACCCACAATGGCTTCCAATCTGGCCATCGCTTGTTCGAACTTCACCCCAGCCACAACCATTCTCCTTTCACGCCAACCCGCAGCCCATTATAACGAAGTCCCAGCCGGCTTTTAAACTGACGGATCCAACCTGACCTCCTCCACCGTACATCGGATCTGACCCCTGGCCAAACGTGCCAGGATCTCCTCCCCGACGGACACCTGTCCAGCATCGTGAATGATCTGGCCACCAGGCATCGTCTCGAGAATCCCGTATCCCCGATCCAGAACCGCGAGTGGGCTCAGCCCCTTCAATCGGCCCAGATACGCATGGGTGTGCTGGGTCTTCCGTTTGAGGCTATGGTTCATGGCAGCGATCACACGCGATCGCAACTGTGGAACGATCAGCAAATCCCGACGCACATGGAGCACCGGACTCTTCGATCGTAGAGCTTGCGCCCATGTTTGCGCATTCACCATCGCGTGTTTGAGATGGGCGCGGACTGCTTCTCGCATGCCTGCCACTAGGCCATCCACCCGCTGAGCTTCTTTGAGAATTCCAAACCGGATGTTGCCCATATGGGCAAGCAGAAGATCAAGTCGCTGATGCTGTTCCATGCATTGTGAGGTCATGGCTTGCTGACAGCGGGCAGTGAACATGCCCAGCCGCTCAACGATCTCCGTTAACACCGGGGCAACCATTTCGGCAGCAGCGGACGGAGTTGCAGCTCGTACGTCCGCCGCAAAGTCGGCCAGTGTCACATCTGTCTCATGCCCAACGGCAGATACAATGGGGACCCGTGACGCAGCGATCGCTCGCACGACAGTTTCTTCGTTGAAACTCCACAGATCTTCCAACGAACCGCCGCCCCGCCCAACGATGATGACGTCGACAACTCCGAGCCCGTTCAATGCCTGAATGGCGGCTGCAATCTGTTCGGCCGATCCAGCCCCCTGCACCGGTACGGGCGCGATGATGATACTCAAGATAGGACAGCGACGGTGCAACACAGTGATCAGATCTCGAACAGCCGCCCCGGTCGGCGAGGTCACGATTCCGACTGTCCGAGGGAATGCGGGTAGCGATTGTTTGCCCTCCACATCGAAGAGTCCTTCGGCCTCGAGGCGGCGCTTGAGTTGCTCAAATGCCAACTGGAGAGCGCCTCGCCCCTTGGGTTCGAGATGATCAAGTATGATCTGGTACTCTCCACGAGGCTCGTAGACGGAGAGTCGCCCTTTTACGACGACTTGCAGCCCCTCCTCCAGGCCGAACCGCAACCGAACGGCCGCCGAACGGAAGATCACCGCCCGAATCTGACTCGTCTGGTCTTTGAGGGTGCAGTAGAGATGCCCGGACCCTGGTGCGCGCAGGTTCGAAATTTCCCCTTCAAGCCACACTTCGGCAAAGTCCGTTTCGAGGGAAGCCCGAACCATGGCAGTCAGTTCCGAGACGGTGAGGACTTGTCTCGATGTCAACTCGGACGCAAAAAGGGGCGGGCGAGAGTACGTAGTCGTGAGTCCTCTCCTTTGAAGCTCGCCGGCAAGCTGTTCACAAAGTCTGTCCAGCAAGGCCGCAGCAAGCAATAGACTGAAGCGTACGCTGTTTTCACCCGCCCACCCATTGCCTGTGTGAACAGGCGTTTGCCCAGGTGGTACGCTGCGGCCTTGAGCGGTGCGAAAACGCCGGCGACGGACTTTTTCAGCAGCCTGCTAGTCGATGCTGCGAATGCGTTCAAACGTGATCACCTTGCCCAGGCGGGGATCGAGCTCAAGCAGAACCGCACAAAATACGGACGGTCCTGATGCGACTTCAAACCGCCTCGGCATCGCAGTCAAAAACTTTTCGATCGCTAATTCTTTCTTGACTCCGATCACCGAATGGAGCGGTCCCGTCATGCCGATATCCGTGATGTACGCCGTGCCCTTCGGCAGGATTTGTTCATCGGCAGTCTGCACGTGCGTATGCGTCCCGACGACAGCGACCACCTCTCCATCCAGGAAATGCCCCATGGCCATCTTTTCAGACGTGGCTTCCGCATGCATCTCGACGATGATCGCGGACGTCTCGCGCTTCAACCGTGACAACTCACGTTTAGCCGTCTGAAACGGGCAATCGATCGTCGGCATATACACCCGACCCATCAACTGTAAGATGGCCAGCCGCTCACCGCCTGCAGTCTCGATGACGACACTCCCATTTCCAGGAACGCCCGCCGGATAATTCGCCGGCCGCAACAAGCGGGGCTCACGAGCAAAGTAATCGATCGCCTCTTTCTTATCCCAGGCATGATTTCCGGTGGTGATCACCGAGATGCCGGTGTCGAACAATTCCTCGGCCAACTCCGGCGTCACCCCGAAGCCTCCTGCCAGATTTTCACCATTGGCGATGACCGCATCGATACGATGCTGCGCAACCAGCCGAGGCACGGCCCGAGCGACAGCCCGACGGCCCGGCTCCCCCATGATATCCCCGAGACAGAGGACCTTCATTTGGCGTAATCCACGTAGCGGCTTTCTCGAATGACGGTGACCTTGATCTGTCCCGGATAGGTCAACTCCTGCTCGATCTTCTTCGCCAGTTCACGAGACAACTGAAACGACTCGGCATCGGTGATATCCTCCTGTCTCACAATGACGCGAATTTCACGTCCGGCTTGGATCGCGTAGGCTTTCTGCACGCCCTTATGCCCGGTCGCGAGCGATTCCAGCTTTTCCAACCGCTTCACATAAGACTCCAGCGCTTCCCGGCGCGCACCCGGACGCGCCGCCGATAACGCCTCGGCCGCCGCCACCAACACACTTTCCGGACAGATCGGCTCCACCTGCTCGTGATGCGCGGCGATCGCGTTGACGATCTTTGGAGATTCTCCGTACTTCTTGGCGATCTCGGCCCCCAGCATGGCATGCGGCCCCTCTTCTTCGTGGCTCACCGCCTTGCCGATATCATGAAGCAAGGCTCCGCGGCGAGCTAGTCGGACATCGAGACCCAATTCCGAGGCCATGATGCCGCAAATGTACGACGCCTCGCGGGCATGATAGAGGTTATTTTGCCCATAGCTCGTGCGATACTTGAGACGCCCCAAGACCTTGATCAACTCAGGATGAAAATCTGAAAGCCCCAGTTCGAAAATAATCTTCTCTGCTTCTTCATACATCAGCTTGTCGATGTCGACCTTGACCTTTTCGACGATCTCCTCGATGCGCGTGGGATGGATGCGCCCGTCGTGCATCAGACGCTCCAGCGACACTTTGGCAATCTCGCGACGCAATGGATCGAATCCAGAGATAATCACGGCTTCAGGAGTTTCGTCGATGATCAGATCAATGCCCGTCGCCGCTTCAAGCGCACGGATATTGCGCCCTTCCCGTCCGATGATTCGACCTTTCATGGCATCGTTTGCAATGGGAACCACCGAGATCGTGGATTCCGAGACATAATCACGAACGACGCGTTGAATCGAGCTGGTGATGATTTCCCGCGCCTCACGCTCGGCGTTCTCACGAGCCTCTTCGATCGTGCGCTTGGCAAGGCCTACGGCATCGAGCCTCGCTTGCGATTCCATTTCCAGGATCAACTGTTTCTTGGCTTCATCGGCCGTCATCCCGGCGACGCGCTCCAGCGCGTCGCGATGTTCGCGTTCAGCCTTGGCGCAGGCAGACTCTTTCGCTGCCAGCCCCTCTTCTCGTTTCGCGAAATCCGCCTCGCACTTGCGTGACTCAGTTTCTCTCTTTTCCAGGGCGGCAACTTTTCCGTCAAGCGCTCCTTCTCGTTGGATCAGACGCTTCTCAACCGCCGAGAGTTCACCAAGTTTGGCTTTCTGCTCTTGCTCGAATTCAGACTTTGCCTTGAAGACCAAATCCTTGGCTTCAAACCTGGCTTCTTTGAGAACATTCTCG
This sequence comes from Nitrospira sp. Ga0074138, assembly GCA_001464735.1. Classification (GTDB taxonomy): domain Bacteria; phylum Nitrospirota; class Nitrospiria; order Nitrospirales; family Nitrospiraceae; genus Nitrospira_D. Next base: position 9,557 of record LNDU01000043.1, read on the forward strand.
GCCTCTCGTTGTGCGTTCTGCACAACCTGCTTAGCCAAGTCTTCCGCCTCAGCCTGCTTGGCGCCCGTCATCCGCCGCCGCAGGAAATCAAATACTCCAGCACCAACCACAGCCCCGAAGATCACCGAAAGGATTATGTACACGATAGTTGCAGTAGAAATGGGAGTCACCCCCTTCTTGAAAACAATCAGACCCGATGAGCTCAACCTAGTGCGGACACCCCGCCACAGGCCGAGCAGAATAGACGCGAATCACGATGTGAGGTGAAGAGATGGAAGAGTCTTAGGAGACCGCGAGTCGTCCCGCCTGGAACCGCAAGAAATTGTCAGGATACGATGCCTTACTCAGGAAGTTTCTCTCTCTGCCCTTCCTTAGGCGTCTGTTTCCAGACATCAGCCATTGAAAAGAGTCAGCGATCGAAACAGGCATGGAGGGTGGATACTCGTTCCGTCCGGCAGGTATTCGCCGGATCGCTTCAATTTCAGAAACTGGCCGCTGGGCGCCCACGTGACGTCGCCCGCGCACGACCCATACCATGAGCATCCACCGAATGAACACTTCGTATCCCATCAAGTAAACGTTCTCTTGTGGTTTTCTTAGCACTCGTTTCCAGGCGATCAACAATCGGCGATATCACTCTTCCCTGCTCATCCGCACACTCACTTATGTACACGATAACAAAGGGACTCTTTGAAAGCAAGGCGAATCTCCGCTACCGAAAGAGCGATGTCGGCATCTGCTCATCGATCGATTCCATCAACGTCACCATCCGCCGTTCGACATCCGCTTCCCCTTGGACCCGCTTTTTCTCGGACTCAAACAGCTGATGAGCAAGGTTGATCGCCGTCAGCACCGCTAACTTCGATGGGGTCGTCGTCTTCATCCCTTCCGCCAGATGTTTCATATGATCGTCGACAAAATTGGCCAGCCGCCGGACATAGGCATCATCGCCACCTCCCGTGATCGCGTACCGTTGACCATAAATTTCAACATCAATGGTCTTAGTCAATGGCCACCTCCTTAGGATCTTCGACACCTTCAAGCAACTCCATCTCATTCATGACTTTCTCGATCCGCGCCTTGATATCCATCCGTTCCTTTTCCCATTGGCGATTCGTATCATCCTGCGAAGCCAACCGCTGGCGAGCCGCCTTGAGCTCTTCCTCTAAGAGCGCATTCTTTCGCTTGTACTCTTGGACAAGCTTCACCAGGTCACGAATTCTGGTTTCCAATGCATCAAGTCGATCCAACGACATAATCAGCCCCTCTTCGTTATTGCCCCTACGGATTGTGGCGCACTATAAAAACTTCACAAGATCTTGTCAAGAAACGGCTTTTTGGATCCCGGCCAGACGCAGATATTCCTTATAGCTCCGTAATACCCGTTTGACGTATTGCCTGGTCTCCTGATAATGGATCAGCTCGACAAATTCATCCTCACTCCGCCCCCGATAGGTTGCTGCCCAGGTTCCCACCACGATCGGGCCGGCATTATATGCAGCGATCGTCTGCACGACATTGCCGGAAAACTGCGTAAACAGTTGCTCGACATACCGAGCCCCGATCCGGATATTTGTCTCTTGATCAAACAAATCTTCTCGGGAGAGGCTTGGAAGGCGGTGCTGTTGAGCCACGGCATTAGCGGTGGCGGGCATGACCTGCATCAATCCGATCGCTCCGACGCGAGAGACGGCTCTCCGATCATATTGACTCTCTTCCCGAATGATTGCCGCAACAAGAAACGGATCAACCCCGTTCGCTCCCGACATTTTGATCGTAGGAATCAAACCCGTGGGATAGGCCACGCTCCACAATCCATCTGCGACCACTCCACCGGTTCGCTCTAACTTTTCACGGAATCGAGACCGCACCAGACGCAAGGCATGATGGTAGGCACCGACCTCATTCAACATGATGGATAATGCCGCCAACACCTCTGAGTCACGACTATATCGATCCGTCAACGCGCCGAGTTCTCTCGCGGCATCATGCTCAAGACCGAGCATTCTGAGTTCTACCGCCCGCCGGTACGCCGGGTGGAGCTCGATCTGCATCCGGCTACTTGCCTGACTGTCCTGGACCGGCGCCTGAGTGACTTCAGCAACAGACGGAGTGGACGAGACCGTGACGACTGAGCCTTCCTGTTTCGTCTGCCCTGGAACCGACAGGTCACTCTGTTCGCGCGCCAACTGGCAGTAGTAGGTGTGCGGAAACCGCTGACAGAGCAGCGCAAATATCTCCTTTGACTTCACACTTTCCACATGGCCGTAGGAACGTGCAATCCAATAGAGGGCTTGCGGCTCTAGATCGCTGTCCTTCTGATCGACGATCTGCTGCCACACGCTGATCGCCTCCTGATAACGAGCCGTTCGGTAAAGCACCCACCCTTCCCGCCATTGTGCTTCAGTTCGTTGAGAAGCCGGTTCTCCCAACTTGGCCACCTGCCGATACCTCGCGATTGCCTCATCGAACCGTGCCTCATCCTCAAGCCAGATCCCAGCAAATAGATTGATCTGCCCTTTCTGCTCTGGAGTGACCGTTCGCTTCGGGAGTGTCCGGCACAGATCCAAGAGCTTCTCCCCGAGTCCCTGTCTGAGATAGACCCTCGCCAGCCAGACAGTCGCCTCATCCGCGCGAGGCTCTCGCTCAGCCGTCAACGCATGAAAGGTCTCGCGTGCCTGGTCGTACAGCTTTAAACGAACTTGGGCGATGCCCAATTTCAGCCTGGCCTCCCCACGGTGAGAGGAGGTCGGATCTCGAGCCAGGAACTTTTTCAGCTCCTCGATGGCCTCCGCGTGGAGCGACTGCCCTAGAAAAGCCTGAGCGCGCTCATAATACGTGTCGGGCGCCGCGGTCCACGGGACCCCGCCAATATTGCCCCCAAGCAAAGTCTCGGCTTCCTTGGCCTCTTTCGTTTGCGGAAACTTCATCCACAGCTGTTTCAGCGTTTCTTGTCCTTCCGCCAATTTATTCTCTCGGAGCAAACAAGACGCCGACCGTAACCAAGCCTGAGCGACCTGAGGGTCCTTGTCATTGACATTGAGGGCCTTAGCGAACCAAGGCACGGCCTCGGGACAGCTGGACGCCTGATACCACGCTTCCCCGGCACGGAGCGCGACCTGATTGAGAAGATTAGAATCGGGGACCGCTTGTGGCACCCCCTCAAACATACTGGCCGCCTCCTTGGCCTCCCCGAGACGCAGCAAAGCCTCTCCGATCCAGAATCGAATGTAATCGTCGAGCACGAGAAAATCCCGCTGGGCTGCCCGAAGGTATGGCAGACTGCCTGCAGGATTCCGATCGATCAATATCACCCCGGACAGCAACCCGGCACGCTTGGCCCACTGCGTCCCCGGAAATCCTTCCATCACCTTTCGGAGACGTTCCAGCTTGAGCGCCACCACTTGATCTTTCGTCAACGCCTGACCGAGTCGCTCTTTCGGCCAGGCCGCCGCCACAAAACACTCCTCTGCTGTCGTACAGCCAGTGACCGTCGATTGTTCGGAGGTCTCAACCTGTGCCGCATACCCGTCGTTTGAGAAAACCGCTCCGAGGGCGAGCACCAGGATGGACGCGACCACCAGGCCGCAGCCATGGATAGAACGATACTTGGTAGAAATCTTCATCATGATGGCCTGACCACACTCATCCGAGTTCATTATATACAGAGCTGTCTGCAATGAAAGAAGTTTCCGGACCCAATGATGGGCATGGCCGTATGCGGCATGACTTCCGCTATGGTAGGCTCCTAGCGTTGAGGATGATATGGCCGACTCGCCGATAATCGCTTCCGGTACCGTGACAACGCTCTTGGGTCTCACCGAACCCCAGATGGTCAGGTTTGTCCGCGCGCAAGACTGGCCGGACTATCGCGCACAGCAAATCTTACGATGGCTCTATCAACGGCGCGCGCGAACGCTCACCGACATGACGGATCTCCCGATGCATGATCGCATGGCGCTCTCTCCATCCACTAAGGTCGGGCGCTCGGCTCAGACCACGATCTTATCGTCCCAGGACGGAACCCGCAAATTGCTCTTGATGCTCGACGATGGCCTGACGATCGAGGCCGTCCTGATTCCGGATGAGGATCGGCTGACGCTCTGCGTGTCAACTCAGGTCGGATGTATGTTGGATTGTGGATTCTGCCTGACTGGGAGAATGGGACTGAAACGCAATCTCAAGCTTCATGAAATCATCGATCAGATCCTGACCGCGCAAGACCTGCTGAGCTCCGATGAACACATTACAAATCTCGTGTTCATGGGGATGGGAGAACCTCTGGCCAATGTGGAGAGTCTTAAGGCGGCCGTGACTGCGTTGACCAACAAACCGTGGGGTCTTGGGTGGTCGCGTAGACGCCTGACGGTGTCCACAGCGGGGTTGGCATCTCGCCTTCCGGAGGTCGCAGCGCTCGGCGTGAACCTCGCCATCTCGCTCAATGCCACCACTGAAGAACAGCGACGAGCGCTGATGCCTGCCGCCAGCGAGATCGCTTCACTGAAATCACTGCTGGCTGCCTGTCGCCGCTATCCGCTCGCCCCTCGCCAACGGCTGACCTTCGAATATGTGCTGCTCGCCGACGTCAACGATCATGCAGCTGATGCCCGCCGACTGATTCAATTGCTCAGAGCCATGCGATGCAAGGTCAACTTGATTCCGTTCAATGAATTTCCAGGCAGCCCTTTTCGTCGCCCGTCCGAACAGGCGGTTCTTCGTTTTCAATCCATCCTCCGCGACGCCGGCCTCGATGCATTTGTTCGAAAGAGCCGAGGACGGGACGTTCTCGGCGCCTGCGGACAACTTGGAGAGCTCCCCAGCAACCGACCCTCCCTTACCTTGACACCTATTGAAACTCGTTGCTAGCATAGTAATTTGTACCTCATCATGATCATGCAGACTATCCACTATCATTGGCGCATCCACCTCTTAACGGCGCTGCTCGTCTTCAGCTCGATCTCGGTCTCGCTCGGAGCAGAACCGAGTGAATACATCCTCTCGAACGGCATGAAAGTGCTGCTGGTTGAAGTTCCCAAGGCTCCGGTAGCCACAGTGCAGGTGTGGTACAAAGTCGGTTCTCGAAACGAGGTGATGGGGAGGGCCGGACTCTCACACATGCTTGAGCACATGATGTTCAAGGGCACGGCGCGGTATCCGAAAGGTTCATTTTCTAAAATCGTGAGAAAGAACGGCGGCATCGACAACGCGTTTACCGGACAAGACTTTACCGCCTATTTTGAGAACGTGGCAGCGGATCGTGTTGGACTGGCTCTTGAGCTGGAGGCCGATCGAATGCAGGGCCTCCTTCTCGATCACAGCGAATTTCAGACCGAGCGCGACGTCGTAAGAGAAGAGCGCCGCCTCAGATCCGAAGATGACCCGCAGGGTGCGCTGGTTGAAGCCCTCTTTGCCCAAGCCTTCCTCAGTCATCCCTACCATTGGCCCGTCATCGGATGGTTCGCCGATCTCGATGCGATGTCCCTGGAAGACTTGCAACGCCACTACGACACGTTTTACTCTCCCAACAATGCAACCCTTGTGGTTGTGGGCGATATCAAGGCCGACGCTCTACTGCCGACGATCAAGCGTCTGTTTGAACCGATTCCCAGAGGTCCCTCCCCAAAACAAACCCTGGCGCCGGAACCGGAACAGCGAGGTGAGCGCCGTTTTCTTTTGAAACGCGAGGCACAAGTGCCGTTTGTCATGATGGGGTTTCGCGTACCCAACTATTCGAGTGAGGACTCCTATGCGCTCGACATTCTCGAATCGGTCCTCTCGCACGGGAAAAGTTCTCGGCTCTACCAGAACTTGGTCTATGAGCAGAAGAATTCTTTGTCGGTCGGGGCAGAGTACAGTCTAATCCAGACGGATCCCAGTCTCTTTTATTTCTACTCGCTGGTCAATCCCACCGCGAAGGTAGAAGCGGTCGAGGAGGCTCTACACCGCGAGATTCACCGGCTTCAGAATGAGCCGCCGTCCGAGCAGGAGCTTCAGCGGGCCAAAAATCAGGTAGAAGCCTCACGCGTCTTTGAGCAGGATTCGAATTTTCGTCATGCCATGCTGTTGGGACAATTGGAATCGGTCGGTGCCGGCTGGCGACGACTCGATCAATACATAGAACGGATCCGCGCAGTCACGGCGAAAGACATCCAACGCGTCGCGAAGCAGTATCTGACCCAAGACAATCGGACCATCGGCATTCTTATTCCTTTACCCCCGAAGCCCCCAGAATCAAGTCCCGCAACAGCTCAAGAAGGAAAGTCATAGAGGCGGTCATGGGTAAGGAATCCAGAAACAAGAGAGGCCAGGGGGCTGACCCACGATCCATCCAACGAAGATCAGTGCCTTCCTTGATGGGACTAGTCCAGTGTGTCGTACTCGTGATGTGTATCACGACGACAGGGCTTGCCGCCGACATTGCACCGATGAGATTCATAGCTCCCAACGGTATGACGGTACTCGTCCTGGAACAACATTTCCTTCCCATCGTTGAAATCCATGCCCTGATCAAAGCTGGCGCTGCGCAGGATCCTCCAGAAAAAGCGGGTGTGGCAAATTTGGTGGCCAGCCTCTTGGATGAAGGGACAACAACCAGATCCTCGAAGCAACTGGCCGAACAGATTGATTTTGTCGGTGGCTCGCTGGCGGTCCAGGCAGGCGAAGACTACACAACCGCATCTGCACGCACACTCAAAAAAGATATCGATCTCGGGTTCACCCTGTTGGCTGATATTCTTCAGCACCCGGCTTTCCCCAAGCAAGAATTTGAACGGGTCCGATCTCAGATCCTTGGGGAAATTTCTAGCGACAATGATGATCCCGGACATGTCGCCATGAAGACCTTCAATCAGTTGGTCTTCCAAAACCATCCCTATCGTTGGCCAGTGAATGGCACAGAAGAGACACTGAGTAAGATCACCTTGGCTGAGGTTCAAAGCTTCTATACCAAGGAGTATCTACCCAACCAAGTGATCCTGACAATTGTCGGTGACGTCACGGCGGAGCAAGCGACGACGCTAGTACAGACGCATTTCGGATCATGGAAGAAAGGGGTTGTGCCGTCCAGAGCGGTTAAGAAGCCGCCGGCCATCGACAAGAAGACCGTGCAGCTCGTCGAGAAGGATCTCACACAATCCACCATTGTGATCGGTCACCCTGGAATCAGTCGAACCAATCCTGATTTTTACGCCGTTACCGTCATGAATCATATCCTGGGTGCTGGAGGATTTTCGTCTCGCCTTATGGATTCCATCCGGGACAAACAGGGGCTGGCATACGGGATCATGAGTCATTACGATGCACGGGTGATGCCGGGCTCGTTCTGGATCAACCTGCAGACTCGGACAGAAACCACCAATCAAGCCATCAGCGGCGTCTTGATCGAAATGAAGGCGATTCGCGAGGCCCCGGTCAGCGATCAGGAATTGGCCGATGCCAAAGCATTTTTGATGGGCAGCTTCCCCTTACGGCTGGATTCTACGTCGAAGCTGGCGCAAGTCTTGGCGCAAGTGGAGTTTTTTGGATTGGGATTCGACTATTTTAGTCAGTACCCAAAATGGATTGAGCGAGTGACGAAAGAGGACGTGCAGCGCGTGGCCAAACAGTACCTGGACCCTCAGCACTACGCCCTCGTCGTGGTTGGCAATATCGCGAAGGCAAAAGTTCGCCACTAGGCTCAAGTAAAGCGCACGTTATGCAATCGCCCCTTTTGCAACAAAAGCTCGATCAGCTGCGAACCCTCCTAACAGAGATGGGCTCGGTCGTGGTGGCCTATTCCGGTGGAATCGACAGCACCTTCGTTCTGAAAGTCGCGCACGACCAACTTCACGAGAAGGCGGTCGGCATCACGGCTATCTCACCGACGTTTCCATCTATTGAGTTGGAAGCCGCCGAAAGGATCGCTCAGGAGATCGGTGCCCGCCATGAAACCGTGCAGACGGATCAGCTGGCCATTGATGACTTCGTCAAAAACGACGCGAATCGCTGTTTTCACTGCAAGACCGACCTGTATCAACTTCTTGGTAATGTGCGGCAATCACGGGCGGCCGCGTATGTCGTCGATGGAACCAACCTGGACGATCTGGGTGATGACCGTCCCGGCATCAAAGCGGCTCGGGAATGGGGCGTGCGAAGCCCGCTCGTTGAGGCTGAACTGTCGAAAGTTGATATCCGCATCCTTGCCAAAGAGCTGGGACTTTCAAATTGGGACAAGCCGGCCGCTGCCTGCCTTTCATCAAGAATCCCGCGTGGAATCGTAATCACCAGCGCACAATTAAGCCGCGTCGAAGGAGCTGAAGCTGTGCTCCATCATGAAGGATTCCGTCATTTTCGAGTGCGAAATCACGGTGAGATTGCGCGGATTGAATTGGCACAGGACGAACTCCCCCGGCTCATGGAATCAAATCGCTGTACGGAAATTAGTGCCAGGCTGAAAGAGCTGGGGTTTAAATTCGTAACGGTCGATCTGGAAGGCTACCGGCCGGGTGGAGTCACCCTAAGCTGACTCCACCCGCAGATCACGGCAACTTAACGGGGCTGTGATTTGGAAAGCGCCTCAAGCGCCTCGTCTGCATATTTTTTGTGATCAGCCTCTACTAAGCTCCGCTGAACCACTTTCTCCGCTACCATCAAGGCGAGTTCTGTTGTCTGGGCTCGGATGTCTTGCAACGCCTTACGGCGCTCTTGCTCGATCTGACGCGTCGCATCACCTTTGATACGCTCCGCTTCTGCGGTCAACCGCTGTTCATTCTCATCGAGCAACCGTTGAGCCCGCTCCTTTGCCGTCGCGAGGATGGCCTCAGCCTCCTTCCCCGCCGTATTGAGCTTGGCTTCATATTCCTTGAGCCGTCGCTCGGCCTCAGACCGGTGCTGCTCGGCCTGATCGAGGCTGTCCTTAATTTTCTTTTCGCGTTCTTCCAAGGCGCTCAAGATACCGGGAAAGGCATACTTGTAGAGCACGAACAGGAGAATCCCAAACGAAATGACTTCCCAGAAAATCAACGAGGAAAAAAAGTCAGGTTCAAACTGTGGCATGTGCGTGTTCGTGAAACGTTAAGCGTGAATCGCTACACGAGAAAGATCTCTCGATGAACGGTTCACGAATAACGGTTAACGCTCCCTACTTCCGAAAACCCATGATGATGAAGGCGATGACCAAGCCATATAGCGCAATGGCTTCGACCAGCGCGAACCCGATCCACATGTACTTGGTGACGCGAGCTTCTGCTTCAGGCTGACGTGCCACCACTTCAATCATCTTTCCGAAAATGTAGCCGATTCCCACACCGGCCCCGGCAAATCCTGCCGCGGCACATCCCATACCGATCAACCCTGCTGCTGCTGAATCCATTATGTCTTACTCCTCCCTTGGCTAAACCCGCATGTGCTAATGCGCATGCTCTTCATGGCCATGTAAATGAAATGCGTCTCCCAAGTAGACGCACGTCAAGATCGTAAAAATATATGCTTGGATGAACGCAATACCAAATTCCAATAAATAGATCGCCACCGTAAACACGAAGGGTAACCACCCGATCAGCAAGCCCCCACTGATTGTGAGACCGAACAGAACCGCGAGCATGACGTGGCCAGCCGTCATATTGGCAAAGAGCCGCACCGCCAAGGAAATGGGCCGTGCAATCTGGCTGATGATCTCGATCGGGACCATGAGAGGCACCAGCCATCCTGGCGTGCCAGGCGGGATAAGAATGCCCAGAAACTTCACCCCGTGTATTGAGAAGCCCACGACCAAGCTAATCCCATAGACCAGGAAGGAAAAGGCCGCCGTCACAATGATCTGGCTCGTCACGGTATAGGCCCCAGGAATGAGCCCGATGTAGTTGGAGAAGAGGATAAACACAAAGAGCGTGGCGACGAGGGGGAAAAATCGCATGCCATCTTTGCCCATGGTTTCCATGATCATGGTGCGAATGAAATCCACCATCATCTCCGCCAAGCTCTGGAGCTTGCCTGGGACGAGCTTGCGCGATGATCCAGCCATAACCATCAGCACCGCTGCCACGGCAATGACAACCCACATAAACACCACAGCTTTATTGATGGAGAGATCCAATCCACCGATCGAAATCGGGACCCAGCGTTGGAGTTCAAATTGATGAAGCGGACTTTCTTCCATGACGATCCTTAACTATTCCCTGTTATTCGAGTTGTCTACTGCCTCTTGCCATCGCTGTACGGATCGGTAGACGCTTCTGATACCTGCCGCCAACCCAAAGACCAACCCCACAACAAGCCCCCACGGAGCCGACTCTAGCAGATAGGCATCAATCGCCCATCCAAGCCCACCGCCGACGATTAGCGCAGCCAGCAGTTCCGTTCCGATTCGAACGGCTTGACCAAGCCCCGCGTATAGAGGATCTTGTGAAGGGGCCATCCCAAACCCACGGAAGGCGAGAGCACGTGAGCAGAACTCTGCCCGTGATGGGGTTCGCAATTTAAACAAAACCATGCTTGCAATGTCAAGCGGTTAGAGGGCTATGCGCGCAGAAATTGCTTCGGTATATACGGTATAGTGATCTCCCGTTCGTGTTGAGAATACGTCGCCTATGCCCACAATCTTACCCTCATCGATCCCATTCCTACACAGTTCCCCTTCCCCTCTTATTCTGATACGCCCTGCTCCCTCGGCAAGCCCGTTTGAACTGTACTCGAAGATCGCATCAGCTCGATGCCCTTCGTTTCTCTTTGAGAGCGGTACCGGTGATGGCACCATGGGACGCTATTCATACTTTGGCGTTGATCCCTATCAAACACTGTCTGGGAAGGGAGATACCTGTGTGTGCCGATCGATTCAAGGCCGCATGGATCCAGACACATCTCCGTTTCAATATGTGACGCACCTCCTAAACCGTCAGCGGATCGTTCGTCCTCCCGAGGCTCCGCCATTTTTTGGCGGCGCGGTCGGCTATTTGAGCTATGATCTCGCACGCCAGTTCGAGAGGTTGCCATCTCTAGCCTTAGATGACCTTGCCTGCCCTGAGCTGGAGTTCGCATTTTTCGATCTTGTCGGGGCAATCGATCATGAGCTGAACCAGCTGGTGCTCATGTTCTGTCCTCCTCTTGACCGATTTTTGGGTGAGCCTCGTGAAAAACTATTTCGCGAGGGAAAGGATCGACTGGCCGAGCTTGAAGCTCGATTGACCAGACCTGACATGGTAGACGCGCACGGGAGTCATCTTGGTCGCCTAACATTTACACCGGAGCAGGAGCAGACGAACTATAGTCGGAACGTGCGCCGGTGTCAGGAATACATCTCAGCCGGTGACATCTATCAAGCCAACCTCTCCCACCGGTTCAACGTAACCGGTTCGGCATTCTCCTCTCTCGGGGACCTTCAAACCGATCTGTCTGCCTATAGTCGCTTGCGCACGTTGAACCCGTCCCCCTTCTCGGGAATACTCCGGTTTGACGCAGTTCGCCTCATCAGCTCCTCACCGGAGCGGCTCGTTCGCCTGGAAGGGGATCGAGCCGATACGAGGCCGATCGCGGGAACGAGGCCTCGCGGAACAAACGCCGAGGACGATCAGCGACTGATCCATGAGTTGCGGGTCAATGAAAAGGAATGCGCGGAACATGTCATGCTGGTTGACCTTGAGCGGAATGACCTCGGGCGAGTCTGTCATTTCGGGAGCGTCCAGGTGGATGAATTGATGACCTTGGAGCAATATTCTCATGTCACCCATCTGGTTTCCCATGTGGCCGGCACCCTCAAAGATCATGCGACTGGCTTTGATCTGCTGAAAGCCATGTTTCCAGGTGGGACGATTACCGGGGTACCTAAGATCCGCTGCATGGAGATCATCGAGGAGTTGGAGCCGGTACGCCGCGGTCCTTACACCGGCTCGATGGGTTACCTCAGCTGGAGTGGGGACCTCGATTTCAATATCCTGATACGTACGCTGGTCATGAAGAATGGCCAGGGCTATCTCCAGGTCGGAGCAGGGATTGTGGCCGATTCCGACCCGACACGCGAATATGAAGAAACCATCCATAAAGCCCAGGCTTTCTTCAGCGCCTTTTCATAGCCCCATGTGGATTTACTTGAATAACAAGTTCGTGAAAGACGAAGACGCCCTGATCTCCGTCTTCGACCATGGGTTTCTCTACGGAGATGGAGTGTATGAAACGCTGCGCTCATATGGCCCTCATGTCTTTATGCAAGACCAACATCTGTCACGGCTGTTCCGTTCCGCAAGGGCAATCGGGCTGACGATCCCGATTTCCATGAAGAGCTTGGCTGACATTCTGCAGGAAGCTATGATCCGCAACGAGGTTGGAACCGATCAGCAGGATGCCTATTTAAGAATCACCGTTTCACGAGGGGCGGGAGACATCGGATTGGACCCGGCACTCTGTTCGTCACCGACCGTTGTCGTGATGGCCAAGCCTCTCGTGCCCCCAGCGTCCCATCTCTATGAAACAGGCGTGAAGGTGATCATTGCGTCCACGAAACGGAATTTGCCGGGCGCGTTGTCGCCGCAGATCAAGTCCACAAACTTCCTGAACAACATCCAGGCTAAACGCGAAGCCATCGCAGCAGGCGCATTCGACAGTATCCTGCTTAATTGGGAGCAGCATCTGACTGAATGCACCATCAGCAATGTGTTCCTTGTCCTCGACGGCACATTGCGAACGCCAGCTCTGGAATGCGGCTTGCTCGATGGCATCACCAGAATGATCGTGATTCAGTTGGCCAGAGAGCTCGACATCCACACCGACGAAGGTCGCTATACCGTTGACGACTTGTCCAAGGCCGACGAATGCTTCCTCACGAACACCAGTATGGAAATCATGCCGGTGACTTCCGTCGACCGTCGAGCTGTCGGCGACGGAAAGCCAGGTCCACTGACCCTGAAGCTAAGGGAGCAATTCCCAGCGATGCGAGGCCGATACGGGAATATACTTCATACTCGATAAGCCCTCATCTTCCCGTTTTCTCTCATCATTCTTCTGCTCCCCAAACACAAGATCTGCATTTCCTTGACAGGCAGTGACAGACTGCTATCGTTTGACCATGCTAAAACCTAACACACTGCATCACTCCTCAACGTTCCGGCCTGTCATGACTATCCTCGTCGCATTGAGCGGCAGCATCCTGCTGGCTGTTCCAAGTGATAGCCGTGCAGAGATGTACCAATATGTCGATGCCAAGGGGACAATATCGCTCACCAACGTTCCCTCTGACTCTCGATACCGCCGGATCGACCTCCACCCAAATCGGCTCCATCCCATTCTCTCAGAGGAGGAATTGGAACCGGTAATCCGTCGATTCTCACAGCAGCATCAACTACACCCTGCGCTTATCCGCGCCATCATTAAGGCTGAATCGGATTTCGACCCTCGTGCGGTCTCACGAGCCGGAGCCATCGGATTGATGCAATTGATGCCGCAAACGGCAGTGAGATTGGAGGTCCGTGACCTCTATGACCCCGAGGACAATATCGGAGGAGGGACAAAGTACTTACGCCAGTTGCTCGACCGATTCCGTGGCAACCTTCCACTGGCGCTCGCTGCCTATAACGCCGGGGAGCATGTCGTCGATCGTTACCGAGCTCTTCCGCCAATTACCGAAACCCGCCACTATGTCCGCAAGGTCTTGCGATACTACCGACTCTTCCTCGCCCGTGACCTTGCCGTGACCGGACACGTCATCCCCTCTTCGGAGTACGCAATGCCACAACCCGCCCCCGTGTCTTCGGTTCAGTCAGGCCAGTAGTTCGGCCCCCCAAATATAATTGACTATGCTGTTTCCAGCCCGGTCGTTTGGATCCTGGAAAATCGGATCGGTAATGGGCGCCCACGCTATTTTCTCTCCAGAGCGCAGCTTCTGCCACGCAATGCGCCACTTGCACCATATTCTTGACCTCCAGATCGGCCCTCCCCGGAAAGGATTGGGACACCATCTGTTCCCACCGCGCAAGCTGGGCCGTAGCACGAACGAGCGACTCCCGAGAACGGATAAGCCCCACTTGCCCCCACATGATCCGCCGAAGCGAACTGCGTACTTTTTCGGCATCCTCCAATCGTTCCAACCGACCGCTCCTCAGGCGCTCCACATGATGAGTCACATCAGGCATCGAACGGCGTGAGGCCCAGGCGACAGCGGCCACACCGGCCCGCATCCCAAACACTAATCCCTCGAGCAATGAATTGCTGGCCAGCCTGTTGGCGCCGTGCACACCGCTACAGGCAACCTCGCCCGCCGCAAAAAGACCCGGCAAGGTCGTAGCCCCGTTGAGGTCGGTCGCCACCCCCCCCATCATGTAATGGGCGCTTGGAGAGACCGGAATCCATTCTTCCGTGATATCGATATCATGACGGAGACAGGTCGCATAGATCGTCGGGAATCGCCGTTTGACAAAACTCGCCCCTAAGTGAGTCACATCAAGGTAGACATGCCGAGCACGCGTCGCTGCCATTTCCGCCCAGATCGCCCGCGCAACGATATCCCTCGGGGCCAAGGCGCCGAGCGGGTGATACTGTGACATGAAGGTCTCTCCCCTGTTATTGCGCAGCTGACCGCCCTCTCCTCGCATGGCTTCTGACAACAAAAAAGGCGGGCTTGAGGGCAGATACAACGAGGTCGGGTGAAACTGGACGAATTCCATGTCCTGGAGTTGCGCTCCTGCACGAAATGCCATGGCCATACCGTCGCCGGTTGCATTCGGCGGATTGGTGGTGCGAGCAAAAATCTGTCCCGCCCCCCCTGTCGACAGAACGACGGCTTTTGCAGGAATAATGAATTGTTCCCCTGAATGCTCATCAAGCACCACTGCTCCGCAACATCGGCCTTCCTCAACCACGAGATCGACGGTGAAATGGTAATCCAGCCGGACGATCCGCTTGTGTCGCGTAGCCTGCGCCATCAGCACCCGCACCATTTCGTTTCCTGTCGCATCGCCTCTCGCACGGAGGATTCGGCTACGGCTGTGAGCCGCTTCCCGAGCAAAAGCAAACTTCCCCCCGGATTTGTCGAATTTCGCGCCCCAGCGAATGAGCTCTTGAATCCGATCCGGCCCCTCCTCAACTAAAACACGCACCGCTTCACGACGACACAGGCCGTGTCCGGCCTTCACAGTATCCGTCAAATGAATGGCAACATCATCCTCTTCACTCAAGGCCACGGCGACACCGCCTTGTGCGAAGATGGAATTGCTTTGTAAGGGATGGCCCTTGGTGAGAACGATCACTCGACCGACTCGACAGAGGTCCAGGGCGGCACGAAGCCCAGCGACTCCGCTGCCGATGACGAGAAAATCTGCTTCCAGGGCGCTTCGCGGCATCGTTATCGTGGAAGGGTCTGCGATGCGGGAGGTTCTGCCAACAGCTGTTTTGTCTTCATTCCGAAAGGCACATCTCCTTGCGCGCCGCGCAGGAGAATCGAGTGCGTACCAACCCATTGTAGCCGTGCAAGGCCTCGTTGTCGGACCCCCATGTCAGTGGCGTCTCGTTTCCACGTCCCTTGCCAATGGATGAGCACGTTGATATCGTCCTTTTCAAGCGTGACCCGTTCGATCTTGAACTCGAGGGAGATGGCGGAAAAGGCTGTGAAATCCATTTCAACCTGCCGTTTCAGTTCGTCCAGCTGATCCATCGGCAACAGCAGGGCATGGAACTCGGACCGATCCTTTCGTTGATAGGCACTCCGCAAGGATTCCACCGCTTGATCGATACGCAGGAGTCGCTCATGCTCTGCTGGGTATCGGATGGGCTTCGACGGGCACCCAACGATCGCGATAGCAAGCACGATCAGCCACACAATGGTTGGAGGCCGTAAAAAACCAATCCTTCCAAGATACATGGTGGTGCAGTATAGCATAAGGGGAAAAGGCGCCGTGACCTTGCATTTTCAGCGGAAAGCTTTTAGACTCGCCCCTCCTTAGGAGATACAGAACATGTCAAGCGTCCTGAAGAAACGGCGAAAGAAGATGCGCAAGCACAAGTATAAGAAGCTGCGCCAGCGCCAGAAGTTTCTTCGCCGAAAAAGCTAAGTTCTACCGGCGTGGCCGGAGGAGGGAACCGTGGCCGAAGGGAAGAAAGTCCGCATCCGCGTACGAACGGTCAATTGTACCTACGTGGGCGACTTCCTCGTCCCTCCGATGCGGCATCGCGTCTCTGATGCGATCAACGAAGAAGCCCGTCTCTTTATCAGCCTGACCGACGTCGTTGTCGACGATAAGGAGCGATCGGATTTCATTGCGATCAATAAGAATCTAATCGAGTCGATCGCTCAACTCTAGTCGTTTCCTCTCACCCTCGTCAGCGTACTCGTTCAGCGTTGCCGTGAGCGAGGGCACGATTTCGTGCCGACACACCACCCGACCACAATGTCGATCTTCAAGCGATTCCTGCCGTTCGTACGCCCGTATTTGCCACGGCTCATGCTGGCTGGGCTCTTAGTAAGCGGGGTTGCGCTCGTCAATCTCGCCTTAGTTCGGCTGGCTGGTAGCCTCTGGGATGTCATTACCGTTCAGCACGATGCGGACCAGATGACTCGGTCGATCGGCCTGTTCCTGAGCCTGGTGATTCTGCAGGGGCTCTGTTCGATGGGCCACAGCTACCTGACGGCGTGGGTTTCTCAGCACATTGTCGCCGACTTTCGTCAACATCTCTTTGGCCATCTGCAGACGTTGACGGTCAGTTTTTTTGCACGGCGCCGCACCGGGGAGTTGCTGTCGCGAGTAATGAACGACGTCGCGGTCATTCAATCCATCGTCACAGAAACCCCGATCGACACGGTCAAGCAACTCGTGACCTTCATCGGCGGCATGACATTTCTGCTGATGATGAATTGGCGCCTCTGCCTGCTGATCCTGATCCTGCTCCCCTTGCTGGTCCTGGTCGCTAAAGTATTCGGCCGCAGACTGAAATCCCTTTCCACCTCGATTCAAGACCACACAGCCGCGCTCAGCACCCTCATCGAAGAAGTGATTTCCGGCATTCGAATCGTCAAATCATTCGTGCAGATACAGCGAGAGGAAACCCGCTTCGCCACCCAGGTGAACGAAATGCTTCGCCTCACTCTGCATCGGGCCGGCATCATGGCCGTGTTCATTCCCGTGATCAGCCTGGTCACCTTTTCTGCGGCAGCAGCGGTGCTGTGGTACGGCGGTCAACAGGTCATCGAAGGGACTGTCACGCCGGGGGAGCTGTTCGCCTTCGTCCTCTTTGCCGGCATCCTCATCGGCCCATTTAGCTCAGGAGCCCGCATCTTTACGCAGCTCAAAGAGGCGCAGGGAGCCATGCAACGGGTCTTTGAGATTCTGGATGCACAACCGGAAATTGCGGATCAACCCACAGCGCAGAGTCTCTCCACAGTCGAAGGACACGTCCGAGTCGAGAGAGTCAGCTTTGGTTATGACCCTCAACATCCGGTGTTAGTGGACCTGTCGTTTGAAGCCAAGCCTGGCGAATTGATCGCTTTCGTCGGCCCAACCGGCGCCGGAAAAACCACGATGATTAATCTGCTTCACCGGTTCTACGATCCGATAGAAGGGCGCCTCACCATCGACGGCAACGATCTGCGTGATGTGACCCTTGAAAGTTGGTACCGACAGATTGCACTGGTTCCACAGGAGACCATCCTTTTTGGAGGAACCATACTCGACAATATTCGCTACGGAAAGAGGGACGCGGACGAAGCCGCAGTATGGGAGGCCAGCAAGGCCGCGCATGCACACGACTTCATTATGGGCTTGCCCGATGGATACCAAACCCTGGTCGGTGAGAAGGGCGTCAACCTGTCAGGCGGACAACGCCAACGCATTGCGATCGCTCGGGCGATTATAAAGAATCCTCGTATCTTACTACTGGACGAAGCCACCTCATCGCTGGACACCGAATCGGAACGGCTGGTGCAGGAAGCACTCCATCGCCTCATGGCAGGACGCACGACCTTCGTCGTTGCCCACCGACTGTCAACCATCCAGCGGGCCGACCGAATTCTGGTCTTGGATAAGGGGAAATTGGTCGAGGAAGGTACTCACGCAGAGCTGCTAGCGCGTAAGGGTCTGTACCACTACCTCTATACCATCCGCTTGAATGAACCGATCGCCTGAAATTGTCGTTTGACAACCATCGGACCCTCACTTTTGCATCCCTTTCTTTTGTAACAAGTCTGTAACGTAGAGAGCGTATGGTTGCTGGTGCAGGCTTTAGAAAGAACAACTGGGGAGATCCCGTGAGTTCACCACGTCCCAAGAAAATTCTCATCGTCGAAGACGAACAGGATATTGCACAGTTGCTCAAGCACTATCTTGAGAAGGACGGATTTCACACCTGCCTCGCCACAACGGGCCTTGAAGCGTTGAAGCTCGTGTCATCTGAGCATCCTGATCTGGTGATTCTCGATCTCATGTTGCCTCACCTGAACGGATTGGAGGTATGCAAAACCCTCCGACACAAGCCTGAGACCGCGCTGTTGCCGATCATCATGCTCACGGCGAAGAACGAAGAGTCCGATACGGTTGTCGGACTTGAGCTTGGAGCTGATGATTACGTCACCAAACCCTTCAGCCCCAAGACATTGGTGGCTCGAGTCAAATCCCTCTTCCGTCGGCTGGAGCGGACAAACGATCACAAACCAACGTCCTTAGTGTACGGTTCCCTCCAAATGGATCTGACGCGACATGAAGTGACGGTCAGAGGTAAAGAAGTGCTGCTCACAGCTAAGGAGTTTGGACTGCTGGCGCATCTCTTACGTCACCCTGGACGGGTACTGACGCGGGAGGTACTGCTTAATGAAGTGTGGGGTTACGACTATTATGGGACGACGCGAACCGTTGACGTCCATGTTCGGCGATTGAAACTGAAAGTGCCGCTCCTCAATGACTCGATTGTCTCGGTCAAAACGCTTGGGTACAAACTATTGGATCAGCCTCGAGTATAGTCACTTCCCCTGCATTGTCCGAAGTCGAGACCATTAGGTAGGAACTCACGAACCTCACTCATCCCCTCCACCTTTTCACCGTTTCCTCCGGCCATAAATCTCAGGGCAAAGACTTTGAACGAGAGTCCGATGATTGATCCGCCGTTCGCAACCACTTTCGGACCTGCTCAGCAATCTCATCACGTACTCGGCGGAAAATCTGCAAGCGTTCAGGATCGGAACCTTGGGCAGCAGCAAGATCATCAAAACTCCAATGCAACTGGACGTCCCCCTCTGGGATTTTTCGGGCACGATGCGTGGGCGTGATCACAGACCGTACTGCGCAGTGGAAATGTCGTCCTTGAAATTCCGCAACATGCTTCGAGTAGTGACGAGAGATATTGATTCCCACCTCCCCCATCACTTCAACAGCTCGTGGTCAACCATGACACTGCCTCCACAAGACCACTTCGAAACTTTTTACATAGACGTAAACTCTCTGTAACCAAACATTGCCATCCATGCTGTATCACTGGCCTCAAGAGATTATGGGCATGCCCCTACTGCACAACCAACTGGCAGTCGAGTGAGCGCAAACAGCAAACTGCCCGCGCTCATGGGAGTGAGCCACATGATCAAGCGCTTACGATTGAGAGAGGAACTCAGCCGGCAACGCACCTCGCTTCTGACCGAGTGGAACTTCTCGCTTGTTCCGCCATCCGAACGAGCATGTTATGCAGACCCTTCCGATCAGGCATCGAACGATTTCGAGCAGGATCTGGCCATACAGGTAAGGACGAGAATGATCGCAAGGCTCAAGCGGATTGAGCGCGCTCTACAATTGACGCAGACCAAGAACTATGGATGCTGTCGGCGGTGTCGCAAGGCGATTCCTTATGCTCGGCTGACGGTTCAGCCGGATGCGCTCTTCTGCGTGTCTTGCCTTGCACGCATGGAGGGTCGACTACGGACATTGACGACGGATCGCATGACGCCCCGGGGGAGCCGACCTGCCCTCCCAAGCCAGTGCCTGGCTCCTCCACGCTTGCCCTTTCTTTCAAGAGCAGGGGCAAGCGCAACTTATATGGAAGTTCTACTTCGAGGAAGGAGGTGGCTATGCAATGCGCACGCTGTGCCGGCATGAATGTGCCCGAGATCATTGTTGAGGGAGGGGCGAAACTTTTTGTGATGCGTTGTGTTCACTGTGGGGACGTCATCGATCATATCATCCTGATGAACCGCCGACGCCAACGCTCTATACGGCTCGGGCGCCCACGAACTTCAATCTATAGAAATAATCGGTCCGCCTGGAATAGACCGACACTGATCAAAGATGAGAGCTGACCGAGGGTTGACCCGCTGTGTTGAGCCTCAGACCGAAAGAGGCGCTACAGAATCGGATGGGATCGACGGCGGCGTGACATCCTGGTCATCAGTCTCCAGCCCGCGCACCTGCAACCAAAAGACCTTGACCTGCGGCTCCTCAATAATTGCAAACGTCAGTTGCGGCGAATTCAAACTTTGGAGGACGATATGCTCTGCGATTTTCCCGGTTAGTTCCTCCAGATCATCTGACCGCTGAAACCGCAGAGCATAACCCTAAGGAGGTTCAACCAATCAACGCGCATGCTTAAGCAAATATGACAGCAGTATTCGGCGGCGCAAGGCCTTAGCAGAATTGAGTACCGGAGACACGAGCCATCGCCTTAAGCAGGATTCACTGTGGTGTTCATGCTGTCGTCCATATTTCTGTCCTCCAGGCTTCAGTGTCTGTACATCTCGCTGAGTTCGCATTTCACCCTCCTTCTAGCTATTCCGGGTCCACGGACCTTGATTCCGCAGACCCGCATCACCGTTTGTATGGTCAGGTCCCGATCCTCCCGCCGTCATCTTTCGTCACGACGATCAGGGCCGACCGTGGTCGTCCGCCGTTCGGACCATCCGGCCAGGAGCTGAACCGCTTCGGATCCAGCGGATCACCCGGCAAATCGTCAGGCCGCTCGCCCGGATGCTGAATCCCGACGAACATAGTCCGCCGATCCGGCGTCATGAACACACCGGTAATTTCGCACTGAGACGGGCCAACGAGAAAGCGTCGGGCCTCTCTGGTGTCAGGATGCGCCGCCAGCATCTGGTTGTTGCCGAAACCGACATAGGCACCGGCGTTGATGGTGGAAGTTGACACATCGGTCTGAATCCAGATCAATCCACTTGGATCGACATAGATGCCGTCCGGCGATCCGTACTTGTCGCCGAAGATCGTGGAGCCGTGAGCCGAGTTTGCGGGATCGCCGCAGAGGGCGAAGATGTCCCAACCGAAGGTCGGCTCCGTCCAATCCTGGCGATAGTACCAGCGGATGATGTGGCCATAGTTGTTGGCAGCGCGCGGATTGGCCGCGTCCACCGGCGGACGGGCGGAGCCAGCTGCGGTAGATCCGTCGGGATTGTTGACCGACTCTGGGGTAGTACCCCGTCGGCTGTTGTTGGTCAGAGTCGCGATGGCCGTCAAATCCTTTGGGAACGTATCGATCCATTCGGGACGATCCATCATGGTCGCACCGGCGGCATCGGCGGCTCCGCGGGTATTGATCAGAATGTCGTTCAAGGACCATCCCGCGAGACGTGGATTGTCCGGCGTGAGCGGTAGCCATTCGCCCGTACCATCCGCATGGAACTTGGCGACGTAGAGAATCCCGTCGTCAAGAGGGTTGATCCCCTGTGCGCGCGCCTGACGCCAAGGCAGGTTGGATACATAGCGATAGATGTACTCGTTGCGCTCGTCGTCGCCCATATAGACAACGACACGGCCGTTTCGCGACTCCTGTACCCAGGCACCCTCGTGTTTAAGTCGGCCAAGCGCCGTGCGCTTGACCGGAGTCGAATGAGGTCGGAACGGATCAATCTCCACGACCCAGCCGAACCGGTTGGGCTCGTTGGGTTCTTCATCGACACGGAATCGCTTGTCGGTTGTGTGCCAGAGATAGCCGAACCCCGCCGCGGTAATACCGTAGCGCTTTTCCAGTGTCGTCTGTGGACCGTTCTTTCGGAAATAGCCGTTGAAATTCTCCTCACAGGCCATAATAGGTCCCCCAGGGGGTATAGCCCATGGCACAGTTGTTGAGGGTGCCCAGCACGCGCGTGCCGGTCGGATCGTCGCTGGTAGTCAGCCGAGGATCCCCGGCTGCAGGGCCACCGATGTCGATCGGAGTCATACCAGTGATGCGGCGTGCGAAGCGAGACGGTCGCACGACATCCCACTTACCTCGACGACGTCCCAAGTCAAAGTGAAAACCGGTCCGCTTGGCTACTTCAATAATCGATACACCGTGAGCATTCAGCGATTTCCTGGTCTTCTCCGCCGTCCAATTGTTGACACCGTCCGGGAAGAGGAGGCCATCGTCTGTATATTCATTGTTTTGAACAATCAACCCGCGCTGCGACCTGACAATTGGGAAATACACGATCCCATCATTGTGCATGCCCCACTGACGCGCCTGTTCTTCTGCCGTATTGCTGGCATCCTGTTTGAACGCTGGCCCATTTGAGACAGGGTCGCCCCAGGCGATGAGGACGTCGGCTGTGTACCCTTTCGGTACCACGACCTCATCGGCAGAAGAGACCGCTACACTATTGAATCCGAGCATCGGCCGCTGCCCCCAACGTCCTCCTCTCCCCACATCCGTGTCTTCCGCTTCTTCGATCTCCTGGGCTGCAGCAGGGACAGCTTTCAACAGCGCTTCGACACCACCCAGTGACACTGCTGCGGCCGTCGCGAGACCGCCCGTCAAGAAGTTGCGTCGCGATAGGCACGCACTTGCAATATCCTGAAAATGTTCATTGCCAGACGTATTGCTTACACGCTCGTCATCGATGATCGAGATAGAATCCCCTCCTGCCTGAGCATGAATGAATGTATCGTTGACGTCTCACCTACAACGAGCCTTCACTGGTGATGACTTTGGCATCGGACCATTACAAAGCGGTCAACAACTGGTAACGGTCTCGTTAAAGATTGATGTGGAGTGCCAGCGATGTGGCGTTGATGTCTGCCGCTCTGGTAGCCTCGAATGAGCAAAAGCTGGAATGTTAAAATAATGGCTGAAAAGGAGGCCTTGTGTCGCAATCTGTCACCATCACCAAAGGGACTTGCTTCGCCCTGTTCGCGTACGATGTCGGACACTCCATTAACCTGAGCGATGCGGAACGGCGGATCGCCGCCGGAGCAGAACGAGGCCGTCTCCGCCATAAGACCAGGGCCCCTCAGTATTTTGAGTATCGACCGGCTCCTCTGCGCCTGGTTCAGGAAGGGAGCGTCTTCGACGTCAGTCAGTACCAGGCAAGTCCTACGGTTGAAGTCATGGTGTATGACTTCGGGGCCGTCACCATTACCTATCGCTTCTCTCTCGACGGACAGTTCGATCGGTTACTGGTGCTGAGCGAGTCGCTCTACGAGAATGAACGACTTCTGACCGAGTCGCGCGCCCGCGTAGAACAGCTGATTCAGGCGCTGGGTCCCGCAATCGAGCGGCCATGCATCGCAGAGGAGGTTGAGGATTACATCATCTTCTCCATCGAGTCTCATGTGCCTGAGAACCCTCCATTGTGGACGACCAACGAATCCGACTTGGCTCAGATTCTACGTGCCGAACGGACGCCATTCTCCGAGCAAGAAGTGGCCGACGCGGTTTCGTGCCGCATCTCGTTTGGGCGAGAAGATGCGGCGGTTATCGACTGGCATTCCGCGGTGCTGTTCGGCAAGGAAATGGATGATGTGCGCGCCGTCTTGGAATTCGCCAACGTCGAGTTGCTGGAGATGCGGATGCTCGACGAACAACTCGACCGGGCCCTAGACGAAGGCTACGAAGCCTTGTCTCGTAAACCGCGCCTTCTGTCCCTCACCGGCTCCCACGAAAAAGACATGAGGCACATTGCACAGCTTCAGGTCGACAGCGCGTTGATTTTTGAACGCGTCACGAACACCTTGAAGCTGCTGGGCGACCAGTATCTTGCCCGAGTCTATCGGCTGGTCTCGCAGCGCTTTCATTTGGAGGCATGGGACGCAAGCATCCTTCGCAAACTCCAGACCTTGGAAAGCATCTACGGCAAGATGTCGGACCGAGCCGGTACCAGACGGATGGAGGTCCTTGAGTGGATCATTATCATTTTAATCGCGCTTTCCCTCGCGGTATCGTTGTTCCCGGTTGGCCAGCACTGAAGGGAGCCCACGTCAGGCTCTACTGTGTCGTCTACGCACCGAGTGGGCGCAGAGAGATTGGTCCCATCCTAGCTCTCGGTATCTTCTTCTACTCGCCCCTTTCTCGTTTCAACGCAACCGATCGTGCTTGGCTCGCCATACATCGAGGAAGGCTGAAAGCTTGGCCCTCCACAGCGTATGCTCGTCGGATATCTTCTCCAGGAATTCTGAGAGACGCCTGGACTTGAAGATCGTGTACAGAGTCACGGCTGTCGTTGGGATCAGAACCGATAGGAAAATGAAGAGTTTTTTTACGAACGGACTATCGGCCTCAGCGATCAAATTCATGCCCAGAAAACCCGTCGTTGCCATGCCGATCAACCCAACCGTGGTCACGACGGTCAAGCGCACCATCGTTTCTCCTTGACGGCGCAGCACATCGCTATCCAGATACTGACTCATATCCTCAATCGCTTCCCGAACCTCGGTATAGAGCTGGGCAGTCCCAAGATGCCTATTCGTCATGCGAAACAATTCCTTCACCTGGGTATGTTCCGAGACATCCTGGAACCAGTACCGATGGGTGAAACGAAGGAATACGCCGAGTATCTGTCGTATCATGGACCGGAAGTGCCTGATCGATTCCAAATTGTCGGGCTCCAACCGGTTGAGGGCATCAACCAGGCGATCGGACAGCATGAGCATGGTTGCTTTATGAAAATGGGAAATCAAAAAGAGCACAAAGTACTCGTGCCGAAACTGTTCGAGTCCCGTCTTTCGTGTGGCTGACAATCTGTCGCCGCAATCGCTCACTTCCGTGAAGACACGTCCGCTACAGATGAAGCGGGTCCCCCGGCGCGCATGGTCTCTATTCCTCCAGTATCGATCATAAAAACAGCGCTTCTCAAAGTCGCCAAGGTCCTGTTCGGAGTACGGCAGTGAGTCCGATGAATCAGGGGCGGCCGCCAGCCCCAGCCGTATAAAATCCTCCCGGGCGAGCTCAGCTGGATTGTCTATTGTCAGATAGGCCATCAACGGCAGTAGATGAGATTCGATTTGCCGATAACGGATGAGGCCGGTCTTCCCAGAATGGTGTAGGACCAACGGTTCCAACAGAAACTCCCAATGCGAGGCAATACAGGGCGCCCGGTACTGGCATGCAAATGACAAGTATTTCTCCCTGTGTTCATAGTCGGAGGACGCCAACACCGTGCCATCCCTGGCCAGCCATTCGGCCTTTTTCAGGCAATGACCACCCTGTCCCTCGGATTCCCAATACGTAGGATATCCTCTGGCAAAACGAAGCATGGTATCCTCTACGCAGGCCAGAGGGAGGTCATCGGCGAAAATCTCCATGGCCAGGATGACGATGTCAATGTCGTAGAAAAAGTACAAATCAATATGCGCGACCTCGAATATGACCGGGAGAGTTCCGGTATCGGGGTAGGTCATCCGCACCCGTGCGACATCGGTGCGGCGGAATACGCGAATCGGTGATTCCTGATTAATGCCAGGTCCCCGCCCTGTACCCTCGCCGTAGAGAAAACGCTGGACGGACGGGAGGAAGGTGATGAATTCGCTGTAATGCCGTTCCTGAAACAGAGAGGGGTCTCCGGTAAACTCGTCTTCCACCTCTCGCCAGAGGTTAGTGAAGTCCTGTGTCTGAATAAAGTCGCAGTGTTTCTGGATCGGCAGATCGTCACGGATCGGCATCAGCTGCAGCGGCCAGAGCACAATCTGCCTGAAATGCCGGACAACGAGGCCACGGTCGAGAGAAATCCCCTCGCCTACATCACTCGTGTTCGCTGATGTTGATTGTTCCATGTGCGGTCAGGAAATTAGGCGAAGCTTGTCGCGCTGCTCTTCATGGCCTGGACTTCCAGTGAGTCAAGAACCATTCCTGAGAATTCACAGCTGCTTCACCCTGTGTCGGCTGCTTACGTTCATACGTTCCGTCAGAAAGCAACCGTCTTGCCTGCACATTGTCCCGCAGCCCCATGCCGAGAATGTCGTTGATGATGATCTCACGCCACTGAGGATCTTCTACAGGGAACACCACTTCCACCCGGTGATCCAGATTTCGAGGCATCAGATCGGCGCTCCCCATCAGCACCTCGTTCTGCCCACCGTGACGAAAATAGAAGATCCGTGCGTGTTCCAGAAAACGTCCAACCACTGAAGTAACGGTGATGGTCTCGCTGATCCCCGGAAGGCCTGGCTTTAGGCAACAAATGCCCCGCACTTGAAGATCAATCCTGACTCCGGCTTGCGATGCCTGGTAGAGAGCCTGAATACACGGTGTATCGACCAATGCGTTCATCTTGAACGCGATATATCCATCAGCGTGCTCGCGATGGCGGGAGGTCTCGCGCTCGATCCGATCGAGTATTTGCTGCCTGAGTGTGGTCGGTGCAACGAGCAACTTGGAATAGATGTTCTTGCGGGAATACCCGGTCAGTGAGTTGAACAGATCGGATACATCGTGGGTAATGGCAGGGTCACAGGTGAAGTAGCTCACATCGGTATAGATACGACTGGTGACCACGTTATAATTTCCGGTGCCGAGATGGACATAGCGGCGGATTCCCTCCGGTTCGCGACGGACGATGAGACAGACCTTCGCATGCGTTTTGAGCCCGCGTACGCCGTACACAACGTGCACACCTTCATCCTCAAGTTTTCTGGCCCATTCAATATTATTCTCTTCGTCAAATCGAGCTTTGAGCTCCACCAGGACCGCGACTTGCTTGCCGTTGACACGAGCTTCCATCAGGGCATCGACAATGGGTGATTTGGGATTGACGCGATAGAGAGTCTGTTTAATGGCGAGGACGTCCGGGTCATTTGCTGCTTCTCGCAGAAATTCCACGACCGGCATGAAGCTGTCATAAGGATGATACAAGAGCACGTCCTGCTGACGGATGGCAGCCAAAAGACTGCCTGATTTACTCACGCAGGGAGGGACGGCCGGAACAAACGGCGGATCCTTCAGATCAGCACGGTCAAGTGCGTGCAGTTCACGAATCCCAGCCATCCCGATCGGGCTGTGTCCCGCATAGACAAGGTACAACGGTAGCTGAAGGTTTCTTGTCAGGATTTCGCGGATGTGACCGGGTGTCGCCGCATCCAATTCCAATCGAACGGCTGACGTGTACTGTCGCTGGTCGAGCTGTGCTTCCACCGCCTCGATGAGATCGGATGCTTCGTCTACCTCAATCGCAACATCGGCATCTCGCGTCACACGGAATGGATAGGATGCGACAACGTCCAGACCGGGAAAGAGATTGTCCAGGTTGTGTGCAATAACCTCTTCCAGCCAGACAAATTGCTGCACCCCTCCAGCCCCGCCCAAACCCATCTGTTGGCGCGCAACATCCTCATCGGTGGGGATCGGAACCAGTCGAGGGAAAACGTCAGGCACTTTGACGCGCGCGAAACAGTCACCGCGCTCGGGGTCATTTACCAATACGGCAAGATTAAAGCTCAGACTCGAGATATGCGGGAAGGGATGGGTCGGGTCAAAGGCGAGCGGAGTCAGCACCGGAAATATTTCTCGCTGAAAGTACCCTTGGATCGCCTCTCGTTCCCTCTGCCCCAGCTCTACATAATGTAGAATGCGAATGCCGGCTTCTTCCAACCCGGGCAAAACATCCTGTTTCCAGCACATGTTGTATCGTTCATAGTGGACCATCAGCTCTCGGTTGATCGCCAGTATTTGCCCTGATGGTGTCATGCCATCGGGCGTCGTTCCGACGACTCCGCCAGCCACCTGACGATGGAGACCTGATACTCGAATCATGAAAAACTCATCCAGATTCGTGGCGAAGATCGCCAGAAACTTCACTCGTTCCAAAAGAGGATGCCGCTTGTCCTCGGCTTCTTCGAGAACCCGCAGATTGAATCGCAGCCAGCTGAGTTCTCGATTCAGGAAATGGCGCGACTCATCGATACCCTGCTCTGGCTCGGCGGCTGATTCTCCCTGCCCAGCAGACTGGTCGATCATGGAAGCTCCTTGAGGATGAACATTCTCTTACACCTGTTCTTTTGCATTCTACATGGAGAGGCTGATCGTGTTCAGAAAAGGCACGTGGCCAGGATCTTACAAAACGCACACCGTGACACAGCCATTGGACCACCAAGAATCCGATGAGCTTACCAACCGACAAACCGTGGGAGTTTATCCTGCATGCGATCACAACGCCGTTGCAGGGGCGTTACAGATCTGTAACATTTCGATCCTGGGCCGTACTAACCCCTGACAACTGTTGGTGTTCGTCAAGCAAACGCATCTCCTTCGAGGACAATTCGTGGCGTAAGAGCCCGCTCGCCGATTATCCCCTACTGATTCTTGAGCCGCAGCCGTAACGCCGAGAGACCCCTACCGGGCAATCTTCGATGCGGTGTGTGCCTTAAAAAAGCGCTCGGACGGAAATGGCCTTCTCAGACAGGATAAAGCAATCAGCCGTGGTCCTTCATATGTTAATTTGTTTGGACGACTCATGAATGCTCTTAGAAAAGCGTCCCTATCAAGTCGGCTATGTTTCATCGCCTGCCTTTCTTTGGGCTGGCTCCTTTCGCAAGATGTCACCCGAGCAGAGCCCCAGCCTGAAGTAACGGTGTGGCTGGAGTCTGGTCAAGCCGTTGCGACCAGTCAACTGAGCGGCCGGCGGGAAATACCCTTGGGTGCACAGGAAGTGATCATCAGTTCCGGCACGAATGGGATCAATGGTATCGTCGTCACGTCTCGTTGGCTGTTAGGGTTTTCAAGCCGTGCCCTGACCTGGAGCAAGATAGAACTGGACGTAAACGAAAAAGTCCTCGAACGAAAGATCCTCCCAAGCTTCAGCCTCGTCAGAACGGATCGACATCTATACGGATTTCGGGGCGTCAACGGGCTGTGGCTCGAAGAAGCGTTAGGAGTGCGGGAAAAGGTGACTCGCTTTCACAGCAACGACTACGGAGCAGTCTTCATCACCAATGAGCGTGTGGTTGGATTCACACCACTGCTCGGCGGCTTCGCGTCGAGGCTCTTGGACGTGCATGAGCGCATCGTGGGTGTGGAGAATGACAATGGGCTCATTCTCGTTTCCACCACCAAGCGAACGCTGGTCTTCGGCAGCCGCCTGAGCGGATGGGAGGAATTCGAGTAACGGTGTTGGCCGTTCTTGCCAGTCTTGCCGGAGTTTACACCGATTTAACAAGTCGTTCATCGAAGCGGCATAAGACGCCGGTATCGTACTCTCCTGAGACTTCCCTTCACCCTCTGAGAGTTGAGCATGAAAACTAGAACCGCCACGGATTCACCAGTTCCCTCTATCCATGTTGAGAGCGGTTCGTCTGCTGGAATGGAGGCCGTGACAGCTCACAACTCTCTGCACGCCACTCCCCCTTGTGACGGCAATCTTGAACTGATCCTTCGGGAGCTCTTGGCTATTAGGGCCGGTATGGTCGATGAGTCGGCCGTGTCAGAAGCACGTCTGAGTAGAATCCATCCCAACTACAGAGCCAGTGCCGCCAATCTCCTGCATTACCTGACTCTGCGTCAACGCGATCTCCGTCCATTGCAGCTCCGACTAGCCGAGATGGGGCTATCCTCTCTTGGTCGAGCTGAATCGCATGTCCTGACCACACTCGATGCCGTTTTACAGGTTCTGCACAGCTTGGCACAGCGCCCCTATCAGGTCCCGCCATCAGAGGAGACCGTACCCGATTTCGCAACTGGGCAACGCCTCCTTGATGAACACACCGACACATTGTTAGGTCCGCAACCTCTTCGGCGTGGGACCCGGATCATGGTGACCATGCCGAGCGAGGCGGCGAATGATTATATGTTGGTTCATGACTTGCTCCAACAGGGGATGGATTGCATGCGCATCAATTGTGCGCACGATGATGTCCCGGCATGGTTGCGGTTAATCGAGCACATGAAGCGTGCCAAAAAAGTACTGGGTCGATCTTGCAAGATCCTCATGGATCTGGCCGGACCAAAACTCCGTACCGGCCCGCTGGAGCGGGGCCCGGAAGTAGTCCGTATTCATCCCTGTCGCGATAGCTATGGCAGAGTCATTGCCCACGCCCGGGTGTGGTTGACTCCAGCGACTGCCCCCCAATCACCTCCTGCTCCGGCGCAGGCTTGTCTTCCCGTCACCGCCCCATGGTTCGCCCGCCTTCGTCCCGGCGAAGAGGTCCACCTCACCGACGCTCGGCAAGCCAAACGCAGCCTCACCATCGTGGACGTCACCGAACAAGGTTGCTGGGCGGAAGCCACCAAGACAACGTACATCATCCCCGGTACAGTCCTCAGTCGTCACTCCATGACAACGGATCGAAGCACCCGCGATGGAATCGTTGGTAAACTGCCACCGGGTGAGAACCCTATCGTCCTCCGGCAAGGGGATGTACTCATCTTGCAGCGTGACATCAGACCCGGCCGCGCTGCAACCTGCGACAGTGCTGGGCAGGTGCTCACTCCTGCGTCGATTGGCTGCACCATACCGGAAGTATTCGACGACGTTCGATCCGGGGAATCGATCTGGTTCGACGACGGCAAGATCGGAGGCGTGGTTGACAAGATCGAGCCACACCGAGCGTTCATTCGAATAACCCACACACGCGCAGGCGGCGACAGGCTCCGGAGCAACAAAGGGATCAATCTGCCCGAGAGCAATCTTCGCCTGGCAGCGCTGACTCCCGTGGACCTAGAGAACCTCGCCTTTGTCGCGGAGCATGCCGACATCGTCGGACTTTCGTTCGCGAACAGCGCGCAGGACGTGGCGTCACTTCAACAGCACCTGGCTTCACACGGGCATCAGCAACCCGCCATCGTCCTGAAAATCGAAACGCGGCGCGGCTTCGAGAACTTGCCGGAGATGCTGCTGACGGCGATGAGATGGCCGTCGTGCGGTGTGATGATCGCACGAGGTGACCTGGCTGTCGAATGTGGTTTTGAGCGTTTGGCCGAAGTTCAGGAAGAGATTCTCTGGATCTCGGAGGCGGCCCACGTCCCTGTGATCTGGGCGACACAAGTCCTGGAAACCCTGGCCAAGAAAGGGATGCCATCCCGCGCCGAGATTACGGATGCCGCGATGGGACAACGTGCCGAGTGCGTGATGCTGAACAAGGGCCCCCATATACTCAACGCCATCCGTGTTCTCGATGATATCCTGCGGCGGATGCAGGCGCATAAAGCAAAAGGGCGGGCTCTACTGCGTGAGTTGCGAGTGGCCCAGGCACTGCCGGTCGAATCCTGCTCGCAGCCAAACAACAGCGAATCAGAATCCAATTCTCCATTAACACTCATCAAAGAACCATCCCAATAAAGTGAAAGTATCCACCTGTAACTTCTACGTAACGCCAACCTAACGCTGGAGCGTCATCATGTATCTCCCTGATCACTCAGGAGGTATGGACCATGGTTCTTAATGATGATGGCCCTCCGACACTTCCCATATCGTTGCTCTCGATGCAGCGGGCGCTCATCGAGACGTGCCCATCGCCAACCTGGAGGTTATACCGAGGCTGGATGCCACGGAAGACAAATAGGCAAGCCGGACAAATAGGAAACGGAACGCGAAGGGCGCGAGCGTTGTTGAAACGACTCGATGCGCAGGAGCACGCAAAGAACAAGAGCCGACTCTATTCTTCTCACCCCGCGGTAAACAAGCCTTGTCAGAAGGAACGAATAGGGACAGCAGCCATATCTCGCGTCAGGTTCCTCCCCTTTCGACAATCACCATCCTTTCACACAGAATTAGCACCTCTGTAATGGCCGCGAAACAGCGCCTCTGTAGACTTCCACCATGTTGATCAGTGGGGTCGCCGATGATGACTGTCAAACGAACACCAAACCGGAAGGAGGCGAGCAGTTATGACCATGTGGATCATCGAAGCGTTCCTGTTGAGCGCCATTGTGGGACTCACATATACCGTGCTATCTGCGGGCCGCGAGTAGGCGAAGCGACTTGCAACGAGCTTGAGCAGGGGAGGTTCAAAGAGAATGGGCGTGCAGACATACGCGAGCCGATGGGGAACAAGCCCCACCGGCCCGCGTCAGGATAATATTTCGCTCTCGGCAAACCGGTAAGCCTAGACATCATCTCGCAGCGACCGTCACCTCTTCGCACTGATGTTCTCCCCCGCTCGCAGTTTGATCTTGAAGGTCGTCTCCCAATCGCTGAGGCAGCCTGCTGTATCACGCAGCCGGTGAGACACCGCCACTCCTGGTTACACGTAGCCGGTTGCCCGAGTGGGTCCGCTCACTCCACCGGTCCGGTCTCATGGCCATGCTAAGGGCGAACATGGCTATGATAACCAAGAACAATACCAGTGCCATACCGAGAAGAACCCCCTGTTCGGATCTCGGCAATCAGGTATTCCATCTCCTTTGCTCAGATCAATGTTTGTTGTGAAAATAGAAATTGACGTCTTCGTGCTGACTGTCGCTGCAGAACAAAACCACCATCAGCGCCGACAAGTTTCAGCGTACGGCGTCGTGCATCTTGTTCACCGGTTGCAGGTAATCACTTCACCGAACCAACCTTAGTCTGATGAAGATGCCACAGACGCTCATCACGATGATGCCCACGCAAGTCATAAGGGACTTCACGAGCAAGAACCCCACCCGCAGCTTAGCAAGCATAGTGTCTTCCTCCTTGTCTTCAAAAGAGGACCAGGACATTGTCCTGCTCCATTGATTCACCCATCTCGTGCCTTGGATCAGCGAATTCCTATTCGTGTGTTCCTCTGAACACCCATCAGTGAAGCATGCCACGAGGACTCGACTCGTAGACATCAATGGGTCAGCGTGATTACTCGTGAGGCGGACTCCTTTGTGCATTGAGTAGATATGTACCCGTCGTGCATCACTGCCTCATTGCCGAATCGTAAACGCCGTGTAAAACACTGTTCCTTCCCTGGAAATTTACCGGCCTGTAATACCCGTCTAATACCGGCGCAATGTCGTATTGGTAGTGGTCAAACATAAAGGAGGGGTCAGATGAAATGTTCTCATTTGGCGTTCGTCGTCTGTGTGATCGCGATACCAGTGCAGGGGGTACTTCCACCGCAGAATTTGGCGCAAGTTCGCGCGACGATCGATCCTGACATTCCGGCCTATATCGTTCAGGATTCAGTATCCGGCAGACTGACCATTTCCGCGCCTGAAACGATGAAGCCCTTGGTTGAGGCCTGGGCAGGGGATCTGATTCGCCAGCATCCGGACCTGATAGTCACTGTGATACGAGAGGACCCCAACTCCGGCCTCGCAGCACTCCTTGAACGTCGGGCGGAGATCGCAGCCATGTCCCGCCGCATCACTCCCACTGAAATTGCGGAATTTATCTTCGAATATGGGTATGTACCGATGGAGGTTCCCGTGGCTCGTCACGCATCGACCGTCTTCGTTCACAACGACAACCGGAATGCCAACTTTTTAATACCTAGTAAAGTGGATCGCCTCCACCCTGTTCGACGAAATCTTTACCTGTATATCACCAGACCCTCAAGATCGAACCCTACTCCCCCGTCTGCAGAGCTGGTCCGCTACGCGTTGAGCCGGCAAGGTCAGGAGCTGGCACTCGCCTTGGGACACTCCCCGCTATCCTATGCGGAGATTGCACGGGTGAGTTCGAAGTGGTTAGTTTGCTGCAAGCTCCCCTGAATTTTACCCCAACGTAATCTCACCTTAACGCTCGAGCAATACTCCAACGCTAATATACAAACAATACAATTATAAATAATAAGGAGGATCAGTTATGGTCACCGTAGGGAACTTAATGCAGAAAGAACCGGTCACGGTGGATGTGGGCACATCGGTCGTGGAGGCGGCGAAATTGATGAAAGCCTGTAACGTGGAAAGTGTGCTGGTGGTCCGCCAAGCGCAGATCATCGGCATTGTGACCGAGTCGGATGTCGTCAAGAAGTTTGTGGGCGCGGAGAAAGCCGCGTACTTCGTGCCGGTGGAGGACATCATGAGCAGTCCGGTACCAGGCATCGAAGAGCGGCGGCCGTTGACGGAAGCCGCTGATCTCATGGACAAGCAACGCACACTCCACCTAGGAGTCACAAAAGCCGGTGCACTCATCGGTTTGCTGTCGGTTCGGGACTTTCTTCGTCCAGTCTCCCTCGACGAGTTCTAACGACCCTGCCTTTCATGAGCCTGCTGCCTGCTCGGTTAGGGGGCCCCTCGCCCCCTCTCTTCCACATCGCCAGTTCGCACGGGTGATCTCCCCCAGCATTTCCTGACGACCCACCGGGAGTTGCGTTTCCCTCTCTCCAGCGTCCATACTTAGAAACGCCGGTTCTTCTGTGAGAATTCCACCTTGTCTCGATTGGCCACCCTTCTCGCTTCTCATGGTCGCTCCTCCCCGATCTCTTCACAACGAGAACGCGAACGGAAGCTGACCGTCGCACCTGATTTCCACCTCCCTCGGCTGCCCGGCACACCGCTCCCCCGACGGCAGCTGATCTCCACCTATTACGATACGACGGCCTACGATCTGGCCCATGCACGGATAACCCTTCGAGCTGAAGATTCCGTTGGGCGACGATCGGCAGGAGATAGAAGTGGCTGGCACCCAAGCCAATCCACCAGATTCCTTGCGACAGCTGCTGATGCTCCATCTTGACCATCGGCACCTAGTCCCGATCGTGACGCTGCGTGTCTGGCGACGGGGCTTCTTGGTGCATCATGGCCGAGTGCCCGTCGCGGAGATTGCCCTCGACACAGTGGCAGTTGAGAAGAACGGCGGTATCATCCAACGCTTTCACGAACTCGAAATTGAACAGCGGCAGGGAGACGAGGCCTCGCTTCATTCCCTTGAACGGCAGCTGCGCGAGGCCGGAGCGTCCGATCATGACGGACGGCCCAAGTTCTTTCGGGCCCTCTCGCTCCCAGCCCCCACCCCCTCTGCACCGCCTGAGCCGAAGGCCCCGGTGGTCGACTATCTCAAGTGGGCGCTCGCGCAGCACGTCGGATGGCTCCTGGCCCATGATCCCGGCACGAGACTCGGCACCGAGCCTGAGAGCCTGCATCAAATGCGCGTCGGGACCAGGCGCCTGCGCGCGATACTCCGCACAGCCCGGCCGACCCTCCTGCCCACATGGGTCACGACACTGGAACAAGAGCTCACATGGCTCAGCGAGCTGCTAGGGCCAGCCCGCGATCTCGACGTCCAGATCGCCCATTTCACGCAAGAATCTGCCAATTTAGATGCGCGAGATCGCAAGCTGCTGGCACCATTCATCTCCCATCTACGCACGCAACGAGAGGCCGCTCAGCAGATGGTGGTCAGCGAGCTCACAGGCGTTCGCTACGTGGAACTGATCCGGCGGCTTCAACAAGCGGCGCAAGACCCTGCTGTCGTGGAGTCTCCCCTGACCGTGCGCGACCTCGCCAGACAGGAATTCAAAAAGTTGCGCAAGGCGATCAGCCGGCTCGCCCCTTCCCCATCGGACGCCACACTGCACAAGATCCGCATCAAGGCTAAACGCGCCCGCTACGCAGCGGAACTTGCTCGCAGCTCAGTGGGGAAACCAGCCAGCCGGTTTATCAAGTCCGCGCGTGAGGTCCAGGATCTCCTGGGCCTCCATCAGGATGCGATCCAAGCCGAACGTCACGTCCGACAGTTCCTCAAATACTCGACGAGTGTCCGCGCCGGATTCGTCGCGCAACGTTCATAAGGAGATCAAACCGCTGTTCAAGTCGTTGCTGAAACGAGGGAAGAAGGCCTGGGAATGAACGAGGCTTACTTCACTTTGGACAATTCGGCGGGAATTCTGATCTCTTGTCCGTCTTGCAGATTGACGACGAACACCGACGTGGCGTTGGGGTCGAACTGTTCATAGGCAAACACTGCGGTAAACCGGGATCGGAAGACTGGGCCGTTCGTTTCGTTTTTTCTCCCCCGTTCGGCCTTACCGATGTCGATCGGCTTGATCCGCTTCGATCCTTGCTGCAACTCAATCAATGCGCCCTCGGCGAAATACTCATCATCGCCGCACAGCTGTACTTCCATTTCCATGTTGGGCATGTCCATCACTTTCTGGATGAACTCCTCGGGCATGCGCACGTCTGTCTTCCGCTTCTTTGATTCTGCCGCCTCTTGGCGACCAAAGGCTTCCAGGCGATACCGCTTGGTGCGAAGGACAGCGCTCGCGCCGCAGGGCTCTTT
Source organism: Nitrospira sp. Ga0074138 (assembly GCA_001464735.1). Classification (GTDB taxonomy): domain Bacteria; phylum Nitrospirota; class Nitrospiria; order Nitrospirales; family Nitrospiraceae; genus Nitrospira_D. The sequence goes on from LNDU01000043.1 coordinate 45,807, forward strand.
CTCCGGGTCGGCCCCCACGCGAGTCGCTAAGGACGCTTGCTGAAGGACTTTCTTTACGTCTTCCGGCGAATTAGCCTTTTCCATCGGAATGCGCCCGATCTCCAGCGCTTTGTGCGCCTCGTCGGGCGATAGATTGACCTCAATCGCCCACACGCCACTGTTCCCTGCCGCAAGGACTCCGATCAAGCCCACCAGCGACGCAATCCGTTTGCGAACAGTCATGCCTTCCTTTTATTTGGCCGATATGGCGAGACCCAACGAATTAGGCACAATCAGATTAATGGCGTGCATTGTAGGTGAACCCTCATGCCTTTGCAATTAGGAGACGAACCGATTCCAGTTCGCATATGGTTGACGTCGATACAGGTCCTCGACGTTCACGAGAAGAGGATAACCGGCTGACCGAAGCAGATGCGCCACAAGCTTCAGCGGTAATCCCACCACGGTCGTATAGTCGCCGGCGATCCGTTCTACCAGACCTGCACCGAGTCCTTGGATCGCATAGGCTCCGGCTTTGCCTAACGACTCCTCCGATGCAAGATACCGTTCATACGCGTGCTCGAGGTCCGCTTTCATCCAGACTTCCGCCGTGGCCACCTCCACTGATTCAATATGCCGCTCTCGGTCGCATAAGGCGACGGCCGTATGGACCTGATGGGAACGGCCAGCCAGACGTGCCAGCATGGTGCGTGCATCTGCAAGATCGACCGGCTTCCCGAGCAGTTGGCCATCGAGATCGATCACGGTATCACTGCCGAGCACAAGGGCTCGTGGCCTCACACATGCCACGGCTCTCGCCTTTTCGCGCGCGAAACGCCTGACCTGCTCAATTGGCGACAACCCAACCGTGGGGTGTTCGTCGAACTCCGACGGGCACACCTCGAAGGAAAGGCCCAGCAGTGCCAGGAGTTCCTGGCGGCGTGGCGAACTCGACGCCAGCACTAGCTGCATCGTGAGACCAGTACGCTCGACTCCTCGGCTAATTCAGTCTGGGGCAGGTCCGTGATGGCTTCCGGCCGATCGTGAAACTCTGCGAGCAGGGCACGGAGCTCTTCGACAGATGAGACCCGCACCATCTGTGCGCGAAGCGAGGCGGCATGTGGAAAACCTTTACAATACCAGCCCAGATGTTTGCGCATGCGGTGAAATTGCTGTGCGCCAAAGAACTGCGTGAACTGACGGGCATGTTCGACTAAGACCGCAAACCGTTCGTGCAGCGGACGCGCACAGACATCCGATCCGACCTCAGGATCGCGCACACCACCGACTCCTATGCGAGCCCGTTCCTTTGCGTGAAAGAACCACGGCGCGCCAAGCACCCCTCGCCCGACCAACACTCCATCGACTCCCGTGTCACACACTCTTCCGGCGATGTCGTCAAGACGCTGAATGTCCCCATTTCCCAATACTAATGTCGTGGTTCCCCGCGCGAGTGCGGCAGCGCGGGCAATGGCCGACCAGTCCGCCGTGCCGCGATACATCTGCTGGAGCGTTCGTCCATGGAGCGAGAGCACGGCCGGCGCTTCCAGTAAAAGTTGTTTGACCCAGTCTTCAACCGTGACCGAATCGTACCCAATCCGCGTCTTCACGGACAGCGGCAGTCGCCGCCGCGGGGGAGGGCTCGTGTCGCCGCGCTGTTGATTGAGACGTTCAAACATGGCAATGCGCGCCGGCTTCAACCCTGCTTGTTCAAGCGTCTGTCCGTCGGCCCAATCCTCGATGCCCCGTTTGGCTGCCTGCATGATTGTGCGCGCCAGTTCCGGCGTGCGGATCAGCCCGGCGCCTGATCCCGACGACGCCACACTCTTCGACGGACATCCCATATTGATGTCCAGCCCATCAAAGCCTAACTCGCACACCGCCTGGGCCGCCAAATAGAAACGCTCCGGGTCTTTCCCATAGAGCTGCGCCACGATGGGACGCTCCCCCTCGCTGTACCGAAGCGTCTCCAAGCACTTTTCCGGTCCATGACAGATGTCATGGACATGTGTAAATTCTGTAAAGCTGACATCCGGCTTTCCTTGCTGTGCGATGACAGATCGGAAGCACGCATCGGTGACACCATCCATTGGAGACAATCCAATGATCGGACGTGGGAGATTCAACCAAAAGCTCATATCAGCTCTCGTACGCTGGAACACCGGGTTCGTTGGCAAAGTGGTACGCTCGGCGAAGGTCCTCGGCTTCTCTTTCGGCAATGCCGTGCAACTCTGGCACCACCTCATGGATAAACTCTACAAACCGGTCGACCTTCAGCAGGAAGAAGTCGTACGTACCGACGAGAGTCCGTGGCTCACGGAACCAGAATGCCACAAACCCATCAAGCGACACATCGCGCTCTTTAAGCCGACGACAGGATTCTACAAACATATCCTCTATCTTTCCTCCCCAGTGAAGAATCTCATACGGGAGATAGACGGAACGATAGAGGTTCAGCTCTTGGATGTTGACAGTGGCTTGGCTCCATTCTGCTCCCGCTGGCTCCATCGTTCCCGCCACAACTCGGGCATATCGATCATACGCCGCTTCAAGGGTTGCTGTACCTGGTGTTGCCCTCGGCCCTTCCGACAGTGCGCATGGCTCGGAATCCGGCACGACCTGTTCAGTGTTGGTCAACTGGTGGAACAGTACCCCATAACGACGGGTGAACGCCACGAATTCATCCACGATCAATTCGACCGGTTTCGTATCCACCTCCAGAGCAAGACCTTTCAGGCTGGTGAGCTGTGGGTGGCATAAAATCTGATCGAGCATCTCGAACAAGACGGTCGGAATGGGAGCGGAATGGGCATCAATCCAGGCAGGAAGCGCGTCATCGCCTAGACCACCCCCCAGTCGTGACGCGAGGGCTCGGTCTGATTCATGAATGGCCAGACCCGCCACGTGAATCTCAACCACACGGTCCATGGGAAACTCGTTGAGAAATGCTTCGATAAATCGTGTGAGCGACATGTTCCGATGCGCGCCGGAATAGCGAAACACCGTCCAGAGATGGCCCACGTCCAAGACCAGCCCACAGGGAACCTGTTCGCTGATGACCTGAAAAAACCTTGGGATAGACATGGTCCCAGCGACAAAGTACGTGAGGGGCGGCATTTCAAGGAGCATCAGTGGTGTGCTCCCATTGGCCAAACGACACCGTTGATCAAGCAGACGTTGGATCAATCGTGTATTATCAGCCACCACGTTCGCGCTTAACGGCGTATAGAGCGGGGGAAGGTAGGTCCCGTAGTGATAGCCGGCGAGATATTTTGTCGCACACTCATGATTCAGCCAGGCACTCTGCAAGATTACCAGTTGCTCAGCAGCCTCGGAGATTTCTTGTCCAAACGCCGTCGAATCGGCCATCTGGGGTTGAGTGACCCACAACCCTTCGCCATGATATGTCAGTAGACCGTTGCCGGCCGCTTTCCTGGTGGATGCTAACACCCTCGATGTCGTACGGAACACTTCAAGGTAGGCAGGCGGCACTTGACGTTCTTGTAGCGTTCCCCGCAAGCTAGAAAGGTCCGGAGCATGAATATCGACGGAAAGCCCCAACCCATGAATCGGAATGGTCTCGAGCCGACGAAGGAACTCCCTATGATAAGGCCCACTCGACGCCATCATTTCTCTCTTACCGACAGTCAAAACACATTTCTAGTGTATGCCGGAAAACCATTGAATGACAAGGCTTTCAACCTCTCATGGCCCCCATGGACCTTCTGCTATACTTGGCATACATTGCGGCCAGGAGGGGGGCAGATTCGTGAGAAAAAAGGACCTCGCTGAGGAATGGCAGACACGGACAGTCAAGAGCCAAAGGCCACGGATCACCAGACCATACTGGTTGCACATATGATGACACCCGGCGTAGTCCAGGTACCGGGAGACGTCTCGGTTACTGAAGCCGCGTCGCTTTTGGAACGCGAACGCATGCCCTGCCTCTTGGTCAAGGATACCGAGTCTCGTTTCGGGCTCATGACACCGACCGACATCGTCAAAAAGGTCGTTGCGCAGGGCCTCGAACCGGATGACATTGAGGTCCGAGCCATCATGACAAGACCAGTCCAATTTATCGAGTACGATCGAGCGATGGACGAGGCCTCGGCACTCATGATGTCCACCGGGACACCGATCCTCATCGTCACGAAACAAGATCAACCGGTCGGCGTCCTCACCGCAAGAGACCTGATTCTTTCCCCAAAGCGATGCACGACGAAGATCTCAGCTACCATCAGTGTCCTGGAGGGAGAGGGCGTGGGAGATGAGCATCCGGTCACCATCTCACAGCTCAGTCATGCCGGGGCTTCAGTGGAGTCGCCCTCGCTGTTACTACCTGGGACCAGAGTCCTATTGAGCTTTTGCCTCTCTGAGATGATGAGTCCCTTGACCATCCGAGGGAGCATCTTGAATAACACGAGCGTTGAGTCGGTGTCCGGCAACAGAGGTTCCCTCATAGCCGCACCTCGGGGTATAGAGATACAATTCGTCGATCTCTCTCCCGCCGACCAGTCCAGAATCAAAGCCTGGGTGCTGGCCAATCTTCCTAAGTCGTTCGAGCCCTCCTAGATCGCACCAGATCCCGACAATCTTTGACCAACGTCTGATCCATTGGTACAATTTTGTGTCTCACTCAATGGAAAGGGTAGCTATGAATACAACCGGTAAGATTTCGCAGAGTCGATCCCGCCCCGTTTTATCGCGAGATGAGATTCTTCATCAGGTCAGCACTCTTCTTAATAGCCCGGAGGACGACCTGCATGCCGCACTCATGCGAGAGCTCCTGACGGGTATGTTGAAACTCCATGACGCACACTTAGATCTCTTGGATGTGAAAATCGTGAACCGCGCTGTCAAAGAACTGCGTCATGCATTCGGTGTCTTCAACGGCTATCGCAACCGGCAGAAAGTCAGCATTTTTGGCTCAGCGCGCACCCCCTCCGACGATCCCAATTATCAACTTGCCCATCAATTCTCCCAAAGCATCGTCCGAGCAGGGTTCATGGTCATCACCGGCGGGGCAGATGGGATCATGCGCGCCGCCCAAGAGGGCGCCGGACGCGAGAACAGCTTCGGCGTCAACATCATGCTGCCCTTCGAACAAGGTCCGAACTCCACGATCGCCGATGACCCAAAGCTGATTACCTTCAAATACTTTTTCACCCGCAAGTTGATGTTTCAAAAGGAAGCCAACGCCATCGCGCTCTTCCCTGGCGGGTTCGGAACGCACGACGAAGGTTTTGAAATCCTCACGCTCGCCCAAACCGGCAAGAGTGATCCGCAACCGATCATCTGTCTTCAAGCCCCCGGCTGCGACTATTGGGACGATTGGTCGGCGTTTGTGACGAGGCAACTGCTGAAACGCAAGCTCATCAATGAAGAGGACATGAGTCTCTTCTCAATCGTCACGACCGCAGATGCAGCTGTGAGCCAGATCATCAGATTTTACCGCCGTTATCATTCTATGCGCTTTGTGGGACGAGAGCTGGCAATGCGACTCAAGCAGGCCATTACGCCTGAGCAACTCGAACAGCTCCGGGAGCGATTCTCCGATCTCCTATCGGACGGCACGTTCGAACTTCGCGGCCCACTCACGGAAGAATTGGACGAACCGGCTCTGCGTGATCTCCCTCGACTCGTGTTCACTTTTAATCGACGCAACGCCGGCCGACTTCGCCAATTGATCTGTCACCTGAACGAGTTGTGAGCCATGCCGTACATGTCGGCATGAACGCGACAGATGCCTTTTAGTCCTGACTTGGGCATGCTATTCTCTCTCAACTCTTATGGGTAATGTATCTTCAGCACCTCCATTCCATGGTTCTCCGGACATTGTCCTGTACCATGCCGAATGTTCCGATGGGTTCGGGGCAGCCTGGGCTCTCTGGAAAAAGTTTCCGAGCGCGAGTTTTTCACCAGTCAAACATGGCCACCCGCCCCCTCCCGATCTCAAGGATCGCCGTGTCGTGATCGTAGATTTCAGCTATGCTCGGCCGATTCTGGAAGCTATGGCCTCCGAGACCAAAGAACTTCTGGTTCTCGATCACCATATCACCGCTGAGCGGACCTTGGACGGCTTTTCAAATGCGTACTTCGATCAAACAAAGTCCGGCGCCGTCCTAAGCTGGGAATGGGCCCACCGCACGCCGGCTCCCTGGCTGCTTCAATACATTCAAGACAAGGATTTATGGACCTGGGCTTTGCCGAACAGTCGCGAAATCAACGCGGCCTTGGCTTCCTACCCCTTTGATTTCAATGTATGGGATCGCTTTACTCAGTCGACCCTCGAGCAGGAAGGCCGAGCCATCTTGCGGTATGAACAGGAACTGGTCGGCAAACTCGCGGCACAGGCCGCTCTGGTTGAATTCCAGGGGGTGGTCGTTCCCTCCGTGCAAAGCGCCATTCTCACGAGCCAAATCGGCGAACGGCTCTCGCCGCATCATCCTTTTTGCCTGATCTGGCATGACCGCGATGGTCGTCGCTATTTCAGCATGCGGTCCCGAGCCGACGGGACTGATGTTGGGACCATTGCCGCCTCGTTTGGCGGCGGGGGCCATACCCATGCAGCCGGCTTTTCCGTTCCGCTGGAGACGGATGGAACTCCTCCGAGTGATCCTAGATTGCCTCGTATGTTCCGAGAACATCGCCAAACAGCATAGCCACAGACCCTCATGATTCCTCTCCACGACGATAATCCCACTCAACGAACTCCCATCGTCACGATGATCTTTATCGGCATCTGTGTCGCGGTGTTTCTCTATCAAGTGAATCTTCCCCAGGAGGCTGCCGAGCTCTTCGCATTTCAATACGGCGCCATCCCTGCCATTGTCTTCGGCCAGGCTTCGCTTCCCGAGGAAGCCGTTGCCTTTCCGGCATCCCTCAGCCTGGTGACCAGCATGTTTCTTCACGGAGGCTGGATGCACTTACTCGGGAACATGCTCTACCTCTGGATTTTCGGCAATAATATCGAAGATGCGATGGGTCACTCGAAGTTCGTCGTCTTCTATCTCCTATCTGGTATCCTGGCTGCGCTGAGCCATGCCTTAACTGACCCTTCCTCCCAAATCCCGATGGTGGGCGCCAGCGGAGCCATCTCGGCTGTACTCGGTGCCTATCTGCTGTTATTTCCACGCGCTCACGTGCTGGTCTTGCTGCCGGCGATCGGGATGACCCGAGTGGCAGCGGGCATCGTTCTCGTCATGTGGTTTATCACGCAGCTGATCAGCGGAGGCATGAGCGTAGGCGCAACAGGAGGGGGCGTAGCCTTTTTCGCTCATATCGGTGGATTCATCGCAGGCATGGCACTGATCGGTCTTTTCAAACGGAAGGATGTGCGTTTTTTTTCGCCTGGCCGGTCGACGTGGTCTTAATGAGGACGTCCCTCCCTGAACCGAGAAGACTGCTCATGCAGCATCCAACATCTCTCTGACCTTCTCGACTAATCCGGACTGACGGTAGGGATGCTGTAGGACAAACCGCTGATTGATCCGATGGTGCTGAATCGTTTCATCATCGTAGCCCGAGACAAACAGCGTCTTCATCGTTGGATGCTGGCGCAGAAGTCGGCGGGCAAGTTCACGCCCTCCGATCTCACGCATCACTAAGGGACTCACTGCGAGATGAACAATCCCCTTATAGTGTTGAGTGAGCATAAGCGCCTCGACCGATGAGGCCGCTTCCAAGACTCGATAGCGATGGCGCTGTAAGATGGACCGTGCCAGCTTCCGCTCGATTTCGCTTTCCTCCACAAGCAAGATCGTTTCATCTCCTTTGGCCAACATCGCTTTGGGAGTCATCTCGTCCCGTACCTCCTGCGCCGGAGCCGCAGGGAACACGACTCGGACAACCGTCCCTTGCCCTGGTCGGCTCTCGACGTCTAGAAGTCCGCAGTTTTGTTTAACAATCCCAAAGACCGCAGTGAGACCAAGGCCAATGTTGGTTTCTTTCGTCGAGAACAGCGGTTCGAACATATGGGCCTGAGTATCCAGACTCATGCCGGTTCCGGTATCACTGATTTGAATGAGGATCTGGGAATGTGCTGTATTGACCGACATCGGTCGGGCCAATTTTTGAAGCTCCTCAATGGTCTTGATCTCAATCGTCAGTCGGCCTCCGTTGGGCATAGCATCTCGTGCATTAACAACCAATTGAAGAAGAACGGTTTCCAAGCCTTCTCGATCCACCTCGGCATAGGCCACCTGCTCATCCGCCTTGACGATCAGCTCAATATGGTCGGGTAAAAGACTCACGATCATACTGTGCAGATCGGCGAACACCGCTTGGACGGACCAGATGTGTCCAACGTGCCGGCTCTCACACTCCAGTGCAATGAGCTGAGCCGTGAGCGTGGCAGCCTTTTCCCCGACCCTAAAGAGCTCATCGGCAGAAGACCTGAGAGGGTCGTTCGGCGGCAGACCCGATAACATGAGACCGGTCTGCTTTCCAATGACAGCAAACAACGCCCCGAATTCACCTGCAATTCTGGCCGTGACTCGACCGACGGCTTCCATCTTCTGTGCCTCATGAAGTTGTCGCTCAAGTCCCTTCCTGACAACATGCCCCTCGCGGAGACCGACATTCGCCTTTGCAAGATCCTCTTTCAGGGATTTAATTCTGGCTTCAAGGTGAGTTTTGGCGGTCTCCAATTCCTCCTCGGTCGTCTTCAGCTGCTCTACATCCTTCTGGAGCGAGGCCTTTTCTTCTTGAGCAACGGCCGTGCTTTCTAGTGCGACCCCGTAGAACACCGCCATGACGAGAAGAACCGGGATGCCCAGCAGCTGTCCGGTAGCCATGACTCCGGTTTGCAGAACCCCCTCATAGAGCACAACTGCATAGCCAGCACTCAAGAGCAGTGAGAGGCCAAGTAGATGACTGAGCCGCCTGACTGACGCCGCCACCAACATAAGAACAAAATAGGCAATGTACAGATCTGATCGGGCGTTCCCGGAAAGATAGATGACCGTTGTCACGAGCAGCGTATCTGCTGCAACAAGTCCTGCACTGAACCAGGCCGATCCCAGTAGAGCTTGAGGCAACATCGCGATGACGAGGATTCCCAGCCATAGCCCTACCACCAGACTATTGCTCATCACTCGACTCACGACTGATTCGGCACCGAAGAGCAATTCATACGAAAGGATGATGGTAACGAGGCCCTGGAGAACCAGGAACCGGGAGCTTGGGTTCGAAAGCAACTGACAGAGTCTAGCCGACCCCTGACCGGAACCTGCTTGGACCAAATTTTGTCCCATGTTTTTCAAGCCTCCCGCTTGCAACAGGACGTGGGATCCAGCAAGTGTCATACCTTAGGATTCCAAGCCAACCATGTTACTTACGAGGGTTTTTATCTTCCTCCCGATCCTTTACGGACCAGCCATTGACAAAATCGAACGATAGTAGCCTGTTGTACATGGGGTAAAAAGGCTCTCCGGCAGCCAAGATGTATGGGAACGACCTTACGCGGGCCTTGGGACCCGCTTGATGAATTGGTGAGCCAATTCTGCTGCTGTCGCCACTTGAGGAGCGGTAAAAGTCACATGCCCCATCTTTCTACCGGGACGAATCATCCGCTTTCCGTACAGATGAAGCACAGCCCCTGCGGTTGAATGGAGTGCAGAGGATCCTTCCCTGGATGTCACAGATCCTACTTCCTCACCAATGAGATTGACCATTACCGCAGGGCTCAAGAGCCTTGCTTCTCCCAATGGAAGCCCACAGGTCACTCGTACCTGTTGCTCGAATTGGGATACCGTACAAACGTCCAACGTATAGTGACCCGAGTTGTGAGGACGAGGTGCAATCTCGTTAATAAGGAGGGACCCATCGTTGGCCTGAAAGAGTTCCACACAAAATACACCTACACCCCGTAACGCCGTGACGGCTCGCTTCGAAAGTTCTGTTGCCTGCTCAGCAACGTCAAGTGGAATAGCAGCAGGTACCCGCGTTTCTCGTAAGATGCCCAGCTCATGCCGATTCTCGACCACTGGATACACACAGGATGCGCCACACTCGCTTCGTACGACGAGCACTGAGAGCTCTCGGACATATTCAACGAATTGTTCAAGAATCCATCGATGACCGGACGTGGCTGTTTCCAAGAGGTCTTCAATATCCCGGACATCCGCGGGCTTTCGAAGTAGCCACTGACCTTTCCCATCGTACCCACTCTTTGCGGTCTTACAGACAGCGGGAAGGCCGAGACGGTCGACAGCTGAGACTAGTTGAGATGACGATTCGACGATAGCAAACGCGGGGACAGAGAGGTGTCGTGACAGTAAGTATTGCTTCTGTTCAATCCGGTCTTGGAGGATATTGAGCACAGCTCCGGAAGGTCGCATCGGGCGACGGATCTCCAACCATTCACAGAGCGCAGCCGGCACATTTTCCCATTCCAGAGTAACGGCATCGACGAGACGGGCAAATTGGTCACGGGCGCCAAGATCTGAGAATGGCGCAGTAAATGAATGGGCGGCAAGCCGATGAGCTGGCGCATCGGCATCTGGATCCCAGACAGCCACCTGATAGCCCATACGGTGGGCAGCCCCGGTGAACATCGCCCCCAATTGTCCCCCACCCAATACCCCGAGTATGGAGCCAGGCTCAAGGATTGGTGTCGTCACGGTCGTCGGCTCATCTCGTCCACTCCAAGGTTACCAAGACCTGTGCCCTTGGCCTCGGGAGAATTGAGAACGCGCTTCGTTTGAGCCGCCCGATAGCGCTTAATGTTGTGGGCAATTTCAGGATGGCTTCCCGCCAAAATCTGGCCTGCGAGGAGGCCAGCATTCTCGGCTCCTCCGATCGCCACGGTGGCCACGGGAATCCCTTTGGGCATCTGAACGATGGACAACAAGGAATCGAGGCCGCGAAGGTTTTCTGTAGGAATCGGGACACCGATCACCGGAAGATGAGTCTTAGCTGCCAACATGCCGGGAAGGTGAGCCGCTCCTCCAGCCCCCGCAATGATGACTTTGATCCCGCGTCCTGGAGCACTGGTGGCGTACTCGAAGAGGCGGTCTGGCGTTCGATGCGCAGAAACGACAAGTAATTCATAGGGAATATTGAGCTCGTCCAAAATCACTCCGGCCTTTTCCAAAACAGGAAAATCCGAGTTACTCCCCCCCAAGACCCCGACAAGCGGCTTGCGGTTCTTGACCTCTCGGCTCACTCGTTGCCGAGACCGACTCGCTGCCTGCAGTATTCTGGCCATCATCTACCTCTCCTTCTATGTCAACCATGCATTCTCATTCCAGAGAAAAGTAGTGGCACCTTAGCGAGTCCAACTATTGCGGTCAAGGAGATTGGAGTTGTGACAATTAACCTTTTGAACAATTGAGCGGGGTACGGCGCTAACAGCAATTCGCTGGTCTGCACTCACAACGAGACCACTGCAGGAGCTGTGGCTGCCGATCACGGTGCGTTGGAGAAATGAACATGCACCAGAAAATTGACGGAGACAAAGCTTACAGCGATTGCTCATTACAAAGATGGCCCAGGGAAATGCCCTGAGCCATCTTCAAGAAGGAGAGGTGAGGTGCCGCACCGATGGTGCGGCACGATCGACTATTTGCCGCCCGGTGCCGCCACTTTTGGCGCGAACATCTCAAACACACTGGGCTCCCGCTCCAGATAGTCCGGCGGGAAGAAGTTAAACCGCCGCCATAGTTCATACCACAGAGGGACACGATTCATGATCACCCAGCCCAATACCTTGGTGCCCTGCCGCACCTGAGCCTGATCAGGCCATGGTTGAGGATCTTCTGGATCAGGAACGACCCAGAATCGGTAGTTGCCTTTTCCATCGTCAATCTGGTCAACCACCTTGATCACACCCCCGCGAGTGCCCGCCATCAATCCAGGCCAGGCCGGTAAGGGAATAGCCGGAACTCCAAAGAACAGGATTCGTACTTTTCTGCCTGCGGTCAACAATGGGGAATCAAGCCCTTCCGCCACCATTTCTATGGCCGGATCAGAGGCGAGTGGAGAAATGGTAACCAGCTCATCTCCCTGCTTAACCGTTTCGTTAATTCCGACTCTGGCCATCTTAACGACCGTGCCGTCCATCGGGGCATAAAGCTTTGCGGCCTCAATACGTTGCTGCACTCCTTGTTGTTTGTAGGAGATTTCAGCCAAGGATTCGGTTGCTTTGGCAGCTTCTGCAACGGCGGAATCACGTGATGCAATGGCGTCCATCAGTTTCTGATGCACATCAGCTGACACTTGATCACGACCGAAGCTCAAGGCCGACCGAGACTGCTCGGCAGCCAACAGAGCAGCCTGTGCTGCCTGCAGACCAGCCTTGGTACCGATCTCAGTTTGGATCGTGAGCTCAAGTTCCCGCTGGGAAACCAGCCCGTCCCGGACAAGTTGCCGATGCCGATCAACATTGAGCTGGGCCGTGAGCACATCAATCTTGTACTGCTCAACCTTCTGTTGGGCCTCACGCACTCTATTATCTGCCTCCACCACGCGAGCCTCCGCCGAGGGGACGGCAGCCTGCACCAACTTTTTCATCTCCCCTATTCTTTTTGTCAGCTGATCAGCCCTGGACAGAGCTGCCTGGCGCGTTTGCTCCAACGCTACCTTGCGCTGTTCGAAGAGGGGGAGAATCTCAGGCGCCATAAAGGTTGGATCGTAATCTTCCAACTCGCCGACAAGTTCACCCTTTTTGACTTTGACGCCTTCGTAAATATGCCAGGTTTTGATACGGCCTGTAATCCGAGACTCAATCTTTTGTGGTCGATCATAGGGCGTGTAGGCCGACACTTTCCCAGAGGCCTGGATCGTTTGTGTCCAGGGTACGAATTCGAGGATGATCAGAAAGAGCAACAGAATCGTCAGAATGGCACGAGAAGCCGTGAACATTCCGCGAGGAATCTGTACCGCTTCCCAGCACGGCATCTTGGCCAATGCCGGCCCCTGTTCGATGGCGATGGCCTCTAAGCCGACCCCTCGCCGGACCAGCGCACGTTCTCCACTGTTTTCCAGACTGCGACCTAGGCTAGCCATGGAGCCTCCATTAATTTACCGGTGTTGATTTGCCGTTCCAATCGCTTACGCATGAGCATGATGCAGCATAATACGACGGTCCGCATGATCCGTAAGATTGGGATCCGTCGACACGAAGATCACAGACCATGCTTCATCTTTCGAGCACAGCCGACGCAGGATACGCTCACGCAACGACGGCTCGAGCGAGTGAATGAGGCCATCAAATATAAGGACTTGCGGACGTCCCAAAATGGCTCTAGCCATGAGGATCTGCACAATGTGAGTCGGTGAAAGCGATTCTCCCAGCGCAGAGACATCGGACTTCACCCCGCGTGGCAACCCCTCGACATCTTCTTCAAGTTCCGTGAAACGAAGCGCCCAGTTGAGATCATCGTACGTGACATAGGAACGTCCCATCACGATATTTTCTTCAATCGTTCCCTTCACCAATGACAACTGAGAGTCAATGATGACACTGCGGCATTGGTTGATCGCATTGCCTTCGATATAGCGGAGATCAACCCCATTGTACTGAACGACACCGCTCGTTGGAACTTCGAGACCACCCAACACTCTGGCCAGAGCTGTTTTGGCCGACGTTGTCCGAGCGTAGATCCCGAGCTTCTCACCCGGTGCGACATCCAGGTTGAAGCCATCGAATACGGACACCCCACCATGAACCAAACTAACCCCTTTGCAGGTAACCCGGACTCCTTGAGTCAAGTGCTTGGGCAACGCCACCGTTGATTCGGTTGAGACCTGATCTTGCTCCTGACTAAAGGCCTCATCAAGGTGGGTCAGGGAGGCGAAGAAATAGTACACAAACCCCATATTCTTGATCAGGGAGTCGAAATTGATGACGAGTGCACTCACGACCGCTTGAACAGCGACTAACTGCCCCAGAGTCAGCTGCCCCCCCGCCATGAGCGAGGCTGCGATGCCGAGCGCTCCGGCTTGTGCGATGGCTTGTCCACCCACCGAACCGATGTATTGCCGCACGAGAACCGCAAATCGCGCCTTCCGAGTTTCAACATACCGAGTGACAAGCTCGTTCGTTTTGTGCATGAGAAACGGGCGGCTGTCAGTGGCCTTCAGCTGCAGTGCATTCTTTGAAACCTCTTGAATAAAATTGAAGACGTCGTATTTCGCGTGAGACATGGCGAGGGTCGTCTTGAGGGCACCACGGGACAGCACGAAGAACGTGAGGGCAAACCCAGCCATGAGCACAAGGTTATACATGAGGAAATAGGGATGGTAGACGACCAGCACAACCATGCCGACCGTACCACCCACCACGACATTGATCAGGTCGATCAGCAGCGTGGACAGGGCCCGTTGTATGAAGACCGTTTCAATAAAGTAGTTCGCAATTTCAGGGCGTGAGCCCTTGAAACGATTCCGAGGAAGCTGTTCCACCATCGCAACCGTGACGCGTGCAAAGAGCCGGCGTTGCACGACGTCTACCGCGTAGAAGTGGAATGTCTTGAACAGGCCGACAAACAACAGCACCGACAGCATAATGCCGGTCAACGTCCAGATCATGACCGGCTGAACCGCATAGGAAAAGGTGCTGACCAATTCCTGTACGGTCAACGGGATGATAAGAGAGAAGAACCCGACGGCCAGCGCATAAGAAAAAATCAAACTCATGATTTTTTTCTCAGCCTTCATGGCCACGGACAGCTGCTTCATCAGCGCTTCGAACAGGCCCTTGGAACCTTCGCCCTGAGGTTCTTTCATGACCACCCCCAGTAATAAGTCAAAATGTGAATCATTGGCCCCTTATACCCCTACCCAGACTAGATCATGTTCGAGAGTTTATTTCCAACCCACCGAATGCACTATCTTCTACCACTAACCCTACGCACACCTTAGTCACGCCCCGGCTGTTTATGGCCAGATGAGCCGGCCGCTTGCAATGGATCCCCGTACTTGCTTAACACACGTTCAGAAACCGGTTTCGACAGCGCCCCTCTGGCCCACAGCATGCCTCCACGAGAAACCACGTAGTCCGCCTGAGCCCGGTAGAGTTCATAGGATGCCTCAACTACGTTGCGCTCACGCATATTGACAAAAAGAATGCTGGTCGCTCCCATATTAAACCGAGCCCGTTCCCCTTCTTCCAACGTCTTGGCCAAGCGAAGAGCCTCTGTTGCGGCCTTCACCCGGTCCCGGGCCCGCACTTGGGCAGACAGCCAGTTATCAACGTCGACCGCAACCTGCTTTTCGGTATAGGCCTGTTTATACGCCAATCGTTGCTGCTGCGCTTCTGCGTGAAGGACCTTCCCTCGAGCGCCCCGATTGAACAAGGGCATACTGAAGAGAGTCCCTACCCGGTAGCCGAATCCTCCGATCCAATAGATACCGCCCACCGCTGGCCCCCCCTCGACCTGTAGCTTGGGAAGCAGACTATTCTTCGCCAGTTTCAGTTCGATGTTGTTCAGTCTGGCTTCAATGTAGAGGTCGCGCACTTCCGGGCGATCCTCAGTGGCTTCTACCTTAAAAGCCGCCACATCCTCTTCGCTCGGCAACGGCATTTCCCCGTGAAACTCCGGAGCCCACTCCGGTCTTGGTGTTACCGGCTCACCATTCTCCCAGAGAAAGAGCGCCAGCTTATATTGCTCATACTCGACCTTCCGTTGTGCATAAATGGCCGCTTCTCGACGCCGCTGAACTTCTTCCCTGGCTTCGACCACGTCGATCGGAGCAATCGCGCCGGATTTGGATCTGCCCTCCACCATGCGATAGCGCTCCTCCGCGACGGCGAGCGCACGCCTCACTACATCGGCCTGTTTGACGGCGACCTGCCAGTCCCAGTATTGCACGGCCCCGGCGAGATAGAGATCTTGCCGTTTCTGCGCCACCTTCACCTCGGCTTGCGGCCCGGCGAGCTCCGCCTGTTGAAACTCGGCATTCGCTTCGTTGACCATGAATCCCCGTAACAGGTTAAACGATCCGCCGACGATGGCCATTTGCTGCGTATAGAAAAGTGTCATGTCGGTCGGGAAGGCTACCGGGCCAGTGTCCGCACCGGTAATGAACCGGCCGGCGTTGCCAGCGATCGTCGTGTGATCCCCAAAGCCGTGACGGACCCCGCCGAACACCTCGAAACCCCAGGGGTGCCCGATCTTGAGCATAGTATCGCTATAGCCACCCGTCAGGGTATTCGGCACGCCGGAGACGTTTGTCAGATTAAACGTTTGAAACCGATCGACCTCGACCTCGTTCCGAAACTTGGGCTCCCACGCACCCAATGCTTTCAGGATTTTCGCCCGAGCCTGCGAACGCTCCAGTCCCGTAGCGCGGAGCAGCGGATGGGTCAATTCGATCCGGGCAAGCACTTCTTCAATGGTCAAGGGGGCGGTGCGCACCGGTTCAGCGCTTGGGGAACTCGCCGCGGCCTGGGGTTCTGCCACTGCGGTCGCCGGCACCATCATCAACGAGAACAACAATAGAAGGATCAAGGAAGGATACTCCTTTATTGCTGAATTAATCGCGTCCCGGTTGCTTAGTGGATCCGTTCGTGCCGGCTGCCGTCAGGGGGTTCCCATACTTGGCCAGCTCGCTTTCAGGCCAGGGCTTCGACAGGGCGCCCTTGGCCCACAGCATCCCTCCACGCGCCACCGCGTAGTCGGCTTGGGCCCGGTACAATTCGTACGCGGACTCCACCACGTTGCGCTCCCTGAGGTTGACGAACAACACGGTGGTCGCCCCCATATTGAACCGGGTCCGCTCGCCTTCTTCCAGAGTCTTGGCCAACCGCAGCGCTTCCGTCGCCGCCTTCACCCGATCTCGAGCCCGCACGATCGCCGAGAGCCAGTTGTCCACATCGATGCTGACTTGTTGCTCGGCGTACAGCTGTTTGAAGGCTAATTGTTGCTGGTCCGCTTCCGCATACAGGACCTTCCCACGTGCTTCCCGCTGGAACAGCGACATCTCAAACTGCATGCCGTACCGATACCCCGCACCCACAATCCAGTCCGCGGGCGCACTCGTTCTTCCCCCATCAAAATTCAACTTCGGGAGCAGTTTGTTCTTGGCCAGCTTGATGTCGATATTGTTCATCTTGGCTTCGACGTAGAGGTCCCGCACTTCCGGCCGATCTTCTTTCGCCTCCACTTTATAGGACGCGATGTCTTGTTCAGTCGGCAAGGGCGTCTCGCCCTGAAACTCCGGCGCCCACTCCGGTCGTGGGGTCACGGGCTCGCCGTTCTCCCAGAGAAAAAGAGACAGTTTGTATTGCTCATACTCCACATTCCGCTGGGCAGCGATGGCCGCCTCACGTCTGGCCTGAACCTCTTGATTCACCTCGATCACATCGAGCGGCGCAACCTTGCCGCCCTTGGCCATCCCTTGTACCTGTACAAACCGCTCTTCGGCAACGGTCAAGGCGCGCTTCACCATCTCGGCCTGCTTGACGGCAACTTGCCAATCCCAGTACTGGACGGCCCCGGCGAGATAGAGATCCTGCCGTTTCTGCGCGACCGCGATCTCCGCCTGCGGCCCCGCGAGCTCGGCTTTTTGAAAATCGGCGTACTCCTCATTGACCATAAAGCCACGCAGCAGAGGAAACTCCCCGCCGAAGATCATTTGCTGCTGATTATAGAAAAGATGTGCATCAGGGATGACAGCCACTGTCCCTGCTGCCAGTCCACTGATACCAGGAACTCCGACAATGGGGGGGTCCCCGAATCCGTTACGGATCCCGCCCAGGACCCGGAAGCCCCAGGGATGCCCGACCGCGAGCTTGCTGTCGTTGAATCCCCCCGTAGCCACCTCGGGGTTATAGAGAAAATTCCAAATTTGAATACGAGCGACCTGTGTAATGTTCGAGAACGTGGGTTCCCAAGCCCCGAGCGCTTTCAAGATCTTCGCCCTGGCCTGAATCCGTTCGACGCCCTGAGCCCTGAGCAGAGGATGGGTCAGCTCAATACGTGCAAGTACTTCACTGATAGTCAGGGGTTCGGTGCGGGCGGACTGCGCTTTCAACGCGCTGGAATCATGCACCGGTCCCGCCACGCTCGCCACGGGAAGTAAGAGCAGAATCACGAATAATAGAGCGGCCATCGAAGCATGCTCCTTGTGCCGGATTAATCGCGGCCCGGTCGTTGAAATCCGTACCCACCGGCTGCCGTCAGCGGATCTCCATACTTCGCCACGGATTCCGTCGACCAGGGCTTCGACAAGAGGCCCCTGGCCCACAGCATCCCTCCACGCGCGACGGCGTAGTCGGCCTGCGCCCGATACAGCTGATACGCTGATTCCACCACGTTGCGCTCCCGGAGGTTGACGAACAGCACGGTAGTCGCCCCCATATTGAACCGGGTCCGCTCGCCTTCTTCCAGAGTCTTGGCCAACCGCAACGCTTCCGTCGCCGCAGTCACTCGGTCTCGGGCCCGCACGATCGCCGACAGCCAGTTATCCACGTCGAGGCTGACTTGCTGCTCGGTATATTGCTGTTTCAACGCCAATTGTTGCTGGGCCACTTCCGCGGCCAGGACCTTCCCGCGCCCTTCCCGCTGGAACAACGGCATCTCGAAGTGCACTCCGGTGCGGTAGCCGATTCCCACAATCCAGTCCACGGCGCCAGGGGTCGGCCCCCCTTCAAGAACCAACGACGGGAGCAGTTTGTTCTTGGCCAGCTTGATGTCGATATTGTTCATCTTGGCTTCGACGTAGAGGTCCCGCACTTCCGGCCGATCTTCTTTCGCTTCGACTTTATAGGCCGCGATGTCTTGTTCACTGGGCAAGGGCGTCTCGCCCTGGAACTCCGGTGCCCATTCCGGTCGCGGGGTCACCGGCTCGTTCTTTTCCCAGAGAAAGAGAGACAGCTTGTACTGCTCATACTCCACCTTCCGTTGCGCGGCGATCGCCGCCGCTCGCCGCTTCTGCACCTCTTGGTTCGCCTCGACAACATCGAGCGGCGAGACCTTCCCGCCCTTGGCGAGGCCTTCGACCTGGACCAGGCGGTCTTCGGCCACGCCCAACACGCGCTTCACCACCTCGGCCTGTTTGACGGCGACCTGCCAATCCCAATATTGGACGGCTCCGGCGAGATAGAGATCCTGCCGTTTCTGTGCCACCTTGATCTCCGCCCGCGGCGCCGAGAGCTCGGCCTGTTGATACTCGGCGTACTCTTCGTTGATCATGAGGCCACGCAGCAGCTGAAACGACCCACTGAGGATGAATTGCTGCTGCCGATAGAAGGCCTGCATATCAGGGATAATGGCAATTTGATCGTTGCTGCGATCCCCAAAGCCGCTGCGGAGCCCACCCTGAACCCTGAAGCCCCAGGGATGCCCGACATCGAGCTTGCTGTCGTTATAACCTCCCGTCAATACCTGCGGTTGGATGCCGTCGCAAGGACGAGCGTCCCCTACTGCGCAGGGGGAGAGGCCCAAGCCGGGACTAGGAGCCGTGGTGAGATTCCACGTATCATACCGTTGGGCCTCTACATTGTTCTTAAACTGCGGTTCCCAGGCCCCGAGCGCCTTGAGGATCTTCGCCCGAGCCTTCATTCGCTCGGCTCCGGTCGCCTGAAGCAGGGGATGAGTTAATTCGATTCTTGCCAGTACTTCACCGATGGTCAGTGGAGCAGTGCGAGTCGACTGCGCTTTCAATACGCTGGAATCATGAATCGGTTCCGCCAGTGCGGTCATTGGCAGGAGAGTCATAAGGGCCAATACCAGAGCGATCATGCAGGATGCTCCTCTCGTATACATTGGGCGGACGGCGCCAACAGTAGCAATCTCCCCTTCTTTTTTGAAAATAGATAAAGCGGATTGGAGATATCGGTAATTCCTATGTATAGTAGTGCCTCCAACTCAACCGAAAGGGGCCGCATGGAGTGGTTGAACTATCATCATCTCTTGTATTTCTGGTCTGTCGCGAAGCACGGCACCATGACCAAAGCGTGCGAAGAACTCCGCTTGGCTCAACCCACGATCAGCGGACAGATCGGGCAGTTGGAAAATACCTTGGGCGAAAAGTTGTTCATCCGAACAGGGCGACGGCTGGCGTTGACGGAGATGGGACATCTGGTGTTCAAGTACGCCGAAGACATCTTTTCGACCGGGCAGGAGCTGATGAACACGGTCAAAGGGCAGGTGAATGGGCATCCTGCCAGACTGGTCGTCGGCATCGCAGACGCCGTTCCAAAACCGCTGGCGACCCAACTCCTCAAGTCGGCTCTGAAACTGTACCGACCGACCCGTTTGATCTGCCAAGAAGACAAACTGCTCCAACTCTTGACCGATCTGACGGCCCATCGATTGGATCTCGTGATCGCCGACACACCACCCCCATCAAACATCAAGGAGCACGCCTTCAGCCATCCCTTGGGCGAATCAGGAATCACGCTGTTTGCAACGGCGAAGCTGACCGCACAATATCGTCGAGAATTTCCGCAGTCGTTAGACAGCGCTCCCTTGCTCCTCCCAACGCCCAACGCCGTGCTTCGACGGCTGCTCGACCAATGGCTGATCAACCATGGGCTGCGGCCCAACATTGTGGGAGAGTTCGACGACAGCGCAACCTTGAAGGCGTTCGGCCAGGACGGATATGGCATCTTCCCCGGCGCGTCGGTGATCGAGAAGGAGATCTGCCGCCAATACCGAGTGCAGGTGCTCGGACGGCTTGAGGCGCTCAAGCAACATTTCTATGCGATCACGGTGGAACGACGGCTAAAGCACCCGGCCGTTCTTGCTCTCGTCCGGACCGCCCGACAGGAGTTGCTGAGTTAGTGGCTCTTCCCTGACCGGAACGGCTCTCATCCCCAGCGCAGTGTGCAGACATCATTCCCTCACTCGCACGCTCGCCACAACCCAGAGCAGCATCAGCCAGAACCCCGCCCAACCGCCGCGAACAACTGTTCCCGCTCTTCACTCGTGAGCTCTTTCCACTTCCCGGCCATCAACCCATTCACCGTGATGTGCATGATTCGCGTGCGATGCAGTTGTCTCACCCGATAGCCAAGCGCGTGACACATGCGCCTGATCTGCCGGTTCCGTCCCTCGGTCAGGATGATGCGAAACTGATCACGCCCGACACGCGTCATCTGACAGGGCCTCGTGACACTTCCGAGAATGACGACTCCGCCGGCCATGCGATCCAGGAATGCTTGGTCGAACGGACGATCGACCTGCACAAGGTACTCCCGTTCATGTCCGAATTCGGTGCGGAGAATCTCGTTCACGATGTTCCCATCGTTCGTCAGCAAGATGAGGCCGGATGAATCCTTGTCCAGCCGTCCGATCGGGAAAATCCGTTCCGGGTGCCCGATCTCCGCAATGATGTTGCGGGCGACATGCGATTCGCTCGTGGTCGTCACGCCGACCGGCTTATGATACTTGATATAGAGGTTCGGCTTTCCCCACGGAATGACGCGGCCCTCTCGGGCAATGACGTCGCTTGACTCGACCTGGTCGCCGAGTTTGGCTACCCGGCCGTTGATCGTGATGACTCCTGCCTGGACCAAGCGGTCAGCTTCGCGCCGGGAACAGATCCCATGTTCCGTGAAGAACTTATTGATGCGGATGGTGTGAGCCACGCAATGATGGGGCGAATGACGTGTGATATTGATCGTTAATGGACACGACGGCCGGCCTTGATCCGTCCGAGCATGCGATAGATCAACCGCGCGATCGAAAATTGCGGCGCCACCAATCCTTCGATGGGAGCGATCTCGCTGACATCCATCCCGACGATGCCAGGCCCGTTGGCCAGCGCGGTGATGAGATTGAGGGTCTCGTACCACCCAAGCCCACCCGGCTCCGGAGTGCCTAAGGCGGGCACGATGGACGCATCCAGCCCGTCACAGTCGAATGTCAGGTACACGGGCGTCCGGCAAGCCGCGACCACATTTGGTATCCAGTTCGATGCTTTGCCTTCGTAGGGACCGGATGGATCAAGGATCGTCGCCGCGTAAAACGTCTTGATTCGGTCCGTGGCCTCAACACGAGCGACCTCTTCCCGGCTGATCGATCGGATGCCTACCTGCACCAGTGGTAATCCATCGTCCACGACCCGCGCCATGACGCTGGCATGACTGAAGGGATTGCCTTGATAGGCATCCCGTAGGTCTCCATGGGCATCGATCTGCACCACGGTCATCTGCGGATACCGCTTCGCATGGGCCCGGATCGCGCCCAAGGCGCCGGTGTGCTCACCTGTCAACGTGATGAGAAACCGTCCGGTTCCAACATGCGGGGAAACAAATGCTTCAATGGCGTCGACGGCCGCGCGGTCGACGCTCCCTTTGAGATCAAGCGGTGAAGCGGTCGCGATCCCGCCCCACTCCCGGAACGGTTCGGCCCTAAGTTGTTCGTCGTAGAATTCAACCTGGCATGAGGCTTCCAAAATAGCGGACGGGCCGTGGTCCGATCCGCGGATATAGCTGGAGGTGTGCTCGTAGGGAGCGGGCAACACGTAGACACCCGCGTGGTCCGGATGACACCAGGGTTCGTCAATGCCAAGGAAGTTGTGGTCAGGCCCCTCCCAACCGACTGGAAGCGTCATGGGTATGCGTCTCTTGACGAAACCAATGGCTGAAGCGGTATGAAAGAAGCCAAGACCGATACGCCCCTACTTGCGAGACCGGGTGGGCACATTCTCCGGTGGGATGAAGACCGCCAATGCAATGACCGTCGTCCACTTCCCCTTCTTCCCGACGGCCGACTGGGTGATATTCTGGGTCTTTACGATTTTCCCACCCATCTTGAACACTTGTTCACGCTCTTTCCAAGCCACGTTCGGGTCGAACTCGACGCCTAACGTCGTCGCCAGCATCTGCGCGGCCAGATCTTCGGTATACTCTCCGGTCTCCTCGTCCGTCTCACCATGGGCATGGTGCTCGGACAGATAGCCATACGTGCCGAGATCGGTGGGCTTCGCAAGACCGACGGAGGCTGACACCAGCTGATTTCGTTCGTTGGTTTCGGAACGGGCCATGACACAAAACGTAATCTCTCCAGGCTTCAACAGTTGCTCCCCACGCTTTCTGGGAACAACCTTGCAATGGGGCGGGAGAATGGACGACACGCTGACGAGGTTGCAGTAGGCCACACCGGCACTGCGCAACGCTTCCTCGAAGGAGGTCAGCTTTTCCTTGTGGACCCCCACGCCTCTCGTCAAAAACATATGCTTAGGTACCATCATCTCCCCTTTCGTCTGGTAATCGGCCTGTCTGGTTGTTCGGAGGTTGTTTGGTGACGTATTTCGAATCCGCCAGCCAGACCAACAAACCGGACCAGATCAACTGCAACATCGGGCGTTTGTTGTAGCAAGATTGGACTGGCTTCGCAATATCTTCTAGACACTTTTTTCGGGTAAATTCGGGAGGTCTTTTAAATTCAAGATGAGCATGCGCGGCTCGGTCATATCTTCGATCGCGGCACGCACGCCTTCGCGGCCCAAGCCGGAGTCTTTCACCCCGCCGTAGGGCATATGATCTGCCCGAAACGTGGGAATCTCATTCGCCAAGACCGCACCGACTTCCATATGCCGAAAGGCGTAAAAAATCTTGTTGATGTCCTGCGTGAACAGACCGGCCTGCAATCCATAGTCCGATTGATTGAGCAGCGCCACGGCTTCGCTGAGCTGACGATACGGCGTCACGGTCACGACCGGCCCGAACACCTCCTGACACGAGACTTTCATCTCGGGCTTCACGTTGGACAACACCGTCGCTTCGATGAGCGAGCCCCTCCGCTTTCCTCCCAACAACACGCGCGCCCCCTCCGCAACCGCTTCCCCGATCCAACCCTCCACACGCTGAGCAGCCGCATGATCGATGAGCGGACCGACGGTGGTCGTTTCGTCGGCAGGATCTCCCACCTTCAATCGAGCGACATACATGAGCAACTTGGTCGTAAACACATCGGCGACCGAATGATGCACATACACCCGCTGTACCGAAATGCACGTCTGACCGGCATACCCAAATCCGCCCGCCGCGCAACGCTGGGCCGCCAGTTCAAGATCGGCATCGGGCTCGATAATCACACCGGCGTTGCCGCCAAGTTCGAGCGTGATTTTTTTCTTCCCACATTTTGCCTTCAGCATCCATCCCACCGAGGCACTTCCGGTGAAACTCAGCAACTTGAATCGCGGATCGACCACCATTCGCTCGGCAAGGGCATTGTCGCAGGGCACCACGTTGAGCCCGCCCGGAGGAAGTCCCGCTTCGAGCGCGATTTCTCCGAGGAGCAACGCCGTCAACGGAGTTTGAGGCGCCGGTTTGATCAGAATCGGATTCCCGGCGGCGAGCGCCGGCGCCACTTTGTGCGCCACGAGGTTCAGCGGAAAGTTGAAGGGGGTAATGCCGAGAATCGGGCCGATCGGAAATCGGCGGAGCATGCCAAGGTGCGTATCGAAGCCGGGTGTCCAATCCAGTGGGACCACCTCACCGGGAATCCGGCGTGCCTCTTCGGCGGCGACCGTGAAGGTTTGGATTGCCCGGCTGACTTCCCGCTTCGCGTCGGTGATCGGCTTACCGGCCTCCGCCGTGATGGTCTGCGCGACCTCATCTCGCCGTCGATAGAGTAGGGCCGCGATCTGCTGGAGCATATTGTATCTGGCATGCGCAGGAAGCTGGCCCATGGTGGTCGCCGCACTGCACGTAGACGCGATGGCCTCATCGACATCCGATTCCGTCGCGTGGGTGACCTGGGCGACGAGTTTTCCTGTGAACGGATCAACGACCGGGGCCAAGCGCTCGCCTGACTTCCATTGGCCATGCACGAGGAACGGACGGGATGCTTGCACTGGAGGACTCGCTGGAGTCTGTGACGAGGTTGGTGTTAGTCCGTTGCTTCCACCGGCGCAGCAGCTTCAGCTGCAGGTTGAGCAACTGTGGCTGCTTCTTGTGCGGCAACGGCCTTGCCGATCAGTTCCTCCGTGCCCCAATCGCGGATCGCCTCCAAGGTGAAGCCCTCGTAGGTCGATACCCCGTGACACGACGGACAGTCCGGCATCGGAACTTTTCTATAGAAGACTTCGGTCAGGCACGACATACACACCCAGAAGTCGTCAGCGCGATGGGAAACGGGCCAGAACGATTGCATTGAATCCATAGAGGCACCCTACCTTTATTGTCGAAGAGGACTATCGTACCTGCGTGCGGATGTCAACAGCACGCGCAAAGATTCACGCTGCTCCGGCGCAGTTCAGCTATTTTTTCTCACCCGCCAGAAGCCGATCGATTTCCTCTGCGAACATCTCGAATGGAAAGGCTCCAGGGATCGCGACCGCCGGCTCTTTGTCCGTCGGCTCACTGGCCGTTCGCATAAGGATAAATCCAGGAGTTCCGTGGAACCCCCATTGGTTGGCCTCCTGACGATCTTCAAAAATCGCCTTGGTATACCGCCCATCGTTCACACACCGTTCAAACGCAGGCTGATCCAAACGAAGCGCCACAGCATGGCGGAGATAGACTTGCTTGCCCAAGTGGCCCCCCTCGGCAAACAATCGATCATGCATCGCCCAATACTGCCCTTGTACCCCAGCACATCGGGCGGCCATTGCGGCATCGACCCCGGATCCTTGATCCCCGCGTGGAAAATCGCGGTAGATAAATCGAACTTTCCCCGTGTCGACATAACGCGCTTGAATCCGTGGCCACGTCTGTTTGAAAAATTTCACGCAATACCCGCATGTGAAGTCAGAATATTCGATCAAGGTCACAGGTGCGTTGGCTTGCCCTCTGATCCGCACGTCGGTTTCAGATGAAGGCCCGGCAAGGATCGTGGAAGACCACAGAAGAGAGCCGCACACGAACAACTGAACCAACCGTCGACCTACCATTCGATTCATGGGCGGCGCACCGCGCCGGCCTTCTTTCGCTCCAGAATCCCCATCATCAACAAGGGCCAGACAACCGTGGCATCGCTTAAGACTTCAGCGAATCGCCCACCGTCTTTGGGAGTCACAAACTTTCCCCAGGACAGCCCCTCTTGATACGTACAACCGCTCAGCCCTCCCCAGTAATCCGGTTCAGGACAAATTCGCACCCCGTAATGAAATCGAGGCGGCTTCACGTTCAGGCCCAACCGGAGATTACCGATTTCGATATATGGACCGACCTGTTGCGCCCAGTTCCGAGGAACCCCTCCGCCGATCGTGAAAATCCCAAGTCGCTTAGCAGAGAGGACATGGTCGGCATAGCTATTGAGATCGAGGTACGGATTGAATGAGGGACATGATTGATGGATCGCTCGTAAAATGTCCAGATCTTTCCCGGGTCCGACCTGCGATCGGGCTCGATCGACCTCCCGAGCCATCGCCCAGGTTCCCATGTCCAGCCCCACTTCCGAATCAGTGAACGCCGGGATATAAACCGGCACCTTTTTCAAATAGGCGCTTTTCAGAATTCCCTCGCTATCCAACTCCTCCGCCAGAGTCTTCCCGATCTCTCTCGTGAGGACAGCCGAGGAAAGTGGCTGATCCTGATCGAGGCGCTTCAATGTTTGCGCGACGACGTGCTCGACATAATTCAAATTCGATTCCATCTCAAGCGTGTCGTAGACGCGATTGTACCCTTTCCGAAAGAGCTCTTCGTCACTCATCGCAGGATCGTGCCGATAATGCGTCTTGCCGACCGACTCACTGAGGCCATGTGCCATTAACGCCCCGGTCGAAATGATGCATTGCACCATGCCTTCATCGATCATCTTCGTGATGATCTTCCCCATCTTGGCAATCGTCATCGCACCGGACAAGGTCATCACAACATGGCAATCAGGGTCCTCGATCATCGCCCACAGCACATCGAACGCGTGGCCGAGATGCCGTCCTCCGAACGCGGTCTTGCTCATTGCTTCGAGCAGATCGCTGAACGAGGTAATCTTGTCTGGGTCCAGCGGCTCGAGCGCTTCTAAGCCGTCTTTTGCACCGTCATGAAATTCTCGTGCATACATAGCGATCCTCTAAAGAAATTCACAAACGCTTTCGTTATACACAACCATGAATAGGAGCGTCAATGAAGGACGGCTTCGAAAGTGTCCATCACCGCTTCACGACCTAAGAGGAGAAACCATATTCGTTTGATGTGGCGGGTGTTCCTGATGCCGCGCACAAGTTTGCCTCTAGCCTTTCGAATGGGCGCAACCTATAATTCTGGCTGTTCGGTGTGGTAGACACCGACAAGACTGCGGCCTTTGGCATCGTTATGCGCGGCGTGGAACTACACGGCAGCACCGATGCGACACAACCACCGCTCTAGCCAGTCTCAAACCGGTAGCAAGTGCCGAAGTACCGCGGCGGTGACGATTCCCCCACACCAGGTGCGATTCCCACGATCGTATCAGCGTACGCACTGTTCGCATCGCCGCGTTGCGGCACGCGCGGATGACAGAGAATCCAGTCACAGCTCGCACAACCGCCGACGTTTCAATGCTGGAATGGTGCAGCATTCGTGTCCGATGCAAATCCGTCAGCAGCCTGAACGATGAACGAACCGGAAGGTGGGAGGATTACTAGCGATCGTTGATGCGCCCGTTGTGATGTCAATACCGCCCGTCCGCCGCACACCCACACGCACGTAACCCCTGCGGCGCAACCTAAGGAGGGAACCGGCCATGAACGCGAGCAAGCCCGCCATCTGGGTACCAGGAGACTGGAATGCCTTATTCGGATTCGGCACCAACATCCTGCTCAACATGCTGGTCCTCACCGGCCTCCTGCGCTTCGTGCTGAAGATGCCGGACAGTCTCGTCTTCGGCCGCATTCTGCCGGCCTGCGGCCTGATGCTGTTCATGAGTACCATGTACTACGCATGGCTCGCGTACCAACTGGCCAGAACAACCGGACGCAACGATGTCACCGCACTGCCGTCGGGCACCAGTGTCCCGCACATGTTCGTGGTGGTGTTCGTGATCATGCTGCCGATTACCCTGCGGACCGGCGATCCGATCAAGGGGTGGGAAGCAGGCTTGACCTGGGTATTCGTTCAGAGCTTCGTGCTCATGATCGGCGGCTTCATCGGACCCTGGATACGCAAAGTTACGCCGCGCGCCGCACTGCTCGGCACGCTGGCCGGAGTTTCCATCGCGTTCATTTCCATGCGCCCGGCTCTTGAAATGTTCATGACGCCGCTGATCGGGCTCATCTGCTTCGCGATCATCATGGTCAGCTGGCTTGGCTCCGTGCGTTACTTCGGTGGCATCCCTGCGGGCCTCGTGGCCATTGCGGTCGGCATGGTGATCGCCTGGGGTTCCACCGTGTTGGGGCTGAACTATGGAGGCATGAGCCTCGACAAACTTGCCGGCTCTTTCTCAAATTTCGGGTTTTCCGTTCCGATCCCCGCTGTAGGCCACGTCTTCGCCGGCTTCGAATTTCTCGGCATTATTCTGGTGACTGCCATCCCGTTCGGTATCTATGATCTGGTGGAAGCCATTGACAATGTCGAAAGTGCCGCCGCAGCCGGCGACAGTTTCCCGACCACGCGCGTGCTCACCGCGGACGGTATTATCAGCCTGATCGGCTGCCTAATGGGGAATCCTTTCATCCTCGCCGTCTACATCGGCCAACCGGGATGGAAGGCGATCGGCGGTCGCATCGGCTATTCCGCCGCCACCGGCATCGCGGTAATCCTGCTGGCCTGGTTCGGCATCATTTCGGTCATGATGGCGTTAATTCCGGTCGTGGCCATCGCACCGATCCTGCTCTACATCGGCATGCTGATCGGCTCGCAAGCATTCCTCGAAACACCGCGCAGCCATGCCCCGGCCATTATTCTGGGGTTGGTGCCGCACGTCGCGGCATGGGGCAAACTTCAGATTGACGGCGCTTTGGGTGCCGCCGGCACCAATGTCGCCGCCGTTGGACTCGACAAACTTGGTCAGGTCGGCGTCCTCTATCACGGGCTACAGGTCATCGGCGGTGGCGCGATTCTCGGCGGACTGGTGCTGACTTCGATTGCCGTATTCGTGATCGACCGATCATTTTCCAGGGCAGGCGTGTTTGCCCTCGTCGGTGCCGCTTTCACGTTCTTCGGATTCATGCATGGCGAGGCGATCGGCTTCGCTCAATCGCCGGTTGTCGCCCTCGCCTATTTGGGCGTCGCGGCCGTTCTATTCGGATGCGCAAAGTATGCGACCACGGCTCCACCGTCCGTCGAAGCCCATACGCACAACCCGGTTGGTCAAGCCGCCGGCTGAGAAAATTGGGTCGATAGGCAATCTGCCATCCCCGAGCGTTGGTAGCCTGGAAACCTTGACAACTTCCCCATGGACGGCCTAGCCTTTCCATCACCGATTTGATTCGTAGTGGATAGCATTGGAAGGAACTTATGAAATCGAAGAAGCCGATCAAACCAAGGACGACGCGCCAGAGACCCGCCCTTCAAACGAAACCAGGTTCTTCCACACCTTCCGTATCGGCAAATATCCACGAACGGATCGCAACACGAGCCTTCGAGAACTACGAACGACGCATCCGTCAAGGTCCTCTCGATGACTGGCTTCAAGCGGAGCAGGAGATCCTCGGAGGAAACCAACCTTAACGGGAGGGCGACATGAACCACAGTCGGCAGACATTGTCGTTGTTACGCTCGCACTTGCTCTCGCCAGTTGTGCGCATGTCCAGCAGCAGTTTGCCGCCCTGCCAAGGTGGTCAAGGATGAAGGCGGGACGAAGGTAAACAACGATGGAATTGATTTCTGGACAACGCCGTCAATTACGATACACCGCGAATTAGGCGCCAGCTTAACCGAAGGTTGGTGTGGTGGTCCCAACGGGATTCGAACCCGTGTTTTAATGCAACGACGACTTCGCCCTTTATTTATGCGACCTTTCACGATTTACATCAAGTCAGAAACTGGCACGACTAAAACATGCAGGTGAAAGTAGATTACTTTTCAGCACCTAAATAAACCCTCGTGAAGGATAGTGGCCTTGTGAGTTATGCTGTCACAACAGACTTCATTGAGATACCAAAAAATTGGGTCTGAGATAGGATGAGTCCTTGGGGCTTTCGTGGAATAAGAGCAGTCTTTTGCCTGATGCGTCGACAGTCAAAGACTTGCTCCTTCCTGGACGTATTGCCAGTCCCACGGCGAAGATCTCCGAAATAGCAGTGGCGGGTAGATAGAGACAAAGCCGGGGCTTTCTCCTGGAAGACGCAACCTTACTCCAAGCCCTTCGCAAAGGCGACGAAACCGCCTTTGCCCATCTGATAGACCACTATCATGCCTCGCTCCTTCGTCTTGCAATGACCTTTGTCTCTAGTCATGCAGTGGCGGAGGAGGTGGTCCAGGAAACGTGGATCGGTGTATTGGAAGGCATCGGTCGATTTGAGGGACGTTCATCCCTCAAGACCTGGATTTTCCGAATCCTAACCAATCAGGCAAAGACCAGGGGCATGCGCGAACGCCGAAACAGCCCGTTCTCACCTCTAGGACATTCGAGAGAAGAGCCTGAGGCCCCAGCCGTGGACCCCTCTCTATTTCATACGTCAGGATATTGGGTCGATCATTGGAATACTCTCCCCCGGTACTGGGATGATGAAACTCCGGAGAGGCTCTTTTTATCTAAAGAAGGGCTTGCACAGATCGAGAAGGCTATGAGTGCCCTTCCGCCGACACAACGGCAGGTCATGACGCTACGAGACATAGAGGGGTTAACCGCAGTGGACGTCTGTAATATTCTGTCGATCGGTGAGACAAATCAGCGAGTGCTGCTCCACCGTGCACGGTCCCATGTCCGACGTGTTCTAGAGAAGTATTTCGAAACAGGTGACTCGCAGATATGACCTCCAACAACCTCAAGAACCGCATGATCGACTACCTGGCGGGGCAGCTAACCTGTAAGGCGGTAACCGAAGCCATCACTGACTACCTCGAGGGCAACCTGGGCTTCGTGGAGCAGGTGCGGTTCCAGATGCACCTGGGTTTTTGCCGGGGTTGCCGACGTTACCTTCGACAGATGCGGCTGATGCTCCGCACCTTCGGCACACTACCGATGGAGCCTATCCCGCCAGCTGTCCGCAATGAACTCCTTCAGCGATTCCGGACCTGGAAAGCCCGATCACAAACTTAACCTGTAACGAAATCGAATATTGGAAGACTGTAGTTTATAGAGCTATGATCCATGTTCGGCAAAAGGAGGTGCCAATGATGAATAGAAGTATTCTCACAGTTGTTATGATCGGGCTGCTGGTTTGGTCTTGTGCAGATACAGCCCAGGCTGCAGCAGATCGAGAGAAGCTGCTCAAAGATCCTGGCGTCTATGGGAGTTTCGCAGTGTTCAAGATAGATGGAGACTGGTGGAGGCTGGATAAGACGACGAGAGGTTCGGCGGCGGCGGAAGTGAAGGCCATCTTCCAAAAGCATGCCGACACCGTCACGGCTGATACCTATCTGCTTCGTGGGCTTTCCGAGAAAGCAGACTTCTTCGTCCGCGTTCATTCTATGGAAATGCTGAACAACCAGAATTTCCTCGTGGACCTGATGGGGACAACGTTCGGGAAGTATATACAAAACACCGATACGTTTAACGGCATTACCAAAATGGCCAATTATGTGCCAGCCTTTCCCGATGTCCTGAAAGAGGCGATGAAGACCCCGCCTGATCCCGGTCCTAAGTCCTATGTGATCGTCGTACCGATCCGAAAGGACGCGGAATGGTGGATTACGGCACAGGACGGACGGGGCACAATGATGAAAGAGCACGCGGACGCTACTGTTACCTACCTCAAAACGGTCAAGCGTAAGCTCTATCACTCGAGCGGGCTAGACGATCTCGACTTCATTACGTATTTCGAGACCGCCAAGCTGGATGATTTCAACAACCTAGTTATCGGACTGCAGCGAGTCAATGAGAACCATCACAACAAGCAGTTCGGAAGCCCGACGCTGCTGGGCACCATCCATTCGCTAGATGATATCCTGGAGATTTTTTCGCGGTAAGCATGGCACCGTTCTCGGCCAGTCAAGCGATTGACCTAGCCCCCCTTAAACTGGTTCAGACCCTATTATCTGGGTCGGGCCGAATGACCTGTCTTTTCTTGGAGGTCATACGGAGAAATATTTTTGATGATCACTAGTCAGAATCAAAAGGGTCTGACCCTCATGGCACTACCTTAAGCCGCAAGGTGCTGGAATTGCGATGCAATCTGGTGACTGAGAGCCAATCGATGTGTTAGGAGAGAGGTCACCAGCACTGGTTATACAAGGCGGCAAGAATCGGGGACATTCTGAATTTCCGATGCACCGCTTCTGGCGTTTCACGCCCCCGACGGCGCGCAGTGTGAACTATGCATGTCAGGTCTACAGGCGCAGTCCCACTGTCCTCTGAGCCGGGATCACGAAGTCACAGTTCGAGGGCGAAGCGAATGGTGTCTTTGACCTTGGCCATAACCGCAGGGGAATTTGTCCCGATTTGCGTTCCAACCGGGGTTCGACCAGAGACCCAATACCTTGGATGTTGACGACGGATGTTTGATGCAGAAAAGGAAGGTCGCCTAGCTGAATTTGTACCGACTGCTCCGATGTTGCGCGGTCAGTCTCCTATAGAAATTCGACGTGGTGAATCATGTCCTCGGAGGTCAGCACATCATGGATCAGCATAAGACCTCTCAGCATCTGAGGCACCGGTGTCTGCTGAGGCGCGTACACAATGCCTCGATGGGAGATCCCGGCTGCATGCAGCCGGAGAAAGTCCGTATCCTGTGTGACCACAACGCGGCCTTCTTGAGCCGCTCGCTCCAGGTGTTGTTGGTCCTCAGCTGCCTGTAACCCCAATTCTTGCACCGTAACCACATCGACGCCGCGCCTGCGTAACCCCTCGGTGACGGATTTCGCCACATGCTCGTCCATGTAAAACCTAATCCGCTCAGCCACCGATCTTGCCGCTCAGCTTGGACTTGATCCCCTTGCGAAGTTCGACGACATACGAGTCATCAGCCAAGATGGCCTCGTCAATCTCCTGGCGGTGATCGTAGTAGTACGTCAGCGCGGCATAGACATCGGCCAAGGTCAATCCCTGGTTGGAGGCGATCTCATCTGCACTCATCCCCATGCGCTCATGCCAGATGACGATGTGCTGCACGGTAATGCGGTGTCCTGCA
This sequence comes from Nitrospira sp. Ga0074138, assembly GCA_001464735.1. Lineage (GTDB taxonomy): Bacteria > Nitrospirota > Nitrospiria > Nitrospirales > Nitrospiraceae > Nitrospira_D. Next base: position 78,837 of record LNDU01000043.1, read on the forward strand.
ATCCGGGGCTTCCCGCCTGCCACGTCTTGTGAAATCGCGATATGGGGTGCAGTCAGTATGTCCATGGTGCCCTCCCTCGGACGGATTCTTGCATTATAAGCGAGAGGAGCCTCCCCTGCCATGAAAAATGGTCACAAGACAACCCCTATGACGGCCAGCCTTCTCGCGCAGGTTTGTCTTGGACATCCCCTTCAGCGCTCCCTTGAGTGATACAAGCGGGAGTTCCGGCACCAGGGTGGATGACATCATGCTTTTCCATGACATGCAGAGCCTGTTTCGGACGGAGACCCAGCTTTTCACGGATTCCCTCGGGAATCACAATCTGAAAATTTTTTTTTGAGAGTGTCGTCACGACCACGGTACATTCCTTCCTCTTCTCGATCTTTCGTACTCGCATCAGATACGCGGAGTCAATCCAGTTGTGGCTTTCCCGAGTTTCACCCCGCAATCTCTCTGTCGTGAGCGCAAGGAGTTCAAGCTCTGTCTGACCACTCGTGACCTCTAGAGGCCCTTCCTGTCCCTTCCTGCCTAATTTCCTTTCCTGTGTCAGTCCGCTACGCTCGCCCCTGGCGGCACTCGGGTCTCATTGTTCCATAAGTCTGGCTTATGGTTTCGGAGGACAAATATGAAAGAGAGGTCCCACAAACAGCGCGTCTCGGTTCGAGAATTGGCTGAGCTGCTGCGGGTCAGCACCGATACCATTCGACGGGCCTACCGGAGAGGCGAGCTCCCGGCCATCCGTGTGAAGACCGCGCTTCGATTCGACCTGGAAGAAGTCCATCGCGCGATGCAACGCCAGGCCGATGCTTATCGGAGCGCTCGACCATGCGCTGCGGACGGCGCCGCCGGCCGCGCGCAGAGGCCGCAGCCCCCGCTTAGTCAAACGGGGGCGCAATTTCGAGGCAACGAATCATGAGGCTTTCCAAGCGATTACACCAAAATCCTGCTCGTTCGAGAGTACTCCTATCGGAAAGTGATCCGTCTGCCGGGCTCCACCAGCAACACTGTCAGCGTTGCGGCAAAGCCTGGTGGCCCCGCCAACCACACAAGCCAGTCCGCTGTCCCGGTTGCAAGAGCCCATACTGGGACCAGCCTCGGCGGCTGAGGTCCGCCGTCACACGCATAAACGAATCCGTGAAGAAAGAGGCGTTGGCCACCACCCTAGATCAAAAGCTGACCAAGGCCTTTCGACAAGAGGACGACCATCAACGAGACAAAGAAGACCGCTCCTTGGCACACGCACTGACTATGCTCAAGGAGATGAAAGCCGCCGGACGAACCTGGCAGGAGATGGCCGACCGGCTGGAACGGGAATTCGGGACTACATTGGAGAAAGACCAACTAAAGGCGCTTGTCCGATAACCATCACGTTCCCTGCCCCTACCATCAGTCCGGGCAGGGAACCACAATCCACTGTCGCTGAGCGCAGCGTCCGGCAGGAGGCGAACCTGGATGCGGCAGGAGGGTTGGCCCGCTGCTCCCAGCGAAGCTCAGCCGCCCTTGCGCTGCTGGCGTTCTGACGCGAGCACAGACAGGGGGGTCGGGGGTGTCGCAAGACGCCCCCGATATTCGAAACGCAGAACAATGACAGACCCAGGTGTGCCCACAGACGAAGCCACAGAACTCTTCCCCTCTTCGCTTGACGGGTGGGTCGTCCCTCCGCATACTGCCGTTCGGCGAAGTCGTCGTTGTGGCAGGGACCGGAAAGGGGCTGTCATGACCCGACCGTTAGTGGAATTGGTGGAGCAGTTTTGTCAGTACCAACTCAAACAGCGAGGGAAGACGGAAGGAGGAATGCAGACCTATCGCTGGAATTTGGAGCAGTTTCTCCTCTTCGGACGCGCACGCTTCGGACGAGTCGCAAGAGTCTCGGACTTATCCAAGGGGGTAATTCAGGACTGGATGGATGACATGGCCGCACGAGATCTGACGCTCGGGACGATCCGCAGTCGACAGTCGACGTTATCCAGCTTCTGTTCCTGGCTGGTGAAGCGCGAGCTGTTACCGGCGAATCCCATCGCGGGGATGGATCGGCCTCCGCATCGGATCGAGCCGCCCAAGCAGGTGCCGACACCGGCCCTGATGGATGCATTGATCGAAGCGGCTAGGAAACGGCAGCGGCCTCGTGATGTCGCGGTCTTCCTAATTCTGCGTTTCTCCGGCATGCGTCGAGAATCCGTCGCGACCCTCCAAGCCAGACACTTGGATGCGCTCTGGGGATTGAGGCGGGTGCGGGTGAAGGGCGGAAAGACGCGAGACATTCCGTTACCCGAACCCGTGATGCGGTACCTGCATGCCTATGTCGAACAGGTGGTCAGGCCGTCCGTCCCAACGGTCGCACCGGAGACACCGTTATTCTGGTCCGTGTGGGGTCGCCGCTCCATCGGGAAGCATCGTGCTCCAATGACCGGAAAGAATATCTGGCGGTTGTGCAAACTCTATGGACGGATGATCGCCTATCCCATGTTGAAGCCGCATGATCTGCGCCATGGCGTCGCGATGGAAGTCTTGGAGCGGCGCCACGATCTGGAGCAAGTGCGCGCGCTCCTGGGCCATGCGCGCATCGATACCACGCAGATCTATACGATGATTCGTCCTGCACAACTGAAGCAAGCGGTGTCATTTTACGAGGAGCCTGCGCGGCAGATGCTGGAGAGTTTTCGGAGCGAGAAAGAATCCATGTTCGAGGAACATTCGCATGTTCCTCAAACACGGAGCCTAAAACTTCAATAAAATCAAGGTGGTGGTCCCAACGGGATTCGAACCCGTGTTTAAGCCTTGAGAGGGCTCCGTCCTAGGCCAGGCTAGACGATGGGACCATCCAGGAACTGTCCGAACGGTGAACCGTAGCATAAGCGGTTTTCTGTTTGCAACGAAGCGCCACTCGTTGGGCAAGAGCTTTTGAGAGCGTCCATTCGGGCCTACTGCACATGGCCATAATATGCCCTGGTCCTCGCGTCGCATACCCTTGACAGAGCTACGCAAAAAGCCTAGCCTCCCGAATGTTTTAGCAACACTCCTTGTGGGGTCTGCGAAGCTCCACAGGACCTGGAACAACTGTGACTTGAGGCTCATATGGATGATCCGGCGGCGTTCCGCAGGACCGAATCCTTTGGTCGTACGGCACCGGCGGGAGTACTCTCCAGGCCAGGACTCGAACTGCGGATCGGATCCAACATTTTTCGTCGCACCAACGGTGTGGTCACGATTCATGGGAAAGAGCAACTCGTCATTGAAGCCAAATCGGAGCAGGGCCTGCTTCTCGCCACGCTCGATCTGTATAACGAGCACGGCACCCGCATCGCGCACCTGCGTCGAAACGTCCTCACGTTGAATGACCGCGGACAGTTCACCGTTGATGTGCGGCTCGGACAAGGCCTGTCGCCGTCCGATATGCCGTCTGTTCGTCTGAGAGATTTACAATCTGGTCACTTCGTGTTCGAGGCACGGATGGCATCGGACTCCAGAGTCGACCTCATCTGCGGGAGATTGCACTCGCATAAAGGCATACCGGTTGAAATCACCTCTCACTACTGCCGGATCGGTTCCCAGGCGGCCCTGTTTCGGGAAATCATCGAAGCCCAAGGCGGTCCAGCCATCCTCGGTTGACCGCAGTTGGTCTTTCACCCACTCTTCGACTCATACGTATTCTTCATCTTGTCAGCCTTCTCCTTGGACGCGATATCCTCCGCCTCGTTCTGCAGAAAAGCAGGAACCGTTGTACCGTTCCTCCTGCTTTCCTTAGAATGACCCCATGACCGATATCCCCACACCCACCGTCCAAGCATTTCTCGTCTGCGACCAAGTCATCGAAGACAGCTTCACAAAAAAGAAAAGTTTGATTGGAATCTTCACGCATCTGCAGGCAGCGGCCTTTCCCTTCCAGCATCAGCAGATGGGCCTCTATTTCTGCCTCACCGATGCAGAAGGCCCGTATCATTTTGATATCGAATTGATCTACCTCAACTCCGAACAACTCATCTGCCGGGCCACGCTTCCCGACATCGAGATCAGCGATCGCCTCCAGATTTCTGATTTCGGGATCAATATTCCTCTATTAATTATTCCCGCACCCGGTCGGTATGAATTCCGCTTGCGAATGGATGGGCATCTCATCGCCCAAAAGGACTTCCATGTCATGCAGGCGTCGGGCCACTCAGCCCCAGAACCCTCTGCTTAGCCATTCCCCCATTCCTCCCGTCGGCCCGTCTATGGTAGAACTCCTTTCTGGGATTGACTGACAATGACCAGGCTAAACCGTTCTCTCAAGAGTTCATGAGCACACCAGAGTCCTCCCATTCATCGAATTTCATTCGGGATCTTGTGGCGATCGATCGTGCCGCCGGTAAACACGGTGGACGGGTCGTCACGCGATTCCCCCCTGAACCCAATGGGTACCTCCATATCGGGCATGCCAAGTCCATCGCCCTCAATTTCGGGATTGCACAGGACACCCCCGGCGGGATGTGCCACCTGAGATTCGACGACACCAATCCAACGACTGAAGACCCTGAATATGTCCAAGCCATTCAGGAAGACGTCCGATGGTTGGGATTTGATTGGCGTGGAAAGATGTTCTATGCGTCGGACTATTTCGACCAGCTCGATGCGTTCGCCGTGATCTTGATCAGGAAAGGGAAGGCCTACGTCGATAGTCTCACAGCCGATGAGATCCGTGAACATCGCGGCACCCTGACCGAACCGGGCCGCGACAGCCCCTTTCGAACTCGGTCCATTGAGGACAACCTGGATCTGTTCGCCCGTATGCGAGCGGGAGAGTTTGCCGATGGTGTGCATGTCCTACGCGCAAAGATCGATATGGACTCGCCCAACATCAATCTACGAGACCCGATTCTGTATCGCATCCGACATGCCTCGCATTATCGAACCGGCACCGCATGGTGCATTTACCCCTCATATGACTTTGCACACCCGTTGTCCGACGCCATTGAAGGTATCACCCATTCCCTTTGCACCCTCGAATTTGAAGACCACCGCCCCTTGTACGATTGGGTCGTTGCCGAAACCGGTGCTCCCCATCACCCTCAGCAGATCGAATTCGCCAGACTCAACCTCACTTCCACCGTGATGAGCAAGCGGAAACTCCTGGAACTCGTCGAGAAGAAACTGGTGACCGGCTGGGATGATCCGCGCCTCCCCACCTTGAAGGGCCTCCGTCGACGAGGCGTGACACCTGAAGCGATTCGGGCCTTTTGCGAGCACATTGGTGTGGCCAAGCGGGATGCCATTGTCGAGATGCAGCTGCTTGAGCACTTCATCCGAGAAGACCTGAACAAGCGGTCACCACGTGTGATGGCGGTGCTCCGGCCATTAAAAGTGGTGATCGACAACTATCCGGAAGGCGTCGTTGAAGAACTCGACGCCGTGAATAATCCTGAAGACGCGTCCGCGGGAACGAGAAAGGTTCCCTTCTCACGGACGCTCTACATCGAGCAGGACGATTTCCGCGAGGACCCACCCAAACAGTTCTACCGCCTGGCGCCTGGCCGCGAGGTCCGGCTCCGCTATGGGTACATCATCAAGTGTGTAAGTGCGACCAAGGACTCTCAGACCGGTGCGATCACTGAGCTGCATTGCACCTATGACGTCGAGACCAGAAGCGGATCCGCACAAGAGCAGCGCAAGGTGAAAGCCACCATTCATTGGGTGTCGGCGCCACATGCGGCCCAAGCAGCCATCCGGCTCTATCATCCGCTTTTTCTTCCTGACCAGGCTAAGCTTCCGGCTGATCAGGACTGGACTCGATCCTTGAATCCTCAATCACTTGAACTCCTCAGCGGCTGTGTGGTTGAACCAAGCCTCCGGTCAACTGCACCCGGGTCCCGCTTCCAATTCGAACGGCAGGGATACTTTTGCGTGGACCCCGATTCCTCATCCGAGACACTCATTTTCAACCGGACCGTCTCTCTCAAAGATGCATGGGCCAAGATCGAGAAAACCCAGCAAGCCCCTCAGCGCTAAACAATTTTCATGCTGTGCCCAACCTGTCGCCAACCAACCACGTGGGAAGGAAACACCTGGCGCCCATTCTGCTCCGAACGTTGTCAGGTCACGGACTTGGGAACATGGGCCGCAGAACAGTACCGCATTCCCGGTTCGCCACTCACCACAGACACCGATATTCCTGAATCGACCGACGACGGCAAGGCGAACGACTGCACCTAAGCACGGCCCCCAATTCCACCTTTCCCCGCTGCACACCGTCACCCAATGAACCGCTGCTATCGGTCACACCCAAAATATGCTGCCTTTGCTGTTGGCAAGTCCCGTTGAACTTGCTAAGGTCATATTGTCTGCTCATCTCTCGGAGGAGAACATTCTATGCTTGCGACTAAAGGCTACGCGGCGATGGCCGCCAAGGAGAGTTTACAGCCCTTCTCCTTTGAACGACGCGAGGTCGGTCCGCACGATGTTTTGATCGCGATCTCGCATTGCGGCATCTGCCACTCAGATATTCACCAGGCTCGTAATGAGTGGGGCATCTCTCTCTTCCCGATGGTACCCGGACACGAGATCGTCGGAACCGTCACGCAAGTCGGCACGGCGGTGACCACCTTCAAGGTGGGGGACCCAGCCGGCGTCGGCTGCTTCGTGGATTCCTGCCGAACATGCACGGCTTGCCGCGAAGGTCTGGAGCAATACTGCGACGGCGGAACACTCTGGACCTACAGCGGCCAGGATCGAACTGGCCGGATTACTCAGGGCGGCTACTCGACCCAGATCGTCGTGGATGAAAACTATGTCCTCCGAATTCCCACGACGCTCTCCCCGGCGGGCGCGGCCCCGCTGCTCTGCGCCGGCATCACGACCTACTCGCCCCTGCGCCAGTGGGGCATCGGGCGTTATCACAAACTGGCCGTTGTTGGTCTCGGAGGTCTAGGCCATATGGCAGTGAAGATTGCCCGGGCGATGGGAACCGAGGTTACGGTATTAAGCACATCTGAGAAGAAACGGGAAGACGCGAAACGGCTGGGCGCTGCAAACTTTGTTGTGACGTCAGCCCCTCAGGCCCTCACCAAGCTCCAAGGGTATTTCCACTATATTCTTGATACAGTTTCTGCTCCACACGATTACAACGCCTATTTGAACCTCCTGAAGACGGATGGCACCATGATCCTTGTGGGTGCACCAGAAACGCCCACTCCCGTTCAGGCCTTCTCACTCATTTTCAAACGGAGGCGTTTGGCTGGCTCGCTCATCGGCGGGATCAAAGAAACGCAAAAAATGCTCGACTTCTGCGCGCAGCACCAGGTCGAGTCGGAGATCGAACTGATCTCGATCCAGCAAGTTAATGAAGCCTATGAACGGGTACTCCGAGGCGATGTGAAGTTTCGATTCGTGATCGATATGGCGTCACTGAAATAATCACCGACAGCAAAACAAGTAGCGACTCGGCGGGCTATCTGTAGCCTGTTTTCTGAGCCTCTACGTGCCACTTGGCCGGTAATAAGGACAGGATATCAAGGATGAAAAAGGTATGGTTTGCTCAAGAATAGCGGCGGGAGTTCGCAGGATTTCCAATGATTAAGGGTTGGTGGCGCGAACGGCGAAGATGCGGCGGTGATCGCTGAAGGGGCAGAGCGTACCTATACGACAATCATTCTCCGGCCACCAATTCCGCTTCTAGCGGATGATCTTTGCGAAAGCGGCTGACGCCGAGCACGCTGAAACCGAGCACATGCCCCGCCTCGTCCACCCGTTCCATGACGGCATCATGGGCCGTCGGCCGCATGAAGCCCGGCGCCTCACGGAATTGCACTTCGAGATAGTCCGCTTCCGGATCAAACCAGACCTTCACTTTTTCGGCCATATGATTTCTCCTGACTTCAGTCGATCGGTCAAATAGGCCGTCACTACAAACGCATCATCTGACGGGCACTTTACCACGACGCAGAGCCATTTCCCACCAACCAGCGTTTGCGCGTAGAACTCGTAAAATAACTGCACCGTGTCGTCCGAGCGAGACAGGCGCACTTCAGCCGGAGCTTGGAGCACCCGCTCAATCTCTGCTTCCATCCCGGCCATTTCCTGATGTTGCAGGATATGCGCCACCCGCTCATCGGTCAGCCTGACGGAGCGCCCGAAACAATCACGGATAATCTTCATAGCTCACCCTGAAACGCGCGGTGGAGCATGGATTGGAAGAGATCGTCCAAGCGGCGGCGGGAGGTTGCTTGCTCGGCTTGCATGGCGCGGATGTTGGACACGTGGGCGGCGAACTCTTTTTGCAGTGGGAGCGGCGGAAGCAGAACAGGTAGGGTGCGCAATTGTGTCATATTGATGCTCGCAAGGTTCGTCGTCCTCTTGGCACAACCGAGGAAGTACCTGCGGGCTTCGCCGGTCAAAAGGAACTTGGCGAAATAGACCGGATCGAGCTTCGACTGTTCAACACGCACACGAAAAACATGATTTTGGTGGATGCAGTTCGGCAGGTCTTGCTCCAACATTGCCCCACGTCCTAATTTGTCGAAGTCGCCGCCTTCCGTGAGCAGTACGTCGCCCTTCCGCAGCGCAAGTTCTTCAACTTCTTCCGGCATCGCCTGTATCGTTTTGATTTCTGATAGGTCAAGATGTCCTGCCTGTACGTTTGCCACACGAAGGTAAGGAACTTCGACAGGCAGCCGTCCGTTGAACTTCCGGCCCTTTGCAACACCAGAGACAACTTCGGCGATTTGTTCCAGCTTTACACGGACGTTTGGCTTCTTCACATTCTCTCCGAACATTTCGTGGAAGAGGGAAGGGATGAGGTCGGCGGTGCGGCGGTCGGCTTGGGTGCGCAGCTTCCGCAACTCGTCTGCTTCGTCCAGCAGCTTCACGATCCGCTCCTGCTCAGGGAACGGTGGGACAGGAATCTCTAATTCTGCGAAATCAGAAAACTGCGCTTTGCGGCGACGCTCGTTTGTCCCGAAAGAAATCGAATCATAGAATGGCAGTCTATCGGAATGAGTGAGATAGAGATGGAGAAACCGAGGATTCAATCCTTTTATCAATCTAAAGACACAATAGGCAGGACTTACAAGACCTGTCACACTACTTGTGTGCCTTGAAATCGAGCCCGACCACAGCAACATAGGATCAAAAGCGAAGTCGCCTGAATAGACGACTTTGTAACGTGATGTATCCGCACTCGCGATACGTTTCTTAAATCGCTCGGCTTGCGGAAGAATCCCAAGATTCTTACTGACAGAGAACACGGGGAAATTTCTGTTAGCACAACGATCCTCTACCTCTACACAGAAATCCTTGAGTGGCCTAAAGTCCCAGGGATTCATCTCTTCTTGCCAATTTGCATAAGCAGCGCGTTGCCCCGCTTGATGATTTCGTGTTCGAGTTTGAGCACATCGCCGAGAATCTCTTTTGGTGAGTCGTGCTTGATGGCTTCGATGGTGACGGGCTTGTAGCGGCCTGCTGCCAGACTCCAATCGTTCTCCTTAATCTTCTCAACCCACACGCGGTAGCTGTTCGGGCCTTCCTCGCGATCCGGCCATTTGGCGAGTGCGTCGGGAATGTCGTTCGCCTCTATCAGGGTGCGCTTGTCGTCGAGGCTGTAGCCGTCCGCGGTGAGGTCGTAGAACCAGACGCGCTCAGTCTTTTTGCCTTTCTCAAAAATCAACGCGGCGGTGCCGACGCCGGAATAGGGTTTGAACACACCACTCGGCAGATTGATGACGGCTTGCAGGTCGCACTCGGTCAGGAGCAGCTCGCGCAGGCTGGTGGCGGCGTTCGTCGAGCCGAAGAGTACGCCGTTGGGGACGATGACGCCAGCCCGTCCCCCAGGCGCAAGATGATCGATGAACCATTTGAGGAAGAGCAGCTCAGTGGCGCGAGTGTTCAGCTTGTAGTTCAGGTCGGCCAGAATGCTTTCGTCCTGCACCTTCCCGGCGAACGGCGGATTGGCGAGAATGATGTCGAACTGCCGGCCTGGATAAGCGCCGCCGAAGCCGCTGGTGAGCGGGTTCAGCATGGAGACGTGCGCTTTTTCCAACTGGTGGAGGTAGAGATTCAAGATGGCGATCTTCACCATATTGGCGTCGTTGTCGAAACCGGTGAAAGCCTGCTCTTCGAGAAACTTCCACTGCGCGGGCTTGAGTTGCCCGCCGTCCGCAAGGCCTCGTTTGAGGTCAGCGGGCTTGGTGCTTTGCCGAAGAATGTGGCTAAACGCTGAGATGAGAAACCCCGCTGTGCCGCAGGCCGGGTCGCAGATCTGGTGCTTCGGTTGCGGGTTCACGAGCCCCACGATCAGGTCGATGATGTGACGGGGCGTCCGGAACTGGCCGTTGGTGCCGGAGGCCGAGAGCTTGCTCAGGAGATACTCATACATATCACCCTTGAGGTCGTGGCCGTCATGGGCGGACAGATCCATCCCGTGGATGGCTTGCACCACGGCGCGGAGGGTTGGCCGGTCGTAAATCTTCAGGGTCGCGCGGCTGAAGAGGAGCTTGCCGGTGTCGGTCAGGCCTGGCAGCTCGTGCAGCTTTTCGATGGCGCCGCGGACGGCGTTGAACATCTGATCGCCGGTCAGCGTGACGAAGTTGCCCCAGGCATACTTGGCCCATTTGCCGGAGAAGATGCAGACATATTTCTTATCAAGACTCGCAAGAACGTTATCCTTCTCCGTCAGCAGGCGCAGGAACAGCAGATAGGAAATCTGCTCGATGGAATCCATCGGATTGTTCACGCCGCCGGCCCAGAGGATGTTCATGAGCTGATCGACCTTCTGCCGGAGGCCGGAGGAAAAGAAATTCGACGGCGTGGCGAGGGCCTGAGCGACGACGGAATCGGACTGTACAGGAGGCGTGCGCATAGGTGGTCCGAGGTCCTTCTTTAGTCGGCCTTCATGGCTCGATTAGGCTTTCTGGATAACAACGGTTTTACAAGTCATTGAATTGCCTGACCTTAAGCCTTCCCCTTTCGTTGTTTTCCTTCGAGGGTGGAGAACCACGGTGGGGTCTGCGTGCGACTCATCAGCTCATCCGTTTGCACCAGCCCCTCACTGAGGAAGGCCAGAGGACAATTGTGAACCGCCCAAGGCACTTTGCCGGACGAGCGTGGACTGGCGCAAAGCTTCAAACACTTGTTCACGATCCTCAAACCGGGCCAGCGCTGAGACGCCGCCCAACTGGTTGAACTGACTCGCCGTGAAGAGCGTCATGTCGCCTGCCATAAAGCGGCGAAGTGCCGCCGGATCTTCGGCCAGCAATTGCGCGGTGGCGTCTACCCACTTCTGCTCGCTGTACCGGAGATTGAAGCGGGAGGCGATGGAATCGACCGTGTCGGTGACGATGGCATCGCGCGTGGGGAGCGGCTTGCGCCCGAGCGCATGATACACAAAGGCCGGTGTGGTCGCCGGCACCCCATAGGAGACAATGAGCTTGTCCGGAGAATAATACATCTCAGGGCGATGGTAGAAGCGCTCATTGAGAATGGTTTCGATAGCATCATCATCCTCGGCCTCCACGGCTTCTTTCAGTGCGGGCGTCTGCGCAACGAATTCCTTGATGTCCCGCTCGTAGCCGCCACGGAAGGTCATGACATCGACCTTCTCGCCATTGGGGCCGACGATCCGGACCTCCTGGCTCACGAGAGTGTCAATCCCCTCCCATGTCGGAATCACGCGCTGCGGCTTTTCCCCTCGCGGAGAATCCGGTGGGCCTTCTGCCGCCACGCTGTTGCCACCATCGCCCTGGACGTACGAGTCCGTTGCGACGGAAGATTTCCTTTCGCGCGGAACCTTCAACGGGATCGAGTAATCGTATTCCTCCTCGAAGTATTCCGCGACCGCACAGAAATCGAGGAGGTAGAAGCAGGACTTCTCATAGGCAGTGTGGCCGATCATGAAGGTATAGCGTCGGGTTCCTCGGCCTTTGATCTGAATATATTCCGTCGGTGAAAACACCGGGCGAAAGAGACCAATATTCAGGGCATCCCGGCAATTGTAGCCGGTGGAGAGCATGTCCACGGAGACCGCGATGCGCTCGGACCGTTTGCCGTCACGAAACTCTTTCGCCAGCACCGATGCCTCGGGGATACGGGAGGTGATGGTCAAGGCAATGCCGGGTTGCAACTCGTTGAAGAGCTTCGTGAGGTTGGTGGCATGCGTCTGGTTCACGGCAAACACGATGGACTTGCCGATAGCCCCTGCCGGGTCTTTCTGTGCTTCCTTCAGGAAGGCTTCGCACATCAGCCGGTTCCGTGTCGGCGTGAAGATCTTCTTTTCCAGATCTTGAATCTTAAAACTTTCTTCCTTCTCATTGACGACGACTGCCCAACCGGACTCGGCCAGCGCCTTGGTCGTGATATCCGAACGGAGGTCGAAGATCTTCGGCAGACAGAGGAACGGGCCTTCCAGGTCTTTCACGGCATCGATGATGTCGTAGCGAAACGTGGGAAAGCCCGGCTTGCAGCCGAAGTAATGATAGGTATCACGCAACTGGCGGGCTTCCAGCGCCTTGGGGTTCTCTTCGGCCAATTGCGCTACGTTGATGTTCTTGAGATAGGCCTTGGGTGTCGCCGTAAGGCCGATGCGTGTGGCCTGGAAAAATTGGACGACTTCGCGGGCATCACCGTAGATCGAGCGGTGCGCCTCATCGTTGATGACGAGATCGAAATAGAACGGCGTGAACTCATCCCGGTAGCGGCGGTCGGTCAACAGCGATTGAATCGTGGCGATGACGACGGACGACCCAAGGAGCTCACCGGTCCGGCGAGCGGTCTTATAGATCACCGGCTTGAACTCGGGCAACACTACCGCGAAATCTTCGATCGTCTGTTTGGCCAGCTCGATGCGGTCCACGATGAATAGCACGCGCTCAGCATTACGGCTCATCAAAAAACGGCGAATCAGTGCGGCACAAAGCAGCGTCTTGCCAGTTCCCGTCGCCATTTCGAGGAGAAATTTCCGCAGGCCTTGGGCATCGAACAGTCGGGCGACTTCATCCATCGCTCGAATCTGGTAGCCTCTCAGCGTCAGGTCGTGCTTGAGCTGGCGGAGATACTCAGGAGTGACAACTTCGCTTGAAAGGGAACGCGGCGGCTGAAGATTCTTGAGCCGAACCCGTTCGAGATCTTCTCTCGAAGGCAGGCGTTCGATGCGGTAGGCATCGCGCTGGCCCGCCCGCTCATAGTTCCAAAACCAATGTTCACAGCCATTGGACAAAATGATAAACGGAGCGTTGAGTTGTTCGGCGTAACCGCGAGCCTGCTCTTTGGCGTCGTACGGATCAAGGCCTTCGCGCTTCGCTTCCAGCACACAGAGCACGCGACCAAGGCTATCCTTGAGCAGATAGTCCGCTCGCCCGGTCCCCGTATGCTGTTCAAACTGGATCTGCCGAGGGTTCAGCAAATTCCATCCGCTGAACTCTAAGGCTTTGTCGATCAGGATGCGGGAGAAGGCTTCAGGTTGGCTCATTTTCGTGATGATAGTGGGCGCAATGAAACGCGCTGAGCTCTTGGTCTGCGGCTGAAGAATACCCCTTTCCCTATAGGAAATCACCCGTCACAAATTTGTAAGACATGGGGCGTTACTTGCAATTGGGCGGACGTCGAACAAGAGAAGTATTGGTGGCGGTATATCTTCTACTTCAAGGGGAAATGGCTGGGGGACTAGGAATCGAACCTAGGTAGCCGGCTCCAAAGGCCGGCGTCCTACCGCTAGACGATCCCCCAGCGCGGTACGGTGGCACTGCGTGTGCGGGAACAGGAAGAAAGAATTTTTGGCTGGGGGACTAGGAATCGAACCTAGGTAGTCAGATCCAGAGACTGACGTCCTACCGCTAGACGATCCCCCAACCGGAGTTCACAGTAATATATCGATCGCAATTGCGTCAAGATCGACGCGGGTTTATCGGCGGGAACCCTTTCTCATGCGGAGGCGCGCTCGATTCCTTTGCCGAGGCGAAACAGGGTCCGCTCACGACCCAAAACCTCCATGACTTCGAAAAGCCCGGGGCTGGCCGTTCGACCAGTCAAGGCAACGCGCACCGGCTGAGCAAGCTGGCCCATCTTAAGGCCTTCCTCCTCAACCAATTTCTTGAAACTGTCTTCCCACACCTGTTTAGAAAATCTGGGAAACGCCTCGAAGCGCGTCAGAAGCTTCTGCAGCAGCGGCGCGGTCGCTGGTGTGAGAAATTTCTTGGCTGCGTCTTCCTCGAACGTGGCCCCTTCCCCAAAATACGGCCTGACCCACTCCACCATGTCGACCAAGGTCTTCGCCCGTTCTTTAACCAGTACGATCAATTGTCCAAGCCATTCGGCTGACACGGTGCGCAGTTCGTCTTTCAAACCCGCCTGTTCTAAGTGTGGCGCGAGCGCTTGTGCCACCTCGCTCGGTGGACTCGTCTTGATATATTCGGCGTTCATCCAGAGTAACTTGTCGGGATTGAAGACCGCCGCTGATGTTTGCACATGATTCCACGAAAACTTTTCGACCAGCTCCTGCCGGGTAAAGAGTTCTTGATCACCGTGCGACCAGCCCAGGCGGACCAGATAATTGACCATGGCATCGGGAAGATAGCCCATGTCTTTGTAAGCCATTATCGAGGTGGCACCATGGCGCTTAGAGAGCCGAGTCTTATCTGCCCCTAAAATCATCGGCAGATGCCCAAAGCGAGGAACGGCAAACCCCAGGGCTTCGAAGATCGGAATCTGGCGAGGCGTGTTTGTCAAATGGTCGTCTCCTCGCACCACATGCGTAATACCCATCAAGGCATCATCGACCACGACTGAAAAGTTGTAGGTTGGATAGCCGTTGGATCGAAGAATAATCACGTCATCCAAGATGGTATTGTCGAACTCGATCTTTCCTTTAATCAAGTCATCGACAACCGTCTGCCCCTCTCGCGGGGCCTTGAACCGAAGCGCGGCATCTCCAGGCGGAGTGGTTATTCCCAGGTTGCGACAGCGACCGTCGTATCGGGGCGAGAGTCCTTTGGCCTCCGCTTCCTTTCGTCGAGCCTCCAATTCGTCCGCCTTGCACACACACCAGTACGCCTGCCCAGTCTCCAGCAACTTCATGGCATGGCTGCGATACAGATCTATTCGCTCTGTCTGGCGGAATGGCCCTTCATCCCAATCAAGTCCGACCCATTTCATACCTTCGGTGATCGCCTGAATCGATTCATCGGTTGACCGACTTTGATCGGTATCCTCGATGCGAAGAATGAACACACCCTGTTGTTGACGTGCGAAGAGCCAATTGAACAGAGCCGTACGCACTCCTCCTATATGGAGAAACCCCGTTGGACTGGGGGCAAACCGAACGCGGACCTGATTCATGACCGTGCCGTCCCTTCTTCACACACGACAACCCAATCATCTATACCATGCTGTGAAAATCCTTGTACATCGTCTTGCCACTTCCATCTCTTGATGGCTTCTGCTATGACGGTGCCGCGAATTGATTATGGCGGAACTCACGCAACCGGCCACAGTACTTGCGGTCACCGATCTCACGCCCCACGTTCGCCAACTCGTCGTCAAACCCAAGATCAGAAAGATTTCCTTCCAACCGGGACAGTGGGTCTCCCTCAAACTACCGGTGGGACCAAAGCCCCCGCTCAACCGCGCCTACTCCATAGCCGATCCTTCGTCTCCGTATGGGGAATTAACGCTGGTATTTGATCACGTCCCCGGTGGACTGGCTTCCACGTATCTCTATGGGTTGAGGTCTGGAGATGAGGTTTCTCTGTCAGGCCCCTATGGGAAGTTCGTCCTCCCGCATCCACTCGATCAAGAGCTGCTGCTGATTGCGCGCTACACGGGTCTTGCTCCCATGCGGTGCCTCCTCAAGCAGATGTTTTTCTCAAAAATCCAAACTCCCGTCTTATTGATTGCCGTGGCACCCGGCGAAGACGAGGTCTTGTTCCATCAGGAATGGCTCACGATGGCTATGCAATATCCCTCGTTCCGCTATCTTCCGCTGGTCGCTCAGAACGGGGAGTCGGAGGCTGTGGAAAAGACCTTGTCCATGCTCACGCCACTGGTCAACGGACAGCCCAAAGTCGTTCCCATGATTTGTGGAACCAAAGCGTTCGTCCGTCCCCTGCGTGCCTATTTTATAAAGGAAGGGTACGACCGCAAGGACGTGAAGATAGAGACGTACGATTAGAATGGTCGATGGGCACTGTTCACTCAGAACACGCCGAAGGTTTCATCGGTCGCGTGCGAGAAATCACCCCGATCAATGCCCCTCCCGCACAAGATTTTTATTGACGGCTGGAATTTCGACGACGATATCCTTGGTTCCATTCGGCACGCATTGGCATCCCAGACGAGACTGTAGTGTCGTCATGGGAGCCTCATCCAACTGATCGTACTCATCGTCCGTGCCTTCATTGCAGGTCTCCAGCCCCTGCTTCACGATCACATGACAGGTCGAACAGGCGCAGACCCCGCCGCATACATGTTCTAAATCCACTCCGTGTCCCATCGCGATATCTAAAAGGCTCCCCGGCAGCCCAGTGGGCCCATGGGGAATCTTTTCTGGATTGACTTCGACCGTGGTGGATCTGCCATCTGGATGGATAAATGTCACGGCATAGGAAGTTTTTGGAAGTTCATATTCGGCCTGTTCAATATAGGGATTTGTGCCACCCATGTGTCGATTCCTTTCTAAGAGATCATCGAACTCCGCCTGTCGTATTGACAGCAGAGAAACCTGCATGCTAACATTAGTACGACCAAAATGATCGGAGATCATTATAGTCTCCGACCTAAGGAATCGGCAATAGCAATGCTGAAGATTTCAAAAAAAGCTGATTACGCGCTCATGGCACTGCAGCACATTGCGTCAGTCCAATTCGGCGATATCACTCCTGGCCGCGTGGTGAATACGAAAGAAATCGCCGAGGAGTACAACATTCCCTTGGAATTGTTGGCGAAGGTCCTACAAGTTCTCTCAAAGAATGGTCTGATCGAAAGCCACAACGGTCCGAAGGGAGGCTATCTCCTGGCGCGGAGCGCCAGACAGATCACCATCGCGCAGATTCTTGAAAGTATAGAAGGCCCCTTAGGCATCACCGACTGCTCCCACGAAAAAGACGGTGACTTCTGCATGCAGCGCGAACACTGTAATATCCGCACGCCGCTCCTGAAAATCCAAGACAGCATCTATCAGTTACTGAATAACATGACGTTGGGAGACATGATGGGGGGCACGCCTCTTATTACGATTCAGTCTCCCTCGGCACAAGGAGTCGAACGATGAAGCTTCCCATTTTCCTCGATAACCATTCCACCACTCCCATGGATCCGCGAGTGCTGGAGGCGATGCTCCCATATTTCGTGGAGAAGTTTGGCAACGCCGCCAGCCGCAACCATGCGTTCGGCTGGGCCGCAGAAGAAGCAGTGGAACAAGCCCGAAAACAGATTGCCAAGCTCATTAAGGCCGACGCAAAAGAGATCGTCTTCACCAGCGGCGCCACTGAATCGGATAACCTGGCGCTGAAGGGTGTCCTGGAGATGTATAAGGAGAAAGGCACTCACATCATCACATCGTCCACGGAACATCGGGCCGTGCTCGATACAGCCAAGTCCCTTGAAGCCAAAGGGCTGGCGACTGTGACCTATCTGCCGGTCGACAAATACGGCATGGTGAATCCGCAGGACGTCCAGAATGCCATCACCGACAAGACAATCCTGATCTCGATCATGCTGGCCAATAACGAAATTGGCACGATTAACCCTATCCAGGAGATCGGCAAGATCGCTAAATCCAAGGGGGTCCTGTTCCATTGCGATGCCACGCAGGGCGTCGGCAAGATTCCCGTCGATGTCCAGGCCATGGGCATTGATCTCATGTCATTCACATCCCACAAAGTCTACGGTCCCAAGGGAGTGGGTGCTCTTTATGTTAGGAAGAGAAATCCCCGCGTTCGGATCGCAGCCCAAATAGATGGAGGCGGACATGAACGCGGCATGCGGTCCGGGACCTTGCCAGTGCCGTTGATCGTCGGCTTTGGGAAAGCCTGTGAACTGTGTGAACAGGAGATGGTGACGGAAACGGCGCGGCTGATCAAGATGCGAGACCGTCTCCAGACCGATATCATGGCGGCCCTCGAAGAAAGCTATCTCAACGGCCATCCGACGAACCGCCTACCAGGTAATCTCAATATCTCCTTCGCCTACGTCGAAGGAGAATCGCTACTCATGGGCATGAAGGACATCGCGCTTTCATCCGGTTCGGCCTGCACATCGGCCACCTTGGAGCCCTCGTATGTGTTGCGCGCACTCGGCGTCGGGACAGAGCTCGCTCACTCCTCGATTCGTTTCGGTTTAGGCCGTTTCAATACCGACGATGAGATTGACTATACGACCAAAAAGGTTATTGAGGTCGTCACCAAGTTACGGGAAATGTCCCCTCTGTATGAAATGGCCAAAGAAGGCGTGGACCTGAAATCCGTTCAGTGGGCCGCGCATTAATGACGGCAGACGTGAAACGTACCTCGTGAAGCGCATCTCACAGACAACGAACGGCGCTTCACGAACGACGAGATACTAAGGAGGTTTCTATGGCATACAGCGATAAAGTCGTCGATCATTTCAACAATCCCCGCAACATGGGCAGCTTTAAGAAGGACGATGCAGACGTGGGCACCGGGATGGTGGGAGCCCCGGAATGCGGTGACGTGATGAAGCTGCAGATCAAGGTCCAGAACGATACGATCGTTGATGCGAAGTTCAAGACCTTCGGTTGCGGGTCAGCGATCGCCAGCTCCAGTCTGGCCACCGAATGGCTCAAGGGGAAAACGATCGAGGAAGCCCAAAAGATCAAGAATACGGACATCGTACAGGAGTTGAATCTCCCTCCTGTGAAAATTCACTGCTCGGTTCTGGCGGAAGATGCCATCAAAGCCGCATTGGCCGATTATCAAAAGAAGACAGACGGGCAACCAACCGGCACCAAGTAACAGCCACGAAGGGAGCGCCTCATGGACACCACGAATGTCGAGACTCCGACTCCGATCATCTCGCTCACCGACGCAGCCGTAAAGGAAATAAAGCGACTCATCAACGTACAAGGCATTGAGGAAGGTGGCCTTCGCCTTGGCGTGAAAGGCGGCGGGTGTTCGGGCCTCAGCTACACGATTAATTTCGATGACAAGATCGGACAATACGATCAAGTCCATGAAATCGATGGTGTCAAAGTGATCGTCGACGCGAAAAGTGCCATCTATCTCCAGGGTACACAGCTGGATTATCAAAAAGACATGCTGAGCGGAAACTTTAAGTTCTTGAACCCGAACGCCAACAAAACGTGTGGCTGCGGAGAATCGTTCTCAGCTTGATGCGAACCGTAGAGGAGACACCGACCGGGCATGGTCTGCAGTCCATGCCCGTTTTTACTCATGGATCAACACACACCACAGCCTGAGCGTGCACGCGGTCTGCAGATGGCCCGGAGCATGTGCTGGCACTGCCAGTCAGAAGTGACAGGAGAATACTTCTGTGACCGGTGTGTGAAAGTCCAGCCGGTTTCAAAAGAAACCGACTATTTCACCTGCTTTGGGGTTCCACGGCGCCTCCTGCTCGACCCGCAGAAGCTGGAAACCAAGTTCTACGAACTGAGCCGGTCATTCCATCCTGATTTCTATCAGACGAAAAGTCCGGCAGAACAAACGATTAGCCTCAGCAATGCCGCCGTCCTCAATACGGCCTATCGCACGCTCCGTGACCCCATTCAACGAGCCGAATACCTCTTGGCCTTAGAAACCGGATCGGTCAAAGACATTCGAACATCTCCGCCAGCCGATCTCTTTGAAGAGATTCTGGAACTCCAAGATACTCTGGAGGAGTACCGGGCATCGGATCGTGACTCGGATCAGGGTCATCGACTCCGCGCCACCCTCCAGACTGAGCAGGAGGCGTTGGAGCGACGCAAACACGCGATGGAAGCTCAACTACAGCAATTATTTGCCGACTGGGACCAGCTACAAGACGCGGGAGAAGCCACGAGCCTGGCGAGGGTGGAACGGGACAGAATCCTGAAGCAGATGCGCGATCTCCTGTCACATCGAACCTATATCAACAACATCGTCAATGACCTGGCGGCAACGATCAGTTGAATGAATGTTTTTCCATAGCACTCTCTGCTGTCAGCATCCTTTAAAGCTGCTCAAAATGGTTTCCAACGAAGCCGCAGGGAGTGACGACTCTGAGACGTATTTTTTCTGCACGTCGAGGGGACAAAACGACCGAGAACGAAGTTAGAAACCCTTTTCAGCATCTTTGATATGGCACGTATAGTCGGTATCGACTTAGGCACAACCAATTCACTGGTTGCGTACATGAAGGACGGGCAGCCCTGCGTCGTCCCAGACCGCAACGGTCGGACTATGGTGCCCTCGGTCGTCGCCTTGACGGACAATGGCTTGATCGTCGGAGATTCAGCGAAAGAGCATTTGACGAGAAATCCGGAACGGACGGTCTACTCCGTGAAGCGATTCATGGGTAAAGGGCTGGCCGATGTCCAGAACGAGCTGGTCTATTTTCCATACCATGTCACTGAGACCGGTGGTGTGATTCGGATCCGGCTTGGCCAGAAGAGCTATTCACCGCCACAGATCTCCGCCATGATCCTCAAGGAACTGAAGCTGCGGGCGGAGGCCTCCCTCGGCGAAAGCATCACAAAGGCCGTCATCACGGTGCCGGCCTACTTCAACGACAGCCAACGGCAGGCCACCAAAGATGCCGGCCTCATTGCCGGGCTGGAAGTGTTGCGCATCATCAATGAGCCGACCGCCGCCTCACTGGCCTACGGACTACAACAAAAAACGCAAGGAACCATCGCCGTCTATGACTTCGGGGGTGGGACATTCGATATCTCGCTCCTGAAATTGAAAGACGGCATCTTTGAAGTGCTGGCGACCAGCGGCGATACCCATCTTGGCGGGGACGATCTCGATCGCGTGTTGGTCGACCTCTTCATCGGAGACATCCGAGACCAGTACGGGATCGACGTCAGCCGCTACCCCGATCACATGCAGATTGCCCGGTTGGAAGCGGAGCGGGCTAAGATCCGCCTTTCTGATGAGCTCAAGACTCAAATCACAATCGAGCTCCCGGAGGACAAAGGACGGTTTACCAGAGAGCTGACGCGTGATCAGCTTGAATCTCTCGTGGTAGGGATCATCGAACGCACCTTAGCGCCCTGTCGCATCGCGTTAAAAGACGCCGGGCTCACTCCAACAGACATTGATGAAGTCGTGTTAGTGGGCGGGTCTACCCGGATGCCATTGGTCCGGCAACGAGTAGAAGCGCTATTTGGAAAGCAACCACATTGCCACTTGAACCCGGATGAAGTCGTCGCGCTTGGGGCTGCGGTGCAAGCCGATATTCTCAGTGGCGGCACGACGGACATGTTGCTCTTGGACGTTACCCCGTTATCATTGGGCATCGAGACAATGGGCGGCGTGATGAGCAGCCTGATCCGCCGAAACACGACCATCCCGGCGAGCGCCAAGGAGATGTTCACGACCTATGTTGATGGTCAGACCGGAGTAGACATTCACATTCTCCAAGGTGAGCGCGAACTCGTGAAAGACAACCGGAGCTTAGCGAGATTCCGGCTAAAAGTGCCACCTCTCCCGGCCGGCGTCCCACGCATCGAGGTCACCTTTTTGATCGATGCCAATGGTATCTTGAACGTCACGGCGACGGACATGCGGACGGGTCAAAGCCAGTCGATCGAGGTCAAACCGTCGTATGGACTCTCGGACACGGAAGTGGAACGAATGATTGAAGATTCGTTCAAGTTTGCGGCTGAGGACGTCAATGCACGGAAGTTGATCGAAGCTCGATTGGATGCTGAGGCGTTGCTAAAAACGACCGACAAGTCGCTCGTGGACGCCGGACACTTGATCTCACAGGAAGAAGCCCATAGCATTCGAGCTACACTCGCTCAGTTGTCTAACGCAACGGGCGGGACGGATCCGCGTGCCATCCGTACTCGCATGACGGAGCTTGAACAGGCCGCCAAACATTTGAATGTCCTGATGCTCGACGATTCGCTCAAGAAAAGTTTGCAAGGGAAGAAAGTATCGGAGCTGTCGTGACAGCGGAGGAGCCATGATGGACCTGAAGTGGAAAGATGCCGAAGAGATCGCCATCCGGCTGGTCGAAGAACACCCTGAGACAGATCCCCTCACCGTGCGCTTCACCGACATGTATACCTGGATCGTTGCGCTGCCGGAATTTAAGGACGATCCGAAGACGTCGAATGAGAAAATCCTAGAAGTGATTCAGATGGCGTGGCACGAGGAATACCAGGACACGAAGGCATAGGTTCCAGAGTTACAAGTTCCCGTCCCCTGCTGGTAGTCCCTCAGGAATCTGGTCCAACTTATAGAAATCCATCGGGTCCTGTCGACGCTGCACCGCCTGAGTCGGCTCACTCCCCTTCGTGAAGAGCTCAACCGTTCCCTTTTGCCCTTCTCCTTCCTGTTCGGACTCCAGGAGTCCTGTCGAAGAATCAACCTTCACAAAGGTCACCCCGTCTGGAATCTCAAACGGCACGACAGGAAGCTGCTTGAGCGCCTCTTTCATGAACGCGATCCAAATCGGCAAGGCTGAACGGGCCCCCGTTTCACTCTCTCCAAGCGAGCGACGGTCGTCAAAGCCGACATAGACGCCGCACACCAGATTTGGGGTTCCACCGATGAACCAGGCATTGATGTAGTCGTTCGTCGTGCCGGTTTTCCCGGCGATCGGACGCCCCAGCACCTTCGCCGCCTGCCCAGTTCCCCGCTGCACAACGTCTTCCATCATGTTGGTGATCAAATAGGCGGCTTCTTTGCCGATGACTTCATGGGGCTCGGGCTCGGTCACTTCGAGGACCTTCCCCGTGTTGTCTTTGACTGATTTGACGGCAAAGGGCTCCACTCGATTCCCCTGGTTCAAAAACACCCCATAGACCGAGGTCAACTCCAGCAAGCCGACCGACGATGTGCCAAGTCCGAGGGAGAGATCAGCGGGGAGCGGGCTCGTGATCCCGACAGTACGCGAGAACTCGATCACATTTTTCACGCCGACCTTATCCAACAACCGAACCGTGGCAAGATTGTGCGACTGAGCCAGCGCATCCCGAAGACTCACCATGCCGTGAAACTTCCGGCCGTAGTTCTCCGGCTTCCAAATCTTCTCGTCCTCCGTCTGTTCATAGACGACCGGGGCATCGAGGATCTGTGTGGCAGGGCTCAACCCTTGACTCATCGCCGTCGCATAAATGAGGGGTTTGAACGCGGACCCCGGTTGCCGGTGGGCCTGCACCGCGCGGTTGTATTCACTGCGGGTGAAATCATACCCACCCACCATCGCACGAATCGCACCACCCTTGGGATCGATCGCAATCAGGCCTCCCTCGACGACCGGCGTCTGCTCCAATGTGAGTTGTACGCCATCCTTCGTGATCCTTTTCACCCCGATTTCGATGACATCCCCAGGCTTCAGAAGTGACTTAAGATTCGGATTCACCACAAAATCCACCGTGGGATCTGGCCCCTTGAGCATCCGCTTGGCCCAGGCCATGTCGTCAAACGCCAGCTTCGCGCTGAACGGCCCGACCTGAACGAGATAGTGATCCTTCGCAACCTTTAACACGACCCCTTCACCCAGATACCCAGGCTTGAGCAGTGGATCCCTGGAGGAAAGCTCCGAAGGTTGGAACGTCGCTAAATCAACGGTTCGCCGAGGCCCTCGCCACCCCTCTCGCTTGTCGAGCTCACGAACCCCGTTCAAAAAAGCCGACTCCGCCGCTTTTTGCATCTCCACATTCAAGGTCGTGTAAATTTGGAGCCCACCCTTGTACACCATCGACTCCCCATACTTCGCCATGAGCAGTTGACGGACATATTCGACGAAGTAGGGCGCCAGATGCTCGCTCCCAGGCCGATGGAAATTCAGTTTTTCGCGAACGGCCGCTTCTCGTTCCGCTGCGGTAATAAACCCAACCTCCTCCATTCTGGCAAGAACATGCTCTTGGCGCTTCTTCGCAGCTTCATAGGCGCTGAACGGAGAAAACCGGCTGGGCGACTTCGGTAGACCGCCTAAGAACGCGGATTCGGCAAGGGTCAGGCCCCTGATATCTTTTCCAAAATATGATTGCGCCGCCGAGCCGACTCCGTAGGCTCCTTGCCCGAAATAAATTTGATTCAGATAGGTTTCAAGAATTTGCTCTTTCCCGGAGACCACTTCCATCTTGTAGGCTAAGACGAGTTCGCGAATTTTCCGTTCATAGGACCGTTCGGACGACAGAAAGAGCGCACGAGCCAGTTGTTGCGTGATGGTGCTAGCTCCTTCAACCTTCCTCCCTCCGTGCCGAATGTTCGTCCAGGCCGCTCGCAGCATTCCGATAAAATCCAGACCCGGATGCTCAAAAAACCTCGCATCTTCCGTCGCAATAACCGCCTGCGTCAGCGTTTTTGGAATTTCCGGGAGCGGAGTGAGAATGCGGCGCTCAATAAAGAACTGGCCAATGGGTTGGCGATCATCGGAATAGACAGTGGTGATCAAACTCGGTTGATAGTTTTGGAGCAGATCGAGCGAGGGAAGGTCCCGGGAAAAGTACCAGATGATTCCTGCGACCGTCGTCGCTCCGACGATACTGCAGGCAAACAAACCGATCAGGGCGACCTGCCACCAACGCCAGCGGCGGCGTGGCTGTTCTATTCTTTCGATAAAACGACGATCATTCGGCATGGTAAATGGAGCCTTGTAGATGTGAATCCGAGGTCAGCAAAACCTTACAATGCGCCCTCTTAAAACTCAAGCGAGATGCCGATCAGAGACTTGGCCTTTCTCATCCGCTCCGCAACCGTTCTCACACTGCATCAGCAAAAACCAATTTTACTTTGCCCCTTGCAATTCTCATAGTACGAATACCATAGAACTCCTGAGAGTATCGCGGGCCATTTCGCCAACCATGCGAACACACGCGGCTAGATGACCTCAAGTACGCACCATTGACAGAAACCGGTTACCGACCAGCAATGGGTGAACGCAAGGAAGCAACCCACTAGCGAAGAAAGAGCGAGCAATGCAGAGTGCGCCCTTGCCAGAGAACGAAGCGTCTCGCCTTCGCGACTTACACCAATACCAAGTCCTCGACACATCGCCGGAAGAGGCCTTCGACGATTTGACGGCGCTGGCCGCACAAATCTGCGGAACCCCCATTGCGCTGGTCAGTCTCATCGACGCCCATCGTCAGTGGTTCAAGGCGAAAGTGGGTATCGAGGCTCAGGAAACCTCCCGCGACATCGCGTTCTGTGCCCACGCAATCAATGGCAACGATCTTCTCGTAGTAGCCGATGCCACCCACGACGCACGATTTTCCGATAACCCCCTGGTTACGGCGGACCCGCACATTCGCTTTTATGCCGGGATGCCTCTCGTGACGCCGTCCGGCCATGCGCTGGGCACCCTCTGCGTGATCGATCGGGTCCCCAAACAGTTGACAGACGACCAAATGAACGCGCTCCGCGTGTTGGGCCGGCAAGTCGTCACTCAACTTGAGCTACGGATGCGTCAGCACGAACTCGAACGTAGCCTCGCAATGCACAAAAAGAGCGAACGGTCAAAGGCTGACATCATTCGGGCGATCGGCTACGGATTGGAGGGCCTGGCGTTCTTGGACCAGGAAGGCCGCTATACCTACCTGAACCCGGCACATGCCGCCATCTACGGGTACAAGCCAGAGGAGTTGATCAACCGCTCATGGAAGACCTTGTACGCTCCTGAGTGGGTTGCCAAGATTGAACAACAGTATTTCCCAATCCTACTGCATGTCAGCGCCGATACGCGTATAGAAACGATGGCCGAGGCAACCAATCTTGGAGCCACGGAATATTTGAAGAAACCCTTCTCCCAGGAACGCCTCATGAAGGCGGTCGAGCTGTTCTTGCCAAGACCAACGGATCGACAGGAGCCGCAACTCCGACAGGCCTGAACAGCACGCACAGCCATCCTGCTCCATCTTCTCGACCAAACGGTGACGTGAAGAGATGGGCTCCATGGCATAGCGAAGACCTCCCTGTGGTCTTCCAGTTTTCCCTGCTTCTGAAGCTCCCCTCCATTTTATTTCGTGACCCTAGCTTGTGTAGGTGAATGTAGTTCGAGTATACTACCAAGTTTGCGCCTCACTATCGGGGCGTCTTTTTTTGTCATTAAGGAAGCACCGTCACCATGTCCACAGTACGCGCCCCTCAGGACCGTCGAAGCGATATTCGGAATATCGCCATCATCGCCCATGTCGATCACGGCAAAACAACCTTGGTCGATGCGGTGCTCCGCCAAACGCACGTCCATCGCAAGATCGACGATATGGGCGAACGCATCATGGATTCGATGGACCAGGAACGGGAGCGCGGGATCACGATCCGGGCCAAAAACGCCAGCGTCATCTACAACGGAGTGAAAATCAACATCGTCGATACGCCGGGCCATGCCGATTTCGGCGGGGAAGTGGAACGCACGCTCCGGATGGTGGACGGGGTATTGATTTTGGTCGATGCGAAAGAAGGTCCTATGCCGCAAACGACCTTCGTGTTGCGGAAAGCCTTAGCCCTGGGGCACAAAGCCATTGTCGTCATCAACAAGATTGACCGGCCGGATGCGGTCATCGATGATGTCGTCAACCGCACCTTCGATCTGTTCGTTCATCTGGGAGCCACCGACGAACAACTCGATTTTCCGATCGTCTACACGTCGGCCATTAAAGGAATCGCTACGCTCGATGTCAACAAACCGGGAACGGATATCCAGCCGTTGCTCGATACCGTGCTAGAGAAGATCCCTGCCCCAGCCATTACCGTCGATGCTCCGCTCCAAATTCTTGTGCTGGCTCTGGTGCAAGATCCCTACAAAGGCAAGATGGGGATCGGCAAGATCCAGTCCGGCTCCATTGCTCGGCGGCAGACCGTCATGGTGCTCGGCAAGAACGGCGCACAGATTCCCGGAAAGGTCTCCGACCTCGCGGTCTATTCAGGCCTGGAACGGGCCGACATGGAACAGGCAGCGGCCGGAGAAATCGTCGCGGTTGCGGGGCTTGACGACGTGAGCATTGGGGATACCATCGCCGACGCCGATCGTCCCATCGCCCTCCCCCGGGTCTCGATCGATGAGCCGACCGTACAAATGACCTTCTCCGTCAACAACAGTCCATTTGCCGGACGCGAAGGCAAGTTCCTCACGTCACGCCATCTGCGTGAGCGCCTGTTCAAGGAACTGGAGACCAACGTGTCGCTCCGGGTCAATGAGACAGACAGCGCCGATCGCTTTCTTGTGGCGGGACGAGGGGAACTTCACCTCTCCGTCTTAATCGAGCAGATGCGACGGGAAGGGTACGAACTGCAAGTCTCCCAACCGGAGGTCATTGTCCATCGCGAAGGCAGCAAAGTCATGGAGCCGTACGAGGAACTGACCATCCAGGTACCGGAGACCTATCAGGGAACCGTTATCGAAGAACTCGGGAAACGCCGGGGGGAAATGCGGCACATGCGGCTCATTCACTCCGATGCCGGCACGAGTGAGATGCATTTGGAATACCACATTCCGACACGCGGCATCATGGGGCTCAAAAACATCCTGTTGGCCAAGACCAGAGGGACCGTCATTCTGCACCATGTCTTCGCGGCCTACGAACCGGCGGAAGAACGAGACCTCCTCGTGACCCCGCATGGCTCGCTCGTCGCATACGAAGACGGTTCTAGCACCGGCTATGCCATCTTTATGACCCAAGAACGGGGCGCCATGTTCATCGGCCCTGGAGTCGAGGTGTACAGGGGAATGGTCATCGGCCAAAACAGTCGAGACGAAGATCTGGATGTGAACGTGTGCAAGGAAAAGCATCTCTCCAACATGCGGGCGTCCGGATCCGATGAGGCCTTGGTACTCACCCCTCCGCGCGAAATGACACTGGAGTTCGCCTTGGAATACATCGGAGCCGATGAGTTGGTCGAGGTGACGCCGCAGAACCTCCGTCTACGTAAGCGACTGTTGAACCCGGATGACCGCCGCAAGGCGAAGAAATCTGGAAAGTAATTGTCACAGGTGCTCATATGAGGATTCGGAAAAAGTCGCCCAAACCTTCAGCCAAGCGGCCTCCCCTCTATTTCGTTGGCTATCGGGGCACTGCCCCGGCCAGTGAGGAGGTCAAGTCACTGTATGAGCGGGAATATGGCGTCCCCTTGGCTATCCGTCATGAAGACGGCTCGCCAGAATCCTGGCAGGCGACCCACGGTCCTTGGTCTTCCCATGTGGTGCTACCGCTCCCGATGAGTCATGTGGCCGACGTGATGAAACAATTGACTTGGGAACATGAGCTCATGGGTGCCGTTGCACCATCCATCGGCTCCCCTCGTGACATGCCCGATACCGTCCTCCTCGCCACACGATTGGCCCGTTGTCTGACCCTCTTGTCACAAGGCACAGCTTATGACGTCATTAGGCAAGCGTACGTCAATCCCTCAGACTGGCAGCCTCGTACACTCGGGAGTTTTGTTCTGGATGACCATGTGTCCATTGTCCATGACGACACTGCTCACCCGGACCGGGTGTGGTCCTACTCACTCGGACTCAGTAAGTTCGGGTTGGACGAAGTTGAAGTGTTTACGGCGAAAGGACTTTCCGACAGTACGGCAAAGGACCTGTTGACGGATTCGGCCGGCGAATTACTGAGGCTGGGGCATTCTCCGAAGGTTGGAGCAGCGCTGAACCTTCCTCTGCTCGGCCGTACCATTCACATCAGAAACTACCGCACCGCTGCGCCTGCTGGACGGATGTTGGGATTCCGAGAACTTCAAACCTCGTAAGTCCGTTGATAACTCAACATGTTATCCATTCACACCCAATGCTGGGCCTACCGGGCCGTTGACATCCCTTTCAAGCACAGGTTACAAAGTTTATGGTTCATATGGGGTCCTGCCAATTCGAGACCTCAGTACAGCTATCACCCATAATATAGATGTCCTAATAAGGAGGTTTGCAATGAGCGATGTAGCATCAGAAATTAAGGTGGGCGATATAGCACCGGACTTCAATCTGAAAGATCAGGACCAAAAGGACGTGAAGTTGAGCGAGTACAAAGGCAAGAAAAACGTCGTGCTCTGCTTCTATCCGTTGGATTGGAGCCCTGTATGCCAGGGTGAGAACAAGTGCCTGACCGATGACTTCCCCAAGTTCCAGTCCGCCAATGCTGAATTGTTCGGCATCAGCTGCGACAGCTTTTTTTCCCACAAAGCCTGGGCGGATTCACTGGACCTGAAGCACCGCTTGTTGTCGGACGTCCACCGGACGACCGCAAAGTCGTATGGTCTGTATTTCGAGCCGCTGAACTGCTCGAAGCGCGCGACAGTGATCGTCGATAAGAACGGCAAGGTCGCCTATGCGAAGGTGCAGGAGATCAAGACAGCACGCGAAGACAAGGACATCCTGGACGCGCTGTCAAAGCTGAGCTAAGGATACAGCACTGAGGAATGAAGCCTGAGGACTGAGTGGCTCCGACCGCTCAGTCCTTAGACCTCAGCACTCGTTATGACTGGCACTGTTCTCGACGTCAGCGACGCCAACTACAAAGAATTCACCGACAGCGCCGGTGCGGTCGTCGCATACGGTCTTGCCACCTGCGAGCCCTGCAAAGCCTACGATCCCATTCTTGAAGCGACCGCTGCGAAATTTCCCGAGATTAAAATCGGCAAGGCCAAGATGCATGTGCCGGGCCGCTGTCGTGAGATCAAGAAGACCCACACGTTTGAAACATACCCCACCACCCATTTCTTCGCGCATGGTAAATTATTGTTGACACGCGAGGGAGTCGTCGAGCCGGCCGAACTCGCCGCTCTCATTTCAGACCACTTACTCAAGTAGGTCCTTTGCTGCATCGTGAGTACGTGAACCCGGAGACTCTTCCACAACCGCTGGACCAGGCAGCACTGAGCGGTCGATGAGTTAGGAGGCGAGCAGAGCATGAACAAGACGATTACTGGTTTGGTATGTGGCATCACCCTGTCCCTGTCCCTATCGGCCGGTGCCCATACCGATGAATATTTTGAATCAGTCCAGGCACCACATGGCGGACAATTGCGCATGACCGGTCCATTTCATATGGAGCTGGTCGCGAAGGATGGAGGCCTGACGGTCTACGTCACGGACCATGCCGACAACCCCATCAGTGTCGACGGCGGTTTAGCCAAAGCCAACATCGAGAACGGGTCAACCAGAACCCAAGTGAACATGCACCCCGTGGGGAACAATATGCTCAGTGGTTCCGGCACCTTTTCGTTGACCCCCAATACCGTGGTCGTCGTCTTCATGAAACTGCCGAACCAAGACGGTTATGCCGCCCGCTTCACGCCGTTGAAACCCAAGAGCGAACAGGCAGAAAAAGCTCCGTCCCACGCGGATGATGCCGGCCCACACCACCATCACCATTCACCGAAGCATTGATGGACGACTTCCACCACTCACTATTGAGAGATACGGAGCTGCCATTTTGGAGTACCGATCATGAAATATCTCCTAGGACATTTAACCTTGTGTGCAATGCTGCTCGGAGCGGCGCCGGTCGGGGCCCATTCAGCGAAACACACAGAACCCGTGAAGGCCCTTCACGGCGGGCAATCGCTTGCCGCAGGCCCTTATCATCTTGAGTTGGTTGCTAAGGACGGAGAGCTGCTGCTGTATGTGACCGATCATTCCGACAAGGGCATCCCTTCCGATGGAGCGAAAGCTAAGGCCACCATCCAGCACGGGTTTGAGAAGGCCACTATCCAGGTTGAACTGGAACCGTCTGGTGACAACCAGCTGAAGGGGATCGGAACATTTACGATTTATCCGGATACCGGCATTCTGGTCTTCCTCAGGCTACCGGAACAGCAGGCCTATGCCGCCCGCTTTACCCCACTCAATGCCAAGAGCGGAGCCGTATCAAGAGGCGAGCCCCCTCACAAGGCAAAACATTAGTCACAGCCGTCTTGGTTCAACCGTCGAGGCATCAGGGCAGCCAGTTGGATGACGGCTTGTCCATATGGGTCAAGAACGCGATTCATTCCACGCCGACCAGCAGCCAGAAGAGGCCGCCCTTCCAAATTTCTCTGGCTAAACGTGAAACCGCGAGCCGTTTGCCCCCATCCTTCCTCCCCGGTTTGGGTCTCTGTTCAGCATGTCCGAAGGAATGAGCTTCAGAGCAATGAAACGATGACAGAGCCATCCAACCTGCTCTTTGGACTCACTGAAAAGACGGGGGCCAGCTTCACTACCCAGCGTAGTCGAACGAGAGGTCACGGGTTTGGACAAGACGGACGTTGTGGAGCGTTCCGCCTGAGAGATGCCCAGCGAGGCGGTCCCAGATGGTCTTGGCGAGGGCTTCTCCCTTCACCGTTTCAGAGCCAAGCACCTGGCGGAGATCCTGCCGATCAAACGGCTTGATAACCCGGTCATGTACCAGTCGGTCCAACGCTCCGATGTCAGTCACCATGCCCGTCATCGGATCGATCGTCCCGCGAACCGTCACGTAGCAGTCCCAGTCTCGCCCCTGATGGCTCTCGTGGATCGCGTTGAACGAGTATCGTTTTGCGACCGCGGCGGCGTCAGGCCCGTCGGCTGCCGTGACCTCGGCATAGAGATCTTCATCCTCACAGAGCCGAAGGGTATGGAGGGCACCGATATCCCGTTGAGCCGCCAACTTCGTCCACAGCACGTGCGCGAAATTTTCAGAGGTCGGAATCTGATCTTTGAAGTAGGGCATGTCGAGATTCAGATTCTTGTGATCAAACTCTTCGATCACGTCCAGGAGCACCCGTTTGAGATCGAACAGATTGACGACCATGCCGGTCGTGGGGTCGATGTCACCGGAGACGGTGAGTTCAATCAAGTAGTTGTGTCCGTGCGCAGGAGGATTGTAGCAGCGCCCAAATACCGTGCGATTCTTCACGTCATCCCATTCCGACCGTCCATAGCGATGGGCGGCGGAAAATTCGATGCGCTTGGTCAACAAGACAGGGGGCATGGTTTCTCGGTGCTACGCACCGCCTCTTAAATCGGCAAGCCACTCTTCGCGCATCGTGCCGGACACAGGCGCCTCTTCTCGATAGTCGCCATGGTCGACACGGATCGTCACAGGTTGGCTGAGGTCCGCAAAGGTCTTGGTCATGGATGCAGTCGGTCGAAACTTCACGAAATGGACCGCGCTGATTTTCGTCTCATGGCTCCGGCCACCTTCAAATTCACCGAATACTTCCTCGCCTCCAGCGACAATGGCTACTTTTTCTCCATGATCGAGCCCCATGAACTGATCGAGCCGTTCCTTAATCATCGCGTCCTGGGTGATTTCGATCAACAGGGTCGCGCTCAACTCGCCCGGAGCCGGTAGGAGGGCATTGTACACATCCAGTTCATCCTGAACCTTGACCGGATCGAAAATCCGCTCGACGCAGATCATCTCCTGAATTTGGAATTTCACCGTTTCATGATTCTCGAATACCATCGTAATACAGGGGCCAACCGACATGCGCCGACGCTGCTTCAGCGCAATGATGTTCGCTCGAAAGGCCTCACGCTGCCGCTCGTACTCCTGATGCGGAATGATATCTTCTGGCGCGATTGCTTTCATTGATTGACCCCTCTCTCGTGATTCGTCCAGCATGAAGCTGACTCCAGCCTCATGGTTGTCGTGGCAACCCATAGGCATCACGAACGATCTGAATCGGATGCAGAGTGCTCCGTCCTCCGACATGGGCCGACGCGCCGGCCTGATCCAACTGTAAGCCGGCCAGGGGACAGTCCGACGCAACAAGGTCCGCTGGTGTCTGCTCGATCGCTCGCATGGCCTTCCCGGCAATCTTCATCGAAAGTTGGAAAAACTCCGTCTTCGCCGACCAGGCGCCGTCATGCCCCGAACACTGTTCGATCACCTCGACCTGGGCACCGGCACACTCCATGAGTTCTCTGGATTTAAACCCGATATTTTGATCCCTGAGGTGGCAGGGAATCTGATAGGCGACTCGCCCTGGCTTGTGCGTGAAATCGGTCGCCAACTGGCCGGTTTTTTTCATGGCCATCAGATATTCACAGACATCGAAGGTCCGCTCCGCGACCCGTTTCGTCTTCTCATCGCGAGAGAGTTCCGGGTATTCGCGTTTCAACATCAAGCTGCAACTGGCGGTCGGGACCACCACATCGTACCCTTCGGCGACCAACGGATACAATGACGCAACGTTGCTTCGAGCAGCCTGTTGAATCGCCTGAATATCCCCAATATCGAAACTGGGCATCCCGCAACAGCGCTGCTCTGGAACCACCACCTGGACGCCGTTCTTCTCCAGAACTTGCACTGTCGCCTTGCCGACGTCGGTCGCCTGAAAGTTCACGAGGCAACTGGCAAAGAGGGCGACCTTGCGGACGGGTGGATCTACGATGGCCATTTTGGCTCGCCGGCCGAACCAGCGTGGAAATGTCTCTCCTGAGAAATGCAGGAGCTGGCGGTCCCGATGAATTCCCATGACTCGCTCCAGAAGGTGGCGCACAAGCCGGTTCCCCAACAACCTGTTGGTGAGCGAGGCGGTGGCACTGCCAAGTCTTCCGATCACATCCGTCATGATCAATAGGCGATCTCGCCACCGAACGCCACGCTCCACCGCAAGACGCTTTTTCCAGGCGACCATCAAATGCGGGAAGTCGATTTCATAGTGATGCGGTGGAGTATAGGGACAATGATTGAAGCAGAGCTTGCAGTAGTAACATTCATCGACGACTTGATGATGATCGGCCGGGGTCAGCTTGGCCACGTCACTCTCGCACACATCAATTCGATCTAAGAGTGTGTTGAACGAGGGACAAAGATTGAAGCAGCGCCGGCAGCCGTCACAGACCTCGTAGATCCGCAGCGTTTCCTTCTCCAACTGCGTGGAGTCGATCGGGGTAAGGAGACTGAGACCTTTCATTCCTCTCTCCAAAAACGATCAGCGGCCAGCCTTCGCCGACGGACTCCCGCCACGTCGCCAAAAACTGACCGCTGAACGTGAGCCGATACGTACGCGTTAGCTCTTCAGAGTATCCAATCCCTTCTGAAACCGATTGGCATGGGACCGTTCGGCTTTCGCCAAGGTCTCAAACCATTCCGCCAACTCAAGAAATCCTTCATCGCGGGCGGTCTTCGCCATCCCGGGATACATCTGAGTATATTCGTACGTCTCGCCCTCGATGGCGGACTTGAGGTTCGCGTCTGTATTGCCCATCGCCACACCCGTCGCCGGATCTCCGACCTCTTTCAAAAAGTCCAGGTGACCAAAGGCGTGGCCGGTTTCAGCCTCCGAAGTGTCCCGGAAGAGCCCACCGACATCCGGATAGCCTTCAATATCCGCCCTCCTCGCGAAATACAAATAACGGCGGTTGGCCTGTGATTCGCCGGCAAACGCATGTTTCAGATTGTCGTGACTCTTGGTCCCCTTTAAGCTTTTTCCCATATCATCCTCCTCGTTGTTCGAAGGCACATCATTAGCCCCGTCGAGACTTTGGTCGCTAGTAAACCGGCGATTAAGATAGCGCAGCCCTCGTCAGAGGTTCAAGGGGCTTCGTGCCATCCCGGTGCAGTTAGTATTCGCACGGCTGGGGGGTATGTTACACTCCCACAGCATAATATACGAGGACTCTTATCCACCGAGGAGCCATATGAAGATCTCCGGTCGCCATGCCTTCTACCGAACGGCAGGCGTCATCTCCTTGTTCGTGTTGATAGTGTCTGGTTGTGCCGCAGACCCGTATCAGCGGCGAGCGGATGTCATGAAGGACCACGTCGAGAATTTCTATACGCACCTCAAGGCCAATCGAGTGGCCGCAGCGGTTCACGAAAATGAGCAGATCGAAGCCATGGCCGATCAGATGGCGGACACCGTCAGGAAGCAAGGTCAGTTGCAGGGGACATCGCAGGTCGAACGGGAATTCGCACTCATGAAAACGGCTCGCGGAACGGCGGCTCAGAACTGGATCGCGTTGGGACAATATTTCGCGATTAAGCAGCAACCGGAGAAAGCCCGTGCATCCTATCAACGTGTGGTCGATACCTACACGGACGCCACGGAACGTACCTATCGAGAACAGGCTGCTCGAGCGTTGAACGACTTGGAGATCCTGTCAGAGCCCTCTCCCAGCTCAGCTCATTAATCGCCCAGATCAAAACATTGTGAGAAGGGTCGAGCCGCCAATCCTTTGATTGCCGATGATCCACTTGAGACGGTTCACAATGCTCCTGCTAGCCCTCTATGTCACAGGGGTGGGGTGTGTTCATCGGATCCAGGTGACCCCTCTCCCCGCCAGCGTGTCGTCCATCACTATCCCTCGAACGCTTCAGGCCGTTGTCAGCCCGATTGCAATGGAAGGCGCGGACCATCGTCCAGGCATCGCCTTGCTGGAATGGCCGCATCTCGACCTGAAACAGGCGGTCTTGCGATACCTGCAACAACGAAGCACCTTCACGTCAGTCTCGCCTGACCCAGCCGACCTGACGCTTCGTGTGGCCACGAAATTGAGGCTGACCTCGCGCGGTGGCCTCTATCATTATCGAGTCGTACTACAAGCAGAGATGAGCGAAGCTGCCGGAGTTATAAAGTCCTATCGTGTCGAACACACTGCAGCGGGATCGTCGGTGCGGTGGGTCACGGCGTCCGACCGTAACCCCATCGAAACCGCGTTACAGGGAGCGTTAGAAGACTTAATGAGGCAGGTCGAGGCGGACGGAGCACTCTACCTTAGCGGAACGGAGCAACCGTTACAGAAGCTGCCCCATGGTAAATCGTCACCCGGCAGCTAAGCCTTAGGCCATGCTTGCAGCTTTGTGAGAGTCGGTAGTATTCCTCGGATCTTCCGCTGGACCTTCCACGTACTCTGGACAATCAAGGCGAAATGCCTGATCTCCGAATGCTGTATGGTAGAAGTCACAGTGATGAGGTTGGTCCGATTCCGCATAGGCATGCGGACGGAAATGCTCGCAGGAGATGCACATGCGCGCAACAGGAATTTCTCCTTGCAATTGAAGCGCGCGAATCAGTTTCACGAGCGAACTCAGAAGCGCGACCTGCTCTTGCACCGACAAATTCTTGGTCGCAGACGCCAGAATCTCCGGCCATCGGTTTTCCACATGGCCTGCCTTCGCCCCGAGGGAGGTAAGGTGAACCGTCACGACACGGTTGTCGATTTCCCGACGGCGCCGGCGGACCAATCGCTTCCCCTCAAGCGTTCGGATGACCTCAGAAGCAGTCGGCAGTTTCACGGAGAGTTCTCGGGCAATCGTTGAGACGGTAGCCGAATGATTCGGTCGAGAGCGGAGAAACGTCAGCACTTGGATTTGCAAGGGACCAATCCCTGCCCGCCCCTTCCGTCTCCAGGCACGGCTCTTCATCGCCAGCCCAATTTTTGAAAGCCCCGTCACTAAACGATCGGGAAGCGACTCTTGATCGATCTTCATTAATGCGGTCATACGGTTTCCTCTCTTGTTGACCCGAGAGGATGCCAGTCTATGGCGCCTGCTTCCTTTCCGTCAAGCCTGTTCCTCCAGCCATGAGCCACCCCCTACTTTTGATGTTCAGCGGACCACGAGCACTCCACAGTGAGCATGCTGCACCACACGGGTAGAGACGCTGCCAAGCAGCACTCGGCGGATTGCGCCCATCCCCTTCGCTCCGGTCACAATCAGGTCCGCCTTCTCCTGTTTGGCCACTGTCAGAATCTCGTCAGCCGGCTTCCCCAGCCTCAAGACTTCACGTATCTGGAAGCCTGATTTCGAGAGCTTAGCAGCATGGCGCTGGATCAGCATTTTCCCGGTCTCTTTGACCTCCGGGTACTTAAAATAGGGCACTGCGTGCATCACGGTCACCATGACTGGTTCGCGATCCGGACCATCGGGTGTCGGGTTGACGTTGCGGATCAGGAATTTAACCGTCTTATCTGAGGCTGACGAGCCATCGATCGCTAGAACCAGATGCCGTACAGGCCGAGGACTCTCTTTCACCACTAGTACAGAACAAGGTGCATGGTGAATAGCATGATTCGAGATACTGCCCAGCATAAAGCGGTCTAAGGCATCCAAGCCTCGGGACCCGATCGACAGGAGTCCGACCCCACGCTGCGCATGCTTCATGATCGTCACTGCCACCGCGCCCTGGTCGGTCGTCACAGTCCCGCTCAAGCCAAGCGTTGACAACAAACCCTCCGACTCTTTCTTAGTGGCCTTGGCCATTGCCTCCATCCGCTTCACTTCGGACTGAATGTATCGTCCGGTCCCGACGATCGCCGGCTGGATCATAAAAGGAGCCCGAACGCTCGCCACATCGATGACATGCAGCACACGAACGACCGGCTGCACCGCGAACGGCATCTCCGCTAACCACTCGATCGCCCACTTGCCATGTTTCGACCCATCAACTGTCGCAAGAATCTTCATGTCGGATATCCTTTTTTTCCACGAGCTGCACCTATATTGTCTAACAGACTTTACCGAACCGTTCTCGAAACGCTTCTGGAGACAGGTTGGCCAAGGCGGCACAGCGACCCAACATGTCCCGATTCTTCATGTCGGCTTCCGTGAGTCGAATCATGTATTGCCGAGCGATCTGGTAAGACTGGGATTCGATATCCACCATCCTCACCTTGGTCCGTCCAGTGGTGGAATCCCCCATCTGTTTGAACGGAATCGGAGTGAACCGTCCGTTTTGAATCGAGACCATGGCTGATGTCCCGCCGTCGAGCAGATACTGAGCGGCGCAATAGCCAAGATCGCGTGTGTATTCGATATCGTATGGAATCGGATCGGCACAGCGGAGCTCATATCCCACGTTCTTGGCCACCAGGCTGATGGAAAGCCCTAACTGGTGAAGCTGTCTCGTCAGCTCGCGCCGCAACAGATCGCCGAGATCCACGTCATTCATTCGCAAATGGCCATGTTCGTCTCGTTCGACATGCTCCAGACCACCAAGATCACGTGGATCGAGAATTTCGATCAGTCCTTCGGCCAGCATCGCAACCCCGTCGGCCCGACCATGTTCGAGACGCTTGATCACGGCCCCGATTAGAAGATCGATGACCCGTTGCAACTTGACCGGCCTCTCTTGAAACTCTTCAGGAATGATCGTCAACGTCGCACCGGCGGCCTTTCCGATCCCCAAGGCGAGATGGCCGGCCTTGCGCCCCATAGTCACGACCAAGTACCAGCGTGTCGTGGTGAGGGCGTCTACCATCAGATTCTTCACGATCTCCGCCCCGACGTGACGGGCCGTTTGAAACCCGAATGTCGAAATCCCATAAGGAAGATCCAGATCGTTGTCGATCGTCTTGGGGACATGGATTACTTGTAGTTGACCACCGGCTCGCTCCTCCAGCTTCATAGCCGAAAATGCGGTGTCGTCACCGCCGATCGTCACCAGCCGCGTGATGCCGAGACTCGACAGTCCGAACAAGACATTGTCGAGATGTTCGACGCTCTTCGTTGGGTTCGCGCGCGAGGTGCCCAAATAGGACCCCCCCTGGAAATGGATTCGGCTGACGTCCTCGATCGAGAGCGGTCGCGCTTGCCCAGTGCTCCCCTCCATCAGCCATTTAAATCCATCGATCAGCCCGAGGACGTCAGATCCTCCAAGGATACTGCGGATCGTCGTCGCGCTGATCACACTGTTGATCCCGGGCGCAGGCCCTCCACCAACGAGAATGCCGACCGTCGTTCGCTGATTCGTCATCGATTGCTCCCTACAGATTTTCCCATCGGTCCTCCGGATTTTTCATGACCTGCGGCATGGTTGTATACTCCATCTCGTCAGGAGGCAAGGGGTGCGACTCGAATTACTCTGGCAGTTCTTCCAAGCCCACATGGGCGCGAAGACGATTGTAATCGAACGCCGGTCGGCCACATCGCCGACGGCCTGGATCATGCTGGGCCATTTCATCGATGAGGGCACCAACCTTGCCACGCATGGCGGCGGATGCGGCGGCATGGCGTGGCGTGTGCCCACCGAGTACGAGGTGAGGCTGATCCGACCACTCCAAGTAGGCTTTTTCCAGAAACTGGTTGAGCAACGTATAGTCTTCTTCCGGTGTCACGACCAACGGCGGCGGTTCATCGGACATGAGCTCGGCTATCGATAATTGCCGCGCAGGCGGCACGAGCGTCTCATCTCTGAAATGCAGTGAAAATCCAAACGAGGCCGCGAGTCGATGCTTGATCTGGTCAAGTCTCGCTGGACTGTCGCATTCCACGATGAGCTGGGACGACGTCAGCGTCACCTTCGCGACAATAGCGTCGGTCCCGCCGCTCCCGTCTCGCTGCACCCATGTGCGAGCCGGAGGAATCTCGTCGGTCTGGCCTTGCCTTCCAACCTGAGGCGCCGTCTTCTCCGGTTTAAGCTCGCTCATCTCGGACAATCCATCGACAAAGAACCGATACTCATGGTGGTCGTACAAGGCCACAGCATAAAGATAGGGCTGGTTATCGGGACGGCAATAGCGAATATGGACGGCGGCGTCCACCAACGCGTCCGTGCGGAGTTGCGCGAACGCCCAGAGCAGCATATACCCATACCGCTTGGTAAACTCCCTCCACTCCCCTAACGCAAAGGATCCGGTGGTCATCTCCATTTCTCGACGCCACCCTGCGGTCATTTCGAGCAGCGCGTTGGCATCGGCCTGAGACATGACGATTCCGCAGCCGGCCCACACCGCGTTGTGTGATTCACCACCATCCGGAGTGCAAACGAGGCGGGTCAGCAACACCTGGCCTACCGCCAGATCGTTGATGGATTCATGGCCAGGGACCACCAATGCTGTTCGATCTCCGAGCGACCGCACGGTGAGATCTTCCCCTGGCTTCGGCGAGGAGGTCAGTTCCAGCACATCGAGATAGGAATGTTTCAAGGGATCGAGCCACTGCCGTTCCTCTTCGGGAATATGTTCGGTGATGACGTCTCGCAACTGTTCGATCAACGTCAATTGCCCGTCTTCAGGATAGAAATCGCAGAGAAGGAACAGGTTGGCGAGTTCGGCTTCTTGAGCGAGCGGTGGGACGAGTCTGCCCGCCATGCCCCCCAGGTACGGTCTCAACGCCCGTGCCAGCGCCATCTCTCGCTGCAGGGCGAATTCCGGCTTGAGCGACAACGATTCGAGCCGCACGAGCACTGCATCGAGAGCCGGAGGCTGTGGAGTCCAGAATCCCGTTGCTTGTTCACTCGCGAGCTTCATGTATTTCTTCCATGACGATTTCCTCCGCATCAAACCAGTCTCGAAACGCGTTCCCTTCTTGACGGCCGCGCTGTTCCCACAGTTCGTACGCTTTCTGTGAGATCCGTTCCCACATGCCATCCGGTAATTCGATGGGCTTCTCGGCTCGGCCGATCTTGGGGGCGACTCGGCCTTTCGCTTTACCGGTTGTTGTTTTTCGCGTTCGCATAACTCACTCCTGGGTTACACATTGGTCGGCATCGATTGTCCTGAGAGGACCCGACGATGGTCTGGCGGTAACTTCGGGCTCCGTACTGTGAGAACAGGGCAGGAGGATCTCCGCAGGACGGATTCCGCGACACTGCCGAACAACGCATGAGACAACCCACGGCGGCCATGCGTCCCCATCACAATCACATCGACCGATTGAGCTCGAGCCGCATCCAGAATAGAATCGGCCGGCAGGCCGCCCGAAATCAAGAAGTCGGATGCAAGGCCGAGGGAAGTGAGCGCGGAGACGAAATCGGATAGCCGCTTCGTAATGGCTGTCTTGCTCGATTCCCGCTGAGCCATGTGGGGCAGCGTAAAGTCTAACCCGTACGACACCGGCTCTAGCACATGAAAGAGTTTCAATGAGGTTTTCGATCGTTGTGCAATCAACGCTCCATACTCCAGTGCGTCAAGTGAGCAATCTGAGAAGTCGACCGGCACGAGTATTCTCGTGACTGTGGCCTTCAGACGTTCCCCTGCGCGCTGTTTTGCCGCCGGGACGGTCAACACGGGACAGGGTGCCATACGAATGATTCGCTCAGCCGTACTTCCCAGCAAGACATGCTCAAGACCGGTCTTCCCTCTCGTTCCGACCACGACCAGATCCGCGGCTTCAGCCCGTGCGACGGCCAGCACTTCTTCACTCGGGATTCCTGTGGCGATGCGTGATTGGACCGGTAACCCCAAGCCACCCGCCCGCACTTTTAAGTCCGCCAGCCTCGTGGTTGCCTCCTGCATCAACTCATCCAAGTACAATCGATTCACCGCATAGTCCGGGTTCATCCCAGGAGGAAACTCCAGAACGCTCATCACGGTCAGCGAGGCACCCCACGATTGGGCGAGCGCACAGGCATAGGCCTCCGCCCTCGCCGATCCCTGTGACCCATCAGTGGCCAAGAGAATTCTCAGACCCCCTGCTGGCACACTCACACCGCCTCCGCACTCAATAGAAGTAACTCTCCGCTCATCGTCGGGTGAATCGAGCATCGAAAGACATGCCGACCTGGTCGCGTCATGTCAAATCGAATCGTGGCCTCCTGTTTCGGATCGAGATAGACTCCCCCCACCCCACGGCCATACACGATCACCCCGTCCTTTTCAATCTGTGTCGGAATCCCTTCGAACATGGTCGAGCTGAAATCGTGTCGCTCTGCGTCTTCATTCCGTATCTTAATGACGGTGGGAAACCCCAAGCGCAACGGACTCTGCTTCGTCACAAAACGAAAATCCTTGATCGTCACGTCCACCACTTGTTCGGATTGCGCCAGGAGAACCGACCCATACATCCAGGTCAGACAGACCATGGAGAGAACCATTCCCAACCTGCGCCACTGTACCAGACTTGCCCCAATCGTCATGAGATCCTCCATCTGCCAAGTAACTATTGATCAACGCGTGGACTTCCGCTGTGGCGCGGATGCCTCAAGCGGCACGGTCAAGACAGGACATCCGGCCGTGCGAACGACCTTTTCCGCCGTGCTGCCAAAGAAGATTTTGTCCACACTGCCGGACCGGCCACCGTAGCTTCCTATCACGACCAGATCGATATCCCCCGTGCGCGCAATTTTTGCGATCTCGACGAACGGTGCCCCCTCCACGATCAGACGTGTGATCTTCACATCCATGGCTACTTTTGACTCCAACAACTGCCTTACTTTTAGACGGGCATGATGGCGTAGGCGGCGGCGCTGTGGCGTGGCATCGGACGGAACCGCCAGCAAACCCAATCGATTGAATGCGGCAAGAGCGCTGGTGTCGATGACGTGCAGAACCAGCACCGTCGCCCCACACAGCCGCGCCATTTGACAAGCAACCCGGAATGCCTCGTCGGAACAGGGCGAAAAATCGACCGGAACCAGTATGGTCTCGAAGAGATTTGTCTCCTTCCCCATGAATGTTCCTCCTGGCCGATAATTGAGCAAGCGCGGTGCCATTCGCCAAGCACGGTCAGGGATGGTTGAGAGCTCGGGAAAACCACAGGTTTGCAGCTCTTTGCCTTCAAGATGGGCGCTCGGCCATGGATTCCGTCTTCAAGAGAAGGGGCGCTCTGCTACAGAGGCAATTCGCCTGCTGTGGCAGAAGGCGCCAGAAGGCGTGAAGGATAAACAGTTGGGGGCAAGGGAATTTCGCAACAATATGTCTGTTCCTCTTCACTCCTTATGCTTCACCCCTTATCCCTGGCGATCTTCTCCTTGAGCGGCATTGGACTTGCTGAAGACCATCTTCAGTAGTGGGGGGAAGAATGACACGTGCACAGTGGCTCCTGCTTGGAGCAGTGGGGTTGGGGCTGGCAATCGTAATCTATTTTGTCTTCTTCTGCCCTGCAGATTGTCAGTAAAGATCGACCAGAAGGAGCGGGATGGCGACTGCCGCAGACCTGATGACTCTGGACATTCCCCGGAGCGATAGACACCGCACAGTTGGAGAGATGATCGCGGCGCTTCGAGACCATACATGGGACGAGGTGGGCCATATCTATCTTGTTGATGATCAGGCTGCACTGGTCGGCCAGGTTCCGATCGAGCGACTGCTCCAGGCGAAGGAACAGACCTACTTGACTGAACTCGAAGGCTCCCCTCCAATCGAAGTCCTCCCTGGCGATGCGGCCGAGACCGTAGCGCTGCGCGCGGTCGAACGTCATGACGCGGATGTAGCTGTCATCGACAGCCGTCGTCGGCTGTTAGGCGTCATTCCGATCGGAAGGCTCTTGGCCCTGCTGCATGAGGAACATGTGGACAACTTCTTACGGATGGGTGGTGTGAGCCGAATGGATCATCTCCATCTGTCACTCACCGTGCAACAGACGCTCAACGCCGTGCGCGCGCGTCTGCCATGGTTGTTGGTCGGCCTGGGTGGAGGGTTCTTGGCCAGTGGCGTGGCCTCGGCCTTTGAAGCCTCGCTGAGGCGTGAGGTGGCCCTCGCGTTCTTTCTTCCCTTGGTGGTGTATATGGCCGATGCCGTCGGGACCCAAACTGAAACCATCTTGGTTCGTCGGTTGGCCTATGGAGAAGTCTCGGTGTGGGAGCAATTAGCGAGAGAATCAGTGATCGGCGCATCCATCGGAGCGATCGTCGCAGTTGTCGCAAGTGGAGGATTATGGCTCTGGAACGGACATCCGGCGTTAGCAGTGGTCGTGGGAGCCTCACTGGGGGTGACTGCGATTGTCGCCACCATTATGGCCAGTCTCCTGCCGATGGGACTGGCGCGTCTCGGAGCAGATCCAGCCCTAGCCAGCGGACCGGTGGCGACCGTTGTCCAAGACATTCTGAGCGTGGGGATTTATCTGATGATCGCGACGGCCTTACTACCCATGTGATTCATGTTGGAGCGGATCAGCAAGGCCACAGCTTAAAGGTGATGCTATGAAACTCTTGCTCGCAGTCGACGGTTCCGACAACTCGTATGAAGCCGTGCGTGCCTTGAAGTACCTGGCTCGTGCGGAGGAACTGCACCTTGTGCACGTACTCGATGTCCCGAGTCCAGCCTATCCCATGATGATGCCGGAAGTGGCACAAGAACTGTACGAGACGGTCGAGCGAAACATGCGCGATGACGGGACTCGTTTGTTGGATCGCATCGTGGCCCTGCTGCCATTAGATGCCGGACCGGTCACGAAGCATTTGGTCGTCGGATCTCCGGTGGATCAGATCGTGGCCTTGGCTGAACAGCAAAAGATAAATCTCATTCTCTTGGGTGCCCGAGGCCTTGGACCGATCAAGGAACGGCTCGTTGGAAGTGTCTCCCACCGAGTGCTGACGTTCGGGCCTGGCGCGAAACTGATTCTTTCCGGCCCCTTGAAAACGCTTCATCATATCTTGCTTCCCCTGCAAGGGAGCTA
This sequence comes from Nitrospira sp. Ga0074138, assembly GCA_001464735.1. Classification (GTDB taxonomy): domain Bacteria; phylum Nitrospirota; class Nitrospiria; order Nitrospirales; family Nitrospiraceae; genus Nitrospira_D. The sequence goes on from LNDU01000043.1 coordinate 123,148, forward strand.
TGATGCAGACCATGCCATCTCCTTCCTTCAACAGAAACCCTTTCGTACCCCCCCCACGATTACCCTGTTCACCGTTCTCCCCCATACCAGGCCACCCTGGCCGGTGGATGCTGTCTCGGCCGAGCATATGGAAACCCATTCCCTCGGCAAAGCGAAGGACTTCCTCGACGAGATAGCCGCCAAGCTGAAGTCATATGGCTACCAAACCCGCGTGGCGACTACGTTAGGTACCCCGGTCCAGGGAATTCTTCAGGAAGCCAAGGCCTTGAATCCAGACCTTATTCTCGCGGGATCCCGGGGGCGCCGCGGCCTCACCCGTATGGTACTCGGTAGCGTGTCGCATGCGCTGTTGCACCAGGGGACCTATCCACTCGTGATTTTTGGCTGATTGTTGAAAGGGGCGCACCATGCCGATGTATGACTATACCTGTCTCGATTGCGGGAAAGAATCACTGATTGTCGTGACACTGAAAGAGCATGAGCGAGGCGAGGTGACATGCCCGGCCTGCGGAAGCAAGAAGCTGCAGCAGCTGTTCAGTTCCTTTATCGCTCACACCACGAAGAAGAGTTAACAGCATGATCGAGACGCCACAAACGCTCATTCGAGATCGACTACTCGCTGTAGGACTCTGCGGGATCTTTACTCTGAGCAGTACGGCCATACCCGATCTCTATGCGCAAGACTATCCGCCAGACATCGCACGCGGGAAAGCGGTCTATCAGCACCACTGTCAGGACTGCCACGGTCTTACCGGTCGAGGAGACGGCCCTGCCGCCACTTCCTTGAAAGTACCACCGGCCGATTTTCAGCGCTTTCGGTCCTTCCTGAAATCCGATGAAGAGTTACTGCGAACGATCGAGCACGGTGTGGTCTTCAGCCCGATGCATTCTTGGCGCGGCCAGCTCACCGACGGAGAAATGCAAGACGTCGTGGCGCACATCCGCTTGTTGTCACAACAGGGACAGTGAGCTATCTGATGATCTGACGACCTGTTGAATGACTGTCTGGAAATCTTCAGATCAACAGCTCATCAGATTCCCCAAGTTGATGGCGATTCGCTCATGATATCCCTCACAGCTCATGATGCGTTGCTCGTCGCCGATATTCAGAATGATTTCCTGCCAGGTGGAGCGCTCGAGATCAACGGTGGTGATGATATTCTTCTTATCCTCATGAACTATGTTCAGCGGTTTCAGAGTCGCAGTCTTCCTATTTTTTTGACCCGCGACTGGCACCCATCCAACCATTGCTCCTTCCGGTCCCAGGGTGGGCCATGGCCGGCCCATTGCGTCGCTAATTCCCCTGGCTCTCTACCACCGCCGTCGTTTTCAGCTCCCCCATCAGCCGTCATCATTTACAAGGCCATCGACCGTGACCAAGAGGCCTATTCGGCATTCCAGCATACCGCACTGGATCGGCATCTGCGGGCTCTGAGTGTACAGCGGCTGTTCATCGGTGGATTGGCAACCGACTATTGTGTGCTGAATTCGGTCAAGGACGCTCGGATGCTGGGTTATAACGTCTGCTTGTTGGTAGACGGCATCAAGGCGGTCAATCTTCGTCCTGACGATGGTCGTCGTGCCGAAGCGGAGATGATCCGCCTGGGAGCCATACCTATTCAATGGAAGATGCTCCAATCATGAATCCTTCGGCCAGTGCTCTACTGACCGATCTCTATGAGCTTACGATGGCCCAGGCTTACCTGGAACAAGGAATGGACGGAACCGCTGTGTTCGAGTTCTTTGTCCGCAAACTACCCGCCCACCGGAATTTCTTTGTCGCAGCCGGTCTCGAACAGGTGCTGGACTCTCTCTCACGTTTGCATTTTACAAAGGAAGAACTGGCTTGGTTAGATCAATCGGGGCGGTTCAGCTCGAGACTCGTTCACTACCTGGAAACACTGAAATTCACCGGAGATGTGGATGCAATGCCCGAAGGAACCCTGTTCTTCCCTCATGAGCCGGTCCTCAGAATCGTCGCGCCGCTTCCCCAGGCCCAGCTCGTGGAAAGCCGTGTGATGAACCTGTTGAACTTTCAGACCATGGTGGCCTCAAAAGCGGCGCGTGCGGTGCTGGTCGCAAGAGGAAAGCCTCTCATCGATTTTGGGCTGCGCCGAGCGCATGGGGCCGAAGCCGGGCTCTTCGCCGCGCGAGCGAGCTATCTAGCCGGCTTCGTCGGAACCGCGACCGTGCTGGCTGGTATGACCTATGGAATTCCTCTATATGGCACCATGGCCCATTCGTTCGTGCAGGCCCACGCGGACGAGACTCTTGCTTTCGAGCATTTCGCCCACACTCAGCCGGACAACGTTGTCCTCCTGATCGACACCTATGACACAGAAGCGGCAGCGAGCAAAGTGGTGTCGCTGTCCCGGACGCTGAAAGCCAAGGGTATCACCGTTAAGGGAATACGGTTAGACAGTGGTGATCTGGCCGATCATGCCCGAAAGGTTCGATGTATTCTCGATGAAGGAGGCTTGCCTCAGGCACAGATTCTCGCCAGCGGCAACCTTGACGAATATCGCTTGAGGGATTTAATCCAAGTCGGCGCGCCGATCGACAGTTTCGCCGTCGGAACGGCCATGACGACCTCATCCGACGCACCTTCACTGGACTGCGCCTACAAGCTCCAGGAATATGCGGGCCAGCCATGCCGTAAGCGATCGGAAGGCAAAGTCACCTGGCCTGGCCGCAAACAAGTCTATCGGTATTATGCGAATGACAGGCATTTGGACTATGACATCGTCACGACGCACGACGATCACTTGCCTGGTGAACCGCTGCTTCAACTGGTCATGAAGAATGGCTGCCGCCTCGCTCCATCACCTGGCTTGGCCGAACTGCGGCGCCATGCGGCTGCGCAGTTGGGACAACTTCCCGAACCACTGCGGTCCCTTGAGGCCGTGCCGGCCTATGACACTCGGATTTCCACAGCTCTGCAACGCCTAGCCCAGACAGTCGACCGTAGGGTTTAACATCAAAGGAGACACAAGATGACGCGCTTCTCCATACCGACCGTCTTTGTGGGAATGATCATCCTCCTCGGACTCGCCGCCTCATGGGCCTGGGCGGCAGGCTCATCTGCGTCCACCGCGACGTCGCTTGCGGTTCCCCTCTGCAAGAGCCCTTACAAACAGAAGTCCGTTTCTGCCAAGACGTTGGAAGCCCTCGTACGTTCACATGAACGATGGCTGGAGTATCGAGGCAACCCTGACGCCAAAAGAATGGAGCTCTGCCAAGCGGATCTAAGTCGGGCAGCACTTGCGGGAGCGAATCTCGAGCGGGTCGACCTGGAAGGCACAGTTCTGCGTCAGGCGAAACTGTCTAAAACCAACCTCGCTCAGGCCAGCCTTGCCGGGGCTGACCTCACCAAAGCTGTCCTCGAAGACGGTAATCTCTCTGGAGCTGATCTGCGCCGTGCCCGGCTCACTGGCGCGAATCTCTCCCGAGCCATCGGCGATGAAGCTGCGCTCTTTGACGCCATCTTGGTCGGCGCCAACCTACGCGAAGCCTCGTTTGAGCGGGCGCAATTGGAGGGCGCCGATCTCACCTCTGCCGACCTGACCGACGGCAACTTCGTCGAGGCGTATTTTTACGGAGCAACCCTGAAAGGTGCGGTCCTGGTGAACGCTGATCTGACAGGCGCCGACCTACGTCGCACCGTCCTGACCAACGCGAATCTGCACCGTGCCAACCTTCAGGGCGCGCTGCTAGACCATGCACAACTGGAAGGGGCCCGTCTGATCGAAGCCGACATGGAAAGCGCCTATCTGGACGAAGCGAATTTGCGCAACGCAAACCTGAAGGAAGCGATTCTTCGCGGCGCAGACCTCCGGTACGCCAGCCTACATGGCGCAGACCTGCATGACGCCGACCTGGAAGGAGCCAACCTAGAACAGGCCGATCTGGTCAAGGCGGATTTGCACTCGGCGAAGCTCCCGATGGCTATTCTCTATCACGCCGTCCTCGATGAAGCCGATTTCCTGGACGCGAACCTCACCCGCGCGGTCCTTATCGGGGCCAAGGGACTGCGCACCAACTTCATGAACGGCGATCTGAGCGAACTCTACGCTCCGAAATCCTCTTTCCAGCACGCACAATTCAACAGGGCCACTCTGGAATCGGCCAATTTTGTCGGCGCGGATCTTCGCGGGTCGAATTTCAGCCACTCCAACATGACCCACGCCAATCTTCAGGACACGAATCTACAAGATGCCACATTTGTTTCAATCAATTTGAGTGGTGCTCGGTTGGATTCAGCCGATTTGCGTCGCGCGAACTTCGCGGGGGCCAACCTCTCGTCGGTCATCGGTCTCACACAGACACAACTCAATGTTGCCTGCGTCGACGACAAGACCAAATTGCCACCTGGGCTCAGCCGTCCGGCTCCCTGCAGCTCCCCAAAGAAACAGGGACAGCCATGACATCCCTGCACGAGCACCGCGTCAGGATCACCAAAGGGACAATTACCCTGGAGGGCATCCTCGGACTCCCGGTCGGTCCGTGCGGCGTGGTGGTCTTTGCACATGGAAGTGGCAGTGGGCGATTGAGCCCTCGTAATACTTTCGTCGCCCGTCAGTTACAACGAGACGGACTAGCCACGTTGCTGCTGGATCTCTTGACCGAAGTGGAAGCCGATGATCGGCGCAACGTGTTCGATATCAATTTACTGGCGGATCGGCTGTTACTGGCGAAAGACTGGCTGGAAGCAGAACCTCGGACACAACATCTGAAGATCGGTTATTTCGGGGCCAGCACCGGCGCTGGAGCAGCATTGCAAGCTGCCGCCCGAGAGCCGTTGCACATCAAGGCCGTGGTGTCACGGGGAGGACGACCGGACCTGGCTGAACCCTATCTACGATCAGTCACAGCTCCGACCCTGTTGATCGTCGGTGGCCACGATGAACCAGTGATTGAAATGAATCAGGCTGCGTACGATTTGTTGACCTGTGAAAAGAAATTGGTCATCGTCCCCGGCGCCACCCACCTCTTCGAAGAACCCGGGACCCTGGAACAGGTGGCTGAACATGCGAGCAGGTGGTTCAAACAATACCTGAAAACGGCGTGAAATGGGCAGGATCAGAACGGAAACAGTCGTCGGCTCTCTGAGCAGGAAGAGCGACAATCCGCGAGGTCACGCACTCGGCGAGAGCAGGAAGTCAAAATCGGCTTTTGTCAGCACGCCTTGCCCGGAGCCTCGCACCACGCCGGCCATGACCGCATCGTACAACTCGAGCTTGCGCTGCTTGAGCGCCACCATCTTCTCCTCGATGCTGTGGCGCATGAGAATACGCACGATCGAGACCGTCTGCCGTTGTCCGATACGATGCGCGCGGTCCGATGCCTGACGCTCCACCGCCGGATTCCACCAGGGGTCCAGATGAAAGACATAACTCGCTTTGGTGAGATTCAGCCCCTGCCCTCCCGCTTTGAGACTCAAGAGAAACACGCCCGGTTGTTCCCCAGTCTGAAACGCCGTCACGCGAGCCTTGCGCGCAGCCGGTGCCGTAGACCCATCCAAGCGATGGTATGACAACCCATGCCGCGTGCACGCTTCCTGCACGAGGTCCAGAAAGCTGGTGAACTGGGAGAACACCAGGGCGCTGTGTCCCTCGTCACGCAAGAGTTGGAGCCGCTCCACCAGAAAGCTGAGCTTAGGCGAAGTCTCATTGGCCTGATTCGTGAGAAGGCGAGGCGAAAGACAGACCTGCCGCAGTTTGAGGATGGCCGTGAGCGCGATAAACTGCGCCTGCCCGGAGGTCTTGGTGCGATAGGCGTCGTCGATCGTTGAGCGCACCTGGTCGACGGTCTGTTGATAGAGCGCCTTTTGGCGATCGGTCAACTCAAGGAACACCTCATGCTCGATTTTCGGCGGCAGGTCCTGGAGGGCCTCGGCCTTGGTCCGACGCAGAATAAAGGGCCGCGTCCGTCGCAGCACCCGATCGAGCGTGTGACCCGCCACACGTTTCAGGTCGGTCTTGAAGCGATCGTATTCGCCCAGGAGCCCCGGCACACACAGGTCGATCACGGAGAAATACTCGCCGAGATGATTTTCGAGCGGCGTACCGGTCAACGCGATCTTGAACCGACCCTGGAGTCGGCGGACCGCGCCCGTCGTGTCCGCCTGAATGTTTTTCACCGCTTGGGCTTCGTCGAACACGATCACATGGAACGCCGTCCGCGCTAAGATGTCGATATCCCGACGGGCCAACCCATAGGTCGTGAGCACCACCTCGCCGTCCCCGGCGTCGAATGTCCGTTCGCTCCCGCTATACACATGAACTTTCAAGCCGGGTGCGAAGCGCGCCAGCTCCTGTTCCCAGTTGAAAAGAATACTCGTCGGGACGACGACCAGATGGGGGCCCTTCACCCCACGAGCCGTCTTGATGCGTCCCTCTTTGATGGCGGCCAGCAGACAGATGGTTTGGAGGGTCTTGCCCAACCCCATATCGTCCGCTAAACAGGCACCGAATCGATGCTCGTAGAGAAATGCCAGCCAGGCGTAGCCGTCATGCTGGTAGGGGCGCACCTTCGCGTGCAGACCCTTTGGCAAGGGTGGCTTTTCGATCCGCTCAAATCCCAGCAAGCGCGCCAGCACCGCCTCGTCCTCCGCAGGCAGCGACACGGGGATGCCCTGCTCACGCAGCGCGAGCCAATCGAGGATCTGTAACCGGCTCACACGCACGACTTGCGCTGTTTTCCTATCCTCCAGCGCATCATCGGCGAGACCGATGATCGCGCGCAGCCGCTCCAGGGTCTGGCCATCCAAGACCCGCAGACCGCTCCCCGTGTCGATCATTCCGCCCTGCCGGATGGCCGCCCGCCACTCCGTCTCATCAATCACCACCCCATCGCAGCGAATCTCCGGCCGGATCTCGAACCAGTCGATCCCGGTCCCCTCACGGTCCTGACGTTCCACTTGGACCGCGCAGTCCCACCGAATGGGCCGGAGTGGTTTGTCTTCATACAGCAATGCAATCCCGGCCGCCGTCAGCTTTTCCAAAAGCTCCGGCAATCGTTGAAACAGTATGCGGGAATCGATTCTCATCGCGTCATACGAGGGCATGCCGTGAAACGCGTCCAGACCGAAGACCTCGAATGGAATCCGGTACAGCAATGCTTCGCGCGGTTTGTCGATCGCGCGAAGTGTCCATCGCCTCCCTTCGACCTGCAACCGTACATCTTGACCGGCATACACCGACAGATGGTGTCTCAGCCATTGAGCGGCCTCAAGACGGATGCTCCTCGCCCAATCGCTCTGATCCAGCGCCATCTTGATGCGGAAATCTCGTTCCTTGGCCTCGCCGACCGTGAGCGACGTGAAGAACAGATCATAGAGCACACCCTTGCGTTTCTGTGCTCGCAACGGGGCCGATATGGCGCGGCCCTGCCCCAACCCCCGGATGAAGGAAAAGGTCGAGGCACTCGGAGTAAACCGGGCGTCACCGCGCCGGCATTCCGTCTGTAACATCCATGCGGCGGTCGGCGCACCGGCCTCGTCTGGGAGAGGCGCTAGAATCAACGCGTACGACACCTCGTCGCCCACCGACATCGAGTCAGAAGAATGAACCGGCGCCTCTTCCCCATCCACGCGCAGCAGAAGATCGCGCAAGGTCTTGTCGGCCTGTTTCTGGATCAGATCGATCTGCGCGGACCTGAACTCCTTCCGTGAGACGGTGAACTCCACTTCATGGTGGATGCCCTGCCATCGCCCATGGCCCCGGCCGTCCGGTAAGGTCACCGCGCACAACGTCCCGGCCGATCCACCCCCAGGATCATCAACATTGAAACCTTGGAAACCGTTGCGCAACGCCCGAAACGAAGCCCATCCGCTTTCGTCCTCCAAGCAGAGCAGGCGGCGGCCACTCACGTCGACCACGAAGCCGCGAAACCGGACGATCCTGTCGAGCGCCGTTCCGTCGGCTACGCAGACCGCGCGAATCCTCACGTCATCCCCGACAAGAGCGATCTCTGTCCTGCTCCGACAGGTGACCGACGGAGTCCATTCGAGGGCGATAGATTCCAGGCCTGATTTCAGCACGATCGGGAACCGGCGCTTAGAGACCTGGAGATAGCGCTGGAAGGGTTCGTCCCCATCATACCCTGACGAAAACCAGGGCAGATTCTGGAGTGGCCGCAGCTCGGGCGGTAACGCGGGGGTCCATCCTGCAGGAAGCCGCACACCGTTCCGATGGATCACAAGTTGCGGATACGGCTGACCGATGTTGATCACGATTTCATAGCTCGACCCAGGGAGACCGTCCCCATTCTGCGAGGGGGTCGCCCCCTTGATGGAACCTGTCTCGGCAAGGTCGCCGAGCAACTCAAGGCGAAGCGCGGCCAGGTGCACTTGTTGCCGATCGGACAATGGGAACGTCTCGGGCGACAGCAGATGTTTGGTGGCAAAGCAGACACAAAGGATATGTTTGCATAGCCGATCAAAATCCCAGGCCGGACAGTCACAGAACGAAGAGAGAAACCCCTCGTCGAGAGAAAAGAGAACCTCATACAGGCTGGTTCCCTGCACCTGCGCCGTGAGCGTCGCGCCGTCCCTACCCCAAACATAGTGCTGAAGCCGTTGCTGCCGGTAATAGTCATATCCCCTGAGCACCGTCTCTTTAGGGGCCATCGTGTACAGATCGTTGACGGTAAGGGCACGAAATGCGGCAACCAGGGCCGCCGAGGCGGGAGTAGGAGTGTAGGGGCTCTCCTTCGATTCAGAAAGGGGGCCACCCCCCCTCCTGCGACGGAACGCAGGCGTCTTACTCATGGTGCGACACTATAGCGACCGGGAGAGAGCCTCATCAAGCAGCGTTGGATGATTGCTCGCGCAGCTGCATATGGGCGGTTGCAGGAGAAGTGCTCAAGAATACGGTGGGTTAAATTTCTCCTTCACGACTTCCAGCACTTTCCTCGCTGCGTCGTTCGCGGAAAGCTTCGTTGTATCTATGACCACTTCGGGATGGACGGGCGCTTCGTAAGGATCGTGCAACCCCGGCACGGTCGAGGATTCTCCCTGTTGGCCCCGCTGATAGGTGCCCTTGTAGTCACGCTGCATAGCCAGTTCCAACGGACACTCCACGGCGACCTCGATGAACTGAGGAATCAGGCTGCGGGCAAAGTCGCGATACGCCCGCCTGTTGGCTGTTGCATCGAGGAGGACGATGACCCCATGAGCGACCAGCCTTGCACCCATGAACGCGAGTGAACGATAGAACAGATCCCGTTCTGCAACACTGTACGTGGGATGAGGTGTCAAGATTCTGCGGACCACATCCGATTCGAGTACTTCGACAGAACCAATCTCTTCAAGCTTTGGCTTTAGCGCGGCTGCAATCGTACTCTTTCCGGACGCAGGCAGCCCAGTGAGCCAGATGGCGAACGCCTTTGATGTGGCATCAATCATCATGGGTCAGCCAGCAAGAATAGACATGGGCGTTCGGTCGATTGAGGCAGACCGCTGGCGAGTGACGGACTCTATAGTCCGCAATACTCATTCACCTGTTCCGGTTCAAAGCGCGGCACATCAAGTACGTTTTCAATGAAACGGAAGAGGCTCCGTCGGATATCGATCGACAGATTGGGATACCAGAGCGGGCTGGCCACGACCAGGCCGCGAAAGGCAAAGAACGGCGCAGCCGTTTCCGTAACTTCTTTGTCGCCGCTGACCTCCACATAGCTGTCCCAAAACAATCGGAACAAGATCTCGAACGGCCCCTGGAGCTTGCCCCGGCTGATCAATGAGTTAAGGAGATAGTTGATCGTCATCGCGGTCACGTCGTCCGCCGGCTCACCCCATTCCCCTCGTGATCGATCCAACACGGCAAAGTCCGTCCCGGTACGGAACAGGACATTGTACGGATGGAAATCCCCATGAACCTGGGAAAGACGATTGATCTTGTCATGAAGGCGCCACCGCCACCGGTTGCAGGCTTCCTCCACCGTTCGCAACAGATCGCCTGTGATAAAGCCACAACGCTTGGGATAGCTGTCGGTCAATCCCATGATGCATTCGCCGTGGCCGATCAATTCACGCAACCGACGCTTGTAGAGATCGGCATCTCGTCGTTTCTTAGCATGGATTTGCGCCAAGTAACGAGCCAACGCAACCGTGCGTTGCCGATCTAACTTTCGTAACGTCCCGCCTTTCGCCAGCCGTGCAAGATCCGCATGATAGCTCGCTCCATCGGTCCATTCATTCAGCACGAACAACTCACGGGCCTCCGCGAGGGAAAAGAGCGCCTGGTTGGCGTCGAAGGCGCCCACATCGAGGGCCTTCACATGGTGTGATAGACGTCCATAGGAGTCGTAGTCCCACAGCATCGCCTGGGCACGATCGGCCATATGTTCGTGCCCGAACGGACCCGGCTTCATCGTTTCGAGCACCGCGGACTGAACACGCCGCCCGACTCGGAACGTCAATTTGACGGGTGTGCCGTACCCATACCGTTTTTGCTCTCCCTTGGAACTCTCTTTCCCGATGACTCCGTAGGACAGCAATCGCGCCGTTGGGCCAAAGCGGGTCTGGAGATAGCGCTCCAGGGCTGGTTTTGTTAACACCGGCATGCATGAAGCCCTCGCAATTCACGTTCCCGCCATCACTCTTCCAAATGCTTGGGAAGGCCGCTGAATGAAAGCACGCTGTCGCATTGAGCTCCACCGGTCAGAGTGGCACTGTGGACAAATGCCCCATATTGCAATCGGTCGGAATGACCGGGGTCATAAAACATCCAGCCCTTACTGATTTACCGATACCCCTTAGCCCTTGTCCTGTCGGCATATCGTTTGCGATCTCCGGTCGGTGAAAGAGACTGAACTATTACGATGAGGAGGCACAATGGAGCTGGAAATACAAAACCGCAATGTCGCCATGACCCCCCGTTGGAAAACAGAGATTGAAGCTCGGATGGATGACCTCCGACGAGGACATGACGATTTGATTCACGGTCGAGTCACGTTGATCAAGAACCGGCACCACAAGAAACTCGCAAATGTCGCGGAAGCGCTCGTTGTTGTCACCCTGCCGGGACGCCACACGCTAACGGCCAGAAAGGAAGACAAGACGTTTGAGGAAGCCATTCGGTCTGCGTTTCAGGCAATCAGCATCGAACTCCGCAAGTATCGGGAAAAACGAGCGAAAACCGAGGTGCGCCTGCCGCCCGTGCCGCCCCATCGCGGCGTGATCTGCAAGCTCTTCCCCAAGGAACGATACGGCTTCATCCTCAAAGAAGGAGGCGGCGAGGTGTATTTTCATGCCAATGCCCTGCAGGGGCTCACGTTCAAGAAACTCGAGGACGGTACTGAAGTCGTCTTCGGCCTTGAACAGGGTGATAAAGGTCCACAGGCAACAGTTGTCACTCTCTTGCCGCCAATAGCGAAGGTGCTCTAGATGACAATGGACAAATTCAAAGTTCCTGTCTCGATGCTCGCCCCTGTGATCGACCCTGGGCAGCTTGGTTTCGAGGATACCGGCGAGCTGGAGCCCCTCACTGACATCATTGGACAGGAACGGGCTGTCGAGGCCATGGAATTCGGGCTGCACATGAAGAGTCCCGGATTCAATCTCTACGTCTCGGGTCCCGTCGGTACGGGAAAGAGCACGCTCGTTCGGCAGATGGTCAAGCGCATGGCCCAAGCTGCACTCGCCCCGTCTGACTGGTGTTATGTCAATAACTTCCAGGACCCTTCTCGGCCGATCTGTTTGGCTCTTCCGGCTGGACAGGGGGCCTCGTTTAAACGAGAAATGGCTGGGTTCATCGACGGATTGCGACGCGACATTCCCATGGCGTTTGAGAGTAAGAAATATCTCGATGCCAAGGCCAAACTGCACGACAATATCGATGCGAAGAAAAAATCGCTCTTCCAGGGATTGACGGAATTCACCCGGACTCGTGGATTCGGCTTTGAAGAGACCTCAGTGGGTTTCGGGATTGTGCCGCTCAAGGCCGGTAAGCCCATGGCGGACGCCGACATGGAGGCGATGACCGAGGAGGAACAGCGGGACCTGAATGAACGACGCAAGACCCTTGAAGGAGAAATCCGCGAGTTCCATATCCGCATCCACGGCCTTGAGAAGGAAGCTGAACACCAGCAGCGCCACCTCGACCATCAGCTGGCCACCAATGTCTTGGAGGGCCGCTACGAAACCATGCGGCGGGCCTACCAAGACATCCCGGCAACCTCGACGTTTTTAGAGCGTGTTCGTGACGACATCGTGCACCACTACAAGGATTTTCTTCCTCGCGAGGGACCCACTCTCGCCATCCCAGGTTTGGAATTCAAACGTCCTGACCTGTCACGCTTTCTCGTCAATCTCATCGTGCAGCACGACCTGACGGAAGGCGCCCCCGTGATCGACGAATCTCACCCGACCTATACGAACCTGATCGGGAAGATCGAACGGCGGGCGCACATGGGGGTGATGTACACCGATTTCACAGAGATCCACGCGGGTGCCGTGTTGCTGGCCAACGGTGGCTACTTGATCGTGAATGCCTTGGACATGCTGCGCCAACCGTTTTCCTGGGATGCGTTAAAGCGAGTGATCAAGACAGGAGAGGTGAAGATCGAAGACCCCGGAGAATTCTACGGATTCTCGACGGCGGGGCTGAGGCCGGAACCGATCCCGGTAAATGTAAAAGTCATCATGGTCGGGCCGCCCATTCTCTACCATCTCCTGCAAGCGTACGAAGAAGACTTCAGCAAGCTCTTCAAGGTGAAGGTGGACTTCGACACCGAGGTGGAGAGAAGCGAGCGGCAGGATCGCCAATATGCCCGGTTCATCGCCAAACTCTGCCGCGAAGAAGGGCTGCCGCACTTCGGCGTCGATGCGGTCGCTGAAATCATCCGGCAGGGGCTTCGCTTCGCCGATCGACACGACCGACTGTCGTTGCGGTTCAGCCTCGTGAGCGATCTCATCCGCGAGGCGGGGTACTGGGCTAGGAAAGAAGGCCATTCCTTCGTGTCTCGCGCGGATGTCGATGCCGCCGTCTCACATAAGCGCCATCGCTCGAATTTGGCAGAACATTGGATCCAGGATGAGATCAAAGAAGGCACATTGATGATCGACCTCGACGGCGACGTCGTCGGCCAGGTCAACGGCCTCTCAGTCCATCAGCTTGGCGACTATTCGTTCGGACGTCCCACGCGCATTACGGCTCGGACCTACATCGGGACCAAGGGGGTGATCGACATTCAGCGTGAAGCGGAACTCGCCGGGATGATCCATAGCAAAGGAGTCATGACACTGGCTGGATTTCTTGCCGGGAAATTTGCAGGATCCCACCCCTTCGCCATGAGCGCCTCGTTGACATTCGAGCAAACCTACTCGGAAGTGGAAGGGGACAGCGCCGCGGTGGCCGAACTCGCCGCGATTCTCTCCAGCCTCGCCGATCTACCGATCCATCAATGGCTGGCCGTGACCGGTTCCGTCAACCAGTTGGGCGAGATCCAGCCGATTGGCGGCGCGAACGAAAAGATCGAGGGGTTCTTCGAGTCCTGTTCCCGAAGGGGGTTGACCGGCAAACAAGGCGTGATCATCCCCGCTCGCAACACCAAGCATTTGGCCCTTCGGCGCGACGTCGTCGAGGCTGTGGAATCAGGACACTTCTCCGTGTATGCCGTGAACACAATCGAAGAAGCGCTGGAACTGCTCACCGGTATCGCAGCCGGCGAACGAGACCTTGATGGGACCTACCCGTCCGACAGCGTCTTTGGCCGTGCCGCTCAGCGGCTGGAAGAAATGGCGCAGGTTGTGGCGGAATGGAGTGAAGGGGAAGGGGAAGAGAAACCGAGCGGGCATATCATTACGGGGCCGTGATGAATCCTTCGATATGTGCCTTGATCTGTTCTCTCACCGTTCGGAAGGCTTTCCGTTGTTCTTCCGGAGATCCCATCGTAGCGGCTGGATCGTCAAAGCTCCAATGAAGCAACCGCCCCGTATGTGGCCAACGGGGGCACGACTCCTTGGCCCGATCGCATACGGTAATGACATAGTCGAACGCCTGGTCAACGAACTCGTCCATCCGCTTTGACCGCTGGGCGGAAATATCGATGCCCAACTCCCGCATGGCCGCCACAGCTCCGGGGTTCAGACCGACGGGATGCGTGCCGGCGCTCAAGGCGTCATACCGATCCCCAGCCAGATGACGAAGCAGCCCTTCCGCTATCTGACTGCGAGCCGAATTCCCCGTACAGAGGAACAACACGCGCCGTTTCATGAGCAGCAGGTAGTCGAGCAACAGGCCCCGGGACTGGCCTCCGGTTTCGTCGCCCGGACAAACCCGCTGAGGAACTTGCCGTCGACAAGTGGCGCGATGGCATTGAGGTCGAGATCGGTTCCCTCGAACAGCTCCCGTGCATCGGTAGCCGTATAGACTCTAGTCGGCTCGATCGTGACTTGTTCGAACCCGGCTCGCTGAAGCTTCGCAAGGTACTCTTTTTCTTCTAACGCGCCAGCGACACACCCGGCCCACAGTTCGATATTACGCCGGACTGCTTGCGGGATCTCCCCCCGGACAACAATGTCCGACACCGCCAGCCGCCCTCCTGGCTTCAATACCCGAAAGGCTTCAGCCAGTACCCGATCCTTGTCGGGGGACAAGTTGATCACACAGTTGGAAATGATGAGATCCACGGAGTGGTCGGGTAAGGGGATATGCTCGATGTCGCCCTTTAAAAATTCAACGTTCGTGACTCCGGCCTTGGCCTGATTGGCCCGCGCGAGATCTAACATTTCGTCAGTCATGTCCAGACCGTAGACCTTACCGGTCGGCCCGACCCGCCGTGCGGAGAGCAGCACATCGATGCCGCCGCCGGATCCCAAATCCAAGACGGTGTCCCCAGGGGCGATCTGTGCCAACGCTGTCGGATTCCCGCAGCCGAGCGACGCCGCCACGGCATCCTGAGGCAGTGTGGCAGCTTCGCGGTCGCTGTAAAGATTGCCGGTGATAGGATCGAGCTGCCCCGCCTGCAAGACAGTCCCCGTCCCGCAGCAGGAACGCTGCTCCTGTTTCTGCGCCTGCAGAGCTGCCTGACCGTATCTGGTCTTGATTTCGTCTTTGAGCGTCTGTGCGTCATTCATGATTAACCTCCAATCAAGAAAGGTTGATTTAGAAGGGCTAAAAAATCAGCAGCAACGTTTAGAAGAAACTGCCGACCTTGCTGCTTTCTTGATAGAACCCACCAACTCTTCCAGCTCTTCCATCGCCTGAGGACTGAGCGAGTAATACATCCACCGCCCCTCCCGGCGATCCTCGACCAGCCCCGCATCCTTGAGTACCTTGAGGTGAAATGACAGACGCGACTGCGCGGCTTTCATCGAATCCATTAGTTCACAGACACACTGCTCTCCGTCTTTCAAACGGTCCAGTAACTCCAAGCGCGTTTCATCCGACAGGGCGTGTAACAGCGCAACCGCTTTCTTGGTCGAGAGAGCACTGGCAACCATGAGTGAACTGTATAACAATAAATTTTGATGAGTCAAGGGCTGATGACAAGATGAGCTACGTGAATCCTATGCCCCGCAGTTTAGGAAAGCTCATCGGTCACCCTATTCAAGCTCATTCAATCCAAGCATATCCAGCAGTAATTCAAAGCCCAGCGAAATATTGAGGCATTCCAGGGACTGCAGTGCGAGGACCCAAATGACCGTTTGGACAAGGCGAGGGTTAATCGCTCTTGATCTATCGTGCTATACAATGTCAGCTGGCGTGATACCTTCAGTCCGGCATAAAGACTCTACAATTTCAATTTCGTGGTGGAGAAGTTCAACACACCCTTGGACTTCATTACCAATTTCTCTTGTTTCTTCAAGGTGAGCAGCATTGTCCTGACCGTCTACCAGGTCTTCGTACATCTTATAAAAAGCTTGATGGGCGACATGGTTCCGTTTTGGAATCAACTTTCGTATATTCTTGATCAATGACTCATTCATATTGAACCGTTCGAATTCAGACAATAAAGCCGACAAGGATTTCCCCTGCAGAATCGTTCCTGAAAGCTTTATCGGAATTTCGCCTCGCATCCTATGCTTTATAAGAGCATATACCGTTCTAAGGTATATGCGAATGCCTTCCTCAATGAACTGAAACTTTGCAAGAACATGGGCGACAAGAATTAGATAATAGGATTCATCACGTTCAGTCATTCAACCGTCCCCCAACTCCTACTCGGTGCCAAGTTTGGCATTATGGAAAAAGGGAGCAACCGTGCTCATTAAGATCTACCTAAAAACATTAGCTTTTGATCCAGGCACTAGGATAGGTCAAACCCATTGAAAAATCGATGGGCGCGGACCTCGACACGCAACAAGGATTGTGACCTTAGAAACGGGAAGTTTCTGAAGTGGCTGTGGGGCTGAAGATTCGTCGATCGTAAGAACGTCGACTGGCAGAGCCGCTTTTTCCTGCACTCGGCGGTCTCCAAGGCCAATGAGAGTGTCTTGCCTGCTCCACCGCACGATATGACACAGCATTTGTGAGGGATTTCCCCCTGTGATACGCTAACGACACGATTTCCCTGACCACAATCACAACGTCGAAGGGGACTCTCATGAAGATGCTTCAGATTGTCTGTGGGAAGAGGTTAGAGAGCGAAATCTTGGCCATGTTCAAGAAGGTAGGGATCAAAGGATACACGGTCATCTCAGGCGTGGGAGGCAGTGGTGTGACCGGGACCGTCCCCGGTGCCAACCACTCAGCCGATCCCGACGCCAATACCAATACACTATTCATGGTCGCACTGGGATATGAGGCCACCTTTCTGCCACAGATTGTGGCCGCGCTCAAAGAGCTTCGTGCCAAGCATATTCAAGGACATGATGACCGTGAAATCCCGCTGAAAGTCTTTCTACAACCCTGCGAGATCATCATCTAGCATTCGTGCTCCGTGTTTTGCTCAATCACCACGTTCTAACCCGTCCATTCTTTCCGTGAGTAACAAGAGAGGTCTGATCTCTCAAGTTTCATCATTCGCTCTGCTCTCTCCCCTCTCACATGCACTCCCCGTATCACCTCCGGATCGATGGACCCATCTACGACTTTGCAGTAGACTTGTCCCTATTAGACTTGTGAGACTACCTCGCGAAGTTTCCTGTGTTGACCACCGCTGACTGACTCGTAAACCATTGCGATGCCGCACTTTGAAACACATACCATTCGCCGCATTGGATGGCTCCGTGCGGCTGTTCTTGGCGCCAATGACGGTCTTGTTTCTACGGCGAGTCTCGTCTTAGGCGTCGCGGCGGCAGGTGCGAGTTCAACGAGTATTATGACCGCGGGCGTGGCCGGTCTTGTGGCTGGTGCCATGGCAATGGCTGCTGGTGAGTATGTTTCGGTGAGTTCGCAAGCCGACACCGAGCGCGCGGATCTAGATCGGGAGCGCAAAGAGTTAGCAGTAAACCCGGAGCAAGAACACCGGGAAATGACCGCGATTTACATTGCACGTGGGCTCGATGCAGAACTTGCATCCACCGTCGCAACCCAGCTGATGGCACATGATGCACTCGGCGCGCATGGGCGTGACGAGCTGGGCATATCCGACATAGTAACTGCACGACCGGTTCAAGCCGCACTGGCTTCGGCTGTCACATTTTCCGTTGGCGCTGTCCTCCCTCTCCTGGTAGTCCTATTGATGCCCGTCTCTGCGCTTATGTGGGCTGTTTCTGGAAGCTCGATCTTATTTCTTGCACTCTTGGGTTCCCTGGCTGCGCGCGTCGGAGGTGCTTCCGTGATGACCGCTGCCGCGCGGGTGACCGTTTGGGGCGCCTTGGCCATGGCCGTGACCGCTGGGGTTGGAGCTTTTTTTGGGGTTACCTCCTGATCCCTGCCATTCCTGATCATTGAAACATTGGGCAAAGCCATTGCCAGCAGGTGACGCCGATCTGGTCTATACGGTTGGCTCTATGAGAATTTTCCGCAGCAGCTGAGTGCAATCAAAGCTTCAGGCCCGGAACTCTTTACGGCAACTAATCGATTATGGACATTAAAAACCGTGTTCCCTTAACGTTATCCTATTTTTGGCTTCCCAATAGCTCGTCCTGTCACCTCATGCACGCCTCCTGCCACCAGATGCTGAATGAGATTGTAGAAAATGATTGGCACCATGACGCGGGGATAGTCGGCGAGGACGAGCGACGCTAAGACCAGCCCAGTCCCGTTGTTATTCATCCCCAGTCCATACATGAGTGAGACGCGATCAGCATCATCTACCTTGAACAATCGACTCAACCCATAGCCAGAGGAAAAGGCCGTGACACAGAGGCCCGCGGTGATAGCCAGCGTCACCGCCAGAAAGTCATAATCTCGGTCCGCAATGGCTTGAGGAAGGGACACCGATCCGTTCGAGTAGTTCAACAGCAACAAGACAACTGCATTGATCAGTTTGATGAACGGCATAATGGCCGTTAGTTGCGTTTCAGGCGCTATGAAGCGCACCGCAAGGCCCAACAGGGAAGGCAACACAATCCAGAACCCCAGGAACGCTCCCGAGCCATACGCAGCAAGATCGTGTATGACCCTTTCATATTCCTCCGTGGCCATCTCACCGAACGTATGGAGCGCGATCGGCGTCAGGACGGGACTCAATACGGTCGAGGCGAGGACCAATCCCAAGCTCAGCGCCAGATTACCATTGGAATTCTGGGCCCAGGCGGTTGAGGCCCCGGCTATCGGCATGGCAGCCACTAACGCCAGCCCGACGAGGATGTGTTGGGCTTCCTCCGGCTCGTACCACAGCCGCATGATTAGGGTGACCAGAAAGATATAGGCCATGGGGATGATGAGATTGGCGGTGAGCCCCGCAAACAAGACCCCTGTCTTCTTGGCCAATGATCTGAGGTGCGCAGTCTTGACCCCCAACCCTGCATTGAACATCAAGGTGGCCAGCAAGAGCAGGAGGAGAGAAATATGCAGGGTCTCATTGACGATTCGGAGATCGCCGAAACTGACGTTTCGAATCCAGAGGCCGGCGGTTGGCCAGATGGCAGAGAGGGTGTAGACGCCGATCAAAAACCAGAGCAAGTGATGATGGATGAACTGGGACAAAGAGCGAAACGTGAGGTTGCGGCTATCCATGATGTATTTCGGTATCAGGTTGGCTCAGACATGCACTATCGTGGCGCCTGGCCGATGATGTGGACTTTGGGCCCGTTCGGCAGCGGGATCATTCTGTCGTCCTTCACTTCGGCACCTAGCGCCCATTCAAATATCAAGAGAACTGGGGCATGACTATTGACTTATTGGTCTATGCTGCGCGGTGAAGACAGTGGTTGGGCGTCATTGTTTGGCCATTCAAACCCTGGTTGGTAAACGACAAACGGGGAAACCTTCATTCCATCAAGCTATCGCTAGAATGTATTGAGTGTTCAGAGCCTCGGTGGCCCGCTGTTATGTGGATGGTCTGGCGGCGGGCTTCCACTCCGCTTTTCCATGCCCATGTCGACCTAGGATTCGAGTCTCACCTCGTTACAGGATGACTTCGCAGGGTTGCAGAAAGACCTTGAGCGGGATTTCAAGGCCACGGTATCCGTGAATATGCCTGCCATGGATCTCTTTCACGGCGTTCAGCACCTGTGTCATGTGAATGTGATCATCTTCGAGCGCGACCATGAACAACGTATTGCGATCGATCGAGCCACCGGTTCCGGAGACCGTCCCGGTCTGCCCACTGCCTCCCACACCCTTGATCATCGTATAGCCCTTGATCCTCAGGTTCTGAAACAGGGCGAGGATCTCCGCTTCAAGTTTCTCCCCACAGACAACCTGCAGCATCTTCATGATCGTTCTCCTGGACCGTTGTGTCGTTGACCGGCCGGTCCTTGATAGGGCGGTTCCGCCGGGCTATGGTGTTCGGCCACGTTCTGACAGCGCATGCCGTGCTCAAACGACGAGGCAGAAATCGGGGTCAGCGTCAGATGTCCGGGGGGTGAAGTCAGGCCCAGATGTGAGTGCCCTCGTCTTTCCGTGAAGCATGCCAATTACGGAAGATAGCCCAAGACATCCTCTTCACGAACGAGCACCAACGCTTCATCGTCGCCCTCCACGTCTCTGGCAGCGTGTTTTTCGTACAGGATACGTTCGCCCGGCTTGAGGCTGGTCTTCACAAAGGTCTTCTTCTTGACCTTTTCCTTCGAATCCTTGTCCTCAACAAAGCGGCCAGCCCCCACGGCAAGGACCTCTCCTTCCTGCGGTTTCTCTTGCGCGCTGTCCGGGATGATAATACCGCCGGCGCTCTTCTCGCTCGGTTCGCCGGTCCGGATCAAGACCCAATCGTGCAATGGTTGTAAGTTCATCGACATCTGTCCTTTCATTCGCGTGTGGAGTGTACCAGCGGTGCCTACAAGACACATCAGAACGCTATGCCGATACGCGGCATCAGCTTAGCACGTCTGTCCTAGGAGGAACAAAACCATGGTCTTGAGTGTGTCTTAGACCGGGTTCTGTGTTCACGCACGGCTCCCGCGTACGCATGGAGTCGGCTCTCCTCACCTGCTACCCCGCCGCCCCTTGCCTCATGCCTCTGGCCGATGTGCCGTCATCGACTATCAGCTTTTCAGGGACCCGCTCACTCGTGGTCCCTTACGCCTCCTGTTCGCGCACAAACTGCCGCGCGCGACGCAGGTCGTCGTGCTTGCACAGCTTCAGCTCCAGCAGCAGATGCTCCAACGCCGCAACCCGCGCCGTCACCTCCGGCAGCACAATATCGATCCGCTCCGTCAACTCCTCCAACCGGAAGCTGAGTCCGGATTCCGTACTGTTCTTCGCCGCAGCCTTCGTCGCGCGCCCGCGGGGTCGGTGTCGTCTCTTCGGACTCCGAGTCTTCTTCTTGATAGGCATCGCATTCCTCCTGGTTACCGGCACCTCTACGCGTCCTCGGCCAATCGGTCAAGCACCATTTTCGATATGGAGAAGGCGGAGTCGCTGCGCCCGCCCTCCGCGGCCGGTTGAAAGAGAGCGATCTCAGCTTCCGTCCACCCGAGCCAGATGCGCCCTTCTCGAAACGGATAATTCTTTCCGACTCCTACTCGTTTCAAAAAGCCACGATGGTACTCAAACGTCGCGAGCCCTTCACGCCAACCGTCTCGTTTCCTGGAGAGCGTAAAGTAAGCTGCTTCTGACCGAAGCAACGGGGTCGGACCGCTTACAGGTGCCACAATAAGAACTCGTTACCTCATGGTCAGCACCACACGACAACGGGCCTTTCCGCTCATCATACGATCGTAGGCGGCCGCTGCCTGTTCCAGTGGGAACGTCTCTACCATCGGACGGATACCGGTCAGGGCACAAAAATTGAGGGCATCCTCGGAATCTCGCGCAGTGCCTGACGGCCATCCCTGAATCGTCCGTCGCGCGCCGATCAGTTGAATCGGTGTCACGGTCATGGGATCAGTCGACGCTCCAAGGACAACAAGCTTGCCGCCGACCCCCAAGCCGTCGATCATGTCCGACATGGCTTTGCTGTTCGGAGCCGTCGCCAGAATCACGGCTGCTCCGCCGAGACTCGTCAGTTCCTTCGCTGGATTGGTCGTTTCGGCATCCAGGTAGCGCTCGGCTCCCAGTTTCAATGCGAGCGCGGCTTTGTCCTGACCTCGCCCGATGGCCACCGTATGAAAGCCCATCCTATTGGCAAACTGCACACCGAGATGGCCGAGACCGCCCACCCCCTGGACAGCCACTAGATCGCCGGCCTTGGCTCCGCTGTGACGCAAGCTGTTGAACGTGGTAATCCCGGCACAGAGAATCGGCGCCGCTTCCGTTGACGTCAGCGCATCAGGGATGGCCGCCAGCGCTTCGGTGCGTGCAATCAAGTACTCGGCATACCCGCCATCCTCATGGAAGCCGGTCACGATGAAGTTCTTGCAGCCAAGAAAATCTCCTCGACGGCAACGCGTACACTGGCCACAATGCCCCCCGTGCCACCCGACGCCGACCCGCTGGCCTTTCTCCCAGGTCACCACTCCGGCACCCACCGCATCGATCACTCCCGCCACCTCATGGCCCGTGACGCGCGGATAGTGGAGTCCTGGCCAATGGCCTTCTTTGACAAACATGTCACTATGGCAAATCCCACAGGCTTGTACTTTCACACGGACGGTGTTGGGCTTGGGTTCCGGCACCGGACCGTGGGCGATCTTGAACGGGCCTCCTGGCCCCGTAATCTGTACGGATGTCATAGGTGTCATCAGAACCTCCTATGGTGGCATCGCTTGGATAGATGATGCTGCAGAGATCCCGATACTTTCGATTCGATTCCGCCTCAGAGCCAGCGGAAAGAAGGATGATTGTCGACGCGAGTATCAGATGTGTTCTCAGGCGCTTTAATTGACACCTCAGTTGCACGCTTCTTAAAATCAGGACCAGTGCTGGGATGCCTTCATATAACCGAACAGCAAATCCCGTCTGGCCAAAATCCCCACCAGCTTGTTATTCCTAACCACCGGAACGCGAGTCAAATAGCGATCTTGGAACAGATCGGCCACTTGGCCGAGTGTTTGGTCCTCCGTCACGGTGACGGGATGGACCGACATGATCTCAGTCGCAAGAACCTTTCTAAGATCACGCCCCTCCAGCATGGCCTGGAGGAGATCATATTCGGTCACGATCCCGACCAATGTGCCATCATCTTCCACGACCGGAAGACTCCCAAAGTTCCGATGGGTCATCATGTGGGCCATCGTCGAGGCGTCAGTGCGCGAGCTGCATCGCGAGACGGCGTCCTGCATCAGCTGTCCCACCGTCAAGGTCTTCGGATCGCAGGCCTTCAGGAAGAATTCAGTTTGTCTCATACGTTCCTCACAGTTATCGTTTGCCGCCAGTGGCGAGATAGGTTCGCAAGACATCGCGTCTTGCGATGATACCGACCAATTTATCCTTGTCATCCACAACAGGGACGCGAACCAGGTCGCTTGCGCGCAGCACATGGACCAACGTTCCGAGCGTCGTTTCGGGCCTGACTGAGTAGGGGTTGGAAGTCATGACATCTTTCGCCGAAACAGCGCCAAGCCGCTGACCATCGTCGACGGCCGCCAGCAAGTCGTGCTCGCTGACGATACCGGCCAGCTTGCGCCCATTCTCGAGGACTGGGACGGCCCCAAAACCCTCGATCATGAGCGACGCAATCACGTCTCCCTTCGTCCTCAGGCGAACAGACTGGACTTCCTTCTCCATGACCTGACTGACTGTCATGGAATCGAAGTCTTTGACTTTGACGACCTTACCCCTCTTCACCTTTTTCGTGTTTTTCATCGTCCCTCCTTAGACGCAACTATGCTTCACAACACTTCCTTTCACCATCTCCTGCGAGACAACTCCCAATCCAACCGAGAGACAATTGCCCATTATCTCGACAACCTGACCATCGCGTTCAAGCCCGCTCAACTGACGCGAATTACCACATCGGCTCATCCGCTCCTGCTGCAAAATGCCCCAACATCTCGAAGAGATGAAAGACCGCCGCCCTCCATAACTCATTGGGAGAGGGCCCATTCTTCCTCCCTATGACGTATTCTCACAGGCACATCCAATGCAGGTCTGATACCCAGAATGATTTCCACAACATTACCTTCGTCGAGGAGGGGAATCCATCATGCGGATCTTATGTGCGGTCGATGGGTCGGAGCATTCCCAGTGGGGGATCCAGGCGCTTGAGGCGCTTGCCAGCCGCGAACCCGAACAGGTCACGTTGCTTCACGTCGTGGATAAGCCGGCTCTCCAAGCACTCGCCGGAAAGAACCCCATCGGTGAGCGCCGAGCACTCGCCGCCATGGAAAAAGCAGGTGGCATTGTTCTTCGAGATGCCGCGCGATCAGCCCGCGTGGCCCTGGGTCAGGCAGCCACGGCACCACGCTCAACCATCCAAACCATCTTGGCTCATGGCCCACTGGCGAAGACCATCGCCAGAGAAGCGCGTCGCTTGAAGGCGGATCTGATCATCATGGGATCGCGCGGACTCAGCGATATTCAAGGGTTCTTACTGGGAAGTATTTCGCGCCAAGTTGCCTCAATGGCTCCCTGTTCCGTGTGGATTGTGAAACAACCGACGCACAAACTTCTCCATGTCACGCTCGCCGTCGACGACTCCAAACCGTCACGGGCCGCCGCGAAGTTTCTACGATCCTACCTTCTTCCAGAGACCGCCACCGTCACGATTCTCTCTTCAGTGGAGAGTCCCGTCACGGACTTTGCCGCCCGCTACTTATCCGAAGCGCAGCTGGCCGAATTGACGAAGCCGGTCATGGAGCGGGCCGCCGCGTTCGTCAATAGCGTACGGAATGCGTTCATTAAAGATGGCTTTCTGGTCGTGACGCAGGTCCAGATGGACCACATCATCGAGACCATCGTCAAACATATCGAAGCCAATCGTGACGAACTCTTGGTCATCGGATCTCGCGATTTGACGAAGAGCGAGCGACTGTACCTCGGTAGCGTCTCTGAAAGCCTGCTCCGACATGCTCCCTGTTCGGTGTTGATCGTACGAGGCGCCCGTGCCTGAGTTCAGCCATCACGACATTCACCAGCTTCCGACCGAAGAGGTGCTGAAGCGGCTGGAAACCAGCAACGGTGGTCTGTCTTCCGATGAGGCTCAACGGCGATTGGCTCGATACGGACCGAATGTTCTCGTCGAGCCTGGTCACTATTCATTGATTCGAGGATTCCTCCACCAGTTCACCCACTTCCTCGCCATCCTCCTCTGGATCGCCGCAGGCCTCGCGTTCACGGCAGAATTCATGAAGCCAGGCGAAGGGATGGCCACGCTCGGCTGGGCGATCCTCGGTGTCATTGTCATCAACGCCATATTTGCCTTCTTTCAGGAATACAAGGCGGAGCGCGCGGTGCATGCCCTCCATCGCCTCCTCCCTAGCAGGGCGTGGGTGCTGCGAAGCAACCAACCACACGACGTGTCGCGGAGCGAGATCGTACCGGGTGACATGCTCCTGATTGAGGAAGGAGAACAAATCCCTGCCGACGCCCGGCTCATCGAAGCGACCGACATGCGGGTCGACGTTTCCTCTCTCACGGGCGAGTCTCGACCGAAGCGGCGAACAGCGGAGCCGGTGGCCGATGGACATCTCCTGGACATTCCCAATCTCGTCTTTGCCGGCACCCCCGTGCTCTCCGGCAGAGGTCGGGCGGTGGTGTTCGCCACGGGCATGCAGACGGAATTCGGCAAGATCGCCCGCCTCTCCACGGGAGTGGAGACAGGCCTCAGCCCTCTGCAGAAAGAAATCGTGAAAGTCACCCACGTGGTCGCGCTGCTGTCGCTCGCGATGGGTGGAACCTTTTTCGCCATCGGCATCTCCATGGGCTTGGGTTTCTGGATCAGCGCGATCTTTGGGATTGGCATCATTGTGGCAAACGTGCCGGAAGGACTCCTCCCCACGGTGACGCTGGCCTTGGCCCTGGGCAGCCAACGCATGGCCAAACGTCATGCGCTCATTAAACAGCTGACATCCGTGGAAACCTTGGGCTGCACCACCGTTATCTGCACGGATAAGACGGGGACGCTGACCGAGAACCGGATGCGCGTGGCTCGTTTCTACATGGACCATCTCGAAATCGAGGTGCAGGAAAGCTGTTTAGTGATCGCCGGACGCGTGACCAGCGCAATCGAGGCCGAGGAATATGCGCCGCTCTTCGACGCGATCATTCACTGCCACAATGCCAAGCGCGTGCGGAAAACCGGCGGCCGTCCCATCGTGACAGGGGATCCGACCGAAGTGGCCCTGATTGAGTTCGCACTGGGTCACGGACTTCTCCACCATGACCCGTTGCCCCGGATGGGCGAGCTCCCGTTCGACGCGGATCGGAAGCGCATGGCCACCCTCCATTGGCGTGAGGGCCAGCTTGTGGCTTTCGTGAAGGGAGCACCGGAATCGCTGATGCCCCTCTGCAATCAGATACGCCACCAGGGTGTTCGCTCGCCGATGAGTCAGAAAGACCGCCAGCGGATCATGGCACAAAGCCGTACCTTTGCGCACCAAGCCTATCGGGTCCTGGCTGTGGCCATGCGTGACATTGAGCAAGGTATCGAGAAGCTGGACATCGAGCAGGTGGAACAGAACCTGACCTTCCTCGGGCTGGTAGCCATGATAGACCCTCCGCGCCACGAAGTACCGGAAGCCATTGCGCGCTGCCGCCAAGCCGGCGTCCGCGCCATCATGATCACCGGCGACCATCCGCTCACAGCCCTGGCCATCGCCCGCCAGATTGGGCTGGCACCGAAAGAGACCCCCACCGAGCCGGACGGATACTGTCCCGTCATCGAAGGGCACCAGGTCGAAACGATGAGCGACGAGGCGCTGCATCGGCTCCTCACGCCCACTAATCCCGGCGAGCCCGAGCCGGTCTTTGCGCGCATGGCGCCCCGGCACAAGATGCGGATCGTATCCACACTCAAAGAGATGGGCGACGTGGTGGCAGTCACCGGCGACGGTGTCAACGACGCTCCGGCCATCAAGAAAGCCGATATCGGTATTGCGATGGGCATCGCCGGAAGCGACGTGGCGAAAGAAACGGCGGACATGATCTTGCTCGACGACAACTTTGTAACGATCGTCAACGCCATTGAAGAAGGTCGTGCCGTCTACGCCAACATCCGCAAATTCTCCACGTACGTGCTGGCGAGCAACGTGCCGGAAGTCGTCCCGTATCTGGCGTTCGGCTTGTTCGGGATTCCACTCGCCCTCACGGTCCCGCAAATCCTCGCAGTGGATCTAGGGACCGACATGGTTCCAGCCTTGGCCCTGGGTGCCGAGAAGCCCGACGCCGACATGATGGCACGACCGCCGCGCCCGCGCACGGAACGGTTGATGAATCTTCCCCTCCTCCTGCGCGCCTACGTCTTTTTGGGCCTGATCGAAGCCGGGATCGCGATGGGTTCATTCTTCTTATTGCTCCTGACAGAGGGATGGACCTGGGGCATGCCGCTCGACTGGTCTAATCCGCTCTACAAACAGGCAACCGCCGCCACCTTCGCCGCTATCGTCGTCGCCCAGGTGGCAAACGTGTTCGCCTGCCGCTCAGACCGCGTGTCGCTCGCTCGACTCGGCTGGTTCACCAACCCATTGCTCCTCTGGGGAATCGCGATCGAACTCGTTGTCCTGGTACTCATCGTCTATAGCCCTTGGGGCAACGCGATCTTCGGAACCAACCCCTTGCCTTTCTGGATCTTCGGACCAATGGTGCTCGGGGCACTGGCACTCTTGTCGGCGGAGGAGGGCCGGAAGTTCATCGTAAACCGTCGCAATCGTAGGGTTCATACGCATAACGAAACCACCCAGGCCACGAGCGCATCATGACCACTGATCCCCATGAACCAAAACCCTCTGTTCCCGTGACAGAAGTCGTTCCACGCCAGACCGCCGCTACGCCGACGTATCGACCGTCCGAGTCCTTGCCTGAGCAGAGATCATCGACGACAGTGATTCCGCTCCCTGTACGATCGAAGCAATCTCGTCTGCCGTGGCTGATGGGCATCGTGGTGGTCATGGCCATTGGTGGAGGGGGCACGTGGTACTGGTGGACCTCCGGCACTCCGCCAGTCCCATACAAAACAGCCCTCGTCGATCGGGGTCCGATCACGGCCATCGTGACCGCGACCGGCACCGTCAATCCGGTGATCTCCGTCCAGGTCGGCAGCCAGGTTTCCGGCAAAGTGTCGCAACTGTTCGCCGATTTCAATTCACAAGTCACGAATGGACAGGTCCTGGCACAGATCGATCAAAAATCGTTCAAGGCGCGCTTGAGCCAGGCTCGTGCTGCCGTGAAGAGCGCCAAGGGGAACCTCGCAAAGGCCAACGTGTCGGCTACACAGCGCAAGCGGGAGTTTGAGCGAATGGCGGCGCTACGACCGCAGGCGTTTGTGTCGCAAGCGGACGTCGATCTCGCCGAAACCAACTACCGAGACGCGGCAGCCAACGTCGAGGTCCTGCAGGCACAGCTCGATCAGGCCCAGGCGGCATTAGCTTCGGCAGAATTGGATCTCGGCTACACCACGATCTACTCACCGGTGGACGGCATCGTGGTGTCCAGAAACGTGGATGTCGGTCAAACCTTGGCCGCAACCTTCCAGACACCGATCCTCTTCGTGATCGCCCAAGACCTGACGCAGATGCAGGTCAACGCGAACGTCAGTGAGTCCGACATCGGCGGCGTCAGGGAAGGCACGGACGCGAATTTCCGCGTGGACGCCTATCCTAAGCAATTCTTCGAGGGTCTGGTGACACAGGTGCGCAACGCCCCTATCAGTATTCAGAACGTCGTGACCTATGACGTGGTCATCACCGTGAGCAATCCCGAGCTGAAGCTAAAACCGGGCATGACGGCAAACGTGACAATCGTCACGTCCCGCAAGGAACATCCGCTGCGGGTGCCGAACGGCGCGCTGCGATTCCGCATGCCAAACGTACCGCTCGACAAAAAAGCGACGCGAGTTTGGGTGTTGGATTCCGATAACCAACCCCGTCAAGTGGATGTCACAAGCGGCATTGCGGACTCACTCTCCACTGAGATTGCGGATGGTGTATTGAAGGAGGGAGACCGCGTCATCGTAGGTATTGGGACAGAGGAGGAGCAGGCCCAGAAGAAATTGCCGCCTGGCTTCGAACCTGGTCGGGGGATGAGATGAAGGAGTGCAAGAAGTGATCAGCTCTCAATTTCGGATCTGATGTAGAAAGGCTGACGGCTTATAGCTGACAGTGAAGCGCGACTTATTATGTCCTTTCTCTGGCTCACCCTCCTTTCCGCACTCCGTATTCTCCGCCGGAATCCCTTGCGGGCGGGACTGACGATGCTCGGCATCATCATTGGTATTGGCGCCGTCGTGGCGATGGTCAGTCTCGGCCAGGGGGCCACAGCCTCCGTGCAGGCTGAAATCTCGAGCCTTGGCACCAATGTGCTGATTATCGTCCCGGGAGCAACCACGGTCGGCGGTGTCCGTGGCGGGCTCGGCTCCATTTCGACCCTGACCGTCGAAGATGCAGAGGACATTGAGAAGAGAGTCGCAAGCATCACCGCGGTGATGTACGCGACTCGCTCGGTCCTTCAAGTGATCCGGGAAAATAAGAATTGGAGTACGATCGTCCTCGGAACGACTCCTGTCTTTCCCGATATTCGGAGTTGGCCCATTGCCGAAGGAAACTTTTTTACGCAGTCGGACATGGATTCAGCCGCCAAAGTCGTTGTCTTGGGGAAAACCGCAGTCCAAAACCTGTTTGAGGCGGGGGAAGAGGTGGTAGGAAGCGAGATTCGCATCAGGAACGTCTCACTTCGGGTCATCGGGGTCCTGGCGCCAAAAGGCCAATCCATCACGGGCCAGGATCAAGATGATTTTGTGGTGCTCCCCTTCTCGACTGCTGAACGCAAAGTCTTGGGAACGAAATTTCTGGGAACTGTCGGGATCATCCTCGTCGCGACTCATACCAGGTACGAAATCCCCGCAGTCGCCGACGACATCAAGGATCTGTTGCGCACGAAGCATCGACTGCACCAAACAGAAGAAGACGACTTCACGATCCGCACGATGGAGGACATCGCGAAGACGATCGCCGGCACAAGCCAGACCATGATGTTCATGTTGATGAGCATCGCCTCGATTTCGCTGATCGTCGGCGGCATCGGCATCATGAATATCCTGCTTGTGTCGGTGACGGAACGGACGAGGGAAATCGGATTGCGCATGGCTGTCGGTGCCAAACGCGCGCACATCTTGCTGCAGTTTCTTATCGAAGCGATCATCATGACGGCAATCGGTGGAGTGCTCGGCGTCGCCGCAGGCATCGGCATCTCCTTGCTGCTCACCACCATGATCGGCTGGCCAACCATCATTAACACCGAAGCCGTGGTAGCCGCGTTTCTTTTCTCTGTCGTCGTCGGGCTGTTCTTCGGCCTCTATCCGGCGAACAAAGCGTCGAAGCTGAACCCCATCGAAGCGCTGCACTACGAATAGTCGCGAGATGGATTTCTGGAGTATACCGGCGGATGAACTCTTCGGCCGACTAGGTTAGAGACGGGAAGTAGGCAAGAGTGGTCGATACGATCCCGCTACATCGTGAGCAGGACCTCCACCTCGCCGGTGCGGCGAGCCACCCTTAATGCTACGTCCTCCTCATGACGGTCGAGCACAAGGTCAAGACGGGCGGCTCCGATCGAGAGGTTCCTAACCTCAACTCGCTCGAGGAACGGCGGAAGGACGGGCCGGATGAATCGCACAAGACGTCGATTTGCATCGATGTGCAGGCCCAGGCATGCTTGCAACGCCTGAAAACCGGCACCGGCCGCCCAGGCTTGCGGGGCACAGGCGGTCGGGTAGCGTGTCGGGCTTTCACCTGGACGCCGGGAGAATCCACAAAATAACTCGGGCATTCGATGGAGATCGAGAAACAGGCTGGCGTCGAAGAGTCCGGTCAGAATCTTCACGGCCCCTTCTTTGTATCCGTAGCTGGCCATGCCAGCTGCAATCATGGCATTGTCGTGTGGCCACACTGACCCGTTGTGATAGGACATCGGATTGTAGCGTGCCTCCGACGTCGCGATCGTTCGGACACCCCATCCACTGAACAATTCCTCGCTCAACAGGGCGCGTGCGGTGCGTGCCCCACGTTCTTGCCCGGCGATGCCGCCATACAGGCAGTGGCCAGCATTCGAGGAACGCACACAGCAGGGACGTCCCCGCCCGTCCAAGGCGAGGGCATAGGAGCCGAGCTGCTCGCACCAGAACGCTCGCTCAAACCGGTCTTGAAGTGAGTCGGCTTCCTTCAGCAAACGATCAGCCTGATCGATTTCACCCAGAACTCGTGCCAAGTCCGACGCCGCTCGTTTGGCTCGATACACGTAAGCCTGGACCTCGCACAACGCAATTGGCCCCTCCGCAGCAGTCCCGTCTGCGTGAAAGACGGCGTCGTGGGAGTCTTTCCATCCTTGGTGCACCAACCCATCCGCCGATCGGCGGGCATAGGTGGTGAAACCCATGCCGCTTGGATCCCCATACTGGTCAATCCACTGGAGCGCCAGTTGAATATGCGGCCAGAGCCCGGTCAGAAACTTGCGATCGCCGGTGCGCTCATAGTACGCGCCCGCCAGGACAATGAATAACGGCGTGGCGTCGACACTACCGTAGTACTTGCCGAAGGGAATTTCACCGAGCGCCGCCATCTCCCCTTGACGCGTCTCGTGCAAAATTTTTCCAGGCTCTGCATCCTGCTCTGGCCGAACTTCCGTGGCCTGTGTCGATGCCAGAAACCCCAGCACCCCTCGCGCGAGAGCCGGATTCATCCAGAGCATCTGCAGCGCGGTAATGATACCGTCCCGGCCGAAGGGGACGCTGAACCAGGGGACTCCGGCATAGGGATAGAGCCCCTGCGGTGTCTCCGAGATCAACATGTGGAGATCGGCAAGCGACCGGTTCAGCCAGTGATTGAATTGCTCGTTCGCCGTGTAGACGTGGGCATTGTGGGATATGGCGTCCTGTAACATGCGGTCGGCCTCGCGGTTGGCACGGTCGTAGGAGAGAACCATACGGCTCCGCTGTTGCGCGACCTCACAAGAAATGGCGATCTCCCAAGTCAGGTCTGCATGCGGAGGGACGCGCGATTCAATAATGAAGCCATCGGACGTTACCTGTTTCGGCGTTGGAGAGCATCGGACAGAGGTCCGGCGGATGGTCTCATCGAGTCCCACGTACCCAAATATCAGTCCATTTCTTGAGCGTACTGTCTTAAGCCGCCGTCCACGACGTTCCCGCTGTCGACCTCTCGCTTCGAAGAGATCGGCGAAATCCGCATCCAGCGTGACTGTGAGCAAGAGCGGGAACTTCGTGACCCCATAGTTATGAACACGGAGGCGTTCATGATAGGTCCCTTGCCAGAGAAACCGAGTGCGGCACAGATGGACCGTGCCACGCGTTATGGCCTTTTGTCCGTCAAGTACCAGATCTGGGTTGGTGAGGTCGACCGTATAGAGGGCATTGTCCTCTTTCACGGTGGCACTGAGGAGCATCGGACGCTGTGCCTGCATCAACAGTTCGAATCGAGACAGGAAGCGCGTCCCTTCATGATAGAGACCCTGCGGGCCAGAGAGCACCTGGTGAATATCCCCGTACCGATCAAACACCGCGAAGGTCTCGCCCTGTTTCAACACTTCCGTGCGCCCAGCCGCCAGTGAGGATGACGCAAGGATGTAATATTGATCCTTCAATCTGATGACATCGTTCATGAAGTGCTCCCTTTTTTACCCCGCGCTCGCTCGACTCATTCTGGTGGCCCCCAGCGCCGTCAGCAAGAGAACCAGCGCAATCCCTAGCAGGCCGGTTTCAGGACCCTGGTGTTCCGTGATCCATCCAAATGCGGAGATCCCTCCGATGGCTGCAGTCATCGCCCCGGTTCCATATAGACCTAACACTCGACCGACCATCTGCCTTGGCGCGAGCTCTTGAATGATGCCCCACGCAATCGGGGTAAACGCGCCCATCCCACAGCCGATCACTCCCATGAGGAACCCGGCGAGATACGGATCAGGCGTCACGGTCAACGCACAGAGCGCTGCACCGCTCAACACACTGGCGGCCATGATCAGACGCATTCGATCCTTGACTCGCCACTCCGTCACCCATAGGAGTCCAATTGACGTAACCAACAATCCGACGCCGAGCGCGGACCAGAGATAGCCGACCTCGATGGGTCCCAGCCCAAGCATCTTCCGAGCGAATACTGGGAAAAGCGCATTCAGCGCACTGGTGCCGAACGTATAGAGAGCGGCGATGCTCGTCAAGAGCAACAATCTTGGTTGAGTTACGACGCTGTAGCGAAATCCTTCGATCAGATCTTGCAACATGGTCGACCTGGCAGCAGGTGAAGAAACAGATGTGACTGGGTTGCGAAAACGAACCAGCAGAAGAAACGCAGCCGAAACCATATAGGTCGCGGCGTTGAGACATAGCACCTCTTGTGAGCCATACGCGGCGATACCGAGCCCGCTGAGCGCCGGACCGAAAATAATACCCAGACTGGTGGTGCCTTGCAGAAGCGCATTGGCCGCCGTGAATTGCCTCTTCGGCACAAATGCGGGGATCGCGGCCGTAAGCGCCGGACCAAACACCGCGGTGGCAATGGCATGAAGAAACACCAACACATACAACACCGATACCGTAAAGGAATCTACGGGGATGAGACAAGGAATCAACCCGATCAACAACGCGCGCAACACATCGCTGGTGATCAGGAGCACCTTTTTCGGAAGACGATCGATATACACGCCGATGAGAGGGCCGAGAACAATCGGGGGAATCGTCTGCAGCAGGCCGATCACAGAGGTCTTGAGGGGTGACCCGGTGACGGCATAGACAAACCACAGCAGGGCCAGCTTGGAAACACCGTCGCCTATTTGCGAAATAAGTTGGCCCGACCAGACAAGTCCGAAATCGCGGGTCAGGAGGAGTGGACGATTCTCAGCCAAGACGGTGTTTGCTTGCTCCGCTGTGGTGGGAGCGTCAGCCAATGAGCCGGAGCGGCCCTGCATCAGTTCTCACCTTCCAGCCTGATCTTCTCGGTGTTCACGGCTCGAACACCCGGCACTTGACGGGCTGTCTCGGCAGCTTCGAGTGCGATCACCTGAAACCGGACGGTTCCGTTGAGATGGACGACACCATCCTCCGTCTTCACCTCGAAATTCGCCGCTTTCAAGGTCGCGCTTTTCGCGAAGCGCTCTTTAAGGAGCATCGTCAGGATTTCATCCTGTTTCTTCAGCAACGACTTCGCCAAGTCCTTTTCCAGAGCAATCTTATTGATGACGGTCTTCACGCCATGAACGGTCTGCGCAACTTCTGTTGCCGCAACCTTTTCCTCTTCACTCGTCACGCGCCCGCTCAGGGTGACCGTTTGCTGATCGTCCTCCACTTCGATCTCATAGCGGAACAGCCGTGAATCCCCAATGAGGGCCAACTTGACGGATAGAATTAGTGAACCCAACGGTTTCTTACCAGCGGGATCTTTCTCCTTGCCCTCCGGTTCAACCGGCGGCACGTCCACCTTCGGCGCAGGAGCAGGCTGCGGCTTCGCGTCCGTCGATGGCTTGTGCGGCACCGGCGGACTCTCGGACGCGGCCGGGGGAGATTGCGGACGTGGCGTATGCTTCTCCGGCACCACCTCTTTGTGCTCGGTCGACGTGCCCGCCTTCGGCGCAGGAGCAGACTGCGGCTTCGCATCCGTTGATGGCTTGTGCGGCACCGGCGGACTCTCGGACGCGGCCGGGGGAGATTGCGGACGTGGCGTATGCTTCTCTGGCACGACTTCTTTGTGATCGGTGGACGTGTCTGTCTTCGTAGAAGGAGCGGGCTGCGGCTTTGCTTCCGTCGCACCTTCTTTTTCTTGCGTCTCAGAGAACGCTGAACCCGCACCTATCGGCACCAGCACCAACACATTCAGACACAGAACGATCAGCGCTCTCGACGATGTGATCATCGCGCGAGTCCTCCTCGTGAATATCACTCCTGAGATTGTCTCAGTCATTGTAACTTGCTCATGATGCTCTGTCATCTGCACACACGTGAGGAAGCCCCCTCTCGTCAGGGAACTGATCTGATTGACGCGCCTCCGGTCGAGCCGGAGGCTTCTGTCTTGTCGTTCAACCAGGCCGTGAGGTCCGGTTTCTATGATTGGGCAGCGCTTGGTTGGGGGGTGAAGGAACCGGATGGAGAAACGGCCAATCCTCGGGGGTGTGCTTTATAGAAGCTGAAGAGCCACGCAGTTGCAGCCGTCAGAAGAAGAATGAGACTGATCCCTCCTAAACTAGCGGCAGGGCCGATATGATCAGCCGCCCATCCAAAACCGGCCATTCCGGCCATCGATGAGGCCATTCCCCCCGTGGCAAAGCTCGTAAAGACTCGCCCGAGCAGATGCTCTGGCGTCAATTCTTGGAGCATCGTCCATACCAATGGCGTAAACATGGCGGTGCTCCCCCCAATCACCGCAATCAAGACTCCAGCGGCGACAGGAGCATCAAAGAAACCAAGTGCGGCAACGGCAATGCCGCCGACCGCCAAGGCGCCGGACATGAATCGCAGACGCCACGGTACGTCTCCCTGCGCAATGGATGTCAAACTGAGGGACGCGAGTATCATCCCAACCCCGAGTGCTGACCATAGCCATCCGAGTTGGATCGGCCCCACGCCAAGCACCTCTTTCGCAAAGACCGGCAGGAGAAAGATGAAGGCACTGATGCCGACACTATAAAGGGTGGCCGTCAACATGAGAAGCGTGACGGTCTTCTGTTCGACGAACACGAAGCGGAAACCCGCCATCAAATCGCTAGTAATGCCTTCCGTCAACCCTTTACCTGCAACACGGAAACGGTCGAGCGTTTCATGCACCCGGATGGGGAACAGGCACAGCGCAGAAATGAAAAACGTGGCCGCATCGACATAGAGCACGTTTTGTGCTCCGATGAGCGCGATCCCGAGGCCGCTGACGGCAGGACCCACAAGAAGCCCGACGTTGGTCGTCGTCTGCAGTAACGCATTGGCGGCAATCAGCCGCTCTTTGGGCACAATGAGAGGAACCGCCGAGGTCAAAGCCGGCCCGAAAATCGTGGAGAAGATTGCGGTGGCAAACACAAGGATGTACAGCCGATCAAGCGACAAGGCCCCCATGGCAAAGAGCACGGGGATCAAGAGCACCATGAGGGTTCGGAGAAGATCGACTCCGATCATCACCGGCTTCTTTCGAACGCGATCCAGATAGACACCAATGAGAGGCCCGAATAGTAGCGGGGGTAGTGTTTGGAGCAGTCCAACCACCGCCATCTTAAGCGCCGATCCGGTTAGGTCGTATACAAACCAGAGCAACGCCACCTTGTTGAGGCTGTCGCCGATCTGAGAGATCGTCTGGCCAGCGAACAAAAAACCGAAGTCTCTAGTTTTGACCAACTCCCAGCCTCGAGCACGGCTCGGAGTGGAACCAGTCTTTTGCGAATGAGTACGTACGTCAGACATGCTGGCCTCGTCCAAGAATCTTATGCGGTTCGGCAGCGAAGGCGTGTGTGGCTTGTGCGGCTCCGTCTTCGAGAAGACGCTCATAGAGCGCTACATAGTCACGTGCCATCCGCTCCGCCGTAAACCGCTCGTCAAAGGCCGCCCGACATTGCTGTCGATCAATAAAGGAGACCTGCCCGACTGCGTCCACCATTTCGGAGACCGTCTCACAAATAAAGCCGGTGACGCCGTGATTGATGATTTCAGGAATCGATCCGCGTCGGTATGCTAACACCGGAGTTCCGCAGGCCAAGGCTTCGATCAGCACCAACCCGAAAGGCTCCGGCCAATCGTAAGGACACACCAACGCTATCGCATTGCCGAGAAAGTCGTCTTTCTCAGCATCGGAGATCTCTCCAACAAACTCAATCAGTGGATGGTTGAGCAACGGTTCAATCTCAGCTTCGAAGTAGTTCTGGTCGGCCGGATCGACCTTTGCCGCAATCCGCAAGGGAAGGCCGGTGCGTTTGGCGATTTCGATCGCGTGGTCCGGACGTTTTTCAGGGGAGATCCGTCCCAGAAAGGCCAAGTACCCTTGCGCCTGAGGATGAAACGTATAAAGATTTCGAGGAAGACCATGGTGGATAGTCGCCGCCCAGTTGGCCCAAGGTAGCGGTTTGCGCTGGGCATCTGAAATGGACACCAAGGGCATTTCTGGGAACTCACGAAAGACGGGTTCCAATTCGGGAAGATCCTGACGACCGTGCAAGGTCGTCACAACCGGAATGCTATTCCTCCGTGCCAACGGGAATCCGATGAAATCCAGGTGTGAATGAATAATGTCAAAGCCCCTCGCCGCTCCAAGGCCCCGTTCCTGAAGCATCATCATCGGAGCGTCTCGATTGAAGATGCCGGTATTCAACCGGAGGGCCTGTGGGCAGATTGCTTCAAGCCGCGCGGCGGTCTCTGAATCACCGCTGGCGAACAGCGTGACATCATGCCCCTGGGCAACCAACTCCTCTGTAATGTAGGAAACGATTCGCTCGGTCCCCCCATAAAGCTTGGGTGGAACACTCTCCCACAACGGGGCCACTTGTGCGATTCTCATGCGCCTTCCTTTCTCTTCCTTTTGTTGCAGTTCAACTGCCTGTTTTCGGTCACCGGATTGTATTGTGTATTGTAAGGGCCGGTGTGACTGAAATTACCTACTGCATCAATTGCATCAATGGGAAATTGACCACTGATGACATCTTGCGATGTCCTTGGCCACCTGAGTACTGGGTTATTCCCTTAATCATGACTGTCATGCTACTCACCCGCATGGCGCCGCTCAACGGACAAAACTTCTATCACCTGACCGGAATATGTCCAGTCGAGGGCGCTTGACTGGACATTGCGTCTCATGATGGCACTCATTTCAGGCATGCAAGGTCGCACAGCCGCCTTGAGGTGATCAGAAACGTTTTGCCGACTAACGAACGTTAACATGCTACTTTCCTCTCCAAATCACACAGCCCCTGCCCCTGCTCGTTGAATTTCGCGACGTGCCGTGTGCGAAGCGACGATGCGGCGAAGAATTCTCTCCCAAGAAATACTGTTACTGGCCGATCCGCGCTGCCTTGACGATTTTCTCTCCTCTGATCTGCTCCAGGAATCGATCGGGTGGGACTGCCGGTGGAACGATCCGTACTTCCTGCCAGCCTTCGCTGACGGCTCCCTTGTGACCCTGCATTTCATAAACCCATTTGTCGATGCTTTCCTGACTGGTTCCATCGCTGAAGGTCACCCAGAAGAGAAACGGCATCTGCTGCTGAGTCGCCTGGAGGCTGTCAGCCATTTTCAAGAGCCGTTCGGGGCTTGGATCGACAGCTTTCGATGCACTCGCAACTGCCGTCTGCAACTTAGTCTTCAGCACCTGGTTATATTCTTCCAAGCTGACGACTTCTTTGGCGAGCCGATGATTGTCCGCTGTAAGATTCTGGATAGCAGCTTCCAACTGCTCCTGCTCGACCCGCCCTCGGCTCGCCATCTGGCGTGTCTGGCGATCTGTCTCGCGACCGACCGTTTCCAGCCGCTTTTCAATCTCCTCCCTGACAGTCAGCACATTGGACTCGAAGGACTCCTGCGTAGACGACAGCTTGACTAAGGCCTGTTGCAGCTGCACCACGCCTTTCTGTTGAGACCCGAGCGCGTCATCAACCTTCGCTTGCATCCGTGCCAGCTCACCCAGCTGTTGCTCAAATTTTGCCATGTCAACGGCCGGAGCGGGCGAAAGAGTTGCTGTTTGAACAACCGGAGATGGCGTGCGATCCGATGTCCTTCCTGTCGTGATTCGGTCAGCGACCAACCCAACGACAGCAATTGCCAATAGCGCTTGCGTGAAGGCAACCGTTCGCATTCCATAGGCCAGTGCCGGTTCTGGACGGCGGGCTACCACTCTATCGGTAACATCAGCAATGCTCTTCCAGGCGCGGCTCCAGAAACTTGGCGCAGGAGTGAACAGCGCACTGAGCGTTCCCCCTTGTGCCAGGTTGTGAACAGAAAGCTCGACGGTATCAGCGGAAAGCCGGACACGGTCCGTTCGATATCCACACTCGGGAGCCGTGAGCCCCCCTAAGAGCGTTCCGTCTTCGGCGCGAAGCTGTACCGTCTCGATGTGATCGACGCACTGGACTTGCAACATTGCACCGATCCCTGCGCTTTCAAGCTCTCCAACACGCCGCTCATTGACATAGACCTGTATAGGATCCGACCAGCTACGAATCTCGGGCCGGCTGTTCAATGATTCAAGGAGTTGGGATCGATACGCTTCCAATTCCTCTTCGTGACCCATAAGAACCTCCTCACCTTCCTACTGCATCTAGGCACCCACTAGCGCTCCCCTACGGTCGCACCTGCAATTCCAGACGCGGCTTTTCGCCGGTCAAAGATCCGCTGGATCCCAGCCCCCAGGCCGTTTGCATGCAATCGAGACAGAGCGCCAGATGCCAAATTCGATAATCGCAGCCATAGCCTTGAGCGAACATGTCTCCCCATTGAGATCGCGAAAGACAGGGGTAATGATCCGGTTCGCTTTTTCGGTAATGCGCCTGCGCGACTCGGATCAGTCGCTCGGCCTCACTGTTGAATCGTTGACGTTGACGCTGCTGCTGATGCCCAAGCTCGGCCAGCTCTGCCTTCGTGAGACCCACCTCATCCATCGTGCGCTGCCAACCGCTCTCACGCCATCGTCGGAAATTCTTATAGATACGCTGGCTCTCCAACCCATTGAGTCCGGTCACCGCGATGACGTCCCCCGCGCCCCATCCATAGGAATGATGATACAACGCGATCAGCGCGTCACGACTGACGACCGCTCGCGCGACGAGCCCATCGAGAAATCGACCGAGCGGCCGCAGCAAGTCCGGGTGATAACAAAATGGTTCCGGCTTGCTGTGCTGTTTGGCCACCAAGGAGTCGAACAGAAACAACGGCCGACACGGAACTTCGCTGCGTCCACAGACCAGAAACCGTTCGAGATATTCAGAACCCCAGCGTAACGCGAATTTCTCATGTTCGATGTCGTCGTTCCATTGGCCAGTCTCCCGCAAAAACCGTTTCGTATAACCCGTCGCCCGATCCAACAGCATTGGTAAGGCTTGCGAGACGACTTGATCGAACTCGTCCGATGTCGAGACCACCTCTTCCAGGCGGTTCACCGTTACCATACGATCAGCCATCACGTGGCTCTTACTGAGCGTATTGTGCATTCTCGTCAGGGCCATTGTGCCTCCATCGACACCGGAGAGCATTGGACAAATACCTGCACTCGCTCCCTCGTTTTGTCCATTGCTCCGATCCTCGCACTCCTGGTACAAGGCTCCCGTTTACGGTTTTTCCAGGTGAAACTGGACTAGCAGAACGGTAATCCAACCATTCAACGTTCTTTAACACCTCTCGCTGCTCACGAGGAGCAGGCTTCTTACCCGACAGCGTGATCGTGCCCCTTACCCTTCGTCCGAGTGTCATCACCGACGAACAAAAACTTTTGGCCATCACAGGCGCTACCTCAATGCTATGGGAACCAAGCGCTGAGGCAGCATCATCCAGATCAGCTTTCGGACACTTTCTTCATCTACGTTTGCAAGGGTAATGTGCTGCAGGAACACCAGAGAGCCTTTGAAGAGCTAATTCCGCATACCGAATAGTCTCCGGTAACAGGCCGGATAGGGTTCGACCATCGGAGACATAACCATTCCAAGCTCCATATAATTAAACAGAATGAGGTCAGTAATTACTAGTGCCCTGCCGGTTGACTCTGGTCGAGCGGGTCACCCACGAAAGAGGGGTTGTATCTACCCTGGTATGCCCACATCGTGGAATTCTTCATAGATCGCCTCATGCCTTCTGTAGCCCGGCGCTTGCTCGTCGTTGAAACCACTTGACCACCTCGACGATAGCCAACGGCAGAAGCGCCATGGCCACCATCAGTTCCCAATCTTCAATCGGGAGCGGCGCGACCTTGAAGATA
The DNA here is from genome assembly GCA_001464735.1 of Nitrospira sp. Ga0074138. Lineage (GTDB taxonomy): Bacteria > Nitrospirota > Nitrospiria > Nitrospirales > Nitrospiraceae > Nitrospira_D. Next base: position 163,616 of record LNDU01000043.1, read on the forward strand.
GGCTCCATGAACGGAATCGTCAGAATACCGACTTGTAAGGCAACAGCTAACACCACAGCCCAGATGAGGGCATGGTTGGTCGTCACGCCCACCTGGAACAGCGACCAGCGATCGCTCCGGCAATTGAAGACATGCACCAGCTGCACGGCGACCATCACAGTAAAGGCCACGGTCCGTGCCTGCTCAATCGATTGTTGCCACACAAATAGGCTACACCAGAACGCGCCTAGGGCGATGACCGACAACATCAACCCCTCGCCGGCGATGGCCCACAACCGCCCGCCGTCCAATAAGCGGGCCTGGGCCTGTCGCGGCGGCTGCCGCATCAAATCCGGCGCCTTCGGATCGACCGCCAATGCAAGAGCAGGAAAGCCGTCCGTCACGAGATTCATCCACAGAATGTGAATCGGTAGGAGCGGAAGCGGCAGGCCAAAGAGCGTCGCGAACAGCATGACAAGCACTTCGCTGACGTTGCACGACAGGAGAAAATGCACCGTTTTCCGGATGTTGTCGAATACCCCTCTGCCTTCTTCCACCGCCGCGGCGATCGAAGCAAAGTTATCGTCGGTGACGACCATATCGGCCGCTTCCTTCGTAACATCCGTGCCGGCGATGCCCATGGCCACTCCGATATCGGCAGCCTTGATGGCGGGCGCGTCGTTCACTCCGTCGCCCGTCATGGCAACAACGGCCCCGTTCCGCTTCCAGGCCTCGACGATCCGGAGCTTGTGCTCGGCCGACACACGGGCGTACACACTCGCGCCCTCGACCCGTTGCGTCAATTGCTCGTCGGTTAAGCCATTCAACTCTGCCCCGGACAACGCCACCCCCTCATCGCGATGCAGGCCTAATTCACGCGCAATCGCGATCGCGGTCTCCTTGTGATCGCCAGTGATCATGACAGTATGGATGCCCGCATCCCGACAGAGGCGCACCGCCTCTGTCGCTTCGGGCCGCAAGGGATCCTTCATCGCGAGGAGGCCAAGAAAGAACAGATCGCGCTCAACTTCTTCATCTGAACTTGCCGGTTGCCCAATGGGCTTATACGCAACACCTAGTACGCGGAGGGCTTGTTGAGCCAACGAGGCGTTGGCTTCGCTGATCAGCTGCCGATGCGCTTCGTCCAGGGCCTCAGTCCGACCCTCCAGCGTGACGCGTCCAGTGCAACGGTTCAGCAGGAGATCAGGCGCTCCTTTGCAGTATGCCACAGGGCCTTGCTCCGTTCGGCGGACGATCGTCATCATCTTCCGCTCAGCATCGAACGGCACTTCGCGTACGAACGGTGCCCGGCGCTCCAGTTCATCTTTCGTCAGACCAGCCTTCGCCGCTGCCACGAGCAGTGCCCCTTCGGTCGGATCGCCGATGATTTGCCAGACTCCGTTCTCCTGTCGCAATGCCGCCCCATTGCAGAGAACCGACGTAGTGAGCAGATGATGAATGCCTGCTGGAAGGGGTGAGGGTGAATGACTGACGGGCGAGGGGCGGATCTCTCCAGATGGTTCATACCCCTCGCCGGTCACTTCGAAGCGGACGTTATCCATGATCAAGCACGTGACTGTCATCTCGTTCTTCGTCAAGGTGCCGGTCTTGTCGGTACAAATCACGGTGGCGGAACCCAGTGTTTCGACTGCGGGGAGTTTGCGAATCAGCGCATGTCGTTTGGCCATCCTGGTTACGCCCAAGGCCAGCGTAATCGTGACGACAGCAGGAAGGCCTTCTGGTACGGCTGCGACGGCGAGGCTCACCGAAGTAAGAAACATCTCGACCAACGGCTCCCCGCGGAGATATCCGAGAGTGAACACCACCGTGACGACGCCGAGCGCCAGCCACAGAAGTGTCTGGCCGAATTGTTCCAGCCTCCGCTGCAACGGAGTTTCAGCACGCTCCGCTTCGGCAGCCTTCTGAATCATGGCCGCAATCCGACCTAATTCCGTGCCGAGTCCTGTCGCCACCACCAGCCCGCGGGCTTTACCCGAGACCGCGACGGTACCCATGAAGACCATGTTGTGTTGATCGGCGAGCGGCACCTCGGCGGTATCGAGTCGTTCTGCCTGCTTGTGCACGGGTGTCGATTCGCCAGTGAGCGAGGCTTCTTGAGATTGGAAATTCGTCGTATAGAACAGGCGTACATCCGCAGGAATGCGGTCACCCGCTTCGAGGGCGATCACATCTCCTGTGACCAGTTCCCGTGCCGGAATGGACTGCAACGCACCGCCACGAATGACGCGGGCCATCGCGACCGACATCTTGCGCAGTGCCGCCAACGATCGCTCGGCTCGGAATTCCTGCACAAACCCCAGCACGCCATTGAGAAACACGATGGCCAGAATCGCCGCCGCATCGATCCAGTCTTCTAACAACCCGGACACAATGGCCGCCCCGATCAGCACCCACACGATGAGGCTTGAGAACTGCGAGAGAAAGAGTTTCAGCACCGAGGGAGGAGGAGCGTCAGGCAGTTCGTTGGGACCTTCTTGCGCTTGCCGGCGTGTCGCTTCATCGGCATTCAGACCAACGCTGAGGTCTGTCTGAAGTTCACCAGCCAGAGCTTCTGTCGGTGTGGCATACCATGCCATTGCTCTCTTCGTCCCACCGGATACCGGTAGTCTCTTCTCAATCCGCATAACGTCCCTTTCGTTATGACATTCACAGCAGGGTGCATGCCATGCATAGCATTCGACTATCTGACGTCCTTGCTCAGTTCACTGTGGCGTTATGCCACGTCAGCAAAGGGCCATGGTGGTCAAATGCAACACAAAGAAGGTGGGAGTACTTGGAGGAGTGGTTGGTTGCTGGTTACCCGTTGAAGAGAAGCCAGAGCCCCAGGACGTAGACGACGATCATCAACAGGCTATCCGGCTCAATCAGCCTGAACCGTCGTTCCGCCCGGTAAATGATCCCCATCAAACCGATGTTCATCATAATGATCGCCCACAAAGCCGTGAGCGCATGCGTTGAACTCATGGTGCTCAATAGCCCTCCCCCGCGATAGGCAAGATCCGCAAAGAAGAACGCCGCCATGTTGAAGGCATTACTGCCGAACAGATTGCCGACCGCCAGATCGAACGCGCCCGATCGAACGGCGGAAATCGAGACGACCAGCTCAGGCAACGAGGTGGTTATGGCAACCAGTGACGTTCCGATAAAAGTGGCGGTCATGCCGCTTTCTTCTGCGATCCGCTCGGCCGACCAGGCCAACACCGGCGCCGCGACCAGCAAGACGAGGGCGCCGATGGAGAACCCTCTGACGGCATAACGGAGCGCGTCGCGTCGACTCCCGTCGGAACCTGGCTCCTCAGCCAGACCCTCCACAACGGCTTTCTGTTCGAGTTGACGGCGCGCCATGTCCTCCTGCCGAAACACCAGCCTCATCCCTAGCACATAGAGGATCAGAAGTATCACACTCTCAAAACCTATGCCGAGATGGACAACCTCGATCCGTAACAGCACAAAAAAGGCTGCGAGGGCCGTCAGCACCATGGCGAGCGTCGCCGTCAACGTATGCCCCAAGGCCGCCTGCTGCCACACCCGCTTCTGACGGTACAGGAGGTCGATAAGCCCAAGCGTGAGCATGTTACTCATCCCGGCCCCGAAGAGGTTACCGGCTGCAAGATCGGGGGCATCGAGCCATCCGGCGCTCATCGTGGTGAAGACTTCCGGCAGGGACGTGGCGGCGGCCATCAACACGACGCCGATCCACAATCGCCCCAAGCCGGTCAGTTCGGCAATCTGATCACCATAGCGTGAGAGTTTCGTCCCCGCGAAGACAATCGCGCCGGCGGAGACGACGAAGAAAAACCACGGGAGGACCATGCTCGTGTCTCCGGATGGGGCCAGAGCAGAAGAAAGCAGACCACAAGCGGGGGATAAGCCAAGCCAGCGGGTCAGCGACGGTCGGTCACCTTCCCGCCTGAGGCTCACTCACCATTTATTATGGAAAAAGAGGAAGTATCCGATCGCAACGACAATTGCTTGCAACAGGATCAACCAACGCATGAGGCCCCATTTGGTCTCCGCCTTGGCCTCCTTCAGTCTCAGGGCCGCTTGCAAAGAGGGGTCTGAGAAGATATAGGTCGCGACCACTTCCCTGGCGTCCTCCCGACTCATGTTTCTCTCAAGCTGAACCTCATCGACCGCTTTGTTGCGATCGCCTTGCGATAGCGCCTCTAATGCCTTCCTGGGAAGATCGTATGCCACGCTTGATTCCTCCGTCATTGTGACCGGCAGAGTCTACCAGAAAAGACCGCTGCGCGTCTTCCTGATTTCCACTGTGCCCTGAGTGAGACGCATGGATACCGAGGCCTGGATTCTCCCCTGGTTAGTTCCTTTATAATGAGTGTGTGCTCCCCAAACCCCACACACCTCATACTCAATGAGGCCTCGAAGAGGAGGATGATCATGACAACCGTCACTGAACAGATCCCTTTACACGAACAAGTCCGATCGTTTGTCGGCGCACCTCGCAAGATGCTGATCGGTGGTCGATGGCTCGACGCCACGTCGAGCAAAACGTTTGCCACCTATAACCCTGCCACCGGCGACATCCTCGCTCAGGTGGCAGAAGGGGATCGTGCAGACGTGAACCGAGCCGTCACCGCAGCGCGGATAGCCTTCGAGAGCGGCCCCTGGCGTAGGCTCACCGCCTCTGAGCGTGGCCGGCTGGTCTGGAAACTGGCTGACTTGATGGAATCCCATGCGGAAGAATTCGCTCAACTTGAGTCACTGGACAATGGAAAGCCGGTCGGCGTGGCCCGGGTCGCAGATGTACCGCTAGCCATAGACCTGTTTCGGTACATGGCAGGGTGGGCGACAAAAATCGAAGGCAACACGATCCCCATCTCAGTACCCTACACACCAGGCACCCAGTACCTTGCCTATACGTTGCGCGAGCCAGTGGGTGTGGTGGCTCAGATCATCCCCTGGAACTTTCCGCTGCTGATGGCGGCGTGGAAGCTCGGGCCAGCCCTGGCCGCAGGCTGTACCGTGGTCTTGAAGCCGGCGGAGCAGACGCCGCTGTCGGCGTTGCGTCTTGGTGAACTGATCTGTGAAGCGGGATTCCCAGACGGCGTCGTAAACATTGTGCCTGGGTTCGGCGAGACCGCTGGGGCGGCACTAGCAGCCCACCCGGATGTCGATAAAGTAGCCTTCACCGGCTCCACGGAGGTGGGAAAGCTCATCCTTGGCGCGGCGGCAGGAAATCTAAAAAAAGTGTCATTAGAGTTAGGAGGAAAGTCGCCCAACATTGTGTGTAAAGACGCTGACGTGGAAGCCTGTATCCCTGGAGTGGCCGGCGCGATTTTTTTCAACCAGGGCCAATGTTGTTGCGCTGGTTCTCGCCTGTTCGTCGAAAAGAGTATCTTCGACAAGGTCGTTGAAGGTGTGGCGGCAGACGCGAAGAAGATCAAGGTCGGGCCTGGTATGGATCCTGCGACTCAAATGGGTCCACTCGTCTCGGACGAACAACAGCGGCGCGTGCTCGGCTACCTCGAGGCAGGACTCTCGGAGGGTGCCAAGGCCGTGGTGGGGGGACGCAAACTCGGAAGCAAGGGCTACTTTGTGGAGCCGACAGTCCTCGTCGACACCAAGCAAGGGATGAAAGTCATGCAGGAGGAAATCTTCGGCCCGGTCGTCTGTGCCGTGCCATTTACCGATCTCGACGAGGTGCTTCCCATGGCCAACGACTCTATCTACGGATTAGCGGCGGCAGTGTGGACCCGCGACATCGGGAAGGCCCACCGCATCGCAGCCGAGCTGCGGGCCGGCTCGGTGTGGATCAACTGCTACAACATCTTTGACGCCGCACTGCCGTTCGGCGGCTACAAACAATCGGGCTGGGGTCGGGAGATGGGCCACGACGCATTGGAGCTCTATACTGAGGTAAAGGCCGTCACCGTGCGGTTGTGACGCAGTGAAACACGTGCGACTCCGCGCGCCTCATGTCCGTTGACTCGTAACGGACGATACGACTCGGCGTTCGGGTTGTGGTGCGGACTGTCAGGTGTGATGAAAAGGTGCGGCGAACCGGACACCTCCCCGCCACATCGAGCAGACGCGTTCGATTTGGTGCAGACAGCTTCCCCTGGAGTTCGATCTCGGACTCAAAGGCGACCGTCTCTCGATGGCTACGGTCCAGCATTACTCTCATCGTCATGCCAGTCAGCACTGCCTCAAGCAAGCCATGAGGACGAAAGCCCGACTCACTGCCTCCCTTATCTCGCGTGATATCCGAGAGAAGAACGTGCGTTCCGTTCGTCAGTTGAGTCTGATACCGAGCCGGTTCACTTGTCGCCTCGATGATCTTAGAACCTCTATGCTTACACGCTCATAGCGACACTCCACCGATCTTTTCGGCTTCATAGTAATTGTTCTCCCCTTCATCGACATGCGTGCGGATCACGCGAAGTCCATTACGCTCGAGAGCGCGAGTGTACGCGATTCGACCGAGCGACCAACAGTCGAGACCAGTGGTGACATCCTGCCAGGTTCCTGTTTCGACAGGTGCCGTGAAGAGAAAATGTCCTCGCGGCTCGAGAATCTGCGATACACGATGGATGAAGGCCAGCTGCTCATCCTCGCGTAGAAAAGACACGAGGCCGATCGAGATGACCGCCTCGAATGTCCGCCCGAAGTAGTCACTGTCCAAAGCCGACGCGCATTGCGTGGGAATCGTGGGGAAACGTAGTCGAAATTGTCTCAGCAATGTGGGAGATGTATCGATCGCCCATACCGCGAGTCCAGAGTCCACAAGGACCTGCGTAATGGGATACCCTCCACCACAGGCGATTTCGACGACGGCACTACCAGAAGGTAGAGATCTCGCCCAACTCTGAACAATCTCGACTCCCACACGGGATCGGTCTCGAACGTCAAGATACTTCTGTGCCTGCGCTTCATAGAAACGGGCCGCATCCATCATCTGTTTCGTCCCTCAATGCCAGCTCATGTCCACATTGCGGACAGTAGCGTGAGATGGTCATCACTCATGTCCTTTGTCTTTGCTGACCGCCCTTTTCAAGAGACAAACATAATCAGGATTCGCCCCGAAGTTGCAATAGTATTGTTCGCTTGCTGACTGCACACCTTGGATTATCATGGTCCGTTTCATCGTTGACGAGGCACAACACAGGTAGTAGCGTGACCATGGAGGACACGGTGGGTATCAATATTGCTCGCGCTGAAATTCACGACGCGGATACTATTGCCACAATGGTGGGTGAACTCTTGCATGACATCATGGCGGCGGTGAATGACAAGGTCTTTGGGTTTGATCATGCTGACACTGTGGGGCGCGCTTGTGCGTGGATGAAGTCAGGTCTGTCCACCGTCCTGCTTGCGAAACTAGACTCCAAGCCGGTTGGATTCCTTTCTCTGTATGAGTGCTATGCCCTGTACACCAGAGGTGTCTACGGAACGATCCCGGAGTTCTATGTCCGATCGCCACATCGTTCGCAAGGGATTGGATCCGCACTCCTCGCAGAAGCTAAACAGATTGGTCAGACACGAGGATGAAAACGTCTCGAAGTGGCAACACCTCCTTTGCCACAATTCGATCGAACCCTGAGCTTCTATCAACGGAACGGGTTTAGTATCTCAGGGGGACGGAAGTTAAAACTGACGTTGTGATGAAGCCCGTCGTTCAACTGGAACCAATCGGATGTGGGATCGCCAGTGTCGCGGCTCTCGCCGGTGTGAGCTACACAGCCGCAAAGCGAGTTGCGAATCGGATGGGCATCTCTGCAACGGACAGCCGATTGTGGTCCGAGACAACGTATGTATGTCGACTCCTGACACACTATCGGCTTCAACCATCGGCACGACCAACGCCGTTTGCCTCCTGGGATGCACTCCCAGATCGAGCCCTCTTAGCCATCAAGTGGCATCGTATAAGGGGGCGGGCATTTTGACATTGGGTTATCTTCGTCCGAGATGCGAGTGGAACCTACGTACTCGATTCGAAGAAGACCTTGAAGCATCATGTGCGAAAGGATTTCTGGTGTATGAAGCCTCGGTGGTTTATTGAGACTCGTTGAGAGGCACATCTTTCAGCAACGAAAAAATCAACCGTCGGCATCCAGGACAGGACGTGACGCTCATCAAGCCACTGACTGCATGTGTTGCGTTGCAGGGAATCATCCGTCCCACCATGTGGGGCAGGTCGATTGTTCATTCATCAATGAATGCGGAATGGTCTTCCCCGGTCTCGGCTGCCCGTACTAACCCCGCTTTTGGGTACTATAGGCTTCTGAAATCTTAGCAACAGCATTTGCCGGGAATGCGAAAGGTTGACTGGTCCATGCGGATCCTGCGAGAAGCAGTCCTTTATTTTCTCCTCGTGTTCGGTGCGGGGTTCGTGCTGGGAACCGGGCGGGTCCTCTTCCTCGTTCCGCTGCTGGGGGAAAAAGCTGCAGAATTGCTGGAAATACCGCTGATGCTTGGCGTCATCGTCTTCGCAGCGCGATGGATCGTTCGCCATAGTCTCGACGATCGTCGGCTCATTTCGACGCTCTCCATCGGCTTCATCGCGATGGGGCTCGTCTTGATCGCCGACCTGACAGTAGGAATGCTGTTACGGGGAATGTCGGCAGCAGAAGTCTTCCTCCACCGCGATCCAGTCACAGGCGCAGCCTATTACGCGAGCCTCATACTCTTCGCCGCCATGCCCGCCCTTCTTGCTCGCCTCCAACGGACCTAGGCGATCACGGACGTTGGGTGTCAAAACAGCGGGTGATGTGGGGCGGATGAGAAGGGAGCGCCAGCCGGCACCTCGCCGGCATTGCCCAGAAACCGCCAGGCATCACCTTCTTTCACCAGATAATGGACTTCACGAAACCAACTGTCTAGTGTGAGTCGCTTTCCCGTGCGTTCGTCGGTGCCGTACAATCCTCCCGTGCAGGTCACTTCCACACGAACTTCATTGTTCACCTGCGTGACCTTGATATCGGAAAATAAATGAAGGGATTCCACAGCCCGATAATGCTCGAACACCTCTCCCCATACCCGACGTACATCGCCCGCTTTCAATCCATGATAGTCGTAGGTTGAGGCATAAAACCGCATCAGCTCATCCATATCTTCTTTTCCCAGTGCCGCTTCCGCCCGCTCGAACGCCGCAAGCAGCCCTTTCACGACAGGATGACGCAGCAGACCGCTTTGCCCGGTGACCTTCTTGCCCTCGACCTGCAACACCGTCTCCGGCAAGACCTGCACCTTGGCGGACACCACCTCCACCCCCAACACCAAGCTCAAGACCAGACCAAGACCAATCCGGACATTCACCTTGCCATATCGCCGCATCGGCACCTCCATCAACGAAACAAATCGCCCGCCATGCGATAAGGCAAACAATGTTGTCTGCCTGAGTATCTTCCCCGGCTTGTTTGAAGGCTTAGGAGCGAAATGGCTGAACATCACCTGACTTACGCAGCATCTTGTTCACCTCATCAAGGTGCAGTTCTTCACCCACGATCATTTCTCGTGCAAATTCTTCCAACAGCACGGACTTTCCTTCGGAGATCTTTAGCAAATCGTAATAGGCCGCGATGGCACCCTTTTCGTGCTCCAAGCTCTCTCGCAGAATATCCCCCACGTCGTGCTTCTCGGTTTCCAAGAGCGTTCCAATCTTCAGCGATGGGTGACCACCAAGCAAGGTAACCAGTTCCCCGGCTTTATGCGCATGGGTAAGGCTCTCGTCAGCATTACTCTTCAACCACGACACAATAGGAATGCGATTATAGCCGTAGATCATGAGTGAGTAATGCGTATAGCGTACGACTCCCGCTAGTTCGTGCTCCATAATCCGGTTGAGAATTTCGACCGCTCGTTGTGTGTCTTGATCGTTCATCAGATGCCTCCAATTACGCACCACCGTCTCGCCTGAGGAAGCGCGAAGGGTACTGCGCCTGTGATGTTAACCAAAGCCGCCCGCCGTATCACGACAATTCGCTTCGCTTGATGAAAGTCAGTGTAGTGACCCTCTGTGCATCCATCTCATCGCTATCCCTAGCGACACCTAAGACGCTGATAGAGCGCGCACAGCCGCCGGCCGCTCTGCCGAACGACCACACGTCTAGCTCTGCTGAAATAACATTGCCTCGAATCACCCCATCACCAAATACGCCATTCCAGCCGCAAGCACCAGAAATCCGATGAGCCACCGGATAAATCTCTGTTTCGCCGTGGCAAGTACTTGGTCCATCTTTTTCTTGAGGGCCGGCTCTGAAGCGATGTAAGTCTCGACCGCTTCCTTCGCCTCTTTCAGACCGATATTCCGTTCCTGGCGAACCACCTTGATCGCCTCGATCACATTGCCCTGCCACAGCGCCTCGACCGCTGCTTTGGGAAGCTCTGATGAACGCCGTGGTTTGTTGGCCATAGTAGGAAGATGCCCGAGCAGAGGATCATATGTATCGCTTATAACTGCAAGAGGCAACCATGTATTCGACTTGCGGTTCAGGCCCTCGTTTTCTTGCTTCTTATTTATGACCCATAATAGGACGCAAGAATCGCGCTGCCCAGATAGGCCTTCTCGCTGGGACAGTTGTATCTGTGTCACGGAGGGAGGCATCATACCCTTCTGGTGCATCGGCTGCTATGCCTTCTTCCCTTCAAGCCTTCATCGCCCTCTTTGTCGTCGGCGGGTTGCTTCGATCACAGGCTCTGCTGACCAAGACTCACGCCGAACGGTTGGCGACGTTCGTGTTCTCAGTGAGTCTGCCGGCAACGATTCTCGTATCGCTGGATCATGTCGCCCTGACCTCGACAGCCTGGAAGCTCCCGTTGGCCGCCTGTCTCATCACCTTCCCGATGGTCGTCTGTTCCTGGCAACTCACCCGGCTTCTGCAGCTCCCACGTGAGGCGCGAGGTGGGTTTGTGTTGGCCACTGGTTCGATCAATTCCGTTTTCTTTGCTTTTCCCGTCATCCTCGCCACATTCGGCGACGAAGGATTGACTCACGCCGTGCTCTTCGACCTTGGGCAAACTGCGCTGACCCTCACCGTTCTCTACGGTCTGGCCGTCTGGCACGGCGCACAACCTGCCACACCCAGGTCAGCTGCGATCCGCTTCCTGTCATCGCCGCCTTTATGGGCCCTGGTTTGCATTCTCGCCATCAAATTGTCAGGACATCATCTGCCTCCCTGGCTTCTTGGACTACTCAAGCCATTGCACTTCACCACGACGCCACTCGCAAGTCTGGTTTTGGGCCTGTCGATCAGTTTCTCCGCCGTCCGCCGGACCATTCGATTGGCAACACTGGGGGTTGTGGTACGAATGGGTGGCGGGCTGTTGCTGGGATGGCTGGCCGTGGCGCTGCTGGGTTTAACGGGAGTGGAACGAGCGGTCGTCATTCTCGTTGCGGCGATGCCATCGGCGGTCAGCTCCGTCATATTCGCAGCAGAAACAGGCCTCGATGAGGAGCTGGTCGCGTCGATCGTGGCCCTGTCCATTTGCCTGGGGATGGTGATGCTTCCCTGGCTGCCCGCACTAGCCGCCATGCTGCTGGGGTGAGCGCCAGCCTCCTGCTAGGTCTGACCGAGAAACCTAGGTCGATCCCGAACGGAGACCATTTTCACTAAGTCACGTACGGAGAGTACCCCCACGATCTTCCCGTTCTCCGTCACGGTCAGGTGACGCACCCCCTGTTCGGCCATCTCCTTGCTGGCGTCGCGTATCGTGCGATTGACATCGATGCTCAGAAGAGGAGAGCTCATTACGGCACCCACGTGCGTGCTGCCTGTATGCCGATTGGACGCCAGCCCTTTCCAGACCAGATCGCGCTCGGTCACGATGCCGACGATCTCACCGGCCTCGGTCGTCAGCAATGACCCGATCCGCTTCTCGCGCATCAGCTGGGCAGCCGCAAGAAGAGACGCGTCACTAGGGATCGTCGCGAGGGTGGTCGCCATCAGAATGCTCAGCGGGCGGTACACCTTTTCGAGATCACAGATGGGGCCGCTCTCCGCATCCACAAACGATCGCACGAGGTCCCGTACCGATATAATCCCGACGATCTCACCAGTCTCTACCACGCAGAGGTGACGCACATGGTTGGTCTCCATCACATGGCTGGCATCCAACATGGAGCGGTCCCCTGAGATCGTCAAAATCGGGCTAGCCATCACACGATCCACCATCGTGACCGTGGGGTCTAATCCCGTCGCGAGCACTTTCCGTACAAGATCCATCTCCGTCAGAATCCCCAACGGACCTCGCTTGGGATCATGCGATTCCACCAACAGACAGCCGATCCGCTTGACCCCCATCCGCTCAGCCGCGGCCGCAGCCGTCGTCTCTAGTGGCACCACCTCCAGGTAGCGATGCATAAAATCTTTAACGACTCCGCCCCCACGCTCAACCATCTCAGCTCCTTGTCTCATGATTATGTTGCACGTTCGTTCAAAGAATAGTCCGCGACCACCTTTGTCCGGAATCCCTGGCGCCCACTATACCCGATTCCGAGGGGGGCACGCACGCATACGATCGTGCCGCGAGGAGTAGAACTAGCCAATCGAGCGCCAATAGCGTACGCTCTTACTCATTGCTCGTATCGCAAGAAAGCATGCAATTCATTTCCGGCACGTTGCACATCGTTCAGATCCTATGAATCGTCTCGACCTGAAGATCCCGCCAGTCGTCACCGGGGCGGTCACCGCGATAGGCATGTGGCTGGTCTCCCGCACCCTGCCCACATTGGCATTTGCGCCACTGCGAGTCGTGGCGGCGGGCTTGGGACTCGTCGGCGTTGCAATAACAGCATTGGCGGTGCTGTCGTTCTGGAGAGCGCGCACCACCGTGAACCCTATGAAGCCATCCTCCACATCTTTCTTGGTGACGTCGGGAATCTATGGTTTTACGCGCAACCCGATGTATCTCGGCATGTTGTTCGTCTTAGTCGGGTGGGCACTATATTTGGCGAACGTCCTGGCCTTTCTTTTTCTCCCTACCTTCATCCTCTATATGAATCGTTTCCAGATCGAACCAGAGGAAAGAGCGCTAACGTCTCTGTTCGGACGGGAGTTCGTTGAGTACGCGTCTCAGGTGCGCCGCTGGATGTAACGCAAGACAGTGTTTGCGAACGGCCCAGCCGACGAAGAACGAGCGCGGACGCATGGGGCACATGGCGGGACTCAGAAAGCCGTCATCCTTGTAGCGTCGTTCGTGAAGCGCGTTCTTCGCTGAACGTGAGACGAACTGCGGATGATGGGAAACGAGTTGAGGCAGTTGGCTCTTCATGTTTCTGGCTCTTAATCCTGGATAAGGTCTTGATAGTCAGGCATACCTCGTGCTGCGAGCCGACTCACAAGCTTGATAGCTACCTGCCTTGCGACAGAATTACCGCTACCGACAACAGTCACAAGGGTCAGATCAAAGCGGTTCAAGAGATCACGCATGGTTTTAGGAGAAGACCACTTTGGCTCTCTGAGGCTTGGAGCTGACTAAGACCCAATATACAAACTAGGGTTATTCCTAGCATCATTATGAAGCACTAATCTCTCCATCCTTCACCTCCTGCCCTTACCTCGACTACTCTGGTATCCATAGGCCTTGTCATCGCCGACCTCACCCATCGTGTAACTCATTACAATTACGTAATAAACTGCTGAGCAAGTAAAACCATCATGACAGGGTTCTTTGCCATTCGTTACCGTGGCATTCAACTTGCTGCCACGAGAAATAAGACGTGAGATTGGATACCTAATGAGTGAATCATGAAACATGCAACAAATCTCGTCAGTGTTCGTATCGAGTGGTGCCGACGGCAATCTGCCCAGGCTCGCACTGAACCGGAAGTGGACGGGTGGGGCGCGGAAGCAGATGGACTACGAGATGCGCTGATGAATAGTGACCATACCGACAACTATCGACAGTGTCCTCCTGAGATTCTCAGGCGGTACTGGGCTTCCAAGATGGGACAGCCTTGCTGCAAGCCGCACGAATCCAGCCTGTGCACGCTGCCGCTACCGGAACTCCGCAACCGGATCCTCGGAGAGGAAAGGACATTCTACTGGGAGATGAACGATGAATTGCCTACGATGCAACGGCCTTGCCGTCAGTGACGACAGCTTCGCGGTGCAGACTGGTTCGCCAGCGGACCTTCATGGTTGGCGCTGTGTCAATTGTGGAATGATCGTCGATGATGTGATCCGTGATAATCGGCGCGTCACGTCACAGCCGAGGAGACCCTCACATCCCGAGCGCCGGCGGTACGGTGGCCAAGCTGCGTGACGGGTATCACGCCACCAGCCGATTCCGAAACCGCTTGCCGCTCGAGGCCAAGAGAGAACGACCGGTGCTGGGTGTGACCATCAGGTCCTATGCAACGCACTCTCCGACGTGAGAGTCAGGCTGTCGGCTTCGCTTCGCTCCGTATCCCGGTTCCATTCACCAGAACGCAGGAGTTTCTCTCCCAGTCCAACGGCCAAGTTGCGGTAGATGATCACACCGATATCCGGGCGACGCCGAATGAGATCCTCCAAGTCACGCCGGAATAGCTCTGCCACTTCAATGTCGTTCACAGCCGTCGCAGTGGCGGAGTGATGCCTGGCCGAAAGGAGCGATACTTCTCCACAAGTCTCGCCGGTCTGCACGGTGCCGATCACGCGAGCAGAAGAGCCGCTACTGATGGTGACTTGCCCTTGAAGCATAAGATAGAGCCGGTCTCCCGGATCATGCCCGGAAAAGAGCCGAGCACCCGCCCCTATGCTCCTCACAGTGCAAACTCCCGCCAACCTCGTCGCCTGTTCGGTGTTCATTCCCCGAAACAACGGCACCTCCTTGATCGCCTGCGCCATGCGAGGCGCGATGACACACGTTGAAAACCCCCGCATCACGACATCGGCCACGGCTTGAACCGGCTCGGTCAACCCGAGTGGCCCCAAATCTTGCAACTTGTTCAAGCGCACCATCTTCACGATGTCGAGCCGTTCCACTTGATAGAACACCATGGCCGGCACATAGGCGACCGGAAGAAAATTCAGTTCCAGTAATGTCCGCTGCATGCGAGGCGCGTAGGCGCTGACATCGATCTCAATGTACTCGATCCCCATCTCCTCCCGGCACTTCCGCTCAAGTTCGGCCAATAGAAACCGCACCACATCGTCAGCCAGCGCGATGAGCTCGAACACTCGCACGATGTGCTCGACCGGGTCCATCGTGTAGCCGACGGCTCCCACAATCTGGCCGCCGGAGCGGGCCAGAAAGTAACTGGTCTGGCGCGCCTGGAGCTTAAAGAAGCCGTAGTCCAACCGCATCGGCCCAAAGATTTCCCGATTCCTCACTCGACCTCGTTCGATGCGCAGCAAAGCCGGATAGCCTTCAGCCTGCAGCTGTTCCAGTCGATAGTCGCCACCAGCCGGGTAGGAAGCGGAGTCTTCGTCCACGATGAAATCCGGCGTGAAGGGCGGCTGGCTCATCACGAGATTGGCCAAGGTATAGACCTCGGGGATGATTCGTGGATTATTGCGGCGCAGAGTCAGGGCATCGGCGAAATATCGAGCCAGCAGCGCAAAACTCTCACGGTGGCGAAAGAAGTGCTTGAGCGGTAGAAAGCCTGTGGCGATGAATCCCTGAACCAGGCTGATGCGCTGGGCATAGGGATGCACGGTGCGCGCGACCACGAGTCCCACGTGCAAACGGTTTTTGATGGCCTCCAGCCGCTTGTCCATGAGCAACTTCCCGACCTGCATCCGGCGATACTCGGGATGCACGGCAAGGCGACCAAACTCTCCTACGAGATCGGAATGGGCCCCGAAGTCGAACAGCACGGAAGCCGTCCCGACGACACGACCGGCTTCCGTATCCTCAGCAACGAGAATGAGGGCATCATCGGTGAAGACGGAGCGCTTCAGCCAGAGTTCATCGTAGAGTTCGCGATGTGGATAGTCGGTACCATACACGGCGAGAAAGATCTCGCGAATCTGTCCTACATCCTCTTCGCGGGCTTCTCGGACTCTGATCATGATCGTCCCGTTGCGATGGATCAGACGGACGCTGCCTTCTTCTCGAGTTGCTGGCCGGCGATCTTGGCGATGGCGTGATAATACGCGGCTCCTACGGCCAGAGCTTCTTCATCGAAGTCAAACTTGCTCGAATGTGCCGGATAGCCTTCCCGGCCAGGAACTTGGCTGCCGAATCGGACATAGGCGCCGGGAATTTGCTCAAGGTAGTAGCTGAAATCTTCCGCCCCCATATTCGCCGTCTTCAGGGGCAACACATTCGCCTCCCCGACCGCTTCGATCGCAGCACGGCGCGCCATGTTGGCCGACTCAGGCTGATTGATGAGTGGCGGCGTTCCTTCTGTGACCGCAACGTGAATCTTCGCACCGTGCAACTGTGCGATGGATTCGGCAATGCGGCGCACAGAATTGAGCAGTTGTCGGCGGACTGCCGGATCTTGGGCACGCACAGTCCCTTCCAGCTTGGCCTGTCCCGCAATCACGTTCGGCGCAGTCCCGGCGTGAAACTGGCCGACGGATACAACCGAGGGGCGGGCCGGATCGATCTCACGTGAGACGATCGTCTGCAACGCCATGATCATGAGGCTCCCCACCACCACCGCATCGATGCTTTCGTGTGGCCTTGCCCCATGTGCGCCTTGCCCGATGATCTCAATCGAAAAGTTATCCGACGACGCATTGACCGGACCTTCGCTCACTACGATGGTGCCGGGACGATAATGGCGATCCAGATGTCCGCCGAAGATCAGGCCGGCTCCCTCGAGCACCCCTTCCTTGATCATGGCGACGGCGCCGGTCCCTTTTTCTTCCGCGGGCTGGAAAATCAGCCGCACCGGCGCCGGCAAATCTTTCTCCTGGGAAAGCAGCGCAGCCGCGCCAAGCAACATCGTCGTATGTCCATCGTGGCCGCAGGCGTGCATGACGCCATTGTGCACCGATGCGAATTCAAGGCCGGTTTCTTCTTGAATGGGAAGCGCGTCCGTATCGGCCCGCAGCACCACGCAGGGCACTCCGGCAGGTCCCGGAATATCGGCTACAACCCCGTGACCCGCGACTCCATTACGATGTTTGATAGCCAGCTCTTCGAGAAACTTGCAGATAGTCACGGCGGTCTTCTCTTCCCGACCACTCAATTCCGGATGCGCATGCAGCACGCGCCGAAGTTTCACAAGACGGGATTGGAGTGATTCAGGAATCAACAGCATGATTGTAACCTTGCAGACGGTTCCGCGACTGACCTATGGGCCTTCTCTCTCGCCGCATCTGGCCAGACCGGCGACCTGAATGAGTCTGGCCTTGTTCCGAAAATCAAGAGAGCGCGGTAAACCCTTCTCAGCAACCCCTGAATTGCTGTGCCTGACACCGTTGCGAGAGTCGCTGTGCTTCAGTAAGCTGCGCTGGGGTTAGCTGCTTCGCAATAGCAGCTCGACGTTGCACTGACTCCATACTCTGTCCGTCCTGTTTAGATATTGTCAACCACGAGATTGAACCACATGTATGCACGCACATTGTCCTGCTGAAGACCACGTCCATCGCAGTACATCTCGTTGAGTGAATCTTGCCCGTTCGCGTCGCCCTGTTCGGCAGCTTTTCGCATCCACTCTACTCCTCTTTTTTCGTCCTTCACAACGCCTTTGCCATCGACGTAAAGGCCCCGAGGTTGCTCTGCGCCACCGCGT
Source organism: Nitrospira sp. Ga0074138 (assembly GCA_001464735.1). Taxonomy (GTDB): domain Bacteria; phylum Nitrospirota; class Nitrospiria; order Nitrospirales; family Nitrospiraceae; genus Nitrospira_D. The sequence goes on from LNDU01000043.1 coordinate 181,248, forward strand.
TGCCATGAGCCGCCTGTGTATGAAGCGTTTGGAGATCTGCCCCTGAGAGGTCGCTTGGTGGTGAAACAGACGCACACCCAGATGGGAGAACGAGAGAAGTCAGGAGCATGGTGACGAATAGGGCGCGCATGAGAGCACAGTATGGCGCGGAGTTCTGGTCGGTCAAAGCGCAAGGGGAGTAGTGATAGAGGGTAATTTTGACTATTTCTGAAGCGGTTTGGTGCATATATCAACAACTCGTTCCTGTTTCTTCTCCGGCATGTAAACCGGACTGTCTGTCGTTATCGAGACAGGGTAATCTGAGCGAAGACGCCGCTATGGTCTGATACCGCCAGTTCAGTGGGATTGATTGGGCCCGTTGCACCATTGCCTGGATTGAAGATCCCTCTACTTGTCGTCACGAGATCCCTACCTGACATGAAGAGGTAATCAATTCGTTGCGGCCTGGGTAACGCCGCACCGGTTCGGCTGTCAATCAGTCCTTGGACGGGACTTGTCCCAATCGTACAGTGGATGTCCGCCACACCCTGCCGGCAGAGGGTGTCACGTGCCTCGCCGAATTGGGTTCGGCGATAGTCCGCGTAGAGATCTCGAAGGCCGGCTCTCGTCATAGTCTCGTACACAGCCTGCTCCGGTAGTCCCTTTGCGAGGTCCAGATTGAAATCTCCCCCGAGGATAAGATGATTCCCGGAGGACTTCCCCTCCACCTGCTGCATGAACGCCAAGAGCGCATCGACTTGCCGTTGGAGCGCCTCAACCGCACAGGCCGAGCAGAGATGCGTGTTGTAGATATGGAGATTCCCATATCCCGGGATATTCAATTGGGCCACTTGCACATTGCGGGTGATCTTGAGTGAAACTCCCTCAAAAAACTCCTCCGACTCGATCGGCAAGAACGATGCAAAGTGGCGCGTGATGTTGCAACGACTCAGCATCGCATTGGCCGTGGTCAATACGAACGGGACGCCGGTTTCCCAAGCGACACGTAGTTCGTATGGATCGGCACTGCGCTCGTTTAAGACCCGCTGAAGGTCCCGAGCGCTATCGGCGGTCCCCAAGAGCGCCTGTAGTCGATCGACATCGGTCAACACCGCTTCCTGCAACATGAGCACATGAACATTGTTCGCCACGGCGAACTGCGCGATGTCGGTCCAGCCCTTGGCCCGAATAGCGGCCGGAGCATCGTATAGACCATTCAATGTGAGGATGTTGAGCCGACCGGTTTCGGCAATGTCAGGACAGTCAGCGGGAAGCGGTTGCACTCGCGGCGTGGCGCAGCTGGGGACAACCAATGCCAAAGCCAACAATCCCATGCTGAGATGGCGTCGATCCATACGCATCATCCGTTCCCTTGCGAGAAGCATTGCGGATGTCTAATGAGGACCTTCCAATGGTACGCGTTCCGCAATCTTCGAGTCGCCCCGATCAAGCCTCCTCAACTGGACGACGAGACTTCATCCCTCCGTGGCCTGAACGCCTGGCTGATACGTTGCGTACACGTAGATCGGAATAGACAAGTGGCCGAGATGCTTTTCAATCAACGGCTTGACCTCTTTCCAGTCGAGCCCTCCGACACCTGTGGCTAGCCTGGGAAGCGCGACGCTTTTGATCTTTTCGTTTTCGATCAACTTCGTAAGGGCTTTGAGACAGTGATTGACGTTCTCAATCGTCGCCTTCCCAGGCCTGGCCCCATGACTGGGCGCTGGTTCCTGGGTAAAGAGACTCACGATTCGTACTCCACCGGCACCCGCCCAGGCCCACAGTTCGCCGGTCTTCGGCGTAAAGGTCTGGCAATAATGTCTGAAATCTTTGTACATGGCGGGCCATTGTTGCCGAAGGGACAACGCGAGACCGTTCGCAAAGCTGTCATTTGGAGCCACACCGTGTGCCACTATTTCTGCCTTTGAATGCAAGATATCGCCCGTGACTTCTTTCAGCATTGAATCTCCCTCGTGTTCTAGAGTTGGAAAAGCATCGTTATGGTAAAGGCGATTCATCTCATCGCCCATGGTCTATTGGCACGTAGAATCCTTGCGAATTTATTCTTCTTCCTTTATGAAGATAAACACTCCTTCCTCCTCTTCCAGGAAACAGGTCATGGTTCAAATCCGACCAGCAGCCGAAGCTGATTTTCCCTCCCTCCTTCGTGTGCAACAGGCCGCGTTCGGTGAATATGCCGGCCTCTACAAAGTCAGCGGCTGGACGACGGAAACCATCGAGAGCCTTCGAGAAGATGCCAGAGAGAAACATATTTTCGTGGCGGAAGCGGGAGGAACGATTGTCGGCTCCGTGCGCTTCTGGACCGTAGCCGGCGTCTGCGTAATCCGACTTCTTTCGGTGAGTCCCGAATGTCAGCACCGAGGAGTGGGGAAAGCGCTGATCCGCGAGCTCGAAAGAGCGGCAACCGATGCCCACAAATTTTACGCCTGCACCATGCTGCGTACAGCCAGAAATATTCAGTTTTTTCTCAACCTTGGTTACAAGGCTGAAACGATTCTTCCCGATCATTATGACCATCTCGACTTGATCTGCTTCGCCAAATATCGTTGAGCCTTGTCTCCTGAACCAAGAAAGCACTCCGACAACACCGACATACCCAAAGCCCCCTCATCAATCGGTGCCGCTGGCAAAAGAGCTATGGCGTCTTTGCACAACGGAACCCGTATCCAAAGAGCCGATTCGTCGGCTGCGCATCGAACCGGTGCGCGGACCGCAGAAACTCAGACACGTACAGCCAGGACCCGCCCCGCAACACTTTTCCATCGCCTTTTGCCGCCCCGATGGGGTTCTTTTCAGGACTTTTCTTGTAATAATCCAGTTCATACCAATCGAACACCCATTCCCAAGCATTCCCGGCCATGTCATAGATCCCGTAGGGACTCTTCCCCGCTTCATACGATCCAACCGGGGCTAAGGCGAGGTGGTCGTCCCACTCCTTTCTCCCGTAATTGGCATGGAGCCGACTTGGAGCTTCATTACCCCAGGGATAGATCCGCCCATCTGTTCCTCGCGCCGCTTTTTCCCACTCCGCCTCGGTCGGCAGACGCTTGCCGGCCCATTTGCAATAGTTGACCGCATCCTCCCAACTCACATTGACGACCGGGCGCCGCAGATGTTGCAGCTGATTCATGGTGCTCCAGTCCGGAGGCTCCTCCATGTCAGTCGCCTCCAAGTACCTGGCATACTGCCCGACCGTCACTTCATATTTGTCCATATAGAAGGCATTGAGATAGATCTGCCGAACAGGTTTCTCGTCGTCTCCGAGATTACTTCCCCGCATAAACTTCCCCGCGGGTACTAGGACCATCTGTGTATCGAGCGTCTCGGTCTCGCCCGCACCTCCTACCGATCCGGCAGAGATCAGATATTTCGAGGAGGCAGATCGTGATCGTGGTAGCTTCGCCTGCAGCTGCTGATAGAGTGTCTGTTGCTCATTGTTGAGACCAAGCTCCTCGGCGCTGTGCAGAGCCTCCTCCGCCTGCTTCGTTTTTCCACTGGCGATCAGGCCCTTCCCCTCGTTCAGGAGCCGCCATGCCGTCGTTTCCTCCCGTAAGCGCCACACCTTCGCTTTAGTCTTGGGTAAATAAGATTTCGTCCCGGATTTGGCATCCAGATCCAATGCGCTCTCGTAATGTTGCTCCGCACAGGCCCAGGATTCTAGGGCTCGGCAAGCCTCGGCCAGATTGAAATGGGCCTGGATATTGGACGGATCCTTCAGGATACCGGCCTCCAGCGCTGCCCGGCCCTCCGCATACTGTTTGTTCTTCAACAGGTTCTCCCCTTTGGAAAATTCCTGCTCTCCACCAGCTGCATACGCAACAGCCCCCGGAGCGATGAAGAAGCACAACAAGGTCATCCCCGCCAACACATGTCTCATAAGAAGCCCCCTCCCCGTTCCGACTGATTGCTCTGTGAATTAGGCCTCACCAGCTGGAAAACGCAGCAAGCCTGGACAAGTCCGGCAGGCTTACCAAAAAACACTTACAAGATCAATGCCTGACCTTGTCGGCACTGTTATTTCCTCTCCAAAAGACAGGGGCGTTGGTCCTCAGCTATGCACACGGAACGAGCTCTGACCTTCAACCATCCTACGGCGGACGGCAGGGGGCAATCCCTCATCGCGCGCATTGAGGGAGCACATTCCGATGTGGGACCTCAGCGAGCGCAGGGATTGCCCCCTGACGCCCGCCACTCCTTCACACCCATTCCGGCGCCTCCTCTTTCCTCACCTCCTGCCCAGCGAACAGGCTATAGAGCGCGGGCAGTACAACCAGTGTCAGCGCCGTCGACGTGAAGAGTCCGCCGATCACGACACTGGCGAGCGGCCGCTGGACCTCCGCCCCAATTCCTTGCGCCAGTGCCAGCGGCAGAAGTCCAAGCAGCGTGGTCATCATGGTCATCACGACAGGGCGAAGACGGAGACTGCAGCCGGCCAGAATCGCTTCATCGATCTGCTGCCCCTCGTTGCGCAGTTGGTTGACATAAGAGACCAGCACGATCCCATTCCCCACGGCCAGTCCAAACAGCTCGATAAAACCGATAGAGGCCGGCACGCTCAGATACTGCCCGCTCAGCCATAGCGACACGACGCCTCCGATCAACGCGAACGGCAGGTTGATAATGATCAAGGTTGCGTATCGCAGAGAATGAAAGGCCCAGAACAGAAGAAAGAACACGAGGCCCAGTGTGATCGGCACGACAATCATCAATCGCGCGTTGGCCCGCTCCATGTTTTCGAACGCCCCACCCCATACGACAGTATAGCCTTCCGGTAAGTGGAGTTGCGCCGCCAGCTTCGCGCGCCCTTCATCCACCACACCGCCGATGTCCCGGCCTACGACATTGAAGCCGATGTAGATGCGGCGCTTCACATGCTCTCGACTAATACGAGCCGGGCCTTCACGCATTTCGATCTTGGCCAGATCACTCATGGGAATAAGCGCTCCAGAAGAAGACTTCACGCGGATTTCTCCGATGGCGGCAACACTGTTCCGGTACGGTTCAGGAAATCTCAGGGTGAGCTGAAACCGCCGCTCGCCTTCATAGACCTGTGTCGCCGCCTTCCCACCGATCGCGGTGGCGATGATCTCCTGCACGTCGGCCACGTTGATGCCGAAGCGGGCAATCTTTTGCCGATCGATGTCGATAATGAGGTAGGGCTGTCCAGCGACCTGTTCGACCTTGATATCTTTGACGCCGTTGATGTGTTGTATCAAGGCGGCAATCTCCTGCGCCTTGTCGCGGAGCAGGTCGAGATCGTCTCCGAACAGCTTGATGGCGCATTCGGTCCTGATGCCGGAGATCAACTCGTCCACTCGTTCTTGGATTGGCTGACTCATGAGGATGGAGATACCGGGAATTTCGGCTAACTTCCGGCGGATCGCATCGGTCAATTCTGATTGAGTCTTCGCCGTCTTCCAGGTACTTCGGTCGTGGAGGGAGACAATCGGATCGCTCTCGTAGAGATCTTCTGGGTGGTAGGGAATCTCCGCTCGGCCGATCCTGCTCACCGCCATCTTCACTTCGGGAAATTCCAGCATGGCCTTCTGAGTCTGCTTCTCTAGCTCGATAGACTCAGGAAGCGACACGCTCGGCAACTTCACCACTTGAGGTGTCAGGGCCCCTTCCTCAAGGAGTGGAATGAATTCCCGCCCCACGAATGGAACGAGGGAAAGGCTGCACAGCACGATCGCTGTTGAACTCGTCAGGATGAGGCCGCGGTGCCGGAGCGTCCATTGCAACACCGGCAGATAGCCCTGTTTCATCCAGAGCGTCACGCGCGTCTCTTTAGGATGGTCTCCACGCAAGAAGAGAGACGCGAGCACCGGTGACAGGGTCAGCGTCACCACGACCGAGACCAAGAGTGCAATCACCAGCGTGTAGGCCAGCGGCGCGAACATCTTGCCTTCCATTCCCTGGAGCGTCAGAAGCGGCAGGAAGACGACGCTGATGATCAGAATACCGAACAGGATTGGTCGACCGACTTCCTTCGTCGCATGGAGAATGACACTGAGCCTGCTTTCCTGCGACGCGCCGCTGTGCTGTGCGAGATGCCGATAGGCGTTTTCCACAACGACCAGGGACCCGTCGGCGATCTCGCCAACGGCGATCGCCAGCCCACCAAGCGTCATCAAGTTGGCCGAGAGCCCGAACCGCTCCATCACGATAAAGGTCACGAGCGGAGTGACGATCAACGTCACCGTGACGATGATGGCGCTGCGGACATGGCCCAGGAAGAAAAAGAAGACAAAGACCACCAGCACAATCCCTTCGATCAATGCATCCCGCACCGTATTAATGGCCGCACTAACGAGTTCGATGCGATCGTAAAAGGGGATCAGCCTTGTGCCTCCCGGGAGAATATTACTCTGCTGCAAATCCTCCAGCTTCGTCTTGACCGCCTCAACCACCTGACGGGCATTACCTCCGCGAAGCATGAGCACTGTTCCAATCACGACTTCGCGCTCCCCATTGAGAACCACCGCGCCATGACGAACGGCGTGGCCGATGCGGACTTCAGCGACATCCCGGACGAACACCGGTGTGCCGCCGACCTCTTTCACGATGATGGATTCGATATCACCCACAGTCCCGATCAGCCCAAGCCCCCGAACGATCGAGCGTTCGGCATGACGCTCCAGTACGTTGCCCCCGACATTGGCGTTGTTCTTCACCACCGCCTCATAGATCTGGTGGAGCGTCAAGTCGAACTTGCGCAGTTTGGCCGGATCGACGAGGACCTGATACTGCTTCACAAACCCACCCATGCCGTTCACATCGATCACACCAGGCACGCTCTTCAGCAGAGGGCGCAGGACCCACTCCTGCATGGTGCGTTGATCCGTCAACTCGCTCTCGACGACCTGTGGATCGGTCGCTGTCGCATGGGGTCCTTCGACATAATAGTGATAGACCTCGCCCAGCCCCGTTGTGACGGGGGCCATCACGGGCTCGAGCCCCTCTGGCAACCGCTCTTTGGCCGCCATGATCCGCTCGAGGACCAACTGGCGGGCGAAGTAGATATCCACGTCGTCGTTGAACACGACCGTGATCTGTGACAGTGCGAACTTAGAAAGCGACCGGATCTCCGCTAATCCAGGCAACCCGGTCATCTGAAGTTCGAGCGGATAGGTGATGAACCGCTCGACTTCGACCGGCGAGAGGCCGGCCGCTTCGGTCAATACCTGCACTTGGATATTCGTCACGTCGGGGTAGGCATCGATCGGGATCGACTCAAAGGCAATCACACCGACAACCGACAGCAGACAGGCCAGGCCGATGACCAATATTCTTTGCCGCAAGGAAAATTCCAGCAGAGAGGCGATCATAGCGAAGGCTCGATCTTGTGTCGTTCCATTTCAGATTTAAGGGCGAAGGAGCCCTTCGTCACGACCTGCTCGCCTGCCTTCACACCCTCCAGCACCCTGACCACATCACCCTCTTCGTCCCCCAACTTGACCGTTCGCGCTTCGAAAGCGCCGTCCTCCCGTTGAACAAATACCATCTTGCCCCCAGGTCCGTCTTGAACAGATGCAAGCGGTACGCTCAGCGCGTCCGGGCTCGATGTTGCAAACACGCTGACGATGGCGAACATTTCCGGTTTCAACAGACGATCGGGGTTGGGAACCGTAACCCGCAGACGCATGGTGCGCGTTGCCGGGTCAAGCACATCTCCGACATAGGTAATGGTCCCGCTGAAGATTGCATGGGGATAGGCCGCCAGGACCACATTCACCTTCTGGTCCTTGCGGATGAATCGCACGTCCTTCTCCGGCACGCTGCCGATCACCCACACATCCGTAAGATTGGCCACGGTGAACAGCTTTTGTTCCGTCTCGACCACTTCTCCCCGCGTGATGTTGCGTGTGATGACCCGCCCATCGAACGGCGCGCGTAAAGGCATGTCGGCCTTAATCGTCAATTCCCGATCAAGCCTGTTGATCTCCTCCGGTGGGAGTCCAAGCAGTTCGAGACGGTTTTTGGCCTCCCGCAGTTCAGCTCGCGCGGTCTTCATGGCGGCCTCACGTCTCTGCAGCTCAGCGAGGCTGACGGCCTTGTTTTCGTACAGATCCTTGGCACGGAGATGTGCCAGCTCCGCTTCATGCATCCTGGCCCCGGCCTTGAGATAGTCTCCTTCCGCCACGCCAAGGTCCACGCTGTGGAGCATCGCCAAAAGAGCGCCTTTTTTCACGTCCTGCCCGACATCGACATGGACTTTCACAACCCGGCCCCGGATCAAAGTGGTGACCTCGGCCAATTCGTTTTGGTTGGCCTGGACCGTTGCCGAAAATTCACGATGTGAAAGAAGCTGCCCCTGCGCCACCGGCACAAGTTCCAGCTGCATTCGGGATAACTCTTCGGGCGTCAGACGCAACAACCCCGTTCGCGCGGAAGGCAAGTCCGGTTTCACCGTGGAGGTCTCTGCCGGTTTGTTTTCGCAGGCAACACTCAGCGCTATGATCATGCCAGCTGCCAAACCACGTATGACCTGTGCAGGCAATCCGGTTGTGTGTTGATTCAGGCAGGTATGAGCCACAAATCCCATCCCCTTGGTCCACTCTTTGATCTCAGATTCACTTGTTCTCCGACTGTGAGCTTCTCGCACGGGGCATGCCTCCCGAATACGTTATATTTCTCATGCAATGCCGTACATTCGTCGCCTTTTGCTACTGTGAACGCTTGATGCTGTAGCGAAATGCGACAGCCGTGCAGAGAGACTCCCCTGCACCAGTGGTTGCGGATATGAGATACTGATTTCAAGAGAGAGTGCCGTTATATGGAAGTTCGAGCCCAATTTCCAGGCGAGCAATCGCCAGCGGGTGAGTTTATGCGCCAGCCGGATGTGTTCCGGAGGTGGGTGACCGCCGACGGTAGTTCGGGCTATCCCGCCGCTGCCGGACGCTACCATCTCTACGTCTCATGGGCCTGCCCCTGGGCACACCGCACGATCATTGTGCGTAAGCTCAAGAAGCTTGAGACTGTGATCGGTATGACCGTCGTGGATCCCATTCGTGACGAGCGAGGATGGGCATTTCGCGAAGGCGCAGGACATTCCCCCGACACCATCAATGGATTCCAGTTTCTTCGAGAAGCCTATAAAGCCACGGATTCGAACTATATCGGACGTATCACAGTGCCCGTGCTGTGGGACTCCGTCACCAAACGTATCGTCACCAACTCCGATGACGATCTGATGAGAATCTTCAACGGTGAGTTCAATCGATTCACTGAAAGCCCGATTGATTTGTACCCGGATGGCCTGCGGCAAGAGATCGATGAGCTGAACACGTTCATCTACGAGAATGTGAACGACGGCGTCTATCGAGCAGGGTTCGCCACATCCCAACACGGCTATGAACGAGCAGCACGGCGATTATTTACCGCGCTGGATCAACTCGATGCGCGCCTGGCAACTCACCGGTACTTATTCGGACCGGAGTTTGTGGAAACCGACTGGCGGCTTTTTGTCACATTAGTTCGGTTCGACGCCGTGTACCACGGACATTTCAAATGCAATCTCCGACGAATCGTCGACTACCCGAACCTGTTCGGGTATCTGAAAGATCTCTACCAAACCGACGGCATTGCCGAGACCGTGAATGTCGACCACATCAAACGCCACTACTACGTCACGCACGATGATATTAACCCTACCCGTATCGTCCCGATCGGCCCAGACCAAGACTTGTCGATGCCCCATGAACGTGACCGCCTGATCTCGTTTTAGCCGCTTTAGCCGCCACACTTGAGGCGCTGAGTCTTTCCCTCACCTTTCGTTGTCTAATCGAATAGACAGTCTTGATGATATTCTCCCCAGCTCACTGAATACGTTTGGCATACAGGGTGTTGTAGACACCTCATTTTCAGGAGTTTAGGGACCGCCATCTTCGATCAATACAAGCACAGGAGTTGCTCCACTAGACACGTAGGGGTTTGTAGTCTTCTTAATTGAAAGGAGCCGTTATGGATACGATGACGCTGTTCGCATTGGTGATGGGTGCACTCCTCATCGGTGGGTTGATCGTGTACAAAAAGAGTGCGTAGGTCGCCGGCCCAGAATTGGGCATCCTCCTGGGGAAGGCCTCATCTTGTTGAGAAGTACTCTTGCGCGGTAGATGATGCGGTCTGGCGGAGAGAGGCATTTCTGATGGCAAGGACCATTTCGTTTCGTCGAACCTCTTCCGATTCATACCATCGCTTGCCTCTCTCAGAGGCGAGCGATGGTTCTGTTTCTGCACGTACGGTAGGTAGATGGGCTCGCGACTTATCTGACAACGAGAACGGAACAGGCGCTCTGTTGGGTGAGTTTCATCGAGACGCTACCCTGGAGAAAGCGCGTCACTGCACTTCGCCCTTTGGCCCCTGTAACGATCAGATCAGGCTGTTCCCGATTCACCACTTTCATGATCTCCTCAGCGGCTGGCCCCACACAGGGAAACTGCCTGACACGGTACCCGACTTTTTCAAGCTTGGCTGCCTCCTGCGCGAGTAATTGCTCCCCCGCCTCCTTCACCATCGTGTAGCGCAGAAACGGCATAACATGGACTAGCAGAACCACGAGCGGCTTGGCATCAGGCTTGGCCGTGAACTGTTTGGTCATGAACTGGAGCGCTTTCTTGGATGACGGAGAGCCGTCTGTCGCGACGAGCATCCGCCGAAGGGTTTGGGGAGGCTCTTTCACAATCAAGACCGGACAGGACGCATGGAGCGTGACTGTTGTCGAGACGCTCCCCAGAACCAAACGATCGATGGCATCTAACCCTCGGCTCCCAACCACGATCAATCCCTTATGGCCAGCCTCCTCGATGAGGGCTTGTGCAATCTTGTCCTGCACGACGCGCACCGAGCCCTTGATGCCAAGCTTCACTAAACGCCGCTTCGTCTCTGCTTCGACCTGCTTGGCTCGAGACTCTAAGAGATGAATGGCTTCCCCTTCATCCGGTTCATACCCGCTGACGGTGGGTTGGACGATGAACGGGGCTCGGACGGATTGAAGATCCATCGCATGAATTGCTGTGACTCGTGGTGCCACCCGAAACGGCATCTCACCCAGCCAACCTAACACCCACTCTGAATACTTCGATCCATCCACTCCTACGACGGCTTTCATCGGCATCCTCCTTATTCGAACCCTGACGTCACCAGACCCCCCGCATGGCGCAAGCTGCCCATCGAACGCACCCTCAGCAGAATCCTGAAACGCAGTGGATACAGGCCCGTCTGGCTATGTTGACCTCTCGATGAGTACGGGGATAGCAATGTTGATGCCACGATGGCGGAAGAGCGACTGCCGTACGCAAGTCCTCGTTTCACGAGAACAATTCTGAAAAATTGATTGGCAGGTGACTCAACTTTTTTGATAGAGTGCGGCACCGCGCACTCTATGCCCGTTTTATTACTCTCAAGAGGGTGATCTGAAGGATGAAGACAACAGCTATGTGTAGGCCGGCCTGCTGCACTCGACGTGAATATGGACTCGTGCTTGGCGTCTTATTGATCCTGCTCTCCGGTTGCGCTGCTCAAAAGGTCTCGACCAACTCACTCGCCCCCACCATCGAGCAGAGCACTCGGCCAGTTCTTCTGGCTGATGCCAATCCCAAAGCTCTCCCGTCAGAAGCACCGGTCCACGACGCGCCTTCTGAAGAGCCACTCGATCCGTTTTCGAAGCCGGGTGAAGAAGGAATCGAGGAGTACGATCCGTGGGAACCACTCAACACCAAGTTCTTTGAATTCAACCGGCAGCTTGATCGCTGGGTGTTGAAGCCAGTCGCGAAGGGGTACAACTTCATCGTGCCGAATGTTGTCCAGGTGGGCGTCAGCAATTTCTTCTACAATGTCCGCGTCACCCCACGCTTCATGAACAACCTGTTTCAAGGGAAATTCAAGGGCGCGGGGATAGAAGCCGGTCGCTTCCTCATCAATACGACGGCCGGGGTGGGTGGATTCTTCGATGTGGCCCAACACTTCCAACTGACTACGCCGGAAGAAGATACCGGGCAGACACTTGGGTTTTATGGAGTCAAACCCGGCCCCTATATTATGGTGCCGCTTCTGGGACCATATTCCGCTCGAGACCTGGTCGGGTACGTCGGAGACATTGCCCTCAATCCTGTGTATTGGTTGATGTTCCCAATCATTGAGATCGATGCCATTCCTTCTGTCGTTCCCCATGCAAATAGGACCACGAGTTCGCTGATTCTCCTGACGGCACGTGGGACGGAAATCGTGAACGATCGTTCCTTGAATTTAGAAAAGTTCCAGGGGGTGGAAGAATCGACCCTTGATCTCTATGCTGCGGTCCGAAACGCCTATCTGCAAAAACGAGCCAAGGCCATCCGAGAGTAGCTGACATCTTCCTATCATCCATTGCTCGTACCCGTGATTCGGTTTGATGCCTCTTCATCCATCCCTGAACAAAGGCCCAAGGTTATAGTGTCTGCATTTGGTAAGCGTTCAGAAATAGGAAGAACATTGCAGAGAGTAGAAGGATAAGGCCTGGAAAAGACGGACCTATATTTTTGAGCTCGGCACTAATGACAACCCTCCAACTTACGGGACTTCGGCACTGAGCCCCTTCACAAAATGACGAGACGGAGAAGAGCGCTGGTTATACGCTCTTTTTGTAGATGATGATGCCGCCGATGAAGATCACGAGCATCACAACTGCAAACATTAAGAAGGTACTATCCATGGTTACTCCTTTCGTCCGGACCCGTCACGCTACGAAGTGGTACTCCACAGCACACCCCCCCAAGGAATTGAGGCCGGCAGACATCCTTTCTCCACGGATAACGCTGATACGCATGACATCGACACGTGGTGTGATGTCGGCCAATAACTTGGCCCCATGGCCTTTGGGATTTTTATGGGGCATAAATTTATTCTTGACCAAATCGACTGTCAAGTAGGTTGGCAGTGCGCAGAGTCTCGATCTGTTCGAGCCTAGATGGGGGAACGATTCAGCGTGGCAATCCAGGTCGGTTACGGAAATATATGATATTACTGGCTTGATTTGGAGAATTCGGTTTTATCTGCTGGCGTGAGACGGATTGTCCTTCGCTTAAGCCGGATCCCGCTCAATCGTACCGCCTGCAGAATATTCCTGCGTGTCGTAGCCGGTAAGGCTTCGGGAACATAGACTCCAGTAAGCCCCCGCGGCATCGACTTCACAAACAGTGCCGCCAGATGTGCGGCGCCCCAGGCGATCGGTGCACAGGTCGCTTTTCGTCTGCGCAACTCATACAGGGTGGGAAAGAGCGCATCCCAGCGGACGAGACAGGGACATCCTCGCTTCTTCCCATACACCAATACCGTCACGGCAAAGCGAGCATTGTGCAAGATCCCTCGCCGGACCAGGTTGATCATCATGCGAGGAGTGGCCGTCGCCGGAAATCGAACCGAGCTGAGACCCCGCGACCGAGTGAGTTTCCCTTGCCGATACCATCGTCGAAGGCGCTCCATGTCGGTCCCGCCGATTTTCGCATCCACATTCTTGAAGCCCAAGAAGCGTGGTAGGGTCGTGACTTCATCCTGGGCTGCCAGCACGACGCCAACTAGCCCAATTGGCGGGGGAAACCTAAACCGTTCGCGCTCGCCAAATCGGGTACCGAAACTGAAACAGCCGTCGCGATAGACCCGAGGGCGCGAGACCGCCTCGTCAAATGAAGATTCAGCCGACCACTGTGAGACAGGATCCTCAGACGCCGTGTCCTCAAAAATTCGGATCTCTGCTTTGTCCAGTTCATCGAGTCCTGCCGCCGCCTCTGCTGCGAAGAGATTCGTGAGCCCCGGTGCGGCGCCGGCATGAATGAGCGCCCATCGTCTTTTCTCCCGAAATTGTTGATCGAAACTGAACTGTTCTGGCCGAAAAGGGCTGGCCCTCAAATGGGAGGCGGTATCGAGGTAGTGGGCACCCAATCGCAGGGCTGCACGCATCAGGATGTTGTTAAAGACCGTTGGGCAGGCATTGATGAGGAGCTGACAGCCTTTCGCTGCCTTCACGACGTTCTGCAGACTTCTAGCATTGACCTGTTGGATCACGACCTTGGAATTCTCTCCGAGAAAGTCGTGCGCACGGATCGGATCACGGTCGCCACACGACACGTGATGGCCCTGGCGAGTGAGTAACTTGACCAGTAGTGAGCCGGTCGCCCCGACTCCGAGAACAAAGACCCTCATGAGATTGCCAATGTACCATAACCTCTCATGGCAGATTGTGAACCGCATAAGCCGTACATGAGGGCAATAGTCCTTTCATCTCCGACTACTCATCTCGCCCGAAGTTCACCCCACACTTTTCTTAAGGACCTTCTACGATGGATCCTCGGTCTGGTCTTCACCTCCTTGAGAGAAAGGTGAAGATGAGATCGTGATATTGTGAGAACCACTTGACGAGGTGGGAAGATCCTGAAAGTCTAGACCGCTGTAAGCGGCCAGTACGTTAGACCAAGCGCACAGGAGGCGACACTCTACTGGAGACGACTACCGTATGCAGGGCGACCATACGCCAACGGTGAATGGATGAGAGTATGCCTAGCCAAGGTTCTAGGCAGTACTGTGGATGTGATCTTGGCTGGGTGAGAATTGAGATGCCTCGGTGGCTGATGAATAGACCCGGACTGTGTACGTCCTGTCTGGATCTAAGGTCACAGAGACTTTTCCGGTCTTGCTCAAATAATCAATGGCTAGGTACACTTGGTTCCAGGTCAGGTCTGGACAAAGCCCAACCACCTCTTCCATTGAACAAGTAGTACCAAACTGCTCTAGGGCACCATAAACACGGTCTATGATCGCTGATACTTGCATACGCCCTTCTACACAAAGACCAATACTTACAACGACTTCTTAACTGTTACGGAAGAACCAACATGCTCAAATGAATAGGGATCGCGCACATCAACATACAAAAAGGGACTATTCCTTTATTAACTAATAGTAATGATATATGACGGGCCTCGTGAACTAGGAAGCCCACTAGAAAGATGTAGGGAGATTACTAGTACTGAATGGTAACACTAGTAGATGAATTCATGATGTTGTAGCAGTTACACACGATTATACCTCGGGTAGTATGTGTGACCAGTGGACGGGACTACGACGACACGCTGACAAGACCTTCGCCAATCGCGTACTTGACGAGCTCGGCCGTCGAGTGAAGATCGAGCTCACTCATAATGCGAAACTTGTGAAACTCCACAGTTTTCACGGAAATGTTCAGAATCGAGGCAATGGCCTTGGTACCTTTTCCCTCGGCAACAAGCTGTAGCACCTCCCGTTGCCGCTGGGTAAGAGAGGTCACCAATGGCTTATTGAACTGGCCATCCGGAGATTGCAGTGTCGCTGCCAAGACATCTTTCGTGATAAGCGGAGTCATGTAGTGTTGTCCTCGCATCACCGCCTGGATGGCTTGCTTAAGCTCCACGGCGGCGGACCGCTTTATCAGATAACCGGAGGCTCCGGCCTTAAAGGCTTCGGTCGCATAGGTGGGGGTAGCATGCATGGTTAGGAAGATAAGCTTGCTCTCCGGCACTAGCTTACTTATTTGGCGCGCTGCATCGAGTCCGTTGAGCAACGGCATCGAGATGTCTAGCAACACGATGTCGGGACGAAGCTGCTGTGCCGCTTCCACTAACGCTCGCCCGTCCTCCACCATACCAACCACCTCGCCCTCGGCTTCCACCAGTTTCCGAAGTCCAGCCAGGACAATGGCGTGATCATCAGCCATCAGGATACGGGGGCGATTCATGTGACCTCCACCTCGCACGGTACCCACGCGCAGACCTTTGTGCCGTGGGATGGGCGAGATTGGATTCGAAAGAACCCATGCAGTTGTCGCAGCCGTTCCTCCATACTGCTCAATCCCAGCCCTTGTTGATGAGTACGCAGATCCTGTGGGTCAAATCCTTTCCCATTATCAATGATGGACAGACCAACCCCCTTTAATGACCCTCGAAGCTGGACCGTCACGGTCGTTGCCTGCGCATGTTTCACCACATTTTGAACGCTTTCCTGCATAACGCGGAAGAGACAGGTTGCCTGATCAAGCGGCACCGCATCCGGAACATCAAGAATCTTCAGATGAATGGGCAAGCCCGTGCGCCGAGAAACCTGATGAACATGCTCTTCGACCGCCGGGCGCAATCCGGCATGCTCCAGCAGCGAGGGATGAAGCCGATACGCGAGTGTGTGCACATCGTCAGAAAGCTGCTCCAACTGTTCACGAAGTGGCGCCAGCGCTCGAGTGAGTTCACCGGGTACCGTAGAGGGGTGGTGTTCCAAGGATGCAACTTCCAAGACCAAGGCGGCCAATCGCTGGCTCACGTCGTCATGCAGATCACGGGCGATTCGCTGCCGCTCATGCTCCTGCGCCACCAACAGCTTGGACGTGAGTTCTTCCAATTGCACTTGCTGCTGATGCAATTCCAGCTGGTTGCGATGAAGCGCCTCTTCCGCCTGTTTGCGTTCGGTGATGTCGACGGCGACACCTCCCAACAGCACGGGCGCTCCTTTATGATCGACAATGGGAAACTTGCTCACAAGCGCGTGCCGGAACTCCCCATCCTGAACGAACGGCTCGACCGTATGGAGAGGGACCCTGGTCTCCCGCACTTTCCGATCGTTCACCTCGTACTGTACGGCGATCTCCTCAGACCACAGCTCACGCGCAGTCTTTTCTTTCCAATCCAATCTTTTGAGGAGGGATTCTTCAAAGAGTCGATTGACGTAGAGATACCGTCCTTCAGCGTCTTTGATCCAGGCAAAGCCGTGCAAATTATCCATAAACGATGCGAATCGGCGTTCGCTTATTCTCAGAGCCTCTTCGGCCTGTCTGCGTTTCGTGATGTCGATCATCGCCCCCAAGGTTCGAGTAAGGCGACGCTCCGGGCCTTCATTGTCGAATAACGTCCATGATCGGAAACTCACCCACCTGACACTCCCATCGCGGTGCAACACACGGTGTTCTACCGAGAAGAGATCGTCACCGGCAGGATCTTGGGCCTGCTTGATAGCCAAGAGGACTGTTTCGCGGTCTTCCGGATGGAGTAACTGGACATACCCTTCGAAAGAAGCTGGATCATCGAGGCCCACTCCGTAGATTTCTCTCATAGCGGGGGACCAGTACATTTCCCCGGTGCGGTGGTCGTGATCGAAAATGCCGAAGTTGGCCAACCGAATGACCTGGTCGGACCGCCCCTCCCTTTCATGCAAGGCGTTCTGTGCCTCCACACGAGCCGTCACATCTTCCGTGGCAATCACAATTCCGCCTACTTCATCGCCGCTATACCATGGGCGAACATCCCACGTAATCCACTGCGTTGAGCCATCATCTCGAACGAACCGGTCTTCATCTGCGCTCAGAATTTCCCCGGCTAGTCCGCGACCATGGATCTCCCTCCATCGTGATGGAATCCCGGGAAGCTCGTTATAGTGCGATCGGCCGATGAGATCCCCTGTAAGCTGATAGTCTTCCATCCACCGGCGGCTGGCCGCCATATAACACATGTTGCGGTCAAACATCGCAATGGCAGCCGGCACATGTTCGATGAACAAACGGAAGCGCGCCTCACTATCCCGCATCGCCGCATTGGTTCGCTCGAGATCGACCGTTCTTTCCTGGACGCGCTGTTCTAACTCTTCATGGGTCCGACGCAGCACCTCCTCAACCCGCTTGCGATCGGTAATGTCATTGCCGATCGTCAGGAGGCAAGGCTTCTCTCTGAGCGTGATCAAGTCCGTCGAGATGAGAAACTGTCGCAGCTCCCCATCTTTCGTCCGCATCGACACTTCAAGATTTCGGATCGACCCTTCAGATTTCAATCGAGTGATGAGCCTGGCCCGATCATGAGGATCAGGCCAGATCCCCAACATCAACGTCGTCTTTCCGATAACTTCGTCCCGGCGAAAGCCGAATGTGGATAGGCAGGCGTCATTGATCTCGAGGCAGAGCCCTGTCTCAAGGTCTGTAATATCAATCGGGTGAGGGCTTAGGCGGAAGGCTTCGGCGAAGAAATCGTCTTTTGCCGATTCGACCGTCTTCCCTTGCCAATCCTCTGCATGGGGTGCCTGCGAAGGCGGTCGTGCCCTCACCCAACGCTCTTTTTTGGCGGCTTTGGGTGTCATGGCGAGAGAGGTTGATTCTAGTCCACTTACAGGGACCTCGCAAGGCCAAATTCGATACACAGCTATTTTACGTATACGCCAGGCAGGCAAAACCAGGAAGGAAAGAAAGAGCCGCAGCATCCAAGACGGTTCACGGCATCCAGTCAGCTTGGGTCAAAGAGCAATAGGTCGTGGTCGAAAACGGCAAGGTTACCTTGTATCGTGTGGACTGACCGTGACCTTTGTGCTCGATCAGCAAAGAGGGCAAGGAGAGTTTCGGGCTCTTAGCAGGATGCGGAAAAAGACCGCCAGCGGCGTTCTCGCATCGCTCAGAGGCTCAACGTACGGCCCAGAGTACGATTCGCCTCTTCGCTCGCTGCGGCCTTGCTGGACGGCCTTTTGCGCATCCTGTATGGCTATTCAACGTCGTCTCACACCTCAATATCCGCGACGGCGACACAGGTCAACATGAGTTTTTCCGCAGCCTGTTAGAGGTGAGGAAGGGATCCCCAACGAGGCTGTTGAGGTCGTCTTGATCGGCTCTCTCGCCTTTGCGGTCACACCGCAACGCTCCGAGATTCCTACCAAAACTCAGCTTACGCGTGGCACATTCCAGAGTTATCTATCTCCGCCCTTCCTCGGTCTCCAGTATGGGGCCATCGCCTTCACATAGGCGAACACCGCATCCCGTCTCGTGGCGATCCCGACCAACATGTTCCCCTTCACAACCGGAGTTCGGATAAGGTGTTGCTGTTGAAGGAGCTTGATAAAATCCTGCACCAGCATGTCTTCAGTCACCGTGACGACATTTCTTGTCATCATGTCTTCGGCCATGATCTGGCGAAGATCTCTACCCTCGTCGATGGCCCGTAGCAGGTCGAATTCAGACACCAGACCGACGAGCGTTGAATCGCGTTCCACGATAGGCACCGCCCCAAAATTCCGCTCGGCCATGATCTCCGCAATTACGATCCCTCTGGTTTCAGGGCCCACCGTCAATACGGCCCCCTCCATGATTTGTCGCACCGTGAGAGTCTTCGGATCATAGGTATGCTCGAAATACTGCGCTAACCTCATGACGACTCCTATCGCGGGTGATCGGAGCCAGGACTCAGAATCAGTGGAACATTGAGCTTTTCGGGTACGATGATTGTCTTGGAATTAGGGTTTTCATAGAGCTTGAATTTCAAATAGTCTGGCGTCAGCGTTTTGGTGATGACTTCCTGCGCCTGCGACTGCCCCACGGCGCGGATCTTCATGCTGTCGGATTCGCCTTCCGCCCGAATCTTCAACGAATCACCCTCGCCCTTGGCTTGAATCCTGGCAATTTCAGCGTTGCGCTGAGCAATGACTACTTCGAAGTCCTTCTGCTCCTTCTCCTGCTCCTTGGCCTGCTTCTGTTCGATGGCCCGCAAGACCATCTGGGAGAATTCCATTTCGGAAAGCGCCACGTTGTAGACATCCAAATGGCGACCCTTCAGTGTTTCGACGACGACGGCTTCGATCTTATTGCCGATTTCGCTGCTTCGCTCTGGAAGTGTCACCATCGAGTAGTTGGCGACGACCCCACGAACAGCCGACAGGAGTTGGGGGTGCACGAGTTGCTTGTACCACTCAGGCCCTACTTCTTGAGCCAGAAAGTAGATTTCATCGGGGACTGGGCGCATCGTGATGGTGGCATAGACGGTGACCGGCAGATCATCTGCAGTCAAGGCGTCGACTTTTTCCCTGAAGCTTTTCCATCGCGTGTCGTAGACCAAGACGTCATTCCACGGCGCCCTCCAGTAGATTCCTTCCCTGAGCGGTTCTTTCGCTAATCCGCTGGTCAGGGGAGACCATCTCAACCCTCGACTTCCTGGATACACAGTACTACTGCAACTCTGAAGGGTCATCAGTAAAGGAATCAGTATAAGCAGGAGACGAACGATTGAAGACTGTTTCATAGCTCCCTCCTCTTTCTTGTCGTGTGCGTTCCGGCCAATCTCTCAACTTACCGAACAGCCGCAGGTGTTCGCTTGTTCCGAGCAACAGCCTCATGAGCTTGCGTCACTCGTTCTAATTCCTGTGCGGTCTGCTCATAATAGTGCGCCAATGACTTGGCACCGGAAACCAAGTCGGCCTCTGGTCCAAAGAGCGCTTCATAACGCACAGCAGCCGTCGCTTGTGCGCCGGCCTTCTCGCGCATCGCAAGGGCTTGATTGCGATAGTAGTTGGCAATCTCCGTCTGATTGTGTGACGGGTCAAAAGAATCCAGGTCGATCGATTCAGGTGAGGCGCAGCCAGAGATCCCTGCTAAAGCCAGGCAGCACAGCAGCAGCCCTCTGCGGATCAAGGCAATCACCTGATCGCCACGACTCTTTCTCACTTCACATCTACGACTGGACGTGTCGATCATCAGTGTCAGACGCTTCCATACCGAAATCGTGAGCTGAAGACCTGCGATGATTGTACTACACGGAATACTCCCAGCAACTGGCCATGCGCAGCCCTTATTAGCAACACGAAACTTGTCATCGCTGTTTTTCCGTCACGTGCGCTATGGCATTCTCATCTCACCTGGCCATCATCGAGCCAACGATCGGATGTACTGCAGGACATTCTGCTTATCTTTATCAGACAAGACCCATTTCCAGGCCCCCATCGCGGTGCCCTGCTCACCTCCGTGAATAGTCTGTGTGAGGTCAAAATCTGACTTCTGCTGAACGGCGGGACTGGTGAGATCGGCCGGCGGCGGAGTCACATCAAAGGCTTTTCCTTTCCCCTGTTCGCCATGGCAAAACCGGCAATACTGCTCGTAGAGGTGTTTGCCTTCCTGGAGATTGTAGTGTTCACGCAGCGTCTGCGGACTCCCTTCCTTCTGCTCCGAAGCACCATGGGCAACCGGCTGGCATGACAGAACGAGCAATACCCCTAAGACGATGAATCGTGAAGTCACAGGCCCCTCCTTCAATTGGACTACCCCTGAAAATATCCTGCGCAATCATTGTGCCATTGGAGCTAACCGTACAGCCATCTCTGCCAAAGCTGAAGCTGTTGAAAGGACAGGACTTCGCACCGTCTGCAGTGCGGCCCACCCCGAGCGCCGGGAAAAACTCCACGGAAGGCTCACGGATCACTGTCGCAGAATGCGACAGTTCACTAAGCACTGTTCAGGGAAGGAGGGAGACTCGGACGGTGCTAACAGATGCGAGGCAGTTGCTCGCCCGACAATAGATCCAGGACACGATGCGTACCCACAACAGTCCGTAAAACAACCATGGGAGGATCGCGGTCAGTCACGACACCGATGTGAGTCGCCAGGCTGGCTGCCTTGTGCCGGCGCATCACAGCAAGTGCGGCATCGGCCTGTGGTGCCGGTACTAATGCAACAAAGCGTCCTTCATTCGCCACATAGAGTGGATCTAGTCCCAAGAGCTCGCAGGCTCCACGGACCGGTTCACACACAGGAATGGCCGCCTCGTCTACCGTTATGCCGACCTTTGCTGCAGCCGCCAGTTCGTTCAACACGCTGGCCAGTCCGCCGCGGGTGAGATCACGCAGGCAATGGATGTCGATTCCTCTGTCGAGTAAGTCCGCCACGATGTGATGCAACGGTGCTGAATCGCTTTTGATGTCGCCCTCGAACGTGAGTCCTTCCCGCACACTGAGCACCGCCACGCCATGGGACCCAAGATCACCGCTCACAAGAATTGCATCACCCGGCTGGATCAACGTCGGCAAGACACAAACACCGGCTGGCACCAGGCCCACCCCGGACGTATTGATGAAAATCTCGTCGCCCTTACCGCGATCCACAACCTTCGTGTCGCCCGTCACGATCGGCACACCTGCCGTTCGCGCGGCCTCGGCCATGGAGTTCACGACTCGCTGGAGCACGTCCATACTGAGGCCCTCTTCAAGAATGAATCCCGCGCTCAGATAGAGTGGCTTCGCACCACACATGGCCAGATCATTGATCGTGCCATTGACCGCCAAACTCCCGATGTTACCACCTGGGAAAAACAGCGGATGCACCACATACGAATCAGTAGTGAAAGCAAGCGTGCCTTTCTCCACCGGCCAGGTCGCGCCGTCGTGCAGGGGCGCCAGCATAGGATTATGAAAGGCCCGCACGAACACATCTTCAATCAACTCCTGCATCAGCCGACCGCCCCCACCATGCGCAAGCTGCACGGTGTTCTTTGCCGAGATCGGCAGCGGGCAAGCCGCTTCAAATGGTTTGTTGTCATGCACAGTCATTTGCTCGCTCTTTCCGTCTAGACCTTACTTGTGGCATGGGAGCGGTACCGATAATACGCGGCGCAGGCCCCTTCGCTCGACACCATCGGCGCACCTAACGGTTGCTCCGGCGTACACTTGTTCCCGAAGGCCGGACAGTCTGGTGGTTTGAGCAGGCCCTGGAGAACCAACCCACTCTGGCACTCTGGATCTTCAATGCCTACTGAGAGCTGCGCTAGGTCCCGCTGAAATTTCAGCTCAGCGTCGTAGGTGCTATAGGCAGACTTGAGGCGCAGACCGCTCGCTGGAATTTCGCCAATACCGCGCCAGGCCCGCGACACCGGTTCAAAGACTTCATCGACAATACTCCTCGCTGGTCGATTCCCTTCCCGGCTAACGGATCGTACATACTGATTCTCGACCTCGACTCTTCCTTCCTCCAACTGACTCACCAGCATCGCCACGCCTTCCAGCACATCGAGCGGCTCGAACCCGGTCACGACAATGGGGACTTGATAGCGCTGCGCGATGGCCTCGTACTCTTCATAACCCATCACGGTGCAGACATGGCCGGCGGCCAGAAACCCTTGAATCCGATTCTGCGGCGACGACAGGATCGCTTCCATCGCGGGGGGCACTAACACATGGGCGATCAACAGACTGAAGTTCGTGATCCGTGACTGCTTCGCCTGCGTGACCGCCATAGCCCAGGCCGGTGCAGTCGTTTCGAATCCCACAGCAAAACAGACAACTTCTCGATCAGGATTCTTGCGGGCCAGTTCCAGCGCATCCAGCGGCGAATAGATGATCCGGATATCCCCGCCTGCCGCTTTGACGCTAAACAAATCACCACGTGAACCGGGCACACGCAACATATCGCCAAATGAGCAGAAGATCACTCCCGGCAAAGATGCGAGGCAGACAGCTTGGTCGATCAACGACACAGAGGTCACGCAGACCGGACAGCCCGGCCCATGAACGAGTTCAAGGTTCTTTGGCAATAGGCTATCGAGGCCGAACCGAACGATCGCGTGAGTCTGCCCTCCGCAGACCTCCATGATCGTCCAAGGTCGACGCACCGTCTTCTTGATCCGCTCCGCCAGCGCCCCCGCTACCGCACGATCGCGAAATTCATCCACGTACTTCATGACTGTGCCCCCCACAATATCGTTGTTCGTTGTAATGCTCCTGTCATCTGAAGACCAATTTGGATCTTCGTAGAGCAAGGCGTCCTCGAAGAAGTGGCGAGGCATCAGTACGCCTCCTTGTGGGTCGGAGGCCGTCTCAGCGCGCCGATGCGCAGAGCTGAAGCCCGCAGCACGAAAGCACCCCCTCCATTGCTGGTTAGGTGTATCGCTCGACCTGTCTCGCAAATCATTTCTTGGCCAACAGAAGTTCCATGACATTTTCGGCAGACTTCATGAGGGACTCTATAAGTCTCGCGGACGTATAGTCATCGTGGTGCTTTACCCGGTGCAGGTTGCTTTTGGTTTCACTTATCCACTTCCGGGTCGCTTCTACCCATTTTTGTTCGTCAGAGGCACCGAATCTTTCGTTCAGGAATTTCTCCATTGTAGTCCCCTCGCAGAGCTTGCCGAGGACTTTATCGAGGAGTTCCACCATTGAGTTTGAGGCTTGGCTGAATTTATCTGGATTATCGGAATGAAACGCTTCCCATGCGCCTTGCCTACGTCGGGGGAACTGCGGGCCTAATGCCTCAAGATACTCATTGAGGCGATCGCTACTTGTGGATAACATTGTATCTAAACGCGGGATCTCGGCTCGCGTTCGCTCCGGAGTATGTGCCGCTTGCATATATTCAATGACGCATTGAGGCGTCTGGATTTTTGCATATGGGTCATCCTCTACCCATTCAGAAATGGACACGATCTGTTGATTAATTGCCGCCTTTATTCGATCGATACTCGTTGCCCGGCGCTTCTCCTCAAGAAGCGCGATGGAGCAAATTGCAGCACCTTTTATGTATCCGAGGTTCTCCTTACCAACGCCGGGAGATGATAGATTGGCCGCTTCCTCGTAGTACTTTATTAGGTAGTGAACATTTGCCGCATCCTCAGCGATAGCCGGAACTTCGATTGGCGAAGTCGCTATAAGAGTGGTTAGTGCTGCGTGCAAGCTCCGCATCCCGCCTACGATTATTTGCGCGAAGGGATTCGATAGCGCGATATCTACGAATTTATTGGCTGGCCATTCATCGCCTCCGCGCATGAGTTCCTCTGCGAGGTGTAGATCCGGTGTGATACCAGATCGCATAAGTGATATCGCCACCCTGATCCGGATGCGGCGCTCTAGGTTGGCGAAATAGGCAGTTCCTTTCGGGCGTTTCAATGCTTCTGCTAGATCGTCTATCTCTTCCCTTGAAAACGATATCCGGGCGCTTGTCAGATGGTCGGTGACTGTTAACTCGACAGACGAATGAGGCAGGAGCTGGGCGGCGGGCGCAAATTGGGCCACGATGTCCGCGATAAATTCGTCGGGCCTTTTAGCTGCATTCATCATACGAGCTCATGTAATAGATACACCTAACAATGTTTATCCAATAGGGGTCAGAGTGAGCTGACCCCTATTCCTCTATATTTCACTATTGAAGGGCTTTATCAATTCGGTCGATAGGACTACACGTCATAAGTAACTTGAAAAGTTAGTTATGAGCCTGCGTCCGACAAACCAACCTTCATACGCTGTTCTATGGCCCGATTAATAAGTGATTCAACCGTATCAATTGTGTTCACCAAACGGACACGTTGCATAAATTGCATCGGACCCAGCTGCAAGAATAGTTTCCCGAATGCCTCATCGGCAAAACTACTGGAAATAACCGGTACGCCGCTGAAGTCAACGTTGACCACGCGAGAATCCGTCATCTTTATTATGTTGTGTAGCTTTTGCCTTACTGGTTTTCCTGAAACGCGACTGCCAAAAGACGTGCATTCGTCACGTAGCAGGAATGAGACAGGACCTCCATCACGACCTTCATAAGTGAACTCAACATAGTCGGTCGGACGGTACGTCTCCCCTTTGAATTGCAAAGCATCGGCGAGAAGTTTGGGATTACTGAAATCAATCGTTGCGGCTATCAAGGTGCCAGAATATGGGATGGTCTGATTGGTTATCGACATCTGCTGTCGCCTTGGGTTGTATTCCAATCGGGCATGCCCAGAATCTATTTGGAAGTGGCCCTTTGACTTGCTGCAGACCCTGTAACTCCCAAATAGCCCATTACCTTGACCAATCCTGGTGTCCCTAGTGACTCCCTCTCGAATCGCCCAATCGAGAGCCTCCGTATCGCTGCGAATCTCAGGGTGGCCAGGTTTTAGGGATGCGGGAATTCCTATGCCCGCGTCAGCAACAACAAATTGCACGCTTTTCGCCCCCTTTTGGAAGGTGGAGACTTGAACGAGCCCGCCAATAGGCGACTTAGCGTGCACAAGGACGTTATCGGTAATCTCATTTATTGCCCACTCAAACGCAGCAAAGTCAGTTCGTTCAAGGTCAGGCAGGGCACCGAGCATAACGTTAACGATTCTGTTAACAGCAGCCCCTTGCTCTTCCGGTGACTGATACTGCGTGGCAGCAATTCTCGTGTGCCCCCTAAAATTGGACTGATGGAACTGAAGTGGATCGAGGAAGTGTGCCCAATTTGTATTCTTGAATAGGTTGGAAAGCGTTCTCACCCTTGGTGAAACGAGGGTGAAAGCTACTCCAGACTTCCTATATGCGGCCACTTGCGCGCATACAGAAAGCATCGAGTTTTGAAATGCAGACGTACACGCCGACATATCCAAGATAACGTCACGATACCCTGCTACCTCAATACATTGATGAATTTGAGCAAGTAGATAGTGAAAATCTCGGAGATCACCTTCCACCGTAATTCGATTGTTGGTGCGCGAAATCTCAACCATTGTTTATCTAGATGCAGGTCCAACAATATTTAAACCGTTCTCGCATAAGAACCAGATGTGCTGCTTTTTCCCCGAACAAAATGCCATCGAAAGGTCCAAGCATAGCGCCATAATTGTTGGCGTTTCAATGAGAGGCAACCGCGAACCCACAATGATGATATCGAAAGGAGGAAGAAGGAAAACCAGCGGCGAAGAGGATGATGAATGAGCCCCTATAAGCTCTCATCAGACGAAAGCCTAGACAGCATCTGCCCCCGCGCTGGATTTAGCATGCAGGACAGTGACGCCGACCAGTTCGTTTCCGTCGTAATGATAGACGAAGCGCCCGTCCATTTCGCTGTCGGTCGCCCGCTGCGGTTTTCTCAGGCTGATATACAGCACATCCGCTTCATCGTCGTAATAGATCCCAATAGGGGTCAGAATATGATTTCAGCTGGGTGATCAGCCTGTTTCGGCCACCTTTAAAACGGGCCGCCCCTATGCGGCCAACTTGACGGCCACGGTCAGGCCGGCCTTGGCACAGAGACCCACCAGGTGGTCGAGGGACAGCTTGTCAACCTTGTTGCACGTGATCTCGGAGACATACGGTTGAACCACACCAAGCCGTTTGGCCGCCTGTGCCTGCGTCAATCCTTCGCGAGTCATCCACTTGCGCAGTGCTTCCGCAACATAACGGCTGCCTCGGGCGTGATCTTGTAGCGCCGCGCTGCCAGATTTATGTCCGTCTTGAAGAGCCACTCATCAGGTTCTCTTCGGCACAATGTGCTTCGTCCATTCATCCATCGTCGTAACCGGATGAATTGCGCCGGTTTGGGTCGGCGCCAACGGTTCGAAAAATTCCAAGAGAGACTGATAATTCTTAGCCTGAACGGTGATGTAGTACGTATGTTCTGTAACCGCCACATAGGCACTCAGGATCTTCACCCCTTTCTTGGCCGCGAGGTCCCGCTTGGCCCAGAACTCATTGAGCATAGTGGCTCCTTCTTTACTTCTTCCCGGGCAATTCTCAGGCGTGTGCGTCCAATGAGCTACAAACAACATCCCGTCGCTATCATCCATAACTTTCCTCCTCGTTTAAGCCCAATAGGGGTCAGAGTGCAATTTCAGAGGGGCAATCAGCCCGTTTGGGCCGCCGCCCCGCATTCCTCCCCATTAGGTGCGCTTTCCGCCCACCACCCTGTTTGGAAATGACACTTCGAGCACCACGCAGCCGACATCAGTCTTGAACGGACCATGCCGTTCTCCTGGAGGGCGACTGGCGTAGTCTCCCGCTTCAAGCCAGCGATTGAAAGCCTGGTCGTACAGCCGCCCGCTGACGATGAAGACCTCTTCCGGGTAAGCATGGGTCTTTCCCCCAAACGCCGACGTATCAGCGCCAGGCAGGAAACGGGTCAGTCTGGTGTATTCGCCCGTAACCGGATCGATACTCAGTGTGATCTCCTCGGCCATCCCTTCCAGACCTTTGATGGGAGTCCAGCGGGTTCGTTGCTCGGGAGCCAACGGGTTCCAGTAGATGGTGGTCGATTTCGACATTCCAATCCCACCACAAGGTGTGGTTCAGTTATTCGGTCCGCCGTGGAGTTGTTTCCGCTGGGTTTTTCGGAACTCCCATGGGGGAATCGGTTCAGGATCTTCCCACAGCCCCTTCTTTGCCTCTCTTGCTTCCAGCTCAAGCCGTTCCAGTTCAGCATCGCCCGGTGCAGATTTTCGAGACCACCAGCATCGGCCATCCTTCACCAACACGTGATTCACGTTGGTCCCATCCGCAAGCAGCACATCGGCCATGATTCGCCCGTGCTTGTCCTTCCCATGAGGCTCGACCGTGACTTGCATGGCGAAGACGAGGGCCGAGATCGCTGGTTTCACATCGTCGCCGTAGGGTTGGCCCTTCTCCGGACAATCGAGACCGTGCAAATGGATACGTTGCGTCTTCCCGAGGCGCACGACTTCGATGGTGCTCCCCTCAAGAACTCCGACTACTTCGCTGCTGAAGGGGAATGCTTCGGTTGAGATCAAGAGAAAGAGCGGCGCCAGGGAAAGCACACGTAGCCTCATGAGACGTGTCACCCTAATGGCAATAGGTTCATGACGCTTCTATAGCCGGCCCCACTTCCACACTCGTTGCTAACAGGGATGAGGACCGGAGGACGACAGTGGTGGCTGAGAGGAACGGGCATGGTTGAAAATCCTGACAGAAAATCCAGGAGCATTGTAGGAGGACCACAGCTAGAGGCGCAAGCAGCTTTGAGTAGATTTCTGAGGGGACGACTCGTTCAAACGGCTTCTGGGCCTGCTCGATAACCCGGTTACTCACCTCACACACCATGTTTCGCGTTCACCCCTCGGTTGCATCTAGTGAATTGAAGGCAGCCAGGTCGGCGTAGGTCTCCAATGTCCGGCGAGCTGCTGCTTCATCCAGTTTGCTGATGGCAAAGCCGACATGGACGATGACATAGTCACCCACCCCTGCTTCTGGTACTAATGCCAATGAAACGGATTTGGTCACGCCGCCGAACGACACCGTCGCCGTGCGAAGCGTGTCATCCTTAATGGTCAGGACTTGTCCTGGGACTGCGAGACACATCGTGTGCTCTACCTTTCTTGCTGAACATCATTGAGGCGGTGCGCAGCAACCACTGCCTGCCCAAGAGACAGTCCGCCGTCATTGGGTGGTACCAGCGCCTGGCTATAGACCGTGAACCCCGCCTCCTCTAATTGTCGCCTGACCAGCGACAGGAGCAGCCGATTTTGAAAACAGCCGCCGGTCAGGACGACACGAGGGAACCCAGCCACTTGCGCCACGCGAATAATCGAGTTGGCAAGACCAACATGAAAGCGCGCGGCAATGCGCTCAAGACGACAGCCTCGGCGAAGCTCGTCCAGCATGGCGCTCACCATGGGACGCCAATCGACCGTCCACTTGGTGTCTGGACTATCACTGGGCACCAGATCCATTGGATATCCTTCGACCGTGACTCCACCAGCCTCCACTGCTTGCTCCGCAGCAAACTGAACGCCCATGGCCGTCTGCCCTTCGAAGGACGCCTGATGACATAAGCCTGTGAGCGATGCCACGGCGTCGAACAGCCGCCCCATGCTTGTGGTCCAAGGCGACGCGACGCCAGATCTGAGTACGCTCGCCAACTGCGCACGCTGATTGTCTGTCACTTTCCAAGAAGAAAGAGAAAGCGTCAGCATCTCTTCTCCCATGAGTTCCCACAGGACAGCAGCGGCGGATCGGCGCGGCTCCTTCATGGCCGCTTCTCCGCCCAACAACCGAAAGGGTTTGAGGGAGGCAAACCGAGTGAACTGCCGGTAACTTGCGATGAAGAATTCTCCGCCCCACACCTGGCTGTCTCCTCCATAGCCAGCTCCATCCCAGGCGACACCAAGAACCTCGCCGTCGAGCTTGTGTTCCGCCATGCAAGAGGCCACGTGAGCATGGTGGTGCTGTACAGGGATTAACGGCGCAGACAGAGCTTCGCTCAAGGTTCGCGCAAAGGCCGTCGAGCAATAGTCAGGATGGAGATCGCAGGCAATGGCGTGCGGTTTCACATCGAGCAGCCGCTGGAGATCCTCGACCGCCTGCCGGAAAGCCCTGTACGCTTCCAGGGTAGAAAGATCCCCGAGATGTTGGCTGAGCACGACACGATGGCCTGTCAGGAGCGCAACCGTGTTCTTGAGATGTCCACCCAGGGCGAGAATCGGGCCTTGCCCCTTTCCATCTGACGAGTCGTCGGTCCACCGGATCGTCTGCGGCACATAGCCCCGCGCTCGGCGAAGGATCATCTGGTCCGCCTTTCGCTTATGCGTCTCGACCCTTTCCTTGTTCTCCGGTGTATATCCAACCACCAATACCACTGAATCATCGACCGGCCTCGCGATCGGTCGGTCATGTACGAGCAGCGCGTCGGCAATCCCTTTCAGTCGAACCAGCGCCTCTCGCTCGTCCGTCACAATCGGTTCTTCGGATCGGTTGCCGCTCGTGGCAACCATAGGACGCCCAAGCGATGCCATCAAGAGATGATGGAGCGGCGTTGCCGGCAACATCACACCCAGATAAGGATTGCTCGGCGCCACGGCATCGGCGAGGACTGCATCTCGCCGCTTGCGGGCTAAGACGATCGGTGCTTGCGGCGAGCAGAGGAGCGCTTCCTCGTCTGACGACAACAGGCAATAGTCTCTGATCGCATCAATGGACGGGAACAGCACGGCGAAGGGCTTCTCCAGCCTTCGTTTCCGACCCCGTAAGCGCCGGACAGCCTCCTCTGATTTCGCATCGACCCAGAGTTGAAATCCACCCAGCCCTTTCACCGCGACGACAAGTCCTTGTTCGAGCAGAGTCGCTGCCTGTTGCAAGGCTCCTTCATCATTCGCGGTTTCGTGGCCCAGCTCATCCCACAAACATAGGCTTGGACCACAGATCGGACAGGCAATTGGTTCCGCATGAAAGCGCCTGTCTGATTCGGTGGAATACTCGGTGTGACAGGCAGAGCAGAGTTCGAACCCCGCCATGGTCGTATTGGACCGTTCGTACGGGATCGCTGCGAGTAAGCTATAGCGTGGACCGCATTGTGTGCAGGTGAGGAATGGATACCGGAAGTGACGGTCGTGTGGGTCGGCGAGCTCACGCTGACAGTCGGCGCAAGTCGCGAGATCCGGAGGAATGCCGAGGACTCGTTGGCCGGATTCCGCGCTCTGGTTAATCGAAAAGCTGGCGTCGTCGAGTACTGGAACGACCGTCGTGCTCATTGTCTCGACGGAAGCCGAGGACGGGGCGTCGGTGCGCAACCGCTGGAGAAATTCTTCGACGACCGGTAAGTTCCCTTCTACTTCGATCAGCACATCGTTTCTTGTGTTCTGCACCCACCCGGTCAGCCTCAACTCACGTGCCAGCCGATAGACGAACGGGCGGAAACCCACACCTTGCACCGTTCCCTCCACCTCGACCCGCACGCGCTGTGCAAGAGCGTCACTCATTCCTGGACTACCAATTCGTGGAGCACGACTTCCGGTTCTGTTGGTCTCGCGATCACCGCATCTCCGCAAACCGGACAGACATGCTCTGATTCCGTAACCATTGTGCTTCGAGTACAGCGGGGACACCAAGCCTCTCCTGGGACAGGGATGATTTCCAATGCCGCACCTTCGGCCTTCGTGCCACGAGCAGCCAGCTCAAACGCCATCTGCAATGCGGAATGATCATGAGTCAGCAAGTGAGACAGTGCGCTGACTTTGAGCCGCACTGCGGATAGTCTGGCGGATCCAGTTCCGTTCAGCTTCTCTCCCACAGCCTTCACGACTTGTGTCATCAGATGAAACTCATGCATGACAGGCTTCACATTCCTGGATGATCTGTTTCACGACTTGATCCAATGCCTCGCCCATAGGGGGCGACAACGGTCGGCCGATTTCCGTATTCCCTACCTCAACTCCGTACACGATGACGGTAGTTGGAAGGACGTCCATTGCTCGGGCCAGCTCGATCGCCTCCGAGACCCCGATGGCATGGCTGGAGTGAGAAAAGACCTGTCCACCGATCGGGCTCACCGAAGCATCGAGTCGATGGACGCTGCCAGGAGCCTTCCCACTGCGCACAGCATCGATCAGGATCACGACGGACGCACCTTTCATCAGGTCGATAAGGTCAACGCCCGCCATCTCCGCTTCGATCACCTCGGCACGGTCACCGACTTCTTGTCGGATCCGGCGGGCTGCCAGGAGACCGACCGCGTCGTCTCCTCGCATGCCGTTACCAAGACCGATGATCCGAATGGTAGATGAATGAGGACTGTCTTTCTTCATGCAGCCCCTTCCCGTGTGATCTCCAGATTCAGAAAATGCGTCGCGCAGGAAATGCAGGGATCGTAGCAACGGATGACCCGTTCACAGGCCAGCGCCACCTCCTGATCGGGAAGATGCAACAGGCGTGGCATGAACAGACGCAGGTCCTGTTCGATACGAGATTGGTTCTGCGAGGTCGGAGGAACTATCTTGGCTTCACGGATCACACCGTCGCCGTCCACCTGGTATCGATGGTAGAGAATTCCCCGTGGCGCTTCCGTACAAGCCATCCCGATACCCGGCTGCACCGAAATCGGTGCTGCCGGTAGGGGCGGAGGTTCATACCGTTCAATGAGCCGCAACGACTCTTCCAGTGCATAGAGGATTTCGACCGAACGCGCGATGATCCCATGGAACGGATTCCGCAAGGGCAACGCAATCGTACAGTTGGTTAAGACCTGCTTGGCCAACGGCGTCACATGCTCCTGATTCAGATTCAGACGAGCCAGTGGGCCGACCAGATAGGGCGAGCCTTGTAGGGCACAGTGGAGCGCGGTGGAATAGGCGACCTGGTGTTCGGTGAAATGTTGTTCGAACTCGTTTGCCGAAATTTGCAGCCCACTGGATACAGCAACCTGACCTTCATTGAAGGGATACTCATCAGGGTGACGAAGCGCGACATATGTGTAGTCAAGCATAAAATCGGGATAGTCGAAATCTGCGACCCAGCGCACGGTCTCGATCGCTGCATCGCGCGCCCACAGAAGTTCATCTTTCAATTCCTCCAGCTCGCTGCGCCGGGGCACCCGCGAGAAACCACCCACCTTCACGGAGACCGGATGCACGGAACGGCCGCCCAACAACGTCATGATGGCATTGCCGGCCTTCTTGAGCCGCAAGCCTCGGGTCACCACAGCCGGATGATCCTTCGCCATCGCAATGCCGCTGTCATACCCGAGAAAATCCGGCGCCTGGAGCATGTACACATGCAGCGCATGGCTTTCGATCCACTCGCCGCAATAGATGAGCCGCCGCAGGTCTCGCAACGCCCCTTCGACACGCAGGCCAAAAATCTGCTCGATCGCATGGACTGCGCTCATCTGATACGCCACGGGGCAGATGCCGCAGATCCGCGCGACGATGTCCGGCACTTCGCTGCAATGCCGTCCCTGCAAGAAAGCTTCGAAAAACCTGGGTGGCTCGAAGATCTTGAGTTGAACGTCCTGAACGGTTTCACCCTTCACGGTGACACGGAGCGCGCCTTCACCCTCCACGCGTGCCACCAGGTCGACGGCAATAGTTCTCGTGTTCCTCGCCTCTTCTTTGCCCGTCACCCTCTACTCCTCACCTATTACCCCTTGTTCTCCCAAACCGTGCTTTCATTCCGAAAGGGGTCCACAGCGCCGTTGATACCACGAAATCGCCGCAGGACCTCGACCGGAATCAGTTGCAGTCCCTCATGGAAGTGCCTCGCGAGGGAGGCCGTGTTGGGTGGAAGACCTGGCCCTTTCCTTGCGCCTTCGCTTGGTCCAAAACAGCCGTAACAGTCCCGCCCCATAGCCGGACAGATCGCCCCGCAACCGGTCCTGGTCACCGGCCCAAGACAAGGCATCCCCTTCGCAACCACCACGCACACATTTCCTCGCCGCTTGCACTCCAGACAGACACTGTCAGCCGGCAGGTGAAGCTGGACTCCAGCCACCAAGTCCGTGATGACGCGCAGGAGTTGGCCCTTCTCGATCGGACAGCCCCACAATTCGAAGTCCACATGGACATGTTCCGAGATGGGAGTGGAGGTGCTGAGACTCTGGATATAGTCCGGCCTGGGATAGACAGCCTGTTTAAACGCCTCGATATCGCCCCAGTTGCGCAACGCCTGAATGCCGCCGGCTGTCGCGCAAGCCCCGATCGTGATCAGCACCTTCGCCTGTTGTCGAACGCTCAGAATGCGATGAGCATCCTCTGCCGTGGTGATCGATCCCTCCACCAATACAATATCGTACGGGCCCGCATTCATCGCGCTGGAGGCTTCTGGAAAATAGGCGATATCCAACGCCTGGCCCAATGCCAGCAGGTCGTCCTCAAGATTCAAAATGCTGAGCTGGCACCCGTCGCAGGAAGCGAACTTGATCACCGCCAGCCTTGGCCGCTGCCTCAATTCAGGATTGGACATGGCTTCGCCTCACACGCCTGTCTGTCCTAACCACTGCGCCACTCGGTCGTACCGCATGACCGGGCCGTCTTTGCACAGAAAGTACGGACCCATCTGACAATGGCCACAGAGGCCGATGCCACACTCCATGTGCCGCTCTAACGATACGTAGATGGCAGTCGCCGGAATGCCGCGTCTCATTAGGATTGGCACACCTAAACGCATCATGATCTCTGGTCCGCACATCAGCGCGATGCTCTTCATGGAATCGATCGCCACTTCCTCAAACAGCTCCGTCACCACACCGATGTGATAACTCCAGGTCTTGTCCGGCTGATCGCTGGCCAGCAGGACTTCCGTATCGGGAGCGCGCCGCCATTGGTCGAACCGCTCACGATAAAGCAGGTCATGTGGGGTCTTGACGCCGTGAAGGATCTTAATAGAGCCATACTGCTCGCGCCGCTTGAAAATATATTCGATGGCTCCCACCAGCGGGGCACACCCCAGGCCGCCGGTCACGATCACCACGTTCCGCCCACACGCCTCTTCCAGCGGCCACCCCTGTCCGAAGGGGCCTCTGATGCCCAATACATCGCCGGGCTGCAGATCGGCAATTGCCTTGGTGACTCGCCCCACGGTACGGATCGTATGGTCCAGAAACTCCGGTTCATCCGGGTCCGACACGATGGAAATCGCCACTTCGCCGACGCCGAACACATAGACCATATTGAACTGGCCGGCTGCGAATCGAAAGCACTGCCGCGCCTGCTCGTCCACGAGCTGCAAGCGATAGGTATTGATGTCTTCGGCTTCCCGGATCTTTTCCACAATGGTGGCCGGATGGATGACGTAGGGATTGGCCATTTGTTTCCTGCAATGCTATCCGCCGGCCGCCTCTGGCCGACGGCTGGTGGTTGACTGCTGTTCGCTTGGTGTCAGCAACGCCGGCAACTCCTCGGTCAAATCGATCCCGACCGGACACCAGGTGATGCATCGGCCACAGCCGACGCAACCGGACGCGCCGAATTGATCGATCCAGGATGCGAGCTTATGCGTCAGCCACATGCGGTACCGATCTTTGATCGTCGGGCGCATGTTCTTCCCGTGGATATAGCCATGTTCTTGAGTGAAACAGGAATCCCACAATCTGGCATGTGTAGTGTGCTGGTACGAGAGGTCCGGTGTCTCCTCGACCGTATGGCAAAAGCAAGTTGGGCACACCATCGTGCAATTGGTGCAGGCAAGGCATCGCCCTGCCACCTCGTCCCATCGAGGATGTTCGTGAGCATCATAGAGAGCCTGCGGCAAGCGTGAGTGATCCAACCGTCTGACTTGGCTCTGGGCGCAGGCGTCGACACGCGTCGCTGCCTCAGCACTCAGTTGTTCTGAACCCCTAGACAAGCAGAGGTTGGAGAGAAGATCGCGTCCTGCCTCACTACCCGCTTCGATCAAGAGCTGGTCATCTAGCTCCGTCAAAGCGAGATCGAAACCATGCTTGGCACGTGGGCCGGTCTCCATGGATGCGCAAAAACAGGTGTTCAGCGCTCTGGTGCAATTCACAGCGACTAGGAACAGTCCTTCACGGCGTGCTGCGTAGTAGGGATCTCGGTAGGCGCCGTTCAGAAAAATCTGGTCTTGCGTAGCAAGCCCGGCCAGATCGCACGCACGAGCGCCGATGATCGCCACCTTCTCCGATTGAGGAAGCGTCGGGTGTGTGGCGAATCCGTCCTTGCTCCGCTCGATCTGCAAGAGCGGCTCGCGCGGTGCAAAGACGAACGGCTTCAGGGATTGTGGTCCGTGGACGACACCAAAGATTTCCGGTGAGCCGGTCTGTTCCAGCCGGTAGCGTCCCGGTTCCTGTTGATCACGCCAACCGATCGGCAGTTCGAACACCGAGCTGATCGTCTCCCAGACAACGGATCCTTCTCGCACCGTGGGCCCGACAATGCGATATCCCTTTGCATTGAGGGCATCGAGCAATCGTTGGAAGTCGCCTCTTGGCAGGACGCCTATTTCGCCGGCCATCGCCATGGTGCAAACCCCAGCTATTCTCCGACAGACAAGATAATCGTTTCCGCTACCATCGTAAGGACTCTCCTCTTCTCGTGCAAGGCAGAAGAAGCAGATCTGCCTGACAGCCCCCGCTTACGTCTATTGAGCCGGTGCAGCAGGAGATGCACCACGACCATTCTATATCGATCATTGCGACTTCTCCATCCAGGTTCGTCATGGTTCCACATGCCCGGCACGTTACCTGAATGGTTCGTGCGAGGAACTTCCACTTCCGTTCGTTTGCCGACCGAACCCCAAGATCCTCAACGCAAGTCGGATTGAGTCGAATGCACCCGATGCGGTCTTCCTCCGTTTCCGACACGAACAGGAACGAGAGATTAAGCCAAGAAAAGATTCCCGGAACATGTCTTATCTCGCAGGCTAGATCAGCACCGTTCATGTGTGTTACGCCTTTTAACGCGATTCACCTGCAGGAACATTTGTTGATCGTTCCTCAATAAGTCTGGCGGCGCGTCGCAGTTGCCACGCGAGACTGGTACGGTTGATGGCCCAGGAAGGCGAGATCGGCAATCCGGCTTCGCGCAAAGCATGAGCCGCATACTGGTGGCAGGCGTGGAACAGGTGGTAGGAACGTACTGCTGGATAGAAGATGGACTGGCCGACCGAGGTAACAGGTGCATCACCCGAGATGGTCCCACGCAGGTATCGACGCAATCGCCGGTGGCCCTCTTCGCTTAGGCGAAAGACAAGAAGCTCGGAAGGCGGCTGGGGCGTACGCTCCGCCCATACTCGATCATAGTACCCAACTTCCACGACGCCTTCAGTCGGCCAGAAAAGAGCCAGCACGATCCCGATCAAGCCGGTCTTCCCATCCAGATACCAGGCGCGCTCGGCGTACCCCCACTCTTCATATAAGGGCTGAGAACCGAGTGCTGAGGACTGATGCGCCGAATCAGAAGAGTTTCTCTCAGCCGTCAGTTCAGAGTCCTCCGTTCCATCTTCTCGCGGAAACGTGATCATCGCATGCCATGTATCGAGCGACACAAAAATGGTCCGAGCGGGGGAGTCCGGAGACGGGGGCCACAAGCCTTCGACAGGCGAGACACAGGCCGGAAGCAGCGCGAGTAAGATTGCCGCTCCACTTGAAAAGATCGTCCACGTTGTATCACTCATCTCCGGTCCAGAAGAGGAGACAGACCTTGCCGATTTACGCCAATATTCCGCACCGAAGGAGTTGAACGAGGACGGCGAGATTCATGACGTCATCGGATCACATCTCCACTCCTTTACGCACACACGTGGCTCCAGCCTATCCACCTTCCGCAACTAACTCAATGTCGTCGAATGAAATCCTAGAACGGCAGCACTTTTTTCACGTCCTGTTGCAACCTGACCAGGTCATACTTCAACAGGAAATTGATTCTGAAACCCTCTCCCGATACATCGTTCTTGTTGACTCGTTGCCCCCACAGAAATCCTCCGCCGATCGTGATCCCTCCGCTGGGCTATACATGAGGTTGCAATCGAGATACTGCGTTCTCTTGTAGGTATCGGCGGGAGAACTCTCCGTTGTATTGACTTGAAGAAAGCCATAGGTCACGGTTGAGCGCCAGTATTCATTCCAGAAATGTTGAATCGCAGCATAGCCTCCGTAGGCCGGCTGGGCGTTGAGGAGTCCAGACGAGTCATATCCTGCATCGAGATTGAGATTCTTAGGATCGATAAAGTACCGAGAGATCGCCTCACCGTAGACCGCCTGAAATACGATATTGTCTCTCCCCCATAATCTCATCAAGCCCGATGCCATCACGCCATATCCGAACACATGGTCCGACTGTCCAGAACTCCTGACACCACCGACCGAACGAAACAGTCCCGCCGTGTTGAAGTGGTAATCATCGGTCTCATACCGATACCGCACCACAAAATCAGGAAGAGGGCTGGTCGAAGAAACGGTCTGGGCCGTTATGGGATTCATCGATGGAATGCCTGACGAAGGTTGCTCGGCAGACACAGATACGGTATGCCCTGTAGCCAGGCGGTGCGTATATCGCACCTGCGGATTGAATTGGAAGATCCAAGAGTTGGGACCGTTGAAGTCTACGGTTTCAGGGATCACATCGGAATCATGGAATGTCGTCCACGCTTGTCCGACTAGAATGTTTCTTAACTGCGCGTAGAAGTGGCGCAGACGAAGCTCGGTAGTATTTCCTGGGCCGACAAAGTCAATCTCAATATAGGTGCGCAAGACATCCCATTTGGTATCCGTCCGTGATTCCAGGCTGAGGCGAGAGGCTCTTGCGGCCATATTGTAATTTGATACGTCTAGGTTCGGAGTGGGTATCGACTCGGGCCGAAACTGGTTAATATTACCGAGTTGACTAAAATCGTAAATCGCATCAGTCCTGATGTAGCCTCCTATCCGCATCATGGTGTGAGAACCAGGAACGCGGAAGAATCCGCGAAGGGCTGGATCAAATGGAGCATTGTCCAGTCGAGGGTCCGCATCAGCATCTTCAGTTACCAGGTGCCGTTCCCGATTGATGGCAGGAACGACCGTGTTGGTTCCCGATGAGAGCGGCTCAGCAGGCGACGGCTCTTTCCTCTTGATGCCCTCGACTGATTGCTCCAGTTCTTTGACCTTGGCTTTCAACGCCTCCAACTCCGACTGTTGAGTTGATGGTTCCGGACCTTGAACCTCAGCGCCAGGCACCTGCCCCAATGCCGAAGCCAACACACACGTCGTGGTTATGACGATGATCATCGTCTGTACGATCATCAATTTCCATTGAGAGAGGCTCTCCACTCTGGCACAGTAGCCCTGCTTCATGACCACTTCTTGCCTCTCCCTGCTCATTGGACTCCTCTTACGAACAGAAAAGGTCTCGCCCATCTCGAAGGCGCCGGTCACGCGTCACAGCCCCATATCCACCCGACACTCTCTTCATAAGCGGCAGGTGGAATGCCGATGGTGCTTTACTCCCTCCACTCTCGCATGACTGAATCGCATCCCGGTTGTCTTCGTCAGCGGTGGAGATCGAACGGCACCTGTTCGCGCAATATGTAATAACAGGCGCGCGCGAGTTGATGCGCCACGGCGTTCAGCACCACCAAGGGATGCGTTCGTGCCTGTTTGCGCTAACCCGCATTATTCATGAACGCTTCTGCTGTAATCGCGGATTCGCTGCGGCGGCGAGCATGGTAGGAAGGATAGCGCCCCACGGAGCTTCGGGACGCACGGAACAATTCTGAATAACATACTGATTCACCAACCGTCCGAGCATCACATCGCCTGTTAGTGCAATCTTCATCGTCCAACATCGCTTCTCACCAACGGAGTCCCTCATCGACATCAAGCCCGGCCCGCTTCAGGCGCGCGCGCAACTGTTCGATCTGATCCAGCAGATCAAGCATCACTGCGGCCGCATCGAGACTGGCGTCGAAATCCCTTTGTAGGCGGGCCACTCGGCGAGCACAGCTGACATCTGCTGCACGGAATCGCCAGCGCGTGGTCTCCGTACCTTGAGGCTCCAGCAGCCCCACAGTCACCAATTCGATGACCCACTGCACCTCCGCGCCACAGGCTCTCGCCAACTCCTCAATCGACAGCACCGCCTCATCGCCGATCACGCTGCCTGTTAGAATGTCCTGTTCCATAGAACACCTCCTCATACCCCGAGGGCCTGGCGGGGATTGAAAGCCAGGTCTCTGGCCATCGCATGATACAGCTCCTTCGCCCGCTCCGTGTCCGCCGGCGGCAGCATCACGTTCAGGACGAGATAGAGATCACCCGCCGGTTCGCCGGGAATGCCCCGCCCTTTCAGCCGGAGCCT